>JAWKXP010000020.1:0-64082 GCA_041396945.1 Sphingomonadaceae bacterium | reverse complement strand
CCGCTCGCGCGCTTTCAGGTGATCGAGGGCAAGCAAGTCGGCCCGCAGGGCGAGGAAGCGGCGAAGAACCTCGATGCGGTCAAGTCAGGCTATGACATGACCCGCCACGGCAACATCCACGACAGCGAGAAGATCAAGGGCGGCGGCCTTTCGCCCGAATTCGTGCGACAGTTCGCGATTGTAGGCCCGCCCGATGTCGTGACGGAGCGCCTGCTCGAACTGAAAGCGCTTGGCCTCGAACGGTTTGTCGTGGTCGGCCCCGGCTTCTACCCCGCCGACTGGGGCGAGGCGGGCGAACTGTTCCACCGCGAGGTGATACCGGCCCTGAAATCGGCCTGAGGGAGACAATAACATGCAATTCGATATACCCATGACCGACGAGCTGCTCGCGACCACCCGCGCGGTGCGCAAGCGGCTCGACCTCGACAGGCCAGTCCCGCGCGAGGTGATCCTCGAATGCCTCGAACTTGCGGTGCAGGCCCCCACCGGCAGCAATTCGCAAGGCTGGCGCTGGATCGTGGTCGACGATCCCGATCTGAAGAAAAAGATCGCCGATTGCTACCGCGCGGGCGGCGAGGGCTATCTCGAAGAAGGGCTCAAGATCGTTGAGGCATCGGGCCACAAGCAGACGCAGCGGGTGATGACATCGGCGATGTGGCTGGTCGAAAACCTTGAGCGGGTGCCGGTCTTCCTCATCCCCTGCATCAAGGATCCGCCGACGCCCGATTCGCCCCCGGCGCTGGTCGCGGGGCAGTGGGGCTCGATCTTCCCGGCGGTCTGGTCGTTCCAGCTTGCCCTGCGCGCGCGCGGGCTTGGCTCGACGATCACCACGTTGCACCTCAACAAAGAGAAGGAGGTCGCCGAGTTGTTGGGCATTCCCGATGACGTCGGGCAGGTCGCGCTGCTCCCGGTCGGCTATACCAAGGGCACCGATTTCAAGCGTGCGGAGCGCGGGCCGGTGGAGCGCATCACCCACTGGAACGGCTGGTAAGCGCTGAAATTACCCGAATTTACAGGTCGATGCCGGGAACTTCTGCCAATACCGCCGCTTGTATCGGAGGCAATAGGGGAACCCGGATGAGACACCAGCCTGGCATGGCCGCGATGGCGGCGGCGATAATCGCACAGCCCGCGATGGCGCAGGCCGAGGCGCTGCCCGAGCCGGTCGCGGCGATGATCCGCCACGCCGCCGAAACGCTCGACGACGCCAAGCTTGCTGCGGTGGTCGAGGCGGCGAAGGCCACAAACCCGGCCAGCGGGGCCGAGATCGATGCCTTGGCAGGCCGTCTCAAGGCCGAATATGCCGCGCGCGCCGAGGAAAAGCGCATCGCCGAACTGGCTTCGCAGGGCCTGCTCGACGGCTGGTCGGGGCAGGGTGAACTGGGCGTCGGCATGACCTCGGGCAACACCGACCAGAAGACCGCCGTCGCCTCGCTGAAGCTGCGCAAGGAGGGCCTGAAAACCCGCCACTCGCTGCGCGCGCTGGCCGATTTCCAGCGCGACAATGGCGAGACCAGCCGCGAGAAGTTCCTCGTCGGCTACAAGTTCGACTACAAGTTCTTCGAGCGCATGTACGCCTACGGCACGCTGCAATGGGACCGCGACCGCTTCGCGGGTATCTCGCGCCGGTTCACCGAATCGGCGGGCCTTGGCTACAAGGTGATCGTGCATGACGGCCACTCATGGGAAGTCGAAGCCGGCCCCGCGCTGCAGCAGATCAGCTACACCGACGGCACCAGCGAGAACCAGCTCGCGGGCCGCGCGTCCTCGCTCTATTCGGTGGCGCTGACCGACACGATCACCTTCGGCAACGATACCACCGCATTCTTCGGTGCAAGCAACACCTCGCTCAGCAACCTCGCCAGCCTGACCGCCAAGTTCTCCGACCGCCTCTCGGGCCGCCTCAGCTACCTCTGGCAACGCGAGAGCAACCCGCCGCCGGGATTGAAGAAGGTGGATACGGCGACACGGGCGACGGTGGTTTACGATTTTTGAGGGCTAGGCCCTCGGCGCCTGCCGCCGGTAGCTGAGCGCTTCGGCCACATGTATCCGACCCACGTCCTCCGCGCCCGCAAGATCGGCAATCGTGCGCGCCACCCTTAGCATTCGCGTGTAGCCGCGCGCGGAGAGGCGCATCGCGTCAGCGGCTTGCATGAGGAGCTTCTGCCCCGGCTCGTCGGGTTTGGCGAAGCGGTCGAGTGCTTCGCCATCCAACTCCGCGTTGGTGCGCGCGCTGGTCTCCTCGATCCGCGCCGATTGCACTGCGCGGGCGCGGGCCACCCGCGCGGCGACCTCGGCGGAACCTTCGGCGGGCGGGGGCAGCGCGAGGTCGGCGGCGGAGACGGGATCGACTTCGACGTGGAGGTCGATGCGGTCGAGCAGCGGTCCGGAAACCTTCGACTGGTAATCGGCGGCGCAGCGCGGCGCACGGCTGCATCCCAGTGCGGGATCGCCCAGATGCCCGCAGCGGCACGGGTTCATCGCCGCGACCAGCTGCACCCGCGCGGGGAAGGTGACATGCGCATTGGCGCGCGCGACCGAGACTTCGCCGGTTTCGAGCGGCTGGCGTAGCGAATCGAGCACCGGCCGCTGGAATTCGGGCAATTCGTCGAGGAACAGCACGCCAAGGTGCGCCAGTGATACTTCGCCGGGTTTCACCTTGAGCCCGCCGCCGGTGAGCGCGGCCATCGAGGCGGAATGGTGCGGATCGCGGAACGGGCGCGCGCGGCTGATCCGCCCGCCTTCGAGCAGGCCCGCGACCGACTGGATCATCGAAACCTCCAGAGCCTCGGCGGGCGACAGTTCGGGCAGAATTCCGGGCAGGCACGAGGCGAGCAGCGACTTGCCTGCGCCGGGCGGCCCGATCATCAGCAAATTGTGTCCGCCCGCCGCCGCGATCTCGAGCGCGCGCTTGGCGGTTTCCTGCCCCTTGACCTGTTTGAGGTCCGGCCCGTGCGCCTTAGCCTCGGCTTCTCCAGCCTCTGGCGGGTCGAGCACCTGCGTGCCCTTGAGGTGATTGAGGAGGCTGACAAGGTCGGGCGCAGCGACCACTGCCACGCCAGAGGCCCAGCGCGCCTCTGCCCCCTGAGCGGCGGGGCAGATCAGGCCCTTGTCCTCGCTGCTGGCATGGAGCGCGGCAAGAAGCACACCGGGCGAGGGCACGATCCGCCCGTCCAGTGCCAGTTCGCCCACCGCGACATAGTCCGCCAGTTGCTCGGCATCGCAGACCCCCATCGCCGCGAGCAGCGCCATTGCAATCGGCAGGTCGTAATGCGAGCCTTCCTTGGGCAGGTCGGCGGGCGACAGGTTGATGGTAATGCGCTTGGGCGGCAGCGAAAGGCCCATCGCCGACAATGCCGCCTGCACCCGGTCGCGCGATTCGCCCACCGCCTTGTCGGGCAGGCCAACCACTCCGAAACGCGGGACGCCGGGCGCGATCTGGCACTGCACTTCGATAGGGCGCGCCTCAAGCCCGAGATAAGCGACCGTCGATACCAGCGCGACCACGTGCGTTATGCCCCCGTGCAACTACGCAGCCGAGCATGGATCAGCACCGCGCCCAAGTCGAGAGGCTGGCTCGGGATTGGAGCGGAATTCCCGTGTACTGATCTCTATTTCGTCGGCCCGCACTTGATGCGGGCCAAGGCTTCTTGTCGAGGGGCGGTGAGGACGAACTAAGCCAAGCCCCGTGTCGAGCACGGGGCGACGCAACCGAAATGCTTTACTGTTCAGGCCACGGGACTCAGCCCCTACTCCGCCGGCTGCGCCTCGCGCGCGGGTTCGTCTTCCCAGCGGCCGTATCCGTAGTCGCCCTTGATCGTGGTGCGGTGGACGACGCGTTCCTGCCCCGGTGCGCAGCCGCAGGCCTGATGCAGGATGCGCCAGTTGTCCCAGATCACCATGTCGGTGGGGTGCCACTCATGGTAATAGGGCTCGATCACGCGCATCGCCTCGCGCCAGACCTCGTCCATCGCCGCGAACGCGGCGTCGCTCTTGTCGCCGACCATGCCGCGACACCCATAGCCGGTCATGTGAAAGACCTTCTCGCCCGTTGCGCGCGTCCAGACGGCGGGATGGACCGCGCAGCGTCCGTTCTCGTTTTCCTCGCTCATCGAATCGGCGTGTTCCTGGATCACGCGGAAATTCTCCGGCAGGCCGAAGCGCTGGCGTCCGTAGCGCAGGTCGAGGTTGAGCAGCAGTTCCATGCCTTCGGCCTTCGCACGAATGCCAGCGTCCATGTCGTTCCAGATCTGGATGCCGTCGGCAAAGGCGGTGCGCCCGCCCGTACCCGCGATCTTCAGCGAGCGCAGCACGCCCGCACGGTTCAGCTCGTTGTTATAGGCGTGGTCGAAGTGCCAGGGCTGCCAGGTGACGAGCTGTTCGCCGTCGATCTCGACGATCGCGCCATCGGGCTTGGCGGTAATCTCGATCACGCCGAGCAGTTTGTCGGCATCGGCGCGCTGGACATAGGCGACCGGGTGGTCCTTCAACGGGCCGAAGACTTCGCTGATTTTCACCTGCATTGCCGCCGAAGGTTCGACACCTTCGAAGACGATAACGCCGCGATCCTCGAACAGCTGCGCAAGTTCCTTCCGTACAGCGGCATCGTCGAGCGCTGCGTCGGTCACGCCCGCAACGCGCGAGCCGAAACTGAGCGCGTCGTCGAGGTTGCTGATCTGGATATCTGCCATCGTCTCTCTCTCCTTGCGCGGCAGCAAACCGGGCCGCCCGCGCAGTCTGTTTTCCTTGCGGAACCATATGGCAGTCTGCCGCGCCAGCACAAGCGCTTCTGCATGCCTGAGCGCGCAATCGGGGTCTTCCCTTATGCGCGGTTAACCATTGCCCGCAGTAACCGGTTTACCGTGATCGTAGCGGGGGCGGTAAAACCTTCGGGCGCATAGGCTGTGCATGCGTTCGCTCGCCGCACTCCTGATGATGCTTCTGGCATTCGCCGCTCGCCCCCTGGCGGCGCAGGAGGTCGTTCATGACGATGTCGTCGAGTACCAGATCCACACCGCCGGCAGCGGCAGCGAGCGCTTTGTTGCCAGCAAACCCGCCGCGATCCCGCAAGGTATCGCCACCTTCGGCCCGTTCCGGGTGATCGACGGCGCGCGCGCCGCGCTGGTCGACGTGACCGACGCGCGCTCGCCGGCTGCCTTTACCCGGATGATGCAGGCCTGGCCGGGCATCGCGCTGATCGAGATGATCGACTGCCCCGGCACCGAGGACGACCTTGCCAATTTGCGGCTGGGCCGGATGATCCGCGCGGCGGGCATCTCCACCTATGTCCCTGCCGGCGGCTCAGTCCGCTCCGGCGGGGTCGAGCTGTTCCTCGCCGGTGCGCATCGCTACGCCGACGCGGGCGCAGAGTTCGCCGTCCACGCATGGATGGACGAGGACGGGCGCGAGGCGAACGATTACGCGGTGACCGCGCCGGAAAACCGAAAGTACCTCGATTACTACCGCCAGATGGGCATGACCGAAGCCGAAGCCCGCGCGTTCTATGCGATGACCAACTCCGTCCCGCACCACGAAGCGCGCTGGTTCGACGGCACGGAAATGGCCGGTTGGGTAAGGCTCGACGAGGCGGCTTGATGCTTGACTCGTATCGGGCGCTCGGGTAACGGCGCGGGCATACAGGCGGTCGCTCGGCGAGGGCGGCCCTTTTTATTCGTGCCGTCTGGCACTGTTGAGACTTTTCGAGGTTTGCCATGAAGCGCACTTTTCAGCCCAGCCGGCTCGTCCGCAAGCGTCGCCACGGTTTCCGCGCCCGCAAGGCGACGGTCGGTGGCCGCAAGGTCCTGCGCGCCCGCCGCGCGCGTGGCCGCAAGAAGCTTAGCGCCTGATTGAGTTTCGCTCGCGCATCCGCGCGAGCGTCCTCGGCGCTGTCCCCTCCGCTCCGCTACGGGGCGCCTGTGGGCGGGCGGTCGCCCTTGCGGCGCGCTGGTAGCGCGCCGTTTTCGTCACTACATTGCGTACCGTGACCATCTCCACCCTAACCAAACGCGCCGATTTTCTCGCCGCCAACAAAGGACTGCGCGTCGCGCGGCCGGGGTTTGTGTTGCTGGCCAATCCCAACGCGGGGCAGGGGCAGCGCTTCGGCATCACTGTTACCAAGAAGATCGGCAATGCGGTCGTGCGCAATCGGATGAAGCGCCGGTTTCGTGCGCTCCTGCGCGACGCTCTGCCCAGCGAGGGCTTGCCCGATACCGACCACGTCCTTATCGGGCGAGAGGGCGGGATCGAGCGCGATTTTGCGAAGCTGCGCGAGGAGCTGAGCGCTGCTCTGGCCCGCGTACGCGATGGCAAGGGCGATCCGCCGCGCCGCCGCCCTCGCAAAGGCCCGCGCAAGTGAAGCGCCTGATGATCCTTGTCGCCCGGTTCTGGCAGATCGGCCCGTCGCGCATCCTGCCGCCGACCTGCCGCTACAGCCCGTCCTGCTCGCAATACGCCATCGAGGCGCTTGAAAAGCATGGTGCGATTAAGGGTGGCTGGCTGGCGATCAAGCGGCTATTGCGCTGCCACCCCTGGGGGGGACATGGGCACGACCCCGTGCCGGACTGACCTGACCGCCGACTGCGAGACGACACAAGAGCCTCATGGACAATCAACGCAACATCATCCTCGCGGTACTGCTGACCGCGCTCGTCCTGTTCGGATGGGAAGCGGGCGTCAGCTATTTCTACCCCAATCGCGACACGCCCGCCAAGCGTGCCGAAATCGCGCAAAAGGAAGAGGCAAAGCCGAGCGCCGAGCAGCCCAAGGCCACGCGTGACGGCGGGCTGCGTACGCCCGAGGATATCGCGCTCGAAAAGCGCGACCTTGAAACCGCGCTGGCCGGTGGTGGCCGCGTTCCGGTCAAGGCACCGGGGCTGACCGGCTCGATCAACCTGACCGGCGCGGTGATCGACGATCTCGTCACGCCGCACCACCGCGAGACGGTGAAGAAGGATTCCGGCCCGGTGCGCATTTTCTCGCCATCGGGCACGCCCGCGCAGCATTTCGCGCAGATCGGCTGGGTCGGCGGCGAAGGCTTGCCGACCGCGCAGACGGTCTTCACGCTGGCCTCGGGCGATGCGCTCGCGCCCGGCAGCCCGGTGACGTTGCAGTGGGACAACGGCAGCGGCCAGCGCTTCGCGATCACCTACGAGATCGACGAAGACTACCTCATCACCGCGACGCAGACCGTGACCAACAGCGGCTCCGCGCCGGTCTCGGTCCGTCCGTTCGGCCTGATCAACCGCACCGACCGGACCGCCAGCCTCGACACCTGGAACGTGCATTCCGGCCCCATCGGCGCGTTCGACGATTCGGTTTCGTTCGGCCCCGACTATGACGAAGTCGCCGAAGCTCCGCAGCAGGCGATCGAAATGGAAGGGCTGGCGGAGTGGACCGGCTTTACCGACGTTTACTGGATGTCGGCTCTCGCGCCTGCCGACCTGCCCGCAACCGGCGCGTTCCGCTCGCTGGGCGGCGGCATCTACCGTGCCGACCTGCTCTACGGACAGGCAAACTTGCCCGCCGGGCAGAAGCTGACCACGAAGACCTATCTCTTTGCCGGGGCCAAGGAAGCCGACGTCCTCGACCGGTATGAGGAGCTGGGCATCTCCAAGTTCGGCCTCTCGATCGACTGGGGCTGGTTCCGCTGGTTCGAAAAGCCGATCTTCGCGCTGCTGCTCTGGCTGTTCAACCTGTTCGGCAATTTCGGCGTCGCGATCATCGCGCTGACCGTCATCATCCGCGCGCTGATCTTCCCGATCGCGCAGAAGCAGTTCGCCTCGATGGCGCAAATGCGCGCGATCCAGCCGAAGATGAAGGCGCTGCAGGAACGCTACAAGGACGACAAGCAGAAGCAGCAACAGGAGATCATGAAGCTCTACAAGGACGAGGGCGTGAACCCGCTGGGCGGGTGCCTGCCGATCTTCCTGCAGATCCCGATCTTCTTCGCGCTCTACAAGACGCTGATGCTGGCCATCGAGATGCGGCACGAGCCGTTCATCCTCTGGATCAAGGACTTGTCCGCCCCCGATCCGCTGCATGTGCTCAACCTCTTCGGGCTGCTGCCATTCACTCCGCCGGGCTTCCTCGCCATCGGCATCCTCGCGGTTCTGCTCGGCATTACCATGTGGCTGCAGTTCAAGCTGAACCCGGCGCAGATGGACCCGGTGCAGCAGCAGGTCTTTATGATCATGCCCTGGGTGCTGATGTTCGTGATGGCGCCCTTTGCGGCGGGCCTGCTGATCTACTGGATCACCTCCAACATTCTCACCATCGCGCAGCAGGCGTACCTCTATTCGAAGCATCCGCAGCTGAAGGAGCAGGCCGCGAAGGAGGCAGCGGACAAGCAACGCGCCGCCGAGCGCGACAAGTCCGCCAAGGGTGAGGCGTGACGCTGTCGGCCGAGGAAAAACGCGCGCACAAGCTGTTCTCGGGGCGGGTCGAGTTCTTGAAGAGCGCGCCCGCGCTCAAGTTCCTGCCCGATCCCGACGTGCCCGAGATTGCCTTTTGCGGGCGCTCGAACGTCGGCAAGTCGTCGCTGCTCAACGCGCTGACGCTGCGCAAGTCGATCGCGCGCACCTCGGTGACGCCGGGGCGCACGCAGGAGCTGAACTTCTTCGAAGTCGGCAATCCGACGCAGTTCCGGCTGGTCGACATGCCCGGCTACGGCTTTGCCAAGGCCCCGGTCAAAACGGTCGAGACCTGGAGGCGGCTGATCCGCGATTACCTGCGCGGGCGGGTCGAGCTGAAGCGCACGCTGCTGCTGATCGATTCGCGCCACGGGGTGAAGCCGGTCGATGCCGAGATGATGAAGATGCTCGACGAAGCGGCGGTCGGCTATCGCATTGTCCTGACCAAGGCCGACAAGGTGAAGGCCACCGCGCTCGCCGAAACGGTGGCGAAGGTCGAGGCCGAGGCGCGCAAGCATCCGGCTGCGTTCCCGGTGCTGCACGTTACCTCGTCGGAAAAAGGCATGGGCATCGATGAATTGCGCGCGGCGGTTCTGGCCGACTCGGAACTTTAACGCAGGTCTATCCCCGTTCGTGTCGAGCGAAGTCGAGACACGTTGGCGCGGACGTGTCTCGACTTCGCTCGACACGAACGGTTGTGTGCTCTGATTACTCGTTCATTCTCGACAGGCTCACCATGAACGGCTAACCCTTTGCAGCAGAAGGGATCGCCGCCCATGAAACTCGTTATCGGGAACAAGAACTATTCCAGCTGGAGCCTGCGCGCCTGGCTCGCGATCAAGCAGTCGGGGCTGTCGTTCGAGGAAATCCTCGTGCCCATCGCCGGGGAAGACTGGGAGCAGCGCAAGCGCCAGATAGAGGACATCGCGCCGTCATCGGGCAAGGTGCCGATTCTCTGGGATGGCGACGCGGTGGTCTGGGACAGCCTCGCGATCATCGAATACCTTGCCGACAAGGTCGGGCGCGACCGCTTCTGGCCCAAGGAGGACGAAGCGCGCGCGATGGCGCGCTCGATGGTCGCCGAAATGCACTCCTCCTATTTCGCACTGCGCCGCGAATGCCCGATGAACGTGCGCGCGGCGGTGCAGGGCTTCGAGCCATCCGACGCGACCAAGGCCGACGTCGTGCGCATCCTCCAGCTTTGGGCAGAGGCCCGCGCGCGCTTCGGCAAGGGCGGACCGTTCCTGTTCGGCGCATTCTCTGCGCCCGACATCATCTACGCGCCCGTCGTCAGCAGGTTCCTGACCTACGGCATCCAGCCCCCCGGCTTTGCGCAGGCCTATATGCAGGCAATCTGGGAACACGCCTGGATGGAAGAATGGCGCTCCGCCGCCGAGGACGAGGACTGGGTCATCGAACAGTTCGAGGTGGCGGAGAGAGCATGACCGAAACCGCTACCCCCGCCCGCACCGTTGTCGAGCTTGCCGAAGCGCTGATCGCCGCGCCCTCGGTGACGCCAGCGACGGGCCTTGTTTTCGACGTGCTCGAGGAGATGCTCGCGCCGCTGGGTTTCGAGGTGCATCGCGCCGTCACCGGTGAAGCCCCCGATGGCCCGGTCGAAAACCTTTTCGCGATCCGGCGCGGACCGGAAGGCGCGAGGCACTTCGCCTTTGCGGGACATCTTGACGTGGTGCCGCCGGGCGAGGGCTGGGCGTCCGGCCCGTTCGCGCCCGAGCGGCGCGGCGAGCTGCTTTACGGGCGCGGCGCTGTCGACATGAAGGGCTCGATCGCGGCGATGGTCACCGCAGTGCGTGACGTTCCGCAAGAGGCGGGCACGATCAGCTTCATCATCACCGGCGATGAGGAAGGCCCGGCGATCTACGGCACCCGCGCCTTGATGGACCATATGCGCGCAGTCGGCGAAATTCCCGACCTTTGCCTTGTCGGTGAGCCGACCTCGGTGAACCGGCTGGGCGACATGGCCAAGATCGGGCGGCGCGGCTCGGTCAATATCTTCCTAGAGGTCGAGGGCGTGCAGGGCCACGTCGCCTATCCGCACCTTGCCGACAATCCGGTCACTAAGCTGGTGGCGATGCTCGCCGAACTAGACGCGCTCACGCTCGACGAGGGCACCGACTGGTTCCAGCCTTCGAACCTCGAAATTACCGAGATCGAGGTCGGCAATCCGGCACATAACGTCATCCCGGCGAAGGCAAAGGCGCGCATCTCGATCCGTTTCAACGACCTGCACACTGGCAAGGAACTGGGTGAGCGCGTCCATGCCATCGCGCAGAAGCATGGCGGGACTGCGCTGCCGATCATCTCGGGCGAATCGTTCCTGACCGAGCCGGGCGATTTCTCGACGATGGTCAGCGAGGCGATCGAGGCGGAGACCGGTATCGCGCCCGAACTCTCGACCAGCGGCGGCACCTCGGACGCGCGCTTCCTCAAGGATTTCTGCCCGGTGATTGAGTTCGGCCTCAACAACGCGACGATGCACAAGACCGACGAGGCGGTCGCGCTTGCCGACCTCGACACGCTGGCGCGCATCTACCGGCGCATTGCCGAGGCGGCTTTGAAAAAGTGAATTTTCCAATCGTCATTGCGAGGCGACGTAGTCGCCGCGGCAATCCAGAGCTGGCGCTCGACACGCTCTGGATTGCTTCGCTACGCTCGCAATGACGAACACCGGGAGCAGGCACATATGAAATCATGGTTCGCCATTCCGCTCTGGCAGCGGGTGATCGCCGCGCTGGTGCTTGGTGTCATCACCGGCTTGCTCTGGGGGGCACAGGCGGAGAGCATCAAGATCATCGGCGATCTTTTCGTCGCCTTCATCAAGATGCTGGTCGTACCGCTGATCTTCTTCAGCCTCGTCGCGGGCGTCGCATCCATCGGTGACCTGCGAAAGCTCGGCTCGGTCGGCTGGCGCGCGATGTTGCTCTTTGTCGTTACCGGGCAGATGGCGGTCTGGCTCGGCCTTGCGCTGGGCACGATTGTCCAGCCCGGCGCGGGCGTCGATACCTCGGCGATCGAGATGGGCGCGGTGCCTGCGCCCAACGAGACGACCTGGCGCGAGATGCTGCTCGGCATGGTGCCACAAAGCCCGGTGCAGGTCATGGCCGACGTCAACGTGCTGCCGCTGATCGTATTTTCGCTCTTGATCGGCATCGGCATCCTGATGGCGAAGGAGGAGGGCGAGCCGGTCCTGAAAATCTTCGATTCGGGCTCGGTTGTCATGCAGAAGGTGACGATGGTGGTGATGGAACTCACCCCCTTCGGCGTCTTCGCGCTGATGGCCTGGGTGGCGGGCACGCTGGGGCTGGGCGCATTGGGAGCGCTCGGCAAGCTGGTCTTCCTCAACTACCTCGGCTGTTTCCTGATTATCGGCCTGATCTATTCGGGGATGATCAAATTCCTCGCCAAGCTGCCGGTGCGTGACTTCTTTCGCGGCATCATCGACGCCATCGCGGTCTCCTATTCGACCGCAAGCTCCAACGCGACGCTGCCCGTCACGCTGCGCTGTGCGCGCCGCAATCTCGGTATCAGCAATTCGGTCGCCTCGTTCGTGATTTCGCTTGGCGCGACGATCAACATGAACGGCACCGCGATGTACCTCGGCCTCGCGACGCTGTTCGGCGCGCAGATTTTCGGGGTGGACCTCTCATGGGGCGACTATTTCCTGATCTCGGTGCTCGGCACGCTGGGCGCGGTCGGCGCGGCGGGGATACCGGGGGCGGGCCTCATCATGATGGCGCTGGTCTTCGGCGCGGTCGGCGTGCCGCTCGAAACCATCGCCTTCGTCGCGGGCGTCGACCGGATCATGGACATGATGCGCACCACCACCAACGTCTCGGGCGACGCCGCCGTGGCGACAACGGTCGCGGTGATGACCGGCGAGATCGACCGCGAGGAAATGATCTCGGCGGACGATGTTTAAGATGCCTCCTCCTCTTCAGAGGAGGGGCCGAAGGTGGTGGAGGCGAGGTTGTCGCCCACCATCGTCACCACATCGCTGCGACCAGATTCGCTTTGCTCACCAAGTCTCGCTGCCCCTCCTCTGAAGAAGAGGCGCTAATCTCTAATCCTCCAACCGCACCGGCTGGAACATCCCCAGCCCGCAGCCCGCGCCGCGTTGGGGCGTGCCGCCATAGTTGTGCAGGACGTAGATTATGTCGGTGTTGCACAGCTGCGAAAGCGAAGTCTCGTAGGTGAACGAATCTTCCGACTTCAGGCCCGAGCACCGGTTTGGCAGGACATTGCGCCAGACCTTGCTGCCCGGTCCTTCGAAATCGATAGTCCAGTCGTCGCGCACGCGACTCGACCTGATTTGCGTGATCGGAATGCAGTTCTCCGCTTCGCCAATGGCAACGGCGGCGGGTTCTGGCGCGGGGCGCTCGCGCGCTTCGCCCTGCATGCAGGCGGTGAGCAGCGCCGGTGCGGCGGCTGCGAGAATGATGGCTCTGGCGGTCATGGCCTCCTCCTTCGGTTTCAGCTCGTCTCCCCACCCCTTTTAACAGATTGTCGCGCCGGTGGTTCCAGCACCTTCTTGCGATAGCTGCAGAGGTCCGCGACCTTGCAGCGCCAGCATTCGGGCGTGCGCGCCTTGCAGACGTAGCGGCCGTGCAGGATCAGCCAGTGATGCGCGTGCAGGCGAAACGGCTGCGGCACGCGCTTTTCGAGCTTCGCTTCGACATGATCGGGCGTCTTGCCCTTGGCGAGCCCGGTGCGGTTGCCGACGCGGAAGATATGCGTGTCGACCGCGAAGGTTTCCTGCCTGAACCAGCAATTTAGCACGACATTGGCGGTCTTGCGTCCGACCCCGGGCAGCCGCACCAGCTCCTCGCGCGTATCGGGAACCTCGCCGCCATATTCGTCGACCAGCAGCTGCGAGAGCGCGATAACGTTCTTCGCCTTGGAGTTGAACAGGCCGATGGTCTTGATGTGCTCCTTCAGCCCTTCCTCGCCCAGCGCGAGCATCTGCTGCGGCGTCTCGACCTCGGCAAACAGGCGCCGCGTCGCCTTGTTCACCCCGACATCGGTCGCCTGCGCCGAAAGCGCCACCGCAACGACAAGCTGGTAGCAATTACCATAGTCCAGCTCGGTCTCCGGCGCAGGATCGTCCTCGGCCAGACGGCGAAAGAACTCGAAGATCTGGTCTTTGGTCACTTTGCGTTCGCCGCCTTCCACTCCATCGCGGCGCGCACGCGGTTGGCGACGGTCGGGTGGGTGTAGAACAGCGTTTCCTCGACCGGGCCGGCCAGCGGGTAGCGGTATTCGGCGGTCTTGATGAGGGCGGCGGAGAGCGCGTCGGGCAGGCCGACGTGGTCGAGCGAGTAGGCGTCGGCCTCGCGCTCGCCGATGCGGGTCATTGCGTTGGTCACCGGCTGGGCGAGGGTCATCAGCAGGCCGAAGACGAACATGAAGACGGGCAGCCCGCGTGCGTCGGAGAGCGGGGCGTCGGTGCCGAAGCGCCTTGCAAACCACGGGTAAAGCCGGTCGAGCAGGAAATAGACCAGCACCGAGAGCAGGCTGATGACGGTGATCGAGCGCCAGACGTGACCGAGCACATAGTGGCCGATTTCGTGGCCGGTCACCGCCTTGACCTCGTCGAGCGACGCCTGGTCCATCGCCACGTCCGAAATCGCGATCCGTGCCGATCCGCCGACGCCCGAGACATTGGCGGTGAAGTTGTTCGACTGGCGCGATCCGTCGAACATGAAAACGCGGTCCTCGGGCACGCCCGCTTCGGCGGCCAGTTCGAGAACGGCATCGCGCACCTCGCCTGCCGGGATCGGTTTGAAATCGTTGAACAGCGGCTCGATCAGCACGGGCGAGAGCAGCAGCAGGAACGCCGCCGCGCCTGCCGTGAATGCGCCTGCCCATGCCCACCAGAACCGCCCGGTCTTGCGGATCAGCGCGAGCACGCCGAGCAGGAACAGGCCCATCAGCAGCGCGCTGAGGAGCAGGCTGATCGCGCCTTGGCCAAGGTAATCGCCCAGTGGCTGGCTGGTGCGCCCGTAGGCGGTCTCGCGCCACCACTCGGTGTAGATGCCGTAGGGCAGGCTGATCACGGCATCGACCAGCAGGAAGACCACCGCGACAAGGAACGTGCGCAAGGCCCAGCCGCGCTTGCCCAGCTTTGCCGAGACCCTGTCGAGCACGCCCGAGCGCACGATCAGCCATGTCACCAGAGCGGAGACCAGCAGGCCGATCAGCAAGAGCCAGTGGTTGCCGGTGGTGTAGCTGCGCGAGAGCGCGAGTTCGCTGGCATCGAGGGTGTCGATATAGGCCTGTGTGGCCGCCGCCGGATCGATCTTCATTGTCTTGTCCTCTCCCCCGAAGGCCACCCTAAAGCCCCAGCACCTCCGGCATCGTATAACGCCCGGCGGGTTTGCCGAGCAGCCATTGCGCCGCGCGCACCGCGCCCTTGGCAAAGATCGCGCGGTTTTCGGCGAGGTGCGAAAGCGTCAGCCGCTCGTTGTCCGAGAGGAAATGCACCGAATGGTCGCCCGCCACGGTGCCGCCGCGCAAAGAGGCAAAGCCGATAGCGCCTTCCTTACGCGCCCCGGTGATCCCGTCGCGCCCGCGCTCGCTGTCATCTGCAAGCGAGACGCCGCGCGCCTTCGCCGCCGCTTCGCCGAGCAGCAGCGCGGTGCCCGAGGGCGCATCGACCTTCATGCGGTGGTGCGTCTCGACGATCTCGATGTCCCAGTCCTCGCCCAGCCGCGCGGCGGCTTCGGCGACAAGGTGCGACAGCAGCGTCACGCCAAGCGAAGTGTTGCCGGTCTGCAGCACCGCGACCTTCAACGCGGCATCGTCGCAGAGGAAATGGTGGCGCTCTTCAAGCCCGGTGGTGCCAACCACAATCGGCACGCCCGTCGCGGCGGCAGCATCGAGATTGGCTTCGAGCGCTTTCGGGGAAGAGAAGTCGACCAGCACGTCGGCCTTCGCAGCCAAGGCCGCCGGGTCGCCGCCCTGGTCTATTCCGCCGGCAAATTCTTCGCCCGCATCGGCAATTGCCTGCGCAATCGCCTGCCCCATCCGGCCTTCACTGCCGATAATTCCTATTCTCGCCAACGCGCCACTCCTCAAGGCCCGAAACGAGCTTTCGCGCTCCGGTCAGACTCAGGTGATGCGTGTCGAAATAGAGCGGATGGCCGTCTTCGACAATGCGGGTGCCGCTTCCCGTCCCCAAGACCGCTGCCGGATCGAAGATTTCGACGCCGCGCGCGCGCCATTCGCGGTAGTGTCGGGCAAACCATTCCTCATTGCCGCGATGCCGCGCCATGCTGCTGCCCGCGACCGAGGCCGGGTCTTCGCCGCGCGCCGAGGCCAGCGCCAGCGTGCGCGGTACGTTGAACGGCTGCGTCGGGACGGCGCCGACCAGCACGACTTCCTTGCCCGCGTCCTGCAAGATGTCGAAGGTTTTTTCGATCTGCGCGATAAAACCGGGCTGGTCATAGCGGCGGTCGGACCAGAAGCCGACGAGGTAGACGGTCGCGATCTGCGGATTGGCGGCGATCTCGGCGGCAACATCGCGGTTGAACGGCGCGCAGGTCGGGTTGACCGGGTCGTCATAGCCCAGCGCGGGCGGGCAGCTTGCGTGCGTGCGCTGAGCGATGGATTTGCCCTCGGACTTGAGCGTCTGACCCAGTGCATAGGCGATCTCGACACCGTGGCTGTCGCCCCAGACCACCGCGTCCGCCGAAACTTTTGCACCCAGCGTACAATGCGCCTGCGCCTGCGCCAGCGGAACCGAATTGCATTCCTCGCGCATCGGGCTGATGTCCTGCGCGCCTTGTGCCAGCCTGCTGGTGCGCGCATCGAAGCGGTCCGGCCAGCCGCCCGCAGGCAGCATCGCCAGTGCAATTGCGCCAAGCGCCGCCATCCCGCCGCCGCTCCAGGCGAAGATGCGCTTTTGCGGGAAGCGGTGCGAATCGCGAAACGGCGCTTCGATCCAGCGCCAGGAGGCCCATGCAACAAGGATCGATGCGGCGATCAGTGCTGCAGAGTGCCAGATTTCCAGCGGGCCGCCGAGCCGGTACTGGGTGAATACGATCAACGGCCAGTGCCAGAGGTAGAGCGAATAGGAGATCAACCCGATCCAGACGAGCGGCTTCCACGCAAGCACGCGCCCGGTGGTGGTGCCCGGAGCGCAGTGGATCAATGCCGCCGATCCGAGCACCGGCAAGAGCGCGGTCACGCCGGGAAAGACGGTCTGGGCATCGTAAAGCGCGACGGCAAGGGCAATGGCAACGACGCCGGCGAGGGCGACGGCTTCACGGGCGACGCGCGAACGCAGCGCGGGGATCATGCCAAGCGCGAGGAACGAGCCGGCGAACAGCTCCCACGCACGCGCGGGCAACAGGTAAAAGGCCGAGCTGTCGCCCCAGTCCTGCGTCCATACCGCAATCGCAAAGCTGATTGCCGCCATCGCCGCAATGGCGAGCTTGCGGCCCTTCGGCAGCCATTTGGTAATCGCGATCAGGATCAGCGGGAAGCCGATATAGAACTGCTCCTCGACGCCCAGCGACCAGGTGTGCAGCAGCGGCATCGAATGCGCGTCGCCCGCGAAATAGCCGGCCTGCAGGAAGAACCAGATGTTGGCGCAGAAGCCAAGCGCGGCCAGCGCGGAACGCGGGACGCCTTCGAAATCGCCCGGCAGGTAGAAAATCGTCGCCGCCGCCAGCACGAAGGCGACCATCGCGAAAAGCGCGGGCAGGATGCGCCGCGCGCGCCGCTCGTAGAACTTGAGGATCGAGAAATCGCCCCGGTCGATCTCGCGCGCGATGATTCCGGTGATCAGAAATCCGGAGATGACGAAGAAGATATCGACGCCGACATAGCCGCCCGAAAAGCCCGGAACATGCGCGTGAAACAGCAGCACGGGCAGCACGGCCAATGCGCGCAGCCCGTCGATGTCCTCGCGGTATCCCTTGATGTTCACGTCCGCAGCCTTCGGATTCAGCGAAATTCCCGTGGTTGCGGCCTAGCGGCGAATGGTAAACATTCCCGAAAGGTTTGAGTGGAGCTTCAATGGCAAATGAAATCGAAAACATCGTGATCCTCACCGGCGCGGGCGTTTCTGCCGAATCGGGGATCGACACCTTCCGCGATGCGGGCGGGCTGTGGGAGCAGCACCGGGTCGAGGATGTCGCCACGCCAGAGGCTTTCGAACGCGATCCCGACCTCGTGCTGCGCTTTTACGATATGCGGCGCGAGGCGATCCAGACGAAGCAGCCGAACGCGGCGCATCTGGCGCTGGGAAGGCTCGATGCCGAGTGGCGGGGCGGGCTGCTGATCGTCACCCAGAACATCGACGACCTGCATGAAAAGGGCGGCGCACAGCGCGTGCTGCATATGCATGGCGAGCACCTCAATGCCTGGTGCACCGCCTGCGACGTCCGCTCGCGCTGGACCGGCACGCTGATCGACCGACCCGAATGCCCACGCTGCGGGGCGAGGGCGCTGCGGCCCGATGTCGTCTGGTTCGGCGAGATGCCCTATCGCATGGAGGAAATCTACGCCGCGCTGAGGCAGGCGGACCTGTTCGTCTCGATCGGCACTTCGGGCGCGGTCTATCCAGCGGCAGGCTTCGTACAGGGCGCCCGCGACATGGGCGCGCGGACGCTGGAGCTTAACCTCGAACCGTCGCAGGGCAGCGCCTGGTTCCACGAAGCCGCCACGGTCCGGCGACGCAGCTGGTGCCGGAGTGGGTGGAGGAGGTGCTCAGATGATCTCACGGATAAGCGGGGATCATGGGAATGACCGGCGCAAAGGGGGAACACTGGGCTTTTTATCTATCCTCGCCAGCCAGAAGCGCGGCTCGCTCTACCGGGCATGACCGGGCGACTTGCCGAGCAGATCGCAGAGCATCGCGGGGCGCGTGCCAGGTTTCCGAAGCGATACCGGGTGACCCGTCTCGTCCACCTTGAGCGCTTCGCCGATGTGGCTCGAAGCAATTGAGCGCGAGACAGTGGCATCATCGAGATGATTGGCAGCACTCGGACAAAGGTTGGCCAAGCCCCGTGTCAAGCACGGGGCGACGCAATCATTTGAGCTTGGGTGGCTGACCGGCTGCAAGGTTGGCGCAAGCGCGCCCTAACTCCCACACCCATTACACCCCGCATCCTTCGCGATCCTGATCGTGCGCAGCGAGGGCTTCAGCCCGTCGAACAGGTGCAGCCCGCCCCATTGCGGATCGCCCAGCGCGGCCTGACCTTCCACGAGCACGCGGATCGCCTGCATCGCGGCGAAGCAGCCGATCATGCCGGGCATCGCGCCGAGCACGCCGTCGGCGGCGCAGGTGTCGCAGTCTTCGGCGTCGAAGGCATTGCCGACGAAGCAGCGGTAGCAGGGCTGGTCGGGCAGGTGTCCGGCGAAGTTTGCGACCTGTCCCTGAAAGCGCCCGATCGCCGCCGAGGTCAGCGGAATGCCGAGCGAAACGCAGGCGTCGGAGACCGCGAGGCGAGTCGCGAAATTGTCACAGCCGTCGAGTACGAGGTCACTGCCTTCGAGCACCCGCGCGGCGTTGTCCCCAACGATCCTCCCAACGACCGCGCGGACCTCGATGGCCGGGTCGAAGCGAGCGACCCATTCGGCAGCCATTTCCGCCTTGGGCTTGCCGATATCGCCGGGCGTAAAGATCGTCTGGCGCTGCAGATTGCTGGCGTCGACCATGTCGTCGTCGATCAGCGTGATCGCGCCTACTCCGGCAGCGGCGAGGTATTGCAGCGCCGGGCTGCCGATCCCGCCGCAGCCAACCAGCGCGACATGCGCCTGCGTCAGCGCAACCTGCCCCGCGCCGCCCAGCTCGGGCAACACGATATGGCGGGCGAAACGGTCGAGGCGGTCGGGCGGCAGGGTCATGACAAGGCTGTTCGCATCCTGTGCGCAGCTTGTCGATAAGGTCCTTGACTATTCTATATCGTCATTGCGAGCCGGTGAAGCCGGCGCGGCAATCCAGAGCGGCACGGTGCAGCCCTGGATTGCTTCGCTTCGCTCGCAATGACGAGTAAATGAGGACAAGAAGGGCCTCAGCTCTCCAGCTGGCGCAGCAGTGAGCGCACATCGCCGTCCATGTCGGCATCGCGGGTGCGCAGTTCTTCGATCAGGCGCACCGCGTGGATCACCGTCGAGTGGTCGCGGCCCCCGAATTTCCGCCCGATTTCGGGGTAGGAGCGCGGGGTCAGCACCTTCGACAGGTACATCGCCACCTGCCGCGGGCGCACCACCGCGCGGGCGCGGCGCTTGCTGCTCATTTCGGTGCGGTCGATCCGGTAGAACTGGCAGACAGTGCGCTGGATCTCGTCGATCGTGATGCGGCGGCGGTTGGCCGACAGGATATCGGTCAGCTGTTCTTCGGCGAGTTGCAGCGAGACCGCCTGCCCGGTCAGCTGCGCATAGGCGATCAGCTTGTTGAGGCCGCCGACCAGCTCGCGCACGTTGCGATTGATCGTGCGCGCAAGGAACTCGATCACGTCGCCCGGCACGTTGGTCGGGGCAAAGCGCTTGAGGCGGTGTTCGAGGATCGCGCGGCGCAGCTCGATATCGGCGGGCGCGATGTCTGCGACAAGGCCCATCGAAAGGCGCGAGAGGAGTCGCTGGTCGACCCCGTCCAGAGCCTGCGGCGCGCGGTCGGCGGCGAATACCAGCCGTTTGCCCTCGGCGAGCAGCGCGTCGATCGTGTAGAGCAGCTCTTCCTGCGCCGATGCCTTGCCGATGATGAACTGGATATCGTCGACCATCAGCAGGTCGAAGCCGCGCAGCCGCGCCTTGAACTCGATCATCTGGTTCTGGCGCAGCGCCTGGACGAACTCGACCATGAAGCGCTCTGCCGAACAGTAGAAGATGCGGTTGCGCGGGTGGTTCTGCAGGTACGAATGGCCGATGGCGTGAAGCAGGTGAGTCTTGCCCTGACCGGTCGCTGCCTTGAGGTAAAGCGGTGAAAACTGGGGCTTTTCCGTCGCCGCAATACGCTGTGCCGCGTTGAAGGCGAGCACGTTGTTGGTGCCGGTAACGAAGGAGGTGAAGGTCAGCGACGGATCGAGCCCGATGGTCGCCTGGCCCAGCTCGCCAAAGTCCTCGCCGCCGATCGTGACGGCATTGCCGCTGCCGATGCCGCCGCCGTTGACGCCAGCGTTAGGTGCCGAATCGCCGATCCGGATGTCGGTCATGTGGCGACGCCCGGGGTGCACCAGCACGCGCACGTTGCGCACGTCGGCACGCGCGATCTTCCATGCCAGCGAAAGCCGGTCGGCGAATCGGTCCGCTACCCAGTTCGCCGAAAATTCGGTCGGCAGGTAGAGATCGAGCGTGCCGGTTTCCTTGCAGAAAGTGCCCAGCTGGATCGGCTTGATCCACTGCGCATGAAGTTGCTGTCCTAAGTCCTTGCGCAGGCCCTGGCTGATATCCGCCCAGTCCGCCTTGAGATTGATTGCCTCTTGATCCTCGCCGTTTTCGTCCACTGCCATTTGTCCCTTTATGTTTTTTCAGCAGACAACAGTCGCCCGTCCGCTCACGAGCGCTGCCACCCCTATTCTTGCCCGATCCCCCATAGGGGATGTCCCTTAGGCCGGGTTGGAACGGGGAGGATTTTTGGCACAGAAATCCCTGTCACGAATCACGCGATTCATGCCAAAAGATCGGTCTGTCAGTTCAAAATTCCAGGCCAGTTCCGCAACGGCCTCGACCTCTCTTAGAAAGGTCTTGGGAGAACTTTCAACAGCCCATTGCCAAATTTTTTAAAATAAAGGCGGTTGACTTGGTTCAACCCGCGCAAAACCAATGGTTAACGAAATAGTTGCGCGTTTTCAGATGCTTAGAAAAGCACCTCCTACGAATCATTAAAAACCAATGGGTTCCGTCAGGCGGCAGAAAGATCACGAAAGATAAAAAGAAGGGGCGGGGAACTGCTTCCCCACCCCGTTCCATTTTCGTTTCGATCAGCGCTTCGGAAAGACCCGAATCGCTGCCCTCGAATCAGAGCGCGGCGACGCGCTTCGAGAGGCGCGACATCTTGCGCGCGGCCGTGTTCTTGTGAAGCACGCCCTTGGCAACACCGCGTGCAATTTCGGGCTGCGCGGTCTTGAGCGCTTCGGCAGCCGCTGCCTTGTCGCCGCCTTCGATCGCGGTCTCGACCTTCTTGATGAAGGTGCGGATGCGGCTCGTGCGGTTCACGTTGACTTCGGTGCGGCGTCCATTGCGACGGATGCGTTTGCGCGATTGCGGCGTATTGGCCATGTCTGTCCTCTGTCTGGCCGGTTCCGGCCCGAATTTGCTAATGCGAATCTAATGGGTTTGGCGAGCAGGGCCCGCTGGAACGGCGGCCCTTACCGGTGCTGCGCTGCAACGTCAAGGATTCTTGGCGCAGGCTATCGCTGGCACCGGCGGCACCAGAAGGTGCTGCGCCCGCCTTGCACGAAACGTTCGACCGTGCCGCCGCAATGGCAGGCTTCGCCTTCGCGGCCATAGACCTGCCAGGACGCGGCAAAATAGCCCAATTCGCCCGAGGGCTGGGCGTAGTCGCGGATCGTCGAACCGCCGGCTGCGATCGATTCGCACAGAACATCGCGGATCGCGGGGACAAGCAGCTTGAGTTTGGGCAGGCTGACCTTGCCCGCCGCCTTGTCCGGCCTGATCCCGGCGCGGTGCAGCGCCTCGCAAACGTATATATTGCCCAGCCCGGCCACGATCCGCTGGTCAAGCAGCATCTGCTTGATCGGCGCGATGCGGCCCGCGAAGGCTTGGCTGAGGTGCGCGGGGGTGAAATCCGGCCCCAAGGGCTCCGGCCCCATCGCTGCGAACTGCGGCCAATCGCCTAGCGTCGCGCTGTCGACCAGATCGACCGAACCGAACCGCCGCGCATCGTTGAGCGCCAGCACATGCCCCGCGCCGGTCTCGATCACCAGATGGTCATGCTTTTCCAGCGCCTCCGGCTCGATCCGCCAGCGTCCCGACATGCCGAGGTGGAAGATCATCGTCCGGCCACGGTCGGTCTCGATCAGCCCGTACTTGGCCCGCCGCGAAAGCCCGGTCACGCGCGCGCCGGTCATCGCCTGCACCAGATCGGGCGGGAACGGACGGCGCAGGTCTGCCCGGTTGAGCGTCAGACGCGCGATGCGCTCGCCATCGAGGTATCGCGCCAGCCCGCGCACGGTCGTCTCTACCTCTGGTAATTCCGGCATCCCTTCCCCTTAGCACCCTTTGCGTTGCGGGCAATTCGCCGTAAGGCGCATCCCCATGAGCGAAACAGTTTCCTTTGGCTTCGAAGACGTCAGCCCGGAAGAAAAGACCGCGCGCGTGGGCGGGGTGTTTTCCTCCGTAGCCTCGAAGTACGACGTGATGAACGATGCCATGACCGGCGGCATGCACCGGCTGTGGAAGGACAAGTTCGTGCGACGGGTCAAGCCGCAGCCAGGCGAGGCGGTGCTCGACATGGCGGGCGGCACCGGCGACATCGCTTTCCGCATGGCGAAGGCGGGCGCGGAAGTGACCGTGGCCGACATCAACAAGGACATGCTCGACGTCGGCGTCGAACGCGCGATGGCGCGGGGCATCGACGGCCTTGTCTGGTCATGCCAGAACGCCGAGGAGCTGTCTTACCCGCCGCGGCTGTTCGATGCCTATACGATCGTCTTCGGCATTCGGAACGTCACCCACATCGACAAGGCATTGGCCGAGGCATACCGGGTTTTGAAATACGGCGGGCGGTTCTTCTGCATGGAGTTTTCGACCACCGAATGGCCGGGGTTCAAGGATGTTTACGACCTTTATTCGCACCGCCTCTTGCCAAAGATCGGACAGGCCATCGCGGGCGATTACGAGAGCTACAAATACCTCGCCGAATCAATCGCGCGCTTCCCGAAGATGGAAGAGTTCGAAGGCATGATCCGCAAGGCGGGCTTCGTGCGCACCAGGGTGGAGCCGATGATGGGCGGGCTGGTCGCGATCCATTCAGGGTGGAAGGTTTGAGTCGCTGCACGGAATTCTCCCCTTCCGCCTGCGGGAGGGGCCGGGGGTGGGCGTGGGCCGCAAGGCCCACCCCGCTGCGACTAGCGCTTGCGGGAGGGGTGTGATCGCGTGACCCGCCCCGTCACCCATATCCTGCGCCTGCTCAGATGGGGCCGCGTGCTCGCGAAGCACGGGGCGCTGCGCATTATCGAGGAGGGGCGCAACACGCCCGCGCCGGTGCGGCGGCTTTGCCGGCTGGCGCGCTTTGGCACGATCCAGCCGAAGGAGCCGGACTATGCCGCCGCATTCCAGGCGATCGGTCCGGCGGCGATCAAGCTGGGGCAGGCGCTGGCGACACGGCCTGACCTGGTCGGCTTCGATGCGGCGCGCAATCTCCTCTCGCTACAGGATAAGCTGCCGCCGCAGCCGTTCCCGGCGATCCGCGATCAGATCGAGGCCAATTTCGAAGCCCCGCTCGAATCGCTGTTCAGCCGGTTCGACGAGGAACCCGTCGGCTCGGCCTCGATTGCACAGGTATATCGCGCCACCACGGTCGATGGGCGCGATGTCGCGGTGAAGGTGCTGCGCCCCGGCGTGCGCGAGAAGTTCGCGCGCGACATCGAAACTTATGAATGGGCTGCCGCGCACCTTGAGGCGCTGGGCGGCGAGGCGGCGCGGCTGCGCCCGCAGCTCGTCATCGCCAATTTCAAGCGCTGGACCCTGCGCGAGCTGGACCTGCGGCGCGAGGCGGCCTCGGCCTCCGAGCTGGCCGAGGCGATGGCGGCGACCGACCTTTACCGCATTCCCGGCATCGAGTGGGACCTGACCTCGGGGCAGGTGATGACCATCGACTGGATCGAGGGCACCAAGATCAGCGATCTCGATGCCCTGCGCGAACAGGGGCATGACCTGCCCGACCTTGCGCGGCGGCTGGTGCTCGCGTTCCTCGGGCAGGCGATCAACGCGGGCTATTTCCATGCCGACATGCACCAGGGGAACCTGTTCGTGCAGCGTGACGGGACGATTGCCGCGATCGACTTCGGCATCATGGGCCGGATCAACCGCAAGGCGCGGCAGTGGCTCGCAGAAATCCTCTATGGCCTGACCACGGGCAATTACCGCCGCGTCGCCGAAATCCATTTCGAGGCGCAATATGTGCCCTCGTACCACTCGGTCGAGGAGTTCGCGACCGCGCTGCGCGCCGTGGGCGAGCCGATGCGCGGCAAACCGGTGTCGGAGCTTTCCGTCGGGCAGATGCTCGACGGCCTCTTCGCGATCACCCGCGATTTCGACATGCAGACGCAGCCGCACCTGCTTCTGCTGCAAAAGACGATGGTCATGGTCGAAGGGCTGGCGACGACGCTCGATCCACAGATCAACATGTGGGACGTCTCCGGCCCGTTCGTGAAGAACTGGATCCGCGACGAGCTTGGCCCTGAAGCCGCGATTGCCGACCGCCTTCGCGAGGATGCGCAAACGCTCTTCCGCCTGCCCGACCTTGTGCGGCGGATCGAGGAAAAGTTCCCGCCCAAGGGCGGCGCGCCCGAGCCGCCACCGGTTCCGGAAGTCCCGCTAATCTGGGAGCGTCAACCCCGTCTTAACCATTGGGGGCGATACCTGCTTGCTGCAATTGCAGGGGGTCTTGCCACATGGGCAGCCATGAGTTGGGGATTACCGGCGCTGGGGCCGGGCTAGCAGGCACTGCGTCTGCCAAAGAGGCAGGCGTTTCCGCGCCGCGCAAGGCGCCCGCGTGGGACCGTTTCGCGCA
Organism: Sphingomonadaceae bacterium; assembly: GCA_041396945.1. Lineage (GTDB taxonomy): Bacteria > Pseudomonadota > Alphaproteobacteria > Sphingomonadales > Sphingomonadaceae > Novosphingobium. The sequence goes on along the minus strand of JAWKXP010000020.1, from coordinate 38,951 downwards.
CTGGAAGCCGCTCGACTCCCGCCTTGCGCTCTTCGCGCTGCTGCTGATCCTTGTCGTTTCCGCCATCGTCCCGGTCAACGCGGGCAAATCGACGGTTGAGACCCAGTCTTTCGTCGAAAACGTGGTGGGCGAAAAGACCGGCCCCGAACGCCCGCGCGACGACGATCTTGCGCTTTACGATGTCGCCATCGAGCGCATCCAGAAGGGCGAGAACTACTACGATTTCATCGTTTCCGAACATCGCGCCGCGAACTATCCGGTGCGCCCGGGCCTTGCTGTGCGCCTGCCGACGCTGGCCTATATCAATGCCGCGCTGGGCGAGGCCGGGCAGCTGATTGTCGCGATGGTGCTGATGCTGGCGGTGCTGGTCGCCTGGTGGCGGCGTTTCGGGTACGAGCCCGGGATTGATGGCCGCCGTTGCCGTCTTGCGCTGGCGCTGCTTTTTGTCGGCGCGTCGCTGGGGCTTAACCGCTATTACTTCGTGCTGCACGAGCTTTGGGCCGGGATGCTGATCGCGCTCGCCTTTGGCCTGCATCGTCCGGGCAAATGGGGCTGGTCGCTCGCCGTGGCCGCTCTGGCGGTGGCGATCCGCGAGCATGCGTTGCCCTTCGTGATGCTGATGGCAGCGATGGCGTTCTGGCGGCGCGACTGGAAGGAAGGCGCGGCATGGACTGCGCTGGTCGGCGCTTTCATGGTCGCGCTGCTCTGGCACCTTTCGATTGTCGACGCGCAGGCGCTCCCTTCCGACCGGTTCGGTCAGGGCTGGATGGAGCTGCGCGGCATGTCGGGCTGGATTTCCAACATCGCGCTGTCGAGCAACCTCAGGTTCCTGCCGCATTACCTTGCCGGCCCCGCCGTCATGCTGATGATGTTCGGCTGGACCGCGTGGAAATCGCCCGCCGGTCTATTCGGCACGTTCCTTTACCTCGGATACGGCCTCGCCTTCATGATCGCGGGGCGTCCGGACAACTTCTATTGGGGCGCGGTGATTGCGCCCGCCATGTTCATCGGCTTTGCCTTCGTGCCGACCGGGATCGCATCGCTGGTGCGGGCGGCGAAGCTAAAGACATTGCGCGAGCACGATGGCTGAGGCAGACTCCTTCTTCATGACCGGACCCAAGGTTCTTCTTGTGGTGGGCGGGGGCATTGCCGCCTACAAATCCTGCGAGCTCGTGCGCACCATCCGCAAGGCGGGGGGCAGCGTGACATGCGTGCTCACCGAATCGGGATCGAAGTTCGTTACCCCGATGGCGCTGGCCGCGCTTTCCGAAAATCCCGTCCACACCACGCTCTGGGATCTTCGGAACGAGGTCGAGATGGGGCATATCCAGCTTTCGCGCGAGGCGGACCTTGTTGTCGTCTGCCCGGCGACGGCAAACCTGCTCGCCAAGATGTCTTCGGGCATCGCCGACGATCTCGCGACCACGCTTTTGCTCGCCACCGACAAGCCGGTGATGGCGATCCCGGCGATGAATGTGCGCATGTGGCAGCACGCATCGACCCAGCGCAATGTCGAGACGCTGCGCTCTGCGGGCGTCGATGTGATGGAGCCCGACGAGGGCGACATGGCCTGTGGTGAATACGGCCCCGGTCGCCTGCCCGAACCGCCCGCGATCTGGCAGCGGATCGGCTGGGCGCTCGGCCTCGAAGGTTATGACACGCCTGATCTGCCCGCCGAAGCGGCACAGGCGAGCGCGCCGGTCGCGCCGCAGCCCGTTTCCGGTGTCGCGCCGGTCGAAGCGATAGAGCCCGAACCTGACGCCTCCGACCATCTCGGCGGCCTTTCCGGCTCGCTGATCGCGCGCTCTATCCAGAAGGCGAAGCAGGCCATCGGTCTTGGCGACCATCCGCACCACGATGACGTGCAGGTCTCGGAGGAACTGCCGGAGCCCGAGACCGCAGAGCTTGAAGCGCCGGTTGAGGACATCGCCGAAGAGCCCGTGCTCGACGGGCCGATCATGGCGAAGAAGGGCGGCGCACGCGCTGCTCCACCGACCGATCCCGAAGCGATCAATCATCTCGTCAAGGGCGAGGAAGATTTCGCGCCGCAGCCGCTTGAGGGCGAAGCACCCGGCGCGTTTCCCGATACTGGCGAAGGCGCGCCCGTGCCGGAAGTTGCGTCTGTCGCCGAGGCAGAGGCCGATCCCGATCCGCTCGACGGCCAGCCCGATTTCGATGACGACCCCGCGCATCGCCCGCTTTACGGCAAGCATGTTGTCATCACCGCCGGGCCGACCTGGGAACCGATCGACCCGGTGCGCTACCTTTCCAACCGCTCCTCCGGACGTCAGGGCTATGCCATTGCCGAGGCCGCAGCCGCAGCCGGTGCGCGCGTCACGCTCGTTTCCGGCCCGGTCTGCCTCGACACCCCGCCGGGCGTCGAGCGTGTCGATGTCGAATCGGCGGTCGAAATGGCCGAGGCGGTCAAGCAGGCGCTGCCTGCCGATGTCGGAATCATGGTCGCCGCCGTGGCCGACTGGCGCCCGCAATCGGTCGCGGGCGAAAAGATCAAGAAGCGCGGCTCCGCGCCGCCTGCGCTGTTGCTGACCGAAAACCCGGACATCCTTGCAACGACCTCGGGCTCGCGCGAACGTCCGAAGCTGCTCATCGGCTTTGCGGCGGAAACCAACGATGTGATCCAGCACGCCAAGGACAAGCGCAAGCGCAAGGGCGTCGACTGGATCGTCGCCAACGACGTGTCGGGCGATGTGATGGGAGGCAGCAACAACCTTGTCCACATCATCAAGGCAGAAGATGTCGAGACGCTGGACGAAATGCCCAAGGAAGATGTAGCGCGAGCCCTTGTCGAAAGGATCGCCGATGCCCTCAACCCCGCCGCCGACAGCTGACGTCCCCGTCCCGGTCAAGCGCCTGCCGCATTTCGCCGGACTGGACCTGCCAGCCTATGCCACCGATGGCGCGGCGGGCATGGACGTGCTTTCCGCCGAGGATGTGACGCTGGCGCCCGGTGCGCGGCACGGAGTGGCGACAGGGTTAGCAGTAGCGATCCCCGAAGGTTTCGAGATTCAGGTGCGCCCACGTTCGGGCCTTGCGCTCAAGCACGGCATTTCGGTGCCCAATACGCCGGGCACGATCGATTCGGACTATCGCGGCGAGATCAGGGTCATCCTCATCAACCACGGCGATGCCGCCTTCGAAGTGAAACGCGGCGACCGCATCGCGCAGCTCGTGCTCGCGCCAGTGACGCGCGCCTCGTGGCTGCCGGTGGATGAACTGGATGAGACGACGCGCGGCGAGGGCGGTTTCGGCTCGACGGGCGGTGTGACGGCGTTGGGGAACTAGGTAAGCCACGCTGACTAAGGGTAATCAATCGTCGCCCCGTGCCTGACACGGGGCCGGGCTTTTCTTCTCTTCAACGGCAACAGATGAATGATTACGAAGGTGTGGGCGCATCGGTCGTATCGGGTTGCGACGCGGCGCCAGTCCTTGATCCTGCCGAAGACATTCGATTCAGGCGCTGTCGGTAGAGCTGTCTGTCGTAGTGGTACTGGACCTTGCGCAAGGCTTTGGGGTGCGATGCAGGCGGCGATGCCCTGGCTGGCGAGCGGTGCGGAACCAGTCGCTGTCATAGCCCTTGTCGCCGAGCAGCACCTTGGCCTTTGGCAGGCTGGAAAACAGCAGAGCCGCGCCCTTGTGATCGCTCATCCGGCCTTCGGTGAGCAGCAGAATGATAGGACGTCCCTCGCCATCGCAGACGGCGGAAAGCCTTCGAGTTCAGCCCGCCCCTTGGTGCGCCCGATACGTCTGGGAACAGCCCCCTCTTTTAGCAGGCTTGCCGCCGTGCGGTGCGCCTTGAGGTGAGTGGCGTCGGGATCTGCGATCGGCGCGCTGCGCCCCGGCCTTGCCCGCCAGCTCGGCGAAGATGCGGCGCAGTCACCCCTAGACGACCCAGCGAATAAAGCGATTGTAGATGGGTCTTGTGCGGACCGTAGCCCTTTGGGCGCATCGCGCCACATCAGCCCATGCTTGATGACGTAGACGATGCCTGACACGATCCGCCGGTCATCGACCTTAATGCCAGCGGCGCGACAGCGGGAAAAAACGCTTGATCCAGGTGCATCTGCAGCCTTACTCAGCAAAACGAACATCCATCGCGCGCTCCGAGACCGCTAGCAATCAACCCATCGCGCAACACGTTAAACCAATGTCCTGGTTTCAGTGCTCAGCGCCGACTGGCGCACGACCGTCGTCCAGCTTCATTACGGGCCAGGGGCTTTTTCTTCTCTTCACCCACATTTTAACGCACTCAGCGCGGGCCCGACGATAAAATGAAGTTCACCCTGTCGCGACAGGCAGCCTCGCGTTGCTTACTCCACCGGTAGCACGCCACGGCGTTGCCCGTTTCGTCCGAATAGGTAGGTTGGGCCCATCCGGAACGTCCACGTCCGCATCCTCGCTTTCAGACCCAATGGCGCCGCCTGAAGCGCGCCCATCCGCACGGCGTATACCGCTTCCGGCAATCCTGCCTGCCGATTGAAGGCGCGACCGTTTGCTGCCCACAATCGACGACACAAGCCAGATCTCGGAAGTTGATACCGCGCTGGAGCGCGGTGTCGAAGAACGAGCGATTGAAGAGCTGAAGTCGCCCGTCGATCAGAGAGGTCCGTGGTATGGGACTGATTCGCTGCCGCCCTGTAAATCCGGCGCTTGCCGCCGGATTACGCTGGTTTGAACCTTGTTTTGTAGCGCTCGCGCGCAGCTGGCCGCGGCGGGCGGCCTCAGGCACCCAGCAGCAGCAGCGGCGGGCAGGCGCGCCAGGCGGCGCGACAAAGCGCCTGCTGGTGACGCTGCTGAATTGCGAGACGACGCTGCACCGCAAACGCCGGTCCAATAGGCGGTCAGCAGCCTGGCCTGAGTGCCCGCTGGTGCGGCCGGATCGGTTGAGCCGCTGCGCCTCGCGGATCAGGCGAAGGATATGCACGGCGACACGGCGTCCCGCTTCGAGCGGTCGAGCACCTGGCTGTCGCCCGAAGCTGAGCGCATTTGCGCCAGAAGAACGTCGCCGCCTGCCAGGCCAACCGCTCCAGAAGGCCGCTGTCATGCAGCGCTTCGGCATATTCGGCTGCCAGCGCCGGGTTGGCGTGGACCGGGCTGCCGAGTGCGGCGATATCGTCTTCGTCCGGCGCAGGCAGCATCTGCTGGGCCGGGAACGATGATACCGAGCACCAGTAACGCTCGAAATCCTGCGCGATCTCGCCAACGATCCCGCCGACCACCAGTGCATCGAGGTCGATGAACAGGCCCTTCTCGCGCGCGCCGAAATATTCATCGCCGATGTTGCGCCCGCCGACGATCGAGACCGCACCGTCGAAGGTCATCGACTTGTTGTGCATCCGCCGGTTGAGCCGCAGCGGATTGATCAGATAGCTCAGCGCGCGCGGGCGGCGGATCGTCAGCGGGTTGAACAGCCGCACTTCGAAGCCGGGCAGCGCGGCGGCAGCGGCCCAGATCGGATCGAGCCGCGCGGTGGTTACATCGTCGACCAGCACGCGCACCCGCACCCCGCGCTCGGCGGCGCGGACCAGTTCGGCGAGCAGCATCCGGCCCGACAGGTCGCCCTTCCAGATGAAGTACTGCGCATCGATCGAGCGCGTGGCGGCGCGGACATGGGCAATGCGGCTGGCGAGCGCCTCGACCGGGTCGGAGAGCAGCAGCAGGCCGGTATCGCCGGGATGTTCGCTGGCCAGTGCCTCGACCTCGTCGCAGAGCTCGCTCGGCGCATCTGGCGGCGGCGTGCTGCTCTTGTCCCGCAAAGGCCGGGGCAGGGGAAACGCGAGACGCAATGCGAGAATGAACAGCGCAAGGATCGCGGCGATCGCAAGCAGCGCTGTCATCAGGTCTAGCATCGGGGGCCGGGCGTCCTCATCGTCGTTACGTCCCGCCTGTCACGGATCGCGCCAGCAATGCAAGGCGGCCAGACGAGAAACGCCCCGGCGCAGGCTTTGCACCGGGGCGTTCGTGTCTCGATCTGGTCAGGGCCTCAGTTGCCCTGCTTGTCCTCCGGCGCGACGGTGATGCGCACGGTCTCGCCCGAATTGCCGGGGAAGTTCGTGAACATCGCTTCAACCAGGTTGGGCACGAGGTACTGCAAGCGATTCGAGCGCGAAGCGGCCTCGGCCTTGCCTTCGAAGAGACGCGCGCCATCGGCGCGGCGGTCGATCTTGATATCGATGCCGCTGGTATAGACGGTGTAGCTGTCCACGCGCGGCGAATCGAACCAGGGGTCGTACCAGCCATAGCTCCATGGGCTGCCGTAATAGCCGATGCGGCGATGGCCGATGTGGCTGTAGCCATACCAGGGGCTCCAGTATCCATAAGGCGCGCCGAAACCCGTGCCGGTCGTGCGGATGCGCTCGCGGCCATTGTCGACGCCATAGTCGAAACGGACCAGCAGGTTCGCCTGCTCGGGATCGTCGACCGGCGTGTAGCCAAGCGCCGCCATCCGGCTTTCGACAATGTCGGCGTACTGGCTGAATTCGAGGCCGCCTGCGAGGTGCGGATCGTCGGCCACGACCGCGAAGGTCTGGCCCTGCGGTGCGGGAAGCTGCGACTGGAAGCGCGAGACATCGGCGCGGAACGGGGAGGCGCAGGCGGCGAGTCCCAAAAGCAGGACGGCGGCGACTGCGATCCTGGCCCGCTTCATCGGGGTATCGGGATTCGCATTCATTGTTCTGTTCTCCAAGAGACCATCGGGCCTCAACGCCCCTTCCCGGCGCGGCCCCTGCATCTTGCTTGTGCAATAGACCAGCCGCGCTGAATAGGGGTTGAACTCCCTTTTGAACATTGCTGCCCCGTTCCGGTGCATTCGCCGTGGCGGTTTCCGGGCGGTCTGCTGGACAGGTCCGAGGCCGGGGAGCACCTTCGCCGAAACAACGGGGCGAGGAGAGAGCAGATGCCGGACAAGGCAGGAATCGAAAAGGATGGACAATTGCCACGCCGTCAGGCGCTGGCGCTGATGGGCGGAACCGCTGTGGCTGGCCTGCTTGGCGGCTGCGCGGCGGGATATGGCGATACGGGAGAGACAAGAGCGATGACCAGTGAAACCACCGACCTTTCCGGCGGCCTGCCCGCCCAACGCGAAACCTTCTACGATTCGAAGCCCGACCCCGAAGTGCGCGATGCCTCGAACGTCTGGTTCGAGGAGGAAAACGGCGAGGTCGGCATGCGCATCGGCATCGAGCATGTCGCCGAGGAATGGGATTCGCCCGAACTTTGGCTCGACATCGCCTTTCCCGACGGGCGCGTGATCTCGGGGCGCGAACACGGCGCACCCGGCCCCGATGGCAAGCCGTTCGAGAAGCGTTGCGGCCCATTGAAATACGAATGCATCGAACCGTTCAAGCACTGGCGGGTGACCTTCGATCCGCACAAGGTGCGCGAGCTTTCGACGCAAATCCTGATCGACCAGAAGATTCCGGCCGACCCGCCGATGCGCGAGGTCGCCTTCCAGCTCGATTACTACCCGGCGATCCCGCCGCTGATCTCGGGAACGCTCACCGCGGCCTCGCGCGAGGCGATGAAGGGCGAGCAGGGCACCTTCATCAGCCCGCGCTACGAACAGCAGTGCCGCGCCGAAGGCTGGCTCTCGATCGATGGCAAGCGCCGCCCGCTCAAGGGGCAGGTCAACCGCATCAAACGCCAGGGCGTGCGCAAGTTCGAAGGCTTTTGGGGGCATTGCTGGATGGCCGGCCTGATGCCGAGCGGAAAAGCCTTCATGGTCAATACCTTTCCCCCGCGCGATGATGGCAAGCCGACCTTCAACGAGGGCTACCTGTTCGACGGATCGGGCGCGTTGATCCCGGCAAAGGCGGTCGAAATCCCGTGGATGCGCGAACTGCACCATGGCGGCGAACGCGTCCGGCTTGTGCTCGAAACCGAGGATGGCCGCCGCGAAACAATCGACGGCGTATCCTACGTCAATTGCCGTTCGCTGGGTGGCGAGAACATCCTGCCCGACAAGTGGCCGATCGTACAGCAGGCGCACTGCATGTACTCATGGAACGGCGAGCAGGCGACGGGGATGATGGAACGCTCGACCTTTGCGAGCAAAATGAACCTCTAGCGCATCGCGGGCCAGGAACCGGTCGCCTGCCGCCAAAACTGTCCCGATTTACGACGGTTCTGCGGTTCCGGGCGCGAAACCGCGCGCTCGGCTTGCGTGTTTTACATGCGGCACCTAGCCTCTTGCCGACCACGGGCAGGCAAAGGGGAACGTCGTGCGCAATCTGACACCGGTCATGCTTCTCGCGCTGCTTGGCGGCTGCATGGCGCCGCGCATCGACGCCGGGCGCTATGCAGTCGATTACAACCGTGCGGTCGAGATCGAGGCGAACGAGACGGTCCTGCTCAACGTGATCCGTTCGAAATACCGCACCGCGACGCATTATACGAGCACGACCGGCATCACCGCGAAGCTCAGGGCGCAGCAGTCTGCCGACGTCAGCATCGGATACGACGAGGGCGCGTTTTCGCAATCGCTTGGTCCGGACGGGAAAGTGCTCGGCGCATCGAGGGGGGATAATATCCTTTCCGGATCGGCGGGCTATTCGCTGACCTACGCGCAGGAGCCGACCTTCTCGATCGCGGTCCACAACACGCCCGATTTTGCGCGCGGCACGCTTTCGGCGATCTCCAGGGACAATTTCTACCGGCTTGTCGGTGAAGGCTATCGCACCAGCATGATGGTCGAACTGCTGATCGAAAGCATGACGATCAGCGACCGGCGAACCGGTGCTTCGCTACGGCTGGTCAATCCCGCCGGGCGGCGGGGCGAGCGGTGCGATGCCGGTCTGTTCAGGGGCGTGCGCGATGCGCTGCGGATCTATCCCAAGGTCAATACCGGCAAGGCGCCGGTCGTCGCGAGTTTCGAGCCGACGCTGGACAATCTCGTCAAGGCGGAGCCGCTGCTGGCCAAGGGATTTACGTTCGGGGCGCGCAAGGCGGGTAGCAAGACCATCGACCTGCACGGCAAGGCTCCCGATGCACAGCTGACCGCGGATTCTAACCTTGGGGAAATTCCCACGTTGGTAAAGGACTTCGAAGATTGCATGGCTGCTGCAGAGCCGAAATCACCGGTTGCGCAGTCGGCGATCAAGGCACTGACTGCCGCGCCTGCCGATCTGGCAGGCGAGGGCAGCTTGCAGATCAGCTTCAACCTGCGTTCGGTCGATGGTGTCGTCTATGCGATGGGCGAATACCTGCGGCAGATGCACGATTGCGGCGCGAACGCTGCATGGAAGCAGGGATACAGCGCATCGGGCCGAACCTCGGACAGTTGCGTGCCGACCACGATCAGGTCCAGCGACGGCAGCCGGGACGAACTCTTCGTCGTGGTCGAGCAGGATGCCAAGGCGAAAGCCAATACCGCGCTTGCGCATACCACCTACATGGGCAGGCGCTGGGTCGTGCCCGAGTGGAATACCGGCAGCGAGCACCGCACGATGCAGGTTATCAATGTCATCCAGAAGCTGCTCAACCTGAACAAGTCGGCGGATGAGATACGCACGCCGACCTTCATTCTCGACTGACCCTCAGCCCCGCACCAGCCCCATCGCAGTGTAGGCCGCATCGAGCGTCGGCCGCGCGATTTCGCGGGCCTTGATCGCGCCCTTGGCAAGGATCGCGTCGAGTTCCTCGCGGTCCTCCAGCAATTCCTTGAACCGCTCGTTGATGGGCGCGAGGCGTTCGACCAGCAGCTCGCCCAATGCGGGCTTGAACTTGCCGAAGCCTTCGCCGCCGAACTCGCGCAGCACCGTGGCCGTGTCGCTCCCTGCCATCGCCGCGTAGATGCCGACGAGGTTCGCCGCCTCCGGCCGACCTTCCAGCCCCTCGGCCTCCGAAGGCAGCGGTTCGGGATCGGTCTTCGCCTTCTTGATCTTCTTCATGATCGTGTCGGCATCATCGGTGAGGTTAATGCGGCTCGCATCCGATTCGTCGGACTTGCTCATCTTCGCCGAGCCATTGCGCAGCGACATGATCCGCGCGGCATCGGGCGGGATGATCGGCTCGGGCAGGGTGAAGACGCCGGGTACGTCGCTGTCCTCGTCGACATAGCCGGGCACGAAATCGTTGTTGAACTTCTGCGCGATGTCGCGCGCGAGTTCTAGGTGCTGTTTCTGGTCCTCGCCCACCGGCACATGCGTTGCCTGATAGAGCAGCACGTCGGCGGCCTGAAGCACCGGATAGGCGAAAAGCGCGACCGACTGGCTGTCGCGGTTCTTGCCCGCCTTGTCCTTCCACTGAGTCATGCGATTGAGCCAGCCCATCCGCGCGGTGCCGTTGAGCAGCCATTGCAGTTCGGCATGCTGCGGCACCTGCGCCTGGTTGAACAGGATCGACTTGTCGGGATCGACCCCGCAGGCAACCAGCGCGGCGACCATTTCCAGCGTGTTCGAGGTCAGCTCGGACGGCACGAACGGCTGGCTGATCGCGTGCAGGTCGGCGAGGAAGAACAGGCATTGCCCGTCGGCATGCTCGTCCTGCATGCGCACCCAGTTACGGATCGCGCCGAGGTAATTGCCGAGGTGGAGATTGCCAGTCGGCTGGATGCCGGAAACGATGCGCATTGTCGGGTGCCTTCTGGAATTTGATCTGCGGGCCAATAGGGGGTCATCGCAGTATTGCAAAGGGTTCGCCGACCCAAAACCCGTTCGTGTCGAGCGAAGTCGAGACACGGTTGTGCGTGCCAACGTCTCTCGACTGCGCTCGAGACGAACGGGGAAGTTGGGCTGGCACTGGGCACACAACACTCTCATCGCTCGTCATTGCGAGCTGGCGAAGCCGGCGCGGCAATCCAGCGTCGGACGTTGCGGCCCTGGATTTCTTCGTCGCCTTGCTCCTCGCAATGACGAGAAATTCTAACCTACCCCTGTCGTCGTATCAGTTGTTGCACCGTGCGCTTGTTCAGCACGCCCAGTGCTACCGCCGCGATCAGGAACACGACGCCGCCTAACGCGACCAGCGCCAGCACCGCGCCGATGCGTTCGAGCAGGCTGCCCGAATACATCCCGTCACCATAGGGCAGCGCGTACCAGAGCGCTGCGCCCATCACGGCGGTTGCCAGCACGATCCGCGCGATGCGGCCTGCCACGGTCGCGGTCAGGTGATACCAGCCATTCTTCGCGAGGATCGCATAAAGCAGCGCACAGTTCGTCCAGGCCCCGATTGCACCGCCGAGCGCCAGCCCGACTACGCCGAGGCGCGGAACGAGGATGAAGTTGGCGATCACGTTCACCAGCAGGCCCGTCGCGGCGGTATAGACCGGCGTCTTGGTATTCTTCCGCGCGAAGAAGTTCGGCACCAGTACCTTGACCAGCACATAGGCGGGCAGGCCCACGACAAGGCCCGAGACCACCGCGCCCGTCGCCAGCAGATCGGCCAATGTGTACGCCCCGCCGGTGTAGAACGCGCGGGTGAAGGCCGGTGACGATGTAGAGCGCCACCGCGCAGGGCAGCGTCAGCAGCAGCGACAGCTCCACCGCGTTCGATTGCAGGCGAAATGCGCCATCAGCGTCCTCGTTGGCGATGAACCGCGAAAGCGAGGGCAGGATCGCGGTGCCCAGTGCAATGCCGATGATGCCGAGCGGCAACTGGTTGAGCCGGTCGGCCATGGCAAGGAAGGTGATCGACTTGTCGGGCAGCGTGGCGATGAAGAACAGGTCGATGAACCGGCTGATCTGATAGACGCCTGCACCGAATACGGCAGGCAGGATCAGGATGCCCAGCTCCTTGACGCCCTTGGTAATTCGCGGCCGCTTGAACGACATCGAAAAGCCCGACTTGCGGGCCCAGAACCAGAGCCAGACCAGCTGGAGCAGGCCCGAGGCCGAAACCGCGATGGCGAGCATCAGCCCGGTTGCCTCGCGCGCGTCCTCGCCACCGCCAAGGTTCGCGCCAAGCACCAGCGCGGTAATCAGGCAGATGTTGAGCAGGATCGGCGCTGCCGCCGCCGCGGCAAAGCGCGACATCGAATTGAGCACGGCGGCGAAGAGCGTCGCAAGGCTCATCAGCGCGAGGTAGGGGAAGGTCACCCGCGCCATCAGGATGGCAAGGTCGAAGGTCTCGCTGTCCGCCTCCAGCGCATCGCTCGCGAAAAGCCCCATGATCCAGGGCATGACGATCAGCGCGATCGCGGAAAAGACAATCAGGATCGGGATCAGGACCGCGAGGATTTCTTCCGAGAAACGCCGCGCGTCAGAAAGGTCGCCGCCCTCTTCCTTGTAGTGCCGGTTGAACAGCGGGACGAAAGCCTGGCTGAACGCGCCCTCGGCAAAGAGGCGGCGGAAGATGTTGGGCAACTGGAACGCCAGCTGCCAGGCATCGGCCACGCCGCCCGCGCCCAGCACACGCGCGAGCAGGATGTCGCGGGCAAAGCCGAACACGCGGCTGACCATCGTAAGGCCGCCGATCGTGCTGACGTTCTTGAGGAGGCTCATGCGTTGCGGCCCCGCGCGGGGATCAGGCCTCGCCGACGGGCGCGCCTTCGCCTTCGCCCGGCTGCTGCGACGCGGCAAGCTGCTGCATGTAAAGCCCGTTGAAATCGATCGGATCGAGCATCAGCGGCGCGAATCCGGCATCGCGCACGGCATCGGCGATCACGCGGCGCGCGAAGGGGAAGATGATGCGCGGCGCTTCGGCGTAAAGGAACGCGTGCGCCTGACCGTCTTCAAGGTTGCGCATGCCGACAAGGCCGCAATAGGTCAGCTCGACCGCATAGAGCACGCCCGATTCCGAGCTTGCCTTGGCTTCGATCTTGAGCGCGACTTCGTGGACTTCGCCATCGACGGGCGTTGCAGCAATGTTGAACTGGATGTCGACTTGCGGTGCTTCCTGCCAGTTGAAGCAGGCTGGTGCGTTCGGGTTCTCGACCGAAAGGTCTTTCACATACTGCGCGATGACGCCAGCGGTCGGCTCGTTATCGGCGCCGTTTGCGCCCGCGCCGAGGTTGAGATCGGAGATGATGTTGCCTTCGTCGGCCATTGCCCTGTTGCCTCTTGGTGCATGAATTGGAGGAATTTCGCGCGCGCCTAGCACTGCGCCACGGGGCGGGCAATGGCGCAGTGGCGCAAATCCGGGGGCGACGAGGCGACCATTCGTGGCAAGCCGCGCTCGCTCCGGCGAAAAATTAACCGTTTCGGGCGCTCACGCATTGTTCATTTGTCAACCTTACCTATGTCGGGGTATGACAAAACCGTCGCATTTTGCGGCGACGTGATCTGGAAACTGGTGTGACTGTCGAAATCGTTATCCTCGCCATGATTGCAGCCTTTCTGGGGCTGCGCCTCTATTCGGTGCTTGGTCGCCGGGCAGAGCACGAGGAAGAGCCGATCCAGGGCCGCTTCGACACGCCGCCGGGAGCGCGCCCTGCGCCCTCTGCACCGAACCCCTCGCTGGAAGACCCGCGCGCGGCCAGCCCGCGCCCCGGGCTTAACCATTTCCCCGGCGCAACCCCGATCGCCGAACGCGGCCTGCGCGAAATCGCGGCAGCCGACCGCCGTTTCGATCCCTTTGCCTTCATGGAGGGCGCGCGCGGTGCCTATCGCATGGTGCTCGAGGCGTTCTGGAACGGCGACCGCGAAGAGCTGCGCCACCTTTGCGACGACGATGTCTATGCAAGCTTCGTCTCCGCCATCGATGCGCGCGAGGCGGCTGGCCAGACCTTGCAGAACAAGCTTGTCCGGATCGAGGAATCGACCGTCACCGATGCCGGTCTCAATGGTCGCGAAGAGCGCATCACAGTGCGCTTCCGCTCCGACATCGCCGCCGTGACGCGCGATGCCGATGGCAACGTGGTTGCCGGTTCGCTCGACGATGCGATCGAGGCGGTCGATGTCTGGACATTCGCGCGCGATGCCTCGTCGCCCGATCCCGACTGGATGCTGGTCGAGACCGACGAAGGGTAAGCCCCGGTGGCCGGCCCGCTTCCGATAATCCGCAAATCCGCTGCCGTCCTGCTGCTGGTGACGCTGGCCGCCTGCGCGCGGATAATTCCCGATACGACGCCGCGCCCGCCGGTCGTGCCGACTGGCGAGACCGCGATGATGATGGGCGTGCGTCCCGGCCCGGCGGTCGAAGACCTCGGCCTTGCCCGCGCCGATGCCATCGCCGCGCTGGCGTCTTTCCGCGAATCCTGCCCGAAATTGCTGGCGCGCGATGACCAGTCGGGGCTGACGCGGCAGGCTGACTGGCAAGACGTTTGCGGCATCGCGGGACGCGGGATTGCCGACCGCGATGCGCGCGCTTTTTTCACCTCGAATTTCGAATCGGCCATCGTCGGCGATGGCGCGGCTTATTCGACCGGCTATTTCGAGCCCGAGATCGCCGGGGTGCGCAGGCGGCAGGCGGGTTTCGATGTGCCGGTCTATGCCGTGCCGCGCGACCTTCAGCGCTGCTGGCGCGACGATATTCCCGAAGCCGAGCGCACCGGGCGCGCGCCGCTCAGCCGCAAGCTGCCCGACGGGCGCTGTGTGCCGCACTTCACCCGCGCCGAGATCGAGGATGGCGCCTTGATGGGGCAGGAACTGGAGATCGGCTGGGCCGCCGATCCGGTCGAATTCTTCTTTCTTCAGATCCAGGGTTCGGGCCGCCTCAGGGCTCCCGACGGCTCGGTCATGCGCATCGGCTATGCCGGACAGAACGGGCATTCCTACACCGGCATCGGCGGGCTGATGCGCGAGCGCGGGCTGCTCGGCGAGGGGCCGGGCAAGTACTCGGGCTCGATGCAGGGGATCATGCAATATATCCGCGAGAACCCCGAAGCGGGCCGCGCGCTGATGCGCGAAAATGCCTCCTGGGTTTTTTTTCAGGAACTGACTGGAGACGGACCATTGGGCGCGCTGGGCGTGCCGGTCCGCGCGGAAAGCTCTGTCGCTGCCGATCCCAAATTCGTGCCGCTGGGCGCGCCGGTATGGCTCGATCTTGACCGGCCAGAGGCGAATGGCCTGTGGATCGCGCAAGACGTGGGCGGCGCGATCAAGGGCGCGAACCGGTTCGACACCTTCTGGGGCGCGGGCCAGCGCGCGCGCCAGACTGCGGGCGGGATGAGCGGACGCGGACAGGCGCTGATCCTGCTGCCAAAAGGAACGCTGGGACGGCACGGCGTCCGGTGAGCCGCAAGGGGCGGCACCTCACTCCCGACGAGGCGGACCTCTGGGCGCGCGTGGCGAAGACCGTCGTGCCGCTTGAGGAGCGACCTGAAAGTCCTCCCCCGTCGGGGGAGGGGGACCGCCCGAAGGGTGGTGGAGGGGGCTTCGCGCTACCTCCGAGACCGCTCACCAACCCCCTCCGTCAGCGCTCCGCGCTGCCACCTCCCCCGAGGGGGGAGGATCGCGTTCGGCACGGCCTCGATGCCTCGTGGGATCGCAAGCTTTCACGCGGGATCAGCGAGCCGGATTTCACGCTCGACCTGCACGGCTGCTCGCTCGACGCGGCCTATTGGCGGCTGATGCACGGGCTGACGCAGGCCAGGGCGATGGGCGCGCGGCTGGTCTTGCTGGTGACGGGCAAGGAACGCCCGGTCCATGCCGCCGATCGCGCCAGCCAGCGCGGCGCGATCCGCCGCAAGGTGATCGACTGGCTTGCCGCCAGCGAACACGCGGCTGACATCGCCGCGATCCGGGGAGCGCACCGCAAGCACGGCGGGCAAGGCGCGCTTTATGTGGTGTTGAAGAAGAGGCGAAACTGATCCGTCATTGCGAGGCGACGTAGTCGCCGTGGCAATCCAGGGCCGTCTCGCGTTGCGCTCTGGATCGCTTCGCTACGCTCGCAATGACGAAAGAAAAGAGGGGATTTAGCCCCCGCACTGCCCTCGATGCAGCAGCTTCTGGTCGGCGAGCACCAGCGCCATCATCGCTTCGACCACCGGCGCGCCGCGAATGCCGACGCAGGGGTCGTGGCGGCCCTTGGTGAACATTTCGGTCGCCTCGCCGTCGCGGGTGATCGTCTGCTGCGGCGTCAGGATCGAGCTGGTCGGCTTGAACGCGACGCGCACCACCACCGGCTGGCCTGTCGAGATGCCGCCTGCGATCCCGCCTGCGTGATTGGCGGTGAATTCGGGACCATCGGCTCCGGGCCGCATCGGATCAGCGTTTTGTTCGCCGGTCAGGCGCGCGGCTTCGAAGCCGTCGCCGATCTCGACGCCCTTGACCGCGTTAATGCTCATCATTGCGCCCGCCAGCTCGGCATCGAGCTTGGCATAGAGCGGCGCGCCCCAGCCGGCCGGAACCCCGGTTGCCACGCATTCGACCACTGCGCCCAATGATGAGCCAGCCTTGCGCGCATCGTCCACCAGCGATTCCCAGCGCTTCGCCGCGCCCGCGTCGGGGCAGAAGAACGCGTTGTTCGCGATCTCGCCTGCATCGAAAGCGGCGCGGTCGATCGCATCTCCGCCGATCTCGCAGACGTAGGCCATCATCGTCACTTCGGGGATCACCAGCCGCGCCACGCCGCCTGCGGCCACGCGCGCCGCCGTTTCGCGCGCGGAGCTGCGCCCGCCGCCGCGATAGTCGCGAAAGCCGTACTTCGCGTCATAGGCATAGTCGGCATGGCCGGGGCGATAGGCCTTTGCGACTTCGGAATAGTCCTTCGAGCGCTGGTCGGTGTTCTCGATCATCAGGCTGATCGGGGTGCCGGTGGTCTTGCCCTCGAACACGCCGGACAGGATGCGCACCTGATCGGGCTCGTTGCGCTGCGTGGTGAACTTCGACTGTCCCGGTCGCCGCGCATCGAGGAACGGCTGGATCAGCCCCTCGTCGATGGCGAGCCCCGGCGGGCACCCGTCGACCACCGCGCCCAGCGCAGGCCCGTGGCTTTCGCCCCATGTCGTAAACCGGAAGGTATGGCCGAAGCTGTTGATGCTCATGGGCTGGCGCTTTGTCGCAACATGGCGAGAAAGTCTAGCGTTGCTGGCCCACCCCCAACCGATGGCCCTGCGGGCCGTCTGCGACTCCCCGCTTGCGGGAGGGGAGCGAGACTTGCCGAGCCGCAGGCTTGGCTAGTCGTCCTGGGGTGGGTACGCTTGGCGCTTACCAACCCAACCAAAAGGCCCGGCATGAGCATCGACGTTTACGGCATCCCCAACTGCGACACAGTCAAGAAGGCGCGCAAATGGCTCGATGCGCAGGGGATTGCCTACGTCTTTCACGATTACAAGAAGGAGGGCGCGGATGCCGGGAAACTGGCAGTGTGGGTCGATGCGGCGGGCTGGGAGACGGTGCTGAACCGCCGTGGCACGACTTTTCGCAAGCTCCCCGATGCCGACAAGGAAGGGCTCGACGCGGCCAAGGCGGTGCGGGTGATGGAAGCGAACCCCTCGTGCATCAAGCGCCCGGTGGTCGAGCACGCGGGCGGGGTGCTGGTCGGCTTCAGCGAAGACGACTGGTCAGCCGCGCTGGGCTGACCAGCCGGTTCGATCAGAAATCGAAGATCAGCGCGACGTTGGCTTCGTGGCCTTTGAAGCTGCGCGTGGTGCTCAGGATATCGGTCGAGCTGCCAAGGTCGGCATAGCGATAGTCGAGGCGAAGATTGGCCCATTCGAGCGCAGCGAATTCCACGCCTGCGCCGGCCATCAGGCCATCGACCGAGCGGTCGGCGGTGCCGGTCGAGATGCCGGATCGCGAGGCATAGCCCGCGCGGGCATAGACCAGCGTGTTCTCGCCCGCGCGTACGCCGACGATCCCGGAAATGCCGATGCGCGAATCGAATTCATCGATCGTCGCGCCGAAATCGCCCTCGATGCCGAGCACCAGCGGGCTCTCAGACCCGAGCGGCGCGCGATAGCCGGCGATGAGCATGGCCATCGGCTTGGTCAGGCTGTCGCTGATCGGGGTTCCGGCAGCGTCGCCGGTGGTCTTCACGATCGAGACCCCGGCACCCACGCCCAGGTATTCGCCCTCGAAGGCCTCGGCGCTGGCCGACTGCGGCAATGCAAGACAGGTGGCGCCGACGAGCGCGGCGAGTAGCGGTTTGAAATTCTTCATTGCAAGTCCTTCACATCGTGACGGGCCCTGGCCCGCGGCTGATCCCTGCCCTTGTGGCGGGTCCAAGCCCTAACGCGCGCCCGCGTCAACCCCCGGCGCGGTCTTTCATCCACACCCCGACCGGGGCAAAGGGCAGGCCGACATCGTGGAGGCCCAGCACGCCGGGCCGCGCGTCCCTGATCTGGAACAGCGCGTTCACCGCAGGCATCGCCGTCATCGTGTCCCAGTCATGGTTCTTCCAGTGCGGCGGCGGGGTGTAGCGCACCTTCATGTCGACATCGGGGTCGCCGCGCACCTCGATCTTGTGCTGATCGTCGTCGAGGTGCCAGTCCTTGTCGAGCAGCTTGGTCAGGAACCAGATGACGCGCATCTGCACCACCGTCTCGCCACCCACCTTGCCGTTCCAGCCGCCGTTCAATGCGGCATTGGTGCCCTTGGCCATTTTGAACCAGCCAAGGTCGACGTCCTCGCTGGCATGCGCATAGTCGCAGAAGAACTCGATATCGTCGAAAGCGATGCCCAGCGCATCGCCGATCCGCACGACCACGTCGCGGAACAGGATCAGCCAGTCGCGCGCGCGGCCCATCAGCTCTTCCTCGTTGCCCGCAGGCTCGCCCATGCCGAGGAAGCCCCAGGTCTCGACCGATTCGTAAACCGAGCAGTCGGCGGTCTCGATCGTGCCGACGTAGCGCACGTCGCGGCATACGGCGGTTGCGGCGGCGGCCATCGAGTTGACCCAGCCGGGATTGACGCCGGTGATGTAGATCGACGAATTGCCCTTCTGGCAGGCGGCTTCGAGCCGGTCCTTTACCTCGCCGACGACCCCGCCGACATTGAGGAAGAGGTTGGTCGAGACCACGTCCATCCCCGCTTCGAGCAGGCGCACCGCGTGGTCCACATTGGCCTCGAACGGGGTGTAGAGCACCGTGTCCGCGCCGGTTGCGATCAGCGCGTCGATATCGCTGGTGGCGGTCACGCCGGTTACGGTATCGGGCCGCCCGCACAGCTTGCCCGCGTCCTTGCCCGCTTTCTCGTCCGACCAGGCATAGACCCCGACCAGTTCGGTGCGCGGATCGTCCAGCACCCCGCGCATCGCGAGCTTGCCGACCTTGCCGGTGTTCCACTGGATAACGCGCAGTTTATCGGCCGCCATGATTCTCTCTCCCGTTGTTTGCGCGGGATTGGACACGAGCGGGGGGCGGGAGGCAAGCGCTGCCGCGATCAGTCGACGCGCACCTTCTCCATGATGCGATAGAAGACGGAGATCACCTCCGCCTCGGTGCGCAGCGGCAGTTCCATCTGCGCGCGGGCGATGGCGGTGCGCACGTCTTCGGGGCTGACCGCGCGAATGGTGAGCGAGACGGTTTCTTCGGCAGGTTCCTTCGGTTTCTCCTTGCGCTGTTTGGGCAGTGACGGCGGCGGCGGAGGTGGTGGCGCTTCCTGCGGCGCCCAGTCCCGCATCGTCGTGCGCATGTGATCGAGCACCGATTCGTGCAGTTTCGAATCGAATTCGACGCCCACGGTCTGCCCCGTCACCCAGCGGACGCGTGCGGTGAGCGGGCCGATGCTGCCGACCTTGATGCTGATCGCCGCGCCGACATCGATATTGCAGTGCTTGTCGAAGAACTTGCAGCCGCGCGTCGAAAGATCGCTGACGACAACATCGCGCGCAATGCCAGAGCCGGTGCGATAGCGGCCCTGCAGATCGACATCGAAGCGATCTTCTCTGCGTCCTTCGGTCATTTCGGACGTTTGAATACAGTTTGGTTGTGTGCCCATGCAATAGTGCAGGGCGGCATTATTGCGGGTAAATTAAGCCCGTTCGGTGTTGTAACTTGCGGTAACTACATAGTTCAGGCTCAGATCATCGGACAAATGCAGTCCTTTTCCGGGTGACCATGCGATTCCTTTCGGCCCGCTCATTGCCAGACCCTGCTCCGCGAGCAGTGCGCCCAGTTCCTCGGGCGTGACGAAATCGTCCCAGTGGTGGGTGCCGCGCGGGATCGCGCCCAGTCGCTCCGCGCCCTCGACCAGCAGCAGCTTCGATTGCGGCGTGCGGTTGGGGGTGGAGAGGATCATCAGGCCGCCTTGCGTCAGTGTGCCCGCCAGAGCCGCCACGAACGCCACCTTGTCTGCGACATGCTCGATCACTTCCATCGACGTGACGAGATCGAACTGGCCAAGGTCGAGGTCGGCGATGTCGCCGCATTTGTAGTCGATCCTGAGCCCCATCGCCTCTGCATGCGCCTTCGCGGCCTCGATATTCTCCGCCGCTGCATCGACGCCGACCACCTCGGCCCCAAGTCTTGCCAACGGCTCGCAAAGCAGCCCTGCGCCGCAGCCAACGTCGAGCGCGCGCTTGCCCGCCAGCGGCTTTACATCGCCGGGCTCGCCGTCCCAATGCGCGTCTATCGCTTCGCGGATATAGCCCAGCCGCACCGGGTTGAGCCGGTGGAGCATTGCCGAAGAGCCCTTCGGATCCCACCAGTCGGCAGCCAGCGCGCCGAAATGCGCGGCTTCGCTTGGGCGGATCGTCGCCGGGCTGCTATCGGTCACAGTTGCATTCGTCATTGCGTGACACTAACAGCGCGCGCGGGCGGACGCCAGCAACAGGAGCATACCCCTTGGCGCGTATCGTGATGAAATTCGGCGGCACGTCGATGGCCGGGACCGAGCGCATCCGGCGCGTGGCGGGCATCGTCAAGCGCCAGCAGGAAGCCGGGCACGAGGTGGCGGTGGTCGTCTCGGCAATGGCGGGCGAGACCGACCGGCTGGTCAACTTCTGCCGCGAGGCCAACGCGCTTTACGATCCGGCGGAATATGACGTGGTGGTTTCCTCGGGCGAACAGGTGACGTCGGGGCTGCTCGCGCTCACGCTTCAGGCGATGGGTTGCAAGGCGCGCTCGTGGCTCGGCTGGCAGCTGCCGTTCAACACCGACGAGGCCTATTCCAAGGCGCGCATCGGCGAGATCGAGACCGACGCGGTGCTTGCCTCGATGGCGGCGGGCGAGATCGCGGTGATCCCCGGCTTTCAGGGAGTTTCCTCCGAAGGGCGGATCGCAACGCTCGGGCGCGGCGGATCGGACACTTCGGCGGTTGCGATCGCGGCGGCGGTCAAGGCGGATCGCTGCGACATCTACACCGATGTCGACGGCGTCTACACCACCGACCCGCGCATCGTTTCCCGCGCGCGCAAGCTCGACAAGGTGACTTACGAGGAAATGCTGGAGCTGGCATCGGTTGGCTCGAAAGTCTTGCAGACCCGCTCGGTCAGCCTTGCGATGAAAGAGGGCGTGCGGGTGCAGGTGCTCTCCTCCTTCGTCGAGGAAGGCGCGATCCCCGCCGACGACCTGCCCGGAACACTGATCGTCAGCGACGACGAAATCGAGGAATCAGATATGGAACGCCAGCTCATCACCGGTATCGCCGCCGACAAGAACGAGGCCAAGGTCACGCTGACCCGCGTGCCCGACAAGCCCGGCGCGGTTGCCGCGATCTTCGAGCCGCTCGCGAACGCCAGCATCAACGTCGACATGATTATCCAGAACGTCGCCAAGGATAAGGGCGAGACCGACGTGACCTTCACCGTGCCGCAGGCGGACCTCGCCCGCGCGCTGGCGCTGCTGGAGGACAAGCAGTCGGACATCGGCTTTTACCGCCTGATAAGCGATGACCGGGTGGCGAAGATCTCGGTCGTCGGCGTCGGCATGCGCAGCCATGCAGGCGTTGCCGCAACGATGTTCAAGGCACTGGCCGACCGCGGCATCAACGTGATCGCGATCTCGACCAGCGAGATCAAGGTCTCGGTCCTGATCGACACCGACGAGACCGAACTCGCGGTCCGCGTGCTGCACACGGCCTACGGGCTGGATGCGAAAGACGAGGCGTGAGTAGAAGGTATGAAGAATGTGGGCCGCTCGTGCAGGCGGCAATCGCACTTGCAACAGGTCATCGCAAGTTCGACTTCTTTGAAGAAAATAAGAAGGTCGTGCGGTTCACGAGAGATGGTGCACCAGCGCTTAGTTTTGACAAAAATGTCAATCAAGTAAACCTCTGGGTGAGCCAGCGCTCCTCATGGTCAAGTGAAATCGGCAAAATTGCTCGCGATGATCGCACAGTGGGTGTTCAAAAGTCGGGTGCTCAGGCACTGGGGAACAACCCCGGGTTTCACTCCAACGAGCGATCTTTCTTCAGCGCAGATGAACTAGCTTGTTTTCACCCGAAAAATCTCGAGGAAGTTTGGATCATTCTTGAGGAAGTCGTTAACTGATTCGCGGCTCGACGAGCCAATTTTGTCTAAGTGAACCTCAACCCAGCAGCCACGCGCCGAGCAAGCGACCCGGGAGGAACGTGAACAGGCCCGGCAGGATCAGGCCGGTGACATAGAGGAACACAACCGAGCGCTTGTGGGCGGCGATGCGTCCGGCGCGCGCGGTCGTGATCACGCGCCATGAGGCGAGCAGTGTCGTCGGCACGAAGATGTGGATCCAGCTGAGCGAGCCGCTGGTCTGCACGAAGATTGCCGAAAGCGCGGTCAGCACCATCAGCACCAGCCAGAGCTTGCCAAGCATCCGGTGCCGTGCATCGCCCTTTCGCGCGAGCAGGACGTAACCGCCGAGCGGAACGGCGGGCAGCACCACCGAAAGGTGCAGCGCGATTGCGACTTCGCGGATATGCGGATGGGCGGGCGCGATCCCGGCCAGCCAGCGGGAAACGGCCAGCGCGCAAAGAGCAGTCATAGCGAAAGCGGCGACACCGATCATGGTGCGCGAAATCGGCCCGATGTCGAAATCGGTTAGCGCAGCGGCTGGTCGGGGCATGGCAAGGGCAGTCATCACGGGTCTCCATCTGGTGTTTCGATGCCCATGATGACCCGCAGCCGCTCACGCGCAACGCGGCTTTCGTGAACCGACCGTATGCTTCGCGAAAGGTGCGGATTTGCGCCGGTTTTCCACTTTACGAAGCGCGAACGGGCGTTAGTTTCCCGCAGCTATGAGTAACGCCCAACCCGGTCCTCGCACACAGATGGTGCGCGGTATCCTCGTCGATCTGGCGATCATGACGGTGATCGGCGTTGTGCTCGCGCTGATCGGTCCGTTCGGCTCGATTGCGCTGCCGCTGGCCCGCCGCCTGATCATGTGGCTGGGCTATGCTTACATCGGTTACCTGTTCTATCGCCCGGTCTGGCCTGTCGCCGACCTGCTGGCCCGCCGCCTGCACCTGCCGCGCATCGGCTTGATGGTGGCAGGTTGCCTGCTGGCAACGGTGCCTGCGGCAACGGCAATGTGGATTGTCGAGTTCCTGCCGGGACCGATTCCTGCGCCGACCGTCGAAGAGGCCTTTGCGACCTACCTCAACGTCCTGATAATCGGGGCGAGCATCATGGTGGTATTCCATCTGATCAACCGCAACAGGGCGGGACCGCAAGAGCCTATGCCGGCGCCGCCAGCCCAGGACCGGTCAAGACCGCGCTTTCTCGACCGCCTGCCACCCGAACTGGGCACCGAACTCGTCGCGCTCGAGATGGAGGACCACTACGTCCGCGCGCACACGATGCTGGGTTCGGACCTCGTGTTGCTGCGGCTGCGCGATGCGATTGTCGAACTGGACGGGATCGAGGGCGAGCAGGTGCACCGCTCGTGGTGGGTGGCGCGCGGCGCGGTCGAGGATGTCGAGCGCGAGGGGCGCAATGTGCGGCTGGTGCTTGCGCGCGGAATCGCAGCGCCGGTTTCCCGCGCCAATGTCCAGCGGTTGAAGGATGCCGGCTGGTTTTAGCCGACGCGGGCCAGTTCATCGCGGAAATCGGGGTGCGCCAGCGCGATCAGCGCATCGCGGCGTTCGCCTTCCGAAAGGCCGCGCAGGTTTGCCGCGCCGAATTCGGTGACGATATAGTGCACATCGTTGCGCGGCGTCGTCACCGGGCCGTCGAGTCTGGGCACGATCCGCGAGACCCTACCTCCGCGCGCGGTCGAGCGGCAGGCGATGATCGAGATGCCGCCTTCCGACGCATTTGCCCCGCGCACGAAATCGAGCTGGCCGCCCGATCCCGAATACTGGTGGCCGAGCATGTGTTCGGAATTGCAGGCCCCGCCAAGGTCCACTTGCAGCGTCGCGTTGACCGAGACGACGCGGTCGTTCTTGGCAATGTGGCGCGGGTCGTTCACCGCATGGACGGGCAGGCTGTAAACCGCCTGATTGTCGCCCAGCCATTCGTAGAAGCGTTGGTCGCCCAGCGCGAAGGTGAAGACCGAGCGGCCCGGAAAGGTCTTCTTGGCCGCATTGGTCACCGCGCCGCATTCCATCAGCTCGGCCAGCGCAGGGGTAAGCAGCTCGGTGTGGATGCCGAGGTCGCGACGGTCACGCAGGCGGCGACAGACAGCGGCGGGCAGGTTGCCGATCCCCATTTGCAGGCAGGCGCGGTCCTCGATCAGGCCCGCGACGATCTCGGCAATCGCCTCGTCCTCGGGCGCTAGCTTTGGCTCGCCAACCTCGATCAGCGGCGCGCGGTGCTCGACGATGGCGTCGACATCGGAAACGTGCAGCGGCGGCTCACCAAACACACGCGGCATCGCGGGGTTGACCTCGACGATCAGCTTCCTCGCGGCGCGCGCGGCAGTCGAGGTGTAGTCGTTGCTCGTGCCGAAGGTGAAATAGCCGTGGCGGTCCATCGGCGAGACCGTCGTGATGCAGGCGTCGAGGTCCGCCGTCTCGCGGATCAGCCGCGCCGATTCGCTGAAGGCCACCGGCACGAAGTCGATCGCGCGCGCCGCCTCGGGGCAATCGCGCATCAGGGTGCGCTCGATATGGCTGAGGAACATGCACTGCGGGCGCACCCGGCCAAGCAGGTCGGGCTGGAGCACGGTTGCCCCGGCGTGGTCGAGCGAATGCAGGTACCAGAGCTTGAGACCCGAGAGGCTGTCGTTCGCGATGCGCCTCGAAAGCGCGGCGAGCAGCGCGGGCGGTTCGGCGACCGCCATGCCCATCGCAACCGCGCTGTGGTCGCCGATCAGCGAGGCCGCCGCCTCGGCGCTCATCAGCTTTTCGGCATAGGCTTGCTGCACGTCCATAACCGTCTCCTGTCATGGCCGGATTGCAGGTGCGTTGCAATGCGCCCGACGCGCGGGTAACGCCCCGCTATGGCTGACTATCCTCTCTCGAAGGCGCTGATGCAGCGCGGCTGCGACTTTCTCGGCAGCGATTATGCAATCCTCTGCGGCGCGATGTCGTGGGTTTCCGAACGCGGGCTGGTCTCGGCGATCAGCAACGCGGGCGGCTTCGGCGTGATCGCCTGCGGGGCGATGACGCCCGAACTGCTCGACACCGAGATTGCCGAGACGAAGGAGCTGACCGGCAAGCCCTTCGGCGTCAATCTCATCACCATGCACCCCCAGCTTTTCGAGCTGATCGCAATCTGCGGCAAGCATGGCGTCGGCCATGTCGTGCTGGCGGGCGGCATACCTCCCAAGGGCTCGATCGAGGCGCTGAAAGAGGCAGGCGCGAAGGTGATCTGCATCCCGCCGACGCTGGCGCTGGCGAAGAAATACCTGCGCTCGGGTGCGGACGCGCTGGTGATCGAGGGGATGGAAGCGGGCGGCCATATCGGCCCGGTCTCGACCTCGGTGCTGGCGCAGGAAATCCTGCCCGCGCTGGCGAGCGAGGCGCTGGTCTTCGTTGCAGGCGGAATCGGGCGCGGCGAGGCGATTGCCGGATACCTCGAAATGGGCGCGGCGGGTGTGCAGCTGGGCACGCGCTTCGCCTGCGCCAGCGAATCCATCGCGCATCCCGATTTCAAGAAAGCCTTTTTCCGCGCCTCGGCGCGCGACGCCGTCACCTCGATGCAGGTCGATCCGCGCCTGCCGGTGATCCCGGTGCGCGCCTTGAAGAACAAGGGCACCGACGAGTTCACCGCCAAACAGATCGAGGTCGCCAAGCTGCTCGACGCGGGCGAGGTCCAGATGGACGAAGCACAGCTGCAGATCGAGCATTTCTGGGCGGGTGCGCTGCGCCGCGCGGTGATCGACGGCGATGTCGAGAACGGCTCGCTGATGGCGGGCCAGTCGGTCGGCATGGTCAAGGAAGAAGAGCCGGTCGCGGCGATCATCGCGACGCTTATGGCGGAATGCGAGACGGCGCTGGGCCAGCGGCGGGCGGCCTGACGCGCAGCCTGGAGGAGTTGGCATGACAGTCGAAGGCCTCAATCACATCAACATCGTCGCGCGCAACATGGACGCGACGGCGCGGTTCTATGCCGAGGTGCTGGGCATGGAGGTCGGCACCCGGCCAGGGGTGCCCGCGAACTACAAGGGCTGCTGGATCCACGACACGGCAGGCCGCCCGATTGTCCATGTCCAGCACCACAATCCCGAGCGCCACGGGCCGGTCGAGGATCACCTGCAACGCATGGGCGCGCTCGATCACGTCGCGCTGTCATGTTCGGGCTTCGATGAGGTTCGCGCGCGCTGCGAGGAACTGGGTGTGCCCACCCGCATCAATGACGGCAATTATGGCCTCAGGCAGATATTCGTCACCGACCCCGACGGCGTGGTGCTGGAACTCAATTTCGGCCCTGACTGAAACTGCCTACATCCTCAGCGTCCCCAGCAGTCCGCCGTCGACCGCGAGCGATTGCGCGGTGACGTGGCTGGCATCGTCGGAGAGCAGGAACGCGGCGACGTTCGCGGCTTCCTCGACCTTGCCGATGCGACCCTGCGGGGTGATCGCGGCCATATGTGCCTTCTGGTCGCCGGGCACGCCCGAGAGCATCGGGGTGTCGATAAAGCCGGGGATCAGGCAGTTGCAGCGCACGCCATGCGGCGCGGCTTCCATCGCGACGTCCATCGCGAGGCCCCAGGCTCCCGCCTTGCTGGCGCAATAGCCCGAATTGCCGACCATCCCGCGCAGCGATCCCAGCGTGCCGGTTACAAGGATTGCGCCGCGCCCGCGCTCGATCATGCCGGGCAGGACATGGCGGATCGTCCAGAATGGCGAGAACAGGTTGACGCGCATCGTCGCCTCGAAGGCTTCGTCGGAATAGCCGGTGGCGGTGGCGAACTCGCCGATCTCGGCGGCATTGAGGAACAGCCCGTCGATGGGGCCGCACACAGCCGTGGCCTCGTCCATCGCGCCGAGGATCGCTGCCTTGTCGCCCGCATCGGCGGCAACCCATCCGGCGTTCGTGCCAATACCGGCGGCAACCTCTGCCAGCACCTCAGCCCGGCGCGCCACCAGCGTCACCGTCCCGCCATGCTCGGCGATGCGCTCAGCGGTAGCCTTGCCGATCCCGGAAGATGCGCCGGTGATGACGATATGTTGGCCGGTGAAATCCATGCGTTCTCTCTCCCCTATGTCCATGCTAGCCGCGCGATGCTTCGTCGGCTAGCTTCCCCTCGTATCCCGTTCGTGTCGAGCGCAGTCGAGACACGTCTTCGCCAATGCCTCTCGACTGCGCTCGAGGCGAACGGAGAGTGGATCGAATTGAAAGACCCGAGGAGCCAAACCGATGTGCGACCAGACGACCGAGCAAGATTTCGACGAAGCGCTGGAACGGCGCGGGCTGACGCGGCGACAGTTTGCGGCGGCGGGTTCGGCGGTCGCGCTGGCCGGCTGTTCGACCTATTCCGCCGGCGAAGAGGCACCCTCGGACGAGCTGAGCGAATCGATGGCGCGGATCACCACCGAGGACGGCGTCGCCGATGCGTTCTTCGTCCATCCGGCAAAGGGCAAGCATCCCGGCGTGATCTTCTGGCCCGATATCGCCGGCGTGCGCGAGGCGAAGAAGATCATGGCGCGGCGGCTGGCCGAGGCGGGCTATGCCGTGCTTGTCGTCAACCAGTACTATCGCAGCCAGCCCGCGCCGGTGATGGAGTCCTTCGCCGAGTTCATGGAGCCGGGCGGACGCGAAAAGGTGATGGGCTATCGCGAACTGCTCACGCCCGAGGCGATCACGCGCGATGCGAAGGCTTTTGTGAACTACCTTGATGGCGAAGCAGCGGTCGACAAGACGCGCGGCATCGGTTCGAACGGATATTGCATGGGCGGTCCGTTCACCGTGCGGACGGCAGCCGCAGTGCCGGATCGTGTCGGCGCAGCGGCCTCGTTCCACGGCGGCGGATTGGTAACCGACGAGCCGGACAGCCCGCACAAACTGCTCGCCAGGACCAAGGCGGACTACCTCATCGCCGTCGCCCGCAACGACGATGCGCGCGCGCCCGATGACAAGGTGACGTTCGGCAAGGCGGCTGATGAAGCGAGCGTCGATGCGGAGATCGAGGTCTACGCCGCCGATCACGGCTGGTGCGTGCCTGACAGCCCGGCCTACGACCCCAATGAAGCCGACCGCGCGTTCGAGCGGATGCTGGCGTTGTTTGAGGGTCTTTGAGGCTTTGCAAGAACGGTATCAGGGGGATCTGTATGAATTGGATACTGATTTTCGTAATCTATTTTGCCCCTGACCATGCAGTTGATTGGGATGGGCCATGGCAGTTCGGCGACGTGATCGTACAGGAGCAGCCATTTGAAAGCGAAGCCGATTGCCTCCGTGCAGGAATTCAAATCAAGGGCAGGGTCCAGCAAGGTATGCTTGCACCAATTCGCATCAATTGCGTGCCAGCGCCTGCTTTTCTTCCTGAAGGGGCTCCGAGATAGCCGGGTGGGTGCTGCGCCGTTTGAATGGCTCTAGCATCCTTCTCCCATCGAGGGACAGGGCCTGGCTCGGTATTACTCCGCGATCTCGCTCGGCGGGGGCGGGGCTTTCTTGCGGCCGCCGCCTTTGAGGCTGACCAGCGTCAGCATCTCGTCGTAAACCGCGATCAGGTGGCTGTCGAACCACTGGTCGAGCACGCATTTGACGCGCCCGAAATAGGGTGGGACTTCCTCCAGCACATAGTGATGCGCCAGCGCCGCGCCGCCTTCCTCGCCATAGGTTTCGGGCATCGCGATATCGAGACCCTGACCCTTCAGGTACGCGCCGATCTCGTCGACATGCTGTTTCAGCGCCATGCGGCGGTGATCGCCGGCGCTGCCGCCCGAACGGCAATGGCCAAGCTCTTCCTTCGCCTTGTCGAGCAGTTCGGTCATATAGGCGTAAACGTGGTCCATGTTCTCGCGCTTGAGCGCGACTCTGTGCTCCACGAACTCCTTGCGCACGCGGATGGCGGCGGTCTTGGGGTGTTCGGAGCCGTGAAAGCCCTGGTCCCAGCTCGTCGGATCTTCCTGAATCATGGCGGAGGTAACCGGAATATGGTTACTTTGGGGTTAAGCATAATCCCTCCTCTTCAGAGGAGGGGAATATTCCGCCCTCTATCGGTTACATTCGCGGTGGAAATAGGAGGTAGGTCGAAATGGGCGGTTTCCTGATTGCACTGGTGGTGCTGGTCGTCGTGTTCCTGATGATGGGGGTGCGCGTTGTCCGGCAGGGCTATGTCTACACCATCGAGCGGCTGGGCAAGTACACGCTCGCCGCCGATCCTGGCCTGCACCTCATCATCCCCTTCGTCGATCGCGTCGGCCAGAAGGTCAACATGATGGAGCAGGTGCTCGATATTCCCGGGCAGGAGATCATCACCAAGGACAACGCCATGGTCGGCGTCGATGCCGTGGTCTTCTTCCAGGTGCTCGATGCGGGCAAGGCGGCCTATGAGGTCGCCAATCTCTACAACGCGATCATGGCGCTCACGACCACCAACCTCAGAACGGTGATGGGCTCGATGGACCTCGACGAGACGCTGTCGAAGCGCGACGAGATCAACGCGCGGCTGCTTTCGGTGGTCGACCATGCAACCTCGCCCTGGGGCGTGAAGATCACCCGCGTCGAGATCAAGGATATCCGCCCGCCGATCGACATCAGCGAGGCGATGGCCCGGCAGATGAAGGCCGAGCGCCTCAAGCGCGCCGAAATCCTCGAGGCCGAGGGTGACCGCGCTTCGAAGATCCTGCGCGCCGAGGGTGAAAAGCAGTCGGCAATCCTCGAAGCCGAAGGCCGCCGCGAATCCGCCTTCCGCGACGCCGAAGCGCGCGAACGCGAGGCGGAAGCCGAAGCCAAGGCGACCGAGTTCGTCTCCAACGCCATTGCCGAATCCGGCTCGGCCGCGATCAACTACTTCGTGGCGCAGAAATACACCGACGCGGTCAAGGCCTTTGCGACCTCGCCCAACAGCAAGACGATCCTGTTCCCGGTCGAGGCAACGCAGCTGATCGGCACGCTGGGCGGTATCGGCGAACTGGCCAAGGAAGCGCTGGGCGATGGGGACGGCGGCAACGGTGGCGGCGGTTCGCGTCCGCCCGCACCGCCGCGCAGCCCCCAGCCGACCGCATCGGCGCAGCCCACGGTTCCGCCCACGCAGGGCTTCGGGCGGCGCTGATGGACACGATGAACGCAATCGAGCCGCACTACACCTGGCTGGCCATCGGCCTGATCCTCGCCGCCGCCGAAATGGCGGTGCCGGGGGTCTTCCTGATCTGGATGGCGGGCGCGGCGCTGATCGTCGGCGCGCTGGCCGGCTGACGCCGATCGAAGGTGCCGCTGCAGATCGTGCTCTTTGCCGTTCTCGCGATCTTCGCGGTCTTCATGGGCCCACATCCGCGATAACCCCATCCACGAAGCCGACCCGATGATGAACAAGCGCGCCGACCGCGTGATTGGCGAGACAGTCGTCGTCACGCAGGCGATCGAAGGCGGCCGGCAAGTCAAACTCGGCGACAGCAATGCCTCGCGCGCGTGCGCGCCATGCGCCGCACCACTGCGCGTATCGGCCGATGGCGTCGTGCTACTGGTTGAGGCTGCTGGGTCAAGACTTGTGGGGACGTTTTTCTTGGCAGAATCGAAAATTCATTTCAATGGGAACCCCTATGTCGAAAAGCACGGAGCTTTCGTGATGCGCTAGAAGCATTCTTTGCGCGATCAATGCGGCGTCAATCCAAGGATAATTGGCAGAACGAATATTCAGAGGGCAGTCTGCTTGCAAAAATCCGATGTCATGAGGCAATGTCAGCGTAATTGTCCTGGCTTACGAACGCAGTTCTGAAACCGATCTGAAAAGAGTGCAGCGAAAGCGGCTCTTAGCCAGGATCGTAACGACGCTCTGGAACATATTGATCTGCTGCTTACACACTTGATTTCGTTGATATTTTGTGCCAGCGCGGCTTGTCTGAAGAAGGGCTTATTGAAGATAAGTGACTGGGTCTTAAAATTGAATCGACCCGACTGACTAGTGATCCTGACTTGGCTCAGCTATCTGCAGTCAAGTCGCAAGCCTGTTATCCCAAAGAGCGAGACCTCGTTTTTGAGGTCGATTGAGGCTCTCTGAAGATTTCAGATATGTCTCCAAAGGAAATCATTGCGAGCCTCGGCATTATCGGCGCGTTCGGATTTGGTCTTGCCCTCGCGAAAATGTTTCCCCAACTGATCGGCTTTGAAGTCAACTCCGACAGGTCGATCCAGGTCCGGTTTGCGGCGCGGGGCGCTTTAGCCTCGCCATCTCGAAAGATAGCTGCAGTTGCACCGCCTGGTTCTTGTCGAAAACATAGAGGAACGAATGCACGTCGCCATCGCCATGCGGCGGCGGTCGAACCGATTGCACTGTAGCAAGCTTGCGACCGGTATCTGCGCGCCTCCAGCCAACAATGCTGTGATCTTCTTTATGGTGTCTTCACGTATTCGCCAAGACGAGGGGATGTTACATCGGATTGTCACGATGTAAATGTGCGTTGCGAAAGCTCGATCCTGGGCGAGGGACTAACCATATCCCTGGCCAAGGAGACCTTTGCATGACCGACAAGCTGAACCTTACCGAAGCCGAATGGCGCGAGCGGCTGAGCCCTGAGCAGTATCATGTGCTGCGCGAGGCGGGGACGGAGCGGGCGTTTACCGGCAAGTACGAGAGCAACAAGGCGGACGGCATGTATCGCTGCGCCGGGTGCGGTGCGCCGCTGTTTGCTTCGGATACCAAGTACAATTCCGGCTCGGGCTGGCCATCCTATACCGCGCCGGTCGATGCCGGGGCGGTCGATGAGCATCGCGACATGTCGCATGGCATGGTCCGGACCGAAGTGCGCTGTGCAAAGTGCGAGGGGCATCTTGGGCATGTCTTCCCCGACGGGCCGGGGCCGGACGGTCTGCGCTATTGCATCAATTCCGCCAGTCTCGATTTCGAGCCTGAGGATTAGGGTCTCTTCGGGCAGGAAGATTTACTCACGCAAAGGCGCCAAGGGGTTGCGCTGCTTCGCGCCTTTGCGCCTTCGCGTGATCGAAATACTCCATTGCGCCGGATTTGCACCGTCTGCAGCAGCCCCTCGATTGCCGCTGCCATTAACCCTGTGTTAGGCATGAATCCTGCAATGCGATCCCCGATACGGGGCACCTCGCTTCGCATGGAGAACTGGTAGCCAGATGGCTCGCAGCGACAATTTGCGGCGCAAGGCCGAACCGCCCCGCACGAAGAAAAAGTCGGGCAAGCAGGCGAAGGAGCGCGGCTTTTTTGCGCGCTGGTTCCGGCGGGCCCTGGTCTGGGGCGGCGCATTGGCGCTGCTCGGCGCGATTTTCCTCGGCACTGCCGTCTTCATGACCGCGCGCGAGCTGCCGAACTTTTCCGCCCTGAAGAGCAGCCAGCACGGCCAGATGATCGTCGTGCGCGCGCGCGACGGGACCGAACTTGTCGCACTGGGGCCGTCCTATGGCGAGTGGGTGACCTACGACGATATTCCGCAGGTGATGAAAGACGCGATGGTGCTGGTAGAGGACCGGCGCTATCGCTCGCATCCCGGCGTCGATCCCATCGGCATCGTGCGCTCGCTCTTCGTGCGCTTCGAGACCGGGCAATGGCGGCAGGGCGCCTCGACAATCACGCAGCAGCTGGCGCGCAACGTCTTCCTCAACAACAACCGCACCTTTGGGCGCAAGGTGCGTGAAGCGGTGCTGGCACTGGCGCTGGAGACGAAATTCTCGAAAGACCAGATTCTCGAACTTTACCTCAACAAGGTCTATTTCGGCGGCGGCGCCTATGGCATCGACCCCGCGAGCCGCAAGTTCTTTGGCCACCCGGCGACCGAGTTGAGCCTGCCCGAGGCGGCGATCATCGCCGGGCTGGTCAAGGCGCCCTCGCGCTATTCGCCCACGGCCGACATCAACGCCGCCGTCTCGCGCGGCAAGGTCGTGCTTGAGGTGATGCAGGCCAACGGCGCGATCAGCGCGTCGCAAGCGGCGGGGATCGACCTCGAAACGGTCAAGATCGCCAGGCAGGAAGGGCAGAACTCGGTCCGCTACTTCACCGACTGGGCCTTGCCGCAGCTCGACCTGCTGCTTTCGGATAACGATGATAATGAGCCGATCGAAGTCTGGACGACTCTCGATGTCGGCATGCAGCGCGCGGCGGTCGCGGCGATCCAGGGCAACGTGCCGTCGGGCGCGCAGGGCGCATTGGTCAGCCTTGACAACGATGGCGCGGTGCTCGCGCTGGTCGGCGGCACCGATTACGTCACCTCGAATTATAACCGCGCGGTCAATTCGGTGCGCCAGCCGGGCTCGGCGTGGAAGCTCTTCGTCTATCTTGCCGCACTGGAGGCGGGCTACACCCCCGACGATACCGTGCATGACGAGCCGGTGACGATCCAGGGCTGGAGCCCGCGGAACTCGGGCGGCAGCTACGCGGGCGAGATTAACGTGCGCACCGCCTTTGCCTATTCGAAGAACACTGTCGCCGCGCAGCTGGGCAACGAGGTTGGCTTTGGCACCGTTGCCAGCATGGCGCGCCGCTTCGGCATCACCACGCCGATCACTACGGTGCCATCGATGGTGCTGGGCACCTCAGACGTGCGCCTGATCGACATGACCCGCGCCTTTGCCGGGATTTCGGCCAAGGGGCGCGCGGTCGAGCCTTATGGCATCGTCAAGGTCAAGACCGCCAAGGGACGCCTGCTTTATGAACGCGGCAACAAGCAGGCGCAGCTGCTGATCCCGCAATATGTGACCGCCGGGATTACCGACCTGCTGCAGTCCGCCGTCGCCACCGGCACCGGCAAGGCAGCGCAGATCGGCAGGCCGGTCGCGGGCAAGACCGGCACGACCAGTTCGAACAAGGACGGCTGGTTCGTCGGTTTCTCATCCGGCATCACCACCGGCGTGTGGATGGGCCGCGACGATGCGCGGGCGGTCAACGGGCTGCAGGGCGGTCGCGCGCCCGCTGCGGCTTTCGCCGCCTTCATGCGTTATGCGGTAAAGGATCGCCCGGTAGAAAAGTTCGATACCGAACTGAAATTGCCCGAATGGCAGCTCGAACCCGATGACGAGTATGGCTACGGCAATCCGGACGATTACTATTTCGTCGACGAGGATGGCAACCTGATCGAGCCGGGCGGGGTGCGCGTGCATCGCGGCGGCGAGGGCGCAAGCGAGACGGTTCCGGCCCCTCCCGCGGCAAATCGCGAGCCACCGCAGGCGGCCAGCGACGATTTCCTGCGCGAAGCCATTGGCAACAGCCAGCGCCAGCCGCAGCAACCCGCACCGCAACCGCGCGGCGATCCCGCGCTACGGCCCGGGCAGCCGCCGCCGCCCGAAGGTCAGCCACGGATCGAGTATTGAGAAAAGTCCCTCGCCCGCCGGAACGGGTGAGAGAAATGACAGGTCAGCGCAACCTGACGGGCAGGTACGTCGCGGGCTGGCCACGGCGCTGGACGCGCAGCAGCACGGCATCGCGGTTGGCGCTCTTGGCAGTGCGGATTGCGCCCTCGATATCGTCGACCGCACTGACCGACTTGTAATTGACCGAGAGGATGATGTCGCCACGGCGCAGGCCCTTGCGCGCCGCATCCGAGCTGGGGTCGACGGCATTGACCACGAGGCCCTGGGTATCCGCGCCTGCGCCGAGCTGGCGCGCGATCTGCGGCGTCAACGGGATCAGCGAGAGGCCGAGTTGTTCCTCGGCAAGCCCTTCGCCCTGCTTTTCGGGCGGTCGGTTGAAGGCGTTCTCGTCCTGCTCCTCGTCAGGATCGAAGCTCTGGCTGGCCAGCTCTTCCTCGCTCGGGCGGCGGCCGACGGTGGCGTTCACCGTCATGCGCTTGCCATCGCGGATCAGCTCGATCGGGATGCGCGTGCCCGGCGCGGTGTTGGCGACGAGATAGGACAGCGTCTGCTCGCGCGTCACTTCCTGGCGGTTGACCCTGAGGACGACGTCGCCGGCCTTGATCCCGGCCTTGTCGGCAGCTTCGCCCGGCTCGACCGCCTGGACGAATTCGCCCTTGTTGTGCGCGATGCCGAGCGAATCGGCGAGGTCTTCGTTAAGCGACTGGATGCGCACGCCGAGGTAGCCGCGCTCGATCGATTCGCCCTGCTTGAGCTTTTCGACGATGGGCGCGGCGATCTCTGCGGGGATCGCGAAACCGATGCCGACCGAACCGCCGGTGGGCGAGAAGATCGCGTTGTTGATGCCGATCACGTTGCCGTCCATGTCGAACATCGGGCCGCCCGAGTTGCCGCGATTGATCGAGGCGTCGGTCTGGATGTAGCGGTCGTAGGCAGTGCCCGAGCCGGTGTTGCGGTAAACCGCAGAGATGATGCCCGAGGTCACCGTGCCGCCAAGGCCGAAGGGGTTGCCGATGGCCAGCACCCAGTCACCCACGCGCGCCTTGCTCGAATCGCCGAACTTGACGAACGGGAACGACTTGTTGGCGCTCATCTTGAGCACGGCAAGGTCCGATGCGGCATCGCGGCCGACCAGCTTGGCATCGTATTCGGTGCCGTCGGGCATGGTGACGGTGATCGATTCGATTTCGCCGTTGCGGCCATTGGGCGCGACGACGTGGTTGTTGGTGACGACATAGCCGTCCGCCGAAACGATGAAGCCCGAGCCGAGCGACTGCGCCTCGCGCGTCTGCGGGCCGCCCTGCTGTCCGCCGAACAGGTCGGCAAAGGGCGTGCCGGCAAAGGGGTTGTTGTTGGCCACCTGCACGCGCTGGCGCGTCGAGATGTTGACCACGGCGGGCGCGAGTTGTTCGGTGAGGTCGGCAAAGCTGCCCGGCGCACCGGCGCGCGGGGCGACCGTGTTCATCTGGCTGCGGTCGTTCTGGGCGACCTGCGCGCCAGCCGGAAAGCCGGTCACCAGTGAAAGCGTTGCGCCGCCAAGCAGCAGCGCGGTGGTTACTCCATAAGCATATCGCACGGGCTTCACGTCCTCGTATTCCTTTTTTGCAGCGCGCCCACCTCGCGCCATTTACATCGGTAAACGATCAACAGTCTGGCGGCTTAACGCAGATTGAATGACCGCTGTTTCCTTCCTGAACCGCTCAGCGCCGACCCCGGAACTGGCGCAGATATTCGTTGTCCGGCGAGAGGATGATGCTGCTTTCCGATTCGCCGTTTTCGGCCGCAAAGGTTGCATCATAGCTCTGCATCGCGCGGTAGAAATCGTAAAATCCGGGATCCTTGCCGAACGCATCGGCATAGGTCTTGGCGGCCTCGGCATCGGCTTCGGCGCGAATGATACGCGCATCGCGCTGGCCCTGTGCGCGGATCGTGCGCGCCTCGCGCTCGCGGTCGGTCTCCATGCGCTGGAACGCCGATTGCAGCGGTGCACCATCGGGCAGGTCGGTGCGCTTGATCTGCACGTCGATGACCTCGGCGCCGTACTGGCGCGCCTGCCGGTCAAGGTTTTCGCGAACGACCTTGAGCGCGGTGCCGCGTTCGGCGGTGAGCATCGCCGCGAATGTGCGGCGGCCCAGTTCCTGGCGCAGCACCGAGTTGAGGATCGGCTCAAGCGCCACGCGCACGCCGTCGGTCGATCCGGCGCGTTCGACCATGCGGATCGGATCGACGATGCGGAAGCGCGCGTATGCGTTGACGAGCAGGCGCTGCTGGTCGTTCGAGAGCACTTCCTCGTCGGTCATCTCAAGGTCGAGCACGCGCTTTTCGACGCGTTGCACCCGATCGATAAAGGGCACGCGCAGGTAAAGCCCGGCGTTGGTCTTTCCGTCCGGCGTGTTGACCGTGCCGATCGGATTACCGGTGCGGATCACCACTGCCTGCTCTTCCTCGGGCACGATGAACGCGCTCATCAGGAAAGCGATGACGAGGATTGCGATGGCGATGACCGCGCCGCGATAGTTTTGCAGGATCTCGGCCATCTTACTTCTTCTCCGGTGCGGTCACGGTGGCAGGCTGGGCGGCCTGCGCACGGCGGCGGATTTCGGGAAGCGGCAGGTAGGGGGTTACGCCCTGCGCCTCGACGATGGTCTTGTCGGTCTGCGACAGCACACGCTCCATCGTTTCGTAATAGAGGCGCTGGCGGGTGACTTCGGGGGCGAGGCGATATTGCTCGTAAACCTTGTTGAAGGCTTCGGCCTCACCTTCGGCCTGCGCCAGCACCTGCTGTGCATAGCCGCGCGCCTGGTTCACAACGGCGTCGGCGTTCTGCTCGGCGACCGAAACATCGCGGAAGGCATCGACCACCTCTGCAGGCGGGTCCGACTTGTCGATTTCGACACCGAGCACGTCGATGCCCGAGCGGTAGCCGTCCAGCGTGCGCTGCATGCGCTCGCGCACCCGGCGCTCGATCTCGGCGCGGCCCTGACCCGAAAAGGTTTCGTCGAGCGTCTTTTCCGCGACCGAGGCACGCATCGCGGCTTCGGCGACTTCGTTGACAGTTTCCTCGGGTTCGGCGAGGCGGAACTTGAACTGTTCGAGGTTCTTGATGTTCCAGCGCACGATGTAGCTGAGATCGACGAGGTTCTGGTCGCCGGTCAGGATCAGCTTGGCCTTTTGCCCCGAATCGGGAATGCGCACCGCGCGCACGCCCTGCACGTCCTCGACATCGACCGTCTCGATCGGCCAGGGCGCGGAAATCTTGAGACCCGGCTCCATCGTCCGGGTATAATTGC
This sequence comes from Sphingomonadaceae bacterium, assembly GCA_041396945.1. Lineage (GTDB taxonomy): Bacteria > Pseudomonadota > Alphaproteobacteria > Sphingomonadales > Sphingomonadaceae > Novosphingobium. The sequence goes on along the minus strand of JAWKXP010000020.1, from coordinate 1,092 downwards.
CCAGCGTCTTGACCACCGCGCGTTCCTGCGGGCCGATCAGGTGGAACGAGCTGAGGACCAGGCCGAGCAGGATGGCGCCGCCGACGAGATAGGGGAACCAGCTCTTGCCATCGGGCCGCTGCGGCATGCGCGGGAAGCCGCCGCCACCGGGGCCGCCGCCGCCACCGCGACGTTCGCGGGCCTTGAAGATATCCTCGATGCTGGCCGAGCGGCGCGGCGGGCCATCGCCCGAAGAGGGGGGAAGCCAGGGATTGCGCGGGCCCGAGGGGCGCTCGCCGCCATCCTCGCCAGCGCCGCTATCGTCCGAACCGTTGCCGGTTTCGCCATCGTTTCCGGAATCGTCGCCGCCGCCATTGCCGCCACCCCAGGGACTGCGCCTGCCTGCCATCGCAAGGATTCCGCGCGCGAATGCGCCTCCAATCACTCTCATGCCTGTCTTTATAGGAAGGGTTTCCCGTAAAAACAGTGCCTCTCGGTGCTTTTTCCCGCTAGTGCCCCTTGGAACGCCATCAGGGAGGAACAATGAGCGGCGATAGCGACACCGAATTGAAAGCCGCGTTGCCCGATCTGGCGAAGGCTCGGCTGCAATCACTGCGGCTCTCCGATGGAATCGCAACGGTGGTGCTCGACGTGACCGGGCTGGACGGGCTGGAGCGTGACCGGCTGGAAGTTGCGGTAAAGGATGCGCTGCGCGGGCAGGCAGGCGTTTCCGAAGTGCGCGTGGCGATGATGGCGGACAAGGTTTCGCGCCGGATCGTCGCGGTCGGATCGGGCAAGGGCGGCGTGGGCAAGTCGACGCTTTCGGCCAACCTCGCGGTGGCGCTGGCCAAGGCCGGGCGCAAGGTCGGGCTGGTCGATGCCGACATCTACGGCCCCTCGCAGGCGCGGTTGCTGGCCACCGAAGGCCAGAAACCCACCGCGACTCCGGAGAAAAAGCTGGTGCCGGTGCCGTCGGAATGGGGCGTGCCGGTGCTGTCGATGGCGCATCTCGCCGAACCGGGGCAGGCGATCGCATGGCGCGGGCCGATGGCGGGAAATGCCTTGTCGCAGCTGGTCGATGCCGACTGGGGCGATGCTGAAATCCTGATTGTC
>JAWKXP010000019.1:0-73854 GCA_041396945.1 Sphingomonadaceae bacterium | reverse complement strand
GCCAAGAAACTGCCCGGGCCGCTCTATGTCGTGAAGGCGCAGATTCACGCGGGCGGACGCGGCAAGGGCAAGTTCAAGGAGCTTGGTGCCGATGCCAAGGGCGGCGTTCGCCTCGCCAAGTCGATCGAGGACGTCGAATCGGACGCGAAGGAAATGCTCGGCAACACGCTGGTCACCGTCCAGACGGGCGATGCGGGCAAGCAGGTCAACCGCCTCTACATCACCGACGGCGTCGACATTGCCGAGGAATACTACCTCTCGATGCTGGTCGACCGCGCCACGGGCCGCGTCGCGATGATCGTTTCGACCGAAGGCGGCATGGACATCGAAACCGTCGCCCACGAAACGCCCGAAAAGATTGTCACGATCACCATCGACCCGGCGCAGGGGTTCCAGCCGCACCACGGGCGCGCAGTGGCGTTCGGCCTCAAGCTCGAAGGCGATCTCAACAAGCAGGCGCAAAAGCTCGCCGCGCAGCTTTACGAAGCCTTCATGGCGCTCGACTGCGCGATGCTCGAAATCAACCCGCTGGTCGAAACCAAGGACGGCAAGCTCCTCGTGCTCGACACCAAGATGAGCTTTGATTCGAACGCGCTCTATCGCCACCCGGACGTCGAAGCGCTGCGCGACGAGACCGAGGAAGACCCGGCCGAAGTCGAGGCGAGCAAGTACGACCTCGCCTATATCAAGCTCGACGGCAACATCGGCTGCATGGTCAACGGCGCGGGCCTTGCCATGGCGACGATGGACATCATCAAGCTCAACGGCGCGTTCCCGGCCAACTTCCTCGACGTCGGCGGCGGCGCATCGAAGGAAAAAGTCACCGAGGCGTTCAAGATCATCCTGTCCGATCCGGCGGTCGAGGGCATCCTCGTCAACATCTTCGGTGGCATCATGAAGTGCGACGTCATCGCCGACGGCATCGTCGCGGCAGCCAAGGAAGTGAACCTTTCGGTGCCGCTCGTCGTGCGCCTCGAAGGTACCAACGTCGAGCAGGGCAAGGAAATCCTCGCCAGCTCCGGCCTTGCCATCGTCCCCGCCGACGATCTTGGCGATGCCGCAAAGAAGATCGTTGCCGAGGTCAAGCAGGCCGCCTGATCGCACCGGGTTCAGCCGCGCCCTGCCCCTTCGCAGGGGTTGACGCGCGGGCGGACTCGCGCAATTGGCCAGAACGCATTTAATCGGGCGATTAAATCGCCAGACTTAGAAGAGGACCAGGTCACATGAAAATCCTCGTGCCCGTGAAGCGGGTGATCGATTACAACGTGAAGCCGCGCGTCAAGAGCGACGGCACGGGCGTCGATCTCGCCAACGTCAAGATGAGCATGAACCCGTTCGACGAGATCGCGGTCGAAGAAGCCATCCGCCTGAAAGAAGCGGGCAAGGCCGAAGAAATCGTCGCGGTTTCGATCGGCCCGGCCAAGGCGCAGGAAACGCTGCGCACCGCGCTCGCCATGGGTGCCGACCGCGCGATCCTCGTCGAGACCGATGACGAGGTCGAGCCGCTGGCCGTTGCCAAGATCCTCAAGGCGATTGTCGACGAGGAAGCACCGGGCCTGACGATCCTCGGCAAGCAGGCGATCGACGACGATTCGAACCAGACCGGCCAGATGCTCGCCGCGCTGCTCGGTCGTCCGCAGGGCACCTTCGCTTCCAAGGTCGAAATCGATGGCGATTCGGTGTCGGTCACGCGCGAGGTCGACGGCGGCCTCGAAACGGTGAAGCTTGCGATGCCCGCAGTCATCACCACCGACCTGCGCCTCAACGAGCCGCGCTATGCCTCGCTGCCGAACATCATGAAGGCGAAGAAGAAGCCGCTCGATACCAAGTCGCCCGCCGATTACGGCGTCGACACCGCCCCGCGCCTCAAGACGACGAACGTCTCCGAGCCGCCGGTGCGCCAGGCCGGCATCAAGGTCGAGGATGTCGACCAGCTCGTCGCCAAGCTCAAGGAAATGGGAGTAGCCTGAGATGAAAACTCTCGTCTGGGTCGAACACGACAATACCGAAGTCAAGGACGCCACACTGGCCGTGGTCACTGCTGCCTCCAAGCTGGGTGAAGTCCACCTGCTCGTCGCCGGATCGGGCTGCGCCGCAGTGGCCGATCAGGCCGCCAAGATCGCGGGCGTCGACAAGGTCCACCTCGCCGATGACGCTTCGTACGAGCATGGCCTTGCCGAAAACGTCGCACCACTGGTTGCCGGCCTGATGGGCCACCACGATGCCTTCCTTGCACCCGCCACCACGACCGGCAAGAACATCGCGCCGCGCGTCGCCGCGCTGCTAGACGTGATGCAGATTTCGGACATCCTCTCGGTCGAAGGCGAAAAGACCTTCACCCGCCCGATCTATGCGGGCAACGCCATCGCGACGGTCGAATCCTCCGACGCCAAGCTGGTCATCACGGTGCGCGGCACCGCGTTCGAGAAGGCCGCTGCCGAAGGCGGCTCGGGCACGGTCGAGGCCGTATCCGGCCCGGGCGATGCGGGGCTCTCCAGCTTCGTCGGCGCGGAAATCGCAAAGTCGGAACGCCCGGAACTCACCAGCGCCAAGATCATCGTCTCCGGCGGCCGCGCGCTCCAGGATTCGGCGACCTTCGAGGAGTACATCATGCCGCTCGCCGACAAGCTTGGTGCAGGCGTCGGCGCATCGCGCGCCGCAGTTGATGCAGGCTATGTGCCCAACGATTACCAGGTCGGTCAGACCGGCAAGATCGTCGCACCCGAAGTCTACATCGCCGTCGGTATCTCGGGCGCGATCCAGCACCTTGCCGGCATGAAGGATTCCAAGACGATCATCGCGATCAACAAGGACGAGGACGCCCCGATCTTCCAGGTCGCCGACATCGGCCTCGTCGCCGATCTGTTCAACGCGGTGCCGGAGCTTACGGGCAAGCTGTGAGGCAAGCGATTTACGCTATTCGAACAGTGAAAAAGGCAGCCTTTGTGCTGCCTTTTTTATGCTCTTTTGCAGGAATACCCTTGCACGCCAAGCCTGCCGAAAGGCTTGTTCTGGACCCCATTACGCCATGGCACGTCAACTGGCGCGAAGAAAGTTGCGCTCTTGAGCGAGCATTTGGCAGAGAGCGCGATCAATCAGCAGTGCGTTTGGAATGGTTCTGGCCGGGCGAAGTCTTTCAGGCTCTAATTGTTTCCAATAGCCTAGATGGTATCAGAGACGAAATTCCAATAAAATTGATATTTATACCGGGTGAGAATGAGAGAGTACTGAAGTACTCAAAACTCGGACAACTAAGCGATGGCCGATCCACTCTTCTCGTGCCGAGTGTTTCTCTGCGCATTCTTCCTGAGGATTTCAGTCCGGGCGACCCGCTCCCGGCGGTGGCCGTCGAGTTTGAGAAAAAGGCTCTTCAGATCGAGGTTGAATCGAAGGCTCGATCGCTGGTGTTCAACACCGGTGCACTCGATAAGCCCTTCACCGCAATACGCGATTGCTTGCGCGGTTTGGTAAAAACGTGGGGCCTCGATCCTGATGTGCAGGAAAGCCTGAAAAGCCCGGTCGAGCCCGAAAACTTTCCGGGAAGCTGGGTTACGCCAAGAGATTTTCCGAAAGAAGCACTCGCAAACCGCGCATCTGCGACAGTCGCATTCAGGGTGCTTGTGGACGAAACTGGCGCTCCAACCGACTGTGCAACGCAGAGAGCTTTTTCGGCTTATGACTTCGAAGAGATTGCCTGCAGGCTGGTCATGGAGCGCGCACGTTTTGTTCCAGCCAAGAATGCTTCCGGTCAGCCCGTTGCCTCATACTACACCAATAGAGTTCGGTGGACACCGCCGCCGGGACGAGGGCGGTGACAGATAAACGCCTGCAAACCCTCTGGGACCACCACGAAATCCGAGAACTTCTCGCGACCTATTGCCACGGCTGCGACCGCGACGATCCGGTGGAAATGGCGAGCACCTATTGCCTGGAAAGCTGGGACGATCACGGTCCGAACAAGTGCGACGGGCGTGAATTTGTCGACCTGATCCTCGCGCAGTCGCGCAAGTCGTCGCGCGTTGTCAGCCACCAGCTTGGTCAGTCGCAGATCACCGTGGATGGCGACAGGGCCGGGGCAGAAACCTACTTTATCGCCACTTGCGTCTTCCCGCGCGAGGATGGCCCCGACATCCTCAACCAGCTTGGCGGGCGCTACGTCGATACGCTTGAGCGCGAGGATGGCGCATGGAAGATCAAGGAGCGGCTCTGCGTGCGCGAGTGGTCCTGCTCGAACCCGATTGAGTCGGACTGGCTGGCGGGCGCGGGCTTCATCGAATCGCGGCGGGATGCCAAGGATGTATCTTGGGACGTGCTCGGCAAGGAACACTCCGGTCGGTCGGCGGTTTCTGGATGAGGCCCTAGTCAATCAGGACAAGCATATGACCGACGTTACCATCACCCGCCACGATGAAGGCTCCTCCGGCGAATATCACGCCCATGTCGAAGGCAGCGAGCATCTCGGGCGGCTGACCTGGACCCTGCGCGATGGCGTGCGCGTGGCGAAGCATACGCTCGTGCCGCCCCCGATCGGCGGGCGAGGCATTGCGGCAAAGCTGGTCGAGGCGCTGGTTGCCGATGCGCGCGAGCAGGGCTTCAAGGTGAAGCCGGTCTGTTCCTATGTCGTCGACAAATTCGACAAGAACCCCGGGTGGAGCGACGTGCGGGCTTAGTCCGCCTCCCCGAACCCGCCGCCGCCGGGGGTTTCGATCACGAAGACATCGCCCGGCTCCATTCGCGCCGAGGCGGTCGCGGGGAGTTCCTCGACAGTGCCATCGGCGCGTTCGATGCGGTTGCGGCCCGGCGCGCCATTCTTGCCGCCTGCCAGACCGAACGGCGCATTTGCTCGGCGGTTGGACAGGATCCCCGCATCCATCGACGCAAGAAACCGCAGCCGCCGCACCGCGCCGTCACCGCCCTTGTGCCTGCCCGCGCCGCCGGAGCCGCGCCGGATTGCAAACTCCTCGAGCAGCACCGGGAAATTCGCTTCGAGCACCTCGGGATCGGTCAGCCGCGAATTGGTCATGTGGGTCTGCACCACGTCCGCACCGTCGAAATCCGGCCCTGCGCCGGAGCCCCCCGCGATAGTCTCGTAATACTGGTGCGATGCGTCGCCGAAGGTGAAGTTGTTCATCGTCCCCTGCGCCGCCGCCATCGCCCCCAGCGCGCCGAAGATCGCATCGGTGATCGCCTGACTCGTCTCGACATTGCCTGCAACCACGGCAGCAGGCGGGCGCGGATCGATCATAGAGCCTTCGGGCACAACGATGCTCAGCGGCCTCAGGCAACCCTCGTTGAGCGGCACCGCATCGTCGAGCAGGCAGCGCACCGCATAGAGCACGGCGGCGCGCACCACGGGCAGCGGCGCATTGAAATTGTCGGGGAGTTGCGGCGAAGTTCCGGTGAAGTCGAGCGATGCGTTGCGCCCTTCGCGGTCGATCCGCACGGCGACGGCGATCCGCGCGCCGTTGTCCATTGCGCAGGTGAACGCGCCATCCTCCAGCCGGTCGATCAGCGCGCGCACTGCATTTTCGGCGTGGTCCTGGACATGGCCCATGTAGGCATCGACCACCGCGCGGCCCTGCTCGCGGGCGAGCCGCAGGAGTTCGGCAGCCCCGCGCGAACAGGCGGCGACCTGCGCCTTGAGGTCGGCGATATTCTGGTCGGGATTGCGCGCGGGCCAGCGCCCTGAGCCGAGCAGCGCCCGCAGCTCCGCCTCGCAGAACCGGCCTTCATCGACCAGCAGCGCGTTGTCGAGCAGGACGCCTTCCTCGTCGATTGTCGTGCTGGCAGGCGGCATCGAGCCGGGACTGATCCCGCCGACATCGGCATGGTGCCCGCGCGCGGCGACGAACCATGCGGGGCTGTCATCCCCCTCGGCGAAGACCGGCATCACGACGGTGATGTCGGGCAAATGCGTTCCGCCCTCGTATGGGGCATTGAGGACATAGGCATCGCCGCGCCGCATCCCGCGTCCGTCGTCCCTGCGCTTGCCGAGGACCGCGCGCACCGATTCGCCCATCGAGCCGAGGTGCACCGGCATATGCGGGGCATTGGCGACGAGGTTGCCCTCGCCATCGAAAACCGCGCAGGAGAAATCGAGCCGCTCGCGGATATTGACCGAGCGCGCCGACATCTGCAGCGCCGCGCCCATTTCCTCGGCAATCGCCATGAAGAGCGCGCCCATGATTTCCAGCCGCACCGGATCGAGCGCCGTACTCGCCACTGTGCGCGAAGCGGCTTCGGCGCGGGTCAGGATCAGGTTGCCCAGCGGATCGACGCGCACCTGCCAGCCGGGCTCGACCACGGTCGTCGAGACATCGTCGACGATCAGCAACGGCCCGGAGGCTTCGAACCCGGCGGCTAGCATCTCGCGGCGATAAAGCGGGGCGGCGTGGGTCTGGCCGCCCGAGAACAGCTGCACGGTTTCGTCAGGTCCGCCGGAGGTCTCAGGAAGATCGCATACAGGCCCGGCGTGTTCCTGATCGCCCGAAATCGCCTCGACGCGGACGGTTTCGGCAATCAACGCCTCGCCCGCATCAAAGCCGAAACGCTCGCGCCAGAGCGTGGCGAACTGCACGCACATCGATGCCGGATCACCGAGCGGCACGAGGATTGCGTTCTCGCTGCCGTTGGGTCGGATCGCCAGACGCGCGGTCGTCACGATGCCATCAACGGCAACACCTTGCGCCGCAAGCTCTTCGCGCGCCTGATCGCCTAGCGCGCTTGCTGCCTCCGCAATCGCCTCCGCCTCTCCAAGCGGCAATGCCAGGGTCCGTTCCCTGAGCACGCGCCGGTCGGCGAGGCCCATGCCATAGGCCGAAAGCACCGAGGCGAGCGGGTGGCAGATCACCGTGGCCATCCCCAGCGCGTCGGCGACCTTGCAGGCGTGTTGCCCGCCCGCGCCGCCGAACACGACCAGCGCGGCGCGCGTCACGTCATGACCCTGTCGCAGCGAGACCGCCTTGATCGCGTTGGCCATCTCGGTGACGGCGATATCAAGGAAGCCCTCCGCAGCCTCTGCGCGGGTCGGGCGTCTGCCAGTGGCGGTTTCGACGTCATCGAGCACCGCATCCATCGCGGCCTCTGCGGCTTCGAGCGACAAGGGCTTGTCGGCTCCGGGCCCGAAGACTTCGGGGAACCAGCCTGCCTGCAATTTGCCGAGCAGCAGGTTGCAGTCGGTCACCGCCAGCGGACCGCCGCGCCGGTAACAGGCCGGGCCGGGGACTGCGCCCGCCGATTCGGGACCGACGAGGAAGCGCGCGCCGTCGAAGCGGCAGATCGAGCCGCCGCCCGCCGCCACCGTTTCGATCCGCAGCATCGGCGCGCGGATGCGCAGGCCCGACACGCGCGTCTCGCTGCTGCGTTCGTATTCGCCCGCGAAGTGCGAAACATCGGTCGAGGTGCCGCCCATGTCGAAACCGATTGCCTCGTCGTAGCCGGCTGCCTTTGCCACCGCCGCCATGCCGACGATACCACCCGCCGGGCCGGAAAGGATCGCATCCTTGCCGTGGAACGCATCGCCCGCCGCCAGTCCGCCGTTCGACTGCATGTAGAGCGCTTCGACATTCGCCCCCAGCCCCGCTTCGAGGCGGCCGATATAGGCGTGCAGCACCGGCGAGAGGTAAGCATCGACCACCGTCGTCTGCCCACGCGCGATCAGCTTGATGAGCGGCGCGACCTCGTGACTGCTCGAAACCTGTGTGAAGCCCACCCTGCGCGCGATCCGTGCCAGCGCCTGCTCGTGCGCCGGGAAGCGGTAGCCATGCATCAGCGCAATCGCGACCGAGCGGTAGCCCGCATCATAAAAATGCTGCAGTCTATGCTGCGCAGCATTTTCGTCCAGTTCGATGACAATATTGCCTTGTGCATCAATGCGTTCGTCGATTGCTGCGGTCGCCGAATGGAGCGGCAACGGCAGCACGATATGGCGCGCGAAAATGTCCGGGCGCTCCTGCGTACCGATGACCAGCGCATCCTCGAAACCGCGCGTAATCGCAAGCAGTGTCGGCGCGCCTTTGCGCTCAAGCAAGGCATTGGTGGCGACCGTGGTGCCGAGGCGCAGTTCGGCAGGCGGGAGGTCGCCTTCGCACGCTCCGGTCAGGCGGCACATCGCCTCAAGCGCGGCGTCTTCATAATGCCCGGGATTGTCCGAAAGCAGCTTGGTCCGGTGCAGTCCGCCATCGGGATCGCGCGCGACGACATCGGTGAAAGTGCCGCCACGGTCGACCCGGAATTGCCAAATGCGCTTGCCCGTCATGCATCGCCCATAGCGCGGCTTGGTCAGGCTTGGGCAAATTTCTCCCGCAGCTGCGCAAAGGCATCGCCCGGCCCCTCGGCCAGCCGCGCGCGGATCGCGGCGACGACTTCCTCGATACCAAGCGCATCCGTGTCGAGTTCGAGATCGCAAATCGGGTTGGCGTAGACGTCCTGAAAGAACCACGGTCGCAGGCGATTGAGCCGGTCGACGATCTTCGCCGCCGCGTCCTCGCCCAACTCTGGCGGCAGCTGCTTGGTCATCGCACGCTCGGCGACACGGCGTTCGAGCACCGCCATCGGTGGCTTCAGCGTCACCAGCAGCGCAGGCAGCCCGTCCAGCCGCCGCGCCAGATCGCCAATCACCGCCGGATCGCTCATCAGGAGGTGATCGAAGACGATGTTGCAACCCGCGCGCGAGGCGGCCGCGATCCATTCGTGCAGCGCGGCAAAGGCACGCCGCGCTTCTTCGTGGAATTGCCAGCGCAGCGGGCCGTCCGGGTCCGCCGGTTCGAGCGGCACCGCTTCGATTCCCTCATGCGCATGCGGCCCGTGATGCCCCCAGCGCGAAGGGAAGGTCCCGGCAAGGAAATGGTCGATGCCATAAAGCAGCCACGGCTCATCGGCAGTCCGCGCAAACATCTCCGCCGTGCTCGACTTGCCCGAGCCCGAGGTGCCATTGACGACGACGATCTGACCAAGCCGCTCCGCCATCAGGCTTCCTCCACCGGCTTCTCACCGCGCGCGATTCTGCGAAAACGTTCGGCAGGGGAGAATTCCTGGTTGTCGCCCCAATGGGTCACGCCGTCCCAATCCCATTCGGTCAGCGACCAGTGGACGGTATGGTCGGTATAGCCGGTGAAGATCAGGCCGGGGTCGATGCTGCCGGTCGCTTCCATCGTGCGGCCCTTGGCGTCCTCACCGGTAAAGCGCACCTTCGCCGGGCCGAACTCGTCCAATTCGAGCACTTCGCGGCGACCCGAAACAAGGCTCGCCATCTCGCCGTCCTTCATCAAGTAGCCGCCGATGCAGTCCGCATATTGCCCCGCGCCCATGCAGAGCGCGTGGAACGAGCTGTCCGCCGCGATGCCCCAGAAGTATCCGCCAACCGCCAGCGATTCGTAATCGCGTGCGCCGTAGGAGGTGTCGCGCATAGAGAAGCAGTCGATGTCGTACTGCTCGCCATGCCGCACGATCGTGCCGCGCATCCGGCCCGGCTGCTCGATATGGAACTTTGCGGTCGCCTGCTGACCGGCATCGCCGGTCTTGAGCTCGTGGCAGGGGCCGATGGCTTCCCATTCGAGATCCATGACCATCCCGTCACGGTCGTAGTCGATCTTGTAGCGCTGCAATGGCTCGATGACCTTGCAGGAGAGCGAATTACGCGCCTGCATGTCGAACTTCTCCGCGCCCTCTGGCATCGCCTGCAGATGGCTCCACTGGTAATGCAGGCAGTTCCATTGAAAGCGCCGCTCGCGGTCCCAGAGGCAGGGGCCGCCGTTGAGCATCCCCATGTTGGGGCGGAAGTAATACTGGATCATCCCGTGGATGTGGCGCTCGGGGATCGAGACCGAGAACCAGACCGATTCGTTCCAGTAGGGGTTGTCGTCGCGGCCTTCGCCGAAGAAATCCGCAATGCGCATATCGGTCATTCCGCCGCTCCTTCGTCGGGCATGGTCGTATCGAGCCTGATCCGGGTGAGCATCAGCGTTGCGATGCGCCATTCGCCCTGCTCCTTGCGGTAGGTCTCGTGATAATGCCCGCGCCCGAGAATCGACTTCCAGCCAAAGCGCGGGTGCGCGGTCTCCCATTCGATCACGTCCTGCATCGCCCAGATTGCCTTTGCGTTCGTCTCGTCGAGAATCTCGATCTCGCCCGAAAGTCCCTGATGGCAGGAGACCGCCTGTTCGAGCGAATTGCGCAGGGAATCGGCATAGGCCTGCCCGCCCTCGGCATAGACCTCGCCTGCGGGCGTGAGCACTTTCATGTCGGCGGTGAACAGGCCGGGCAGCTCGCCCCATGCCTTGGTATCCATCAGCCGGTAATAGCGCGCCTTGAGGCTGCGGATCGCCTCTATCGCCTCCAGCCGCTCGATGCGGTCCATGTGCTCTCCTCTCGCTCTCCCCTCCTCTTTAGAGGAGGGGGCTAGTGCAACCTGGCAGACATGTCTCCGGACGCAATCGCGCTTAATCGAACCCGCGTTCGAGGAAGGCTTCGGCCATGCCGGCGAGCGCCGCCGCGCCTTGCGGCATGACGGTTTCGTCGATCATCATTTTCGTCGAATGGATGCCGCAGCACTGCGTCCAGTCCTCGCCTTCGTGGCTGACGCCGAGGAAGAACATCGCGCCGGACACCTTTTCGAGGACGTAGGAGAAATCCTCTGCACCCATGAGCGGGTTGTCGAGGCGCAGGAATGCCTGCTCGCCGAACAGGTCGCGCACCACGCGTTCGCCGTGATCGACCGCGCGTTCGTCGCAGATCGTGACCGGGAACCCCTCGCGGATTGCAATATCGGCGGTCAGGCCATGCGCGCCCGCGATCCCCGCCGCAACCAGCCGCACATTCTCGCGCAGGCGTTCGCGATTTTCCGCCGAGAGCGAGCGCATCGTGCCTTCGATGAACGCAGAGTCGGGAATAACGTTGAAGGTCGTGCCGCCCGAGATATGCCCGACGGTCAGCACCACCGGATCGAAGACCGAGAACTTGCGCGTCACCATCGCCTGCAAGGCGGTGACGATCTCGCAGGCGACCGGGACCGGGTCGATCGTCTCGTGCGGGAGCGAGGCGTGGCCGCCCCTGCCCGTCACGGTAATCGTGAACTGGTCGGCGGCGGCGAGCAGCGATCCGGCACGCCCGCCGATCACGCCATGCGGCGCGTTGGGAAAGACGTGCAGCGCGAAGGCGGCATCGGGAAGCGGATCGAGCAGTCCGTCTTCGAGCATGAAGCGCGCGCCGTGGTGGCCTTCCTCGCCCGGCTGGAACATGAAGCGCACTTCACCTTTGAGCGAATCGACGCGTTTCGCCAGCAATTCCGCGGCTCCGGCGAGCATCGCAGTATGCGCGTCGTGGCCGCAGGCGTGCATCGTGTTCGGCACCGTCGAGGCGAAATCCAGCCCGGTTTCCTCGGGCATCGGGAGCGCGTCCATATCGCCGCGCAGCAGGACCGAGCGCCCCTCGCCGCCCTTGCCTTTGAGGATCGCGACCATGCCCGTGGTCGATGTCCCCTCGCGCCATTCCAATGGCAAGTGAGCAAGCGCCATACGCACCTTCTCGCAGGTGCGCGGGGTGTGCAGGCCCAGTTCGGGTTCGGCATGGATGGCCCGGCGCAGCGCGACGATCTCGCCCGCAATGGCCTTGGCATCCTCGATCAGCGATTCGTGAAGCATGGCCGTATGATAGGCTGCTCATCGGGTCTGTCGAGAACTCCCGCGCCCCTCCCCCGTTCGTCTCGAGCGCAGTCGAGAGACGGCAAGCAGGCACCAGGCCAGCGTGTCTCGACTGCGCTCGACACGAACGGAATGAGAGCTCAGGTTCCGCCCGAACGCTGCTTCAGCACCATTTCGGCGACCTCGTAGGTGCGCTCGTTATCGACATCGACTGCCTGCGCGCCATCGGCCGGGACCAGCATTGCCGCCTTCAGCCCGAACTTCCTCGACAGCCGCTTTGCCGCCTGCGCCAGCGTCAGGACCTTGAGGCGGAAGAGGATGATGTTGAACAGCCCGAATGCCGTCACCAGCCGCTTGGGATTGTTCATGAACTGCCCGCCCTCGCGGAAGACTTCGGCGGCTTTGAGCGCGTGCGGTCCGGCAATGCCGTAGAGGTTGCAGTTGGCATAGCCCTCGTCGCGGAACTCGTAGAAGCGGCGCTGCGCTTCGGGATGGATCGCCTGCACCGAGGTCTTGGCGGCAAGGTTCATTGCCGCATCGTGCGTCTCGAGTGCGGCGAGCGTAATGCGGAACTGGTCGGGAGAGAGCAGCACGTTGTCCGCCGTTGTCACGATGAACGGCGCGACCTGCCCCTCACTGGCCAGCACGACCGATTCGACGATGTTTTCCGACGAAGCAATGAATTCGAAATCGAGGCCATTGCCGCGATAGGGCGCAAGCAGCGTGCCCAGCTCGTCATGCACCTCCGGCTCGACCGCGATGCGCACCTTCTTCACCTGCGGCAGCGAAGCGAGCACGTCCATGACATGCACGATCAGCGGCCTCCCGCAGATCGGGACGATGCATTTATGGCTGACGCCGTATTTCTGCGCGAGCGGATTGACCACGCCGGTGCGCTGCGCGGCGAGCACGATCACGGTGCACTGCGAAACGTCGGTCACGGTATTATCCTCTTACTGGTCATCTGGCATGATACCATGCCGCATCAGGCTCGCCGCGACGATGGTCTCGATCAGTTGTTCCTGCGTCCAGCCGAGCAGTTCGGCGGAGCGGCCATACACCTTCTGCGACCAGAGGTTGCATTGCAAGTTCACCTCCAGAAGGTTCACTTCGCCGGTGGCCTCGTCGAAGCGGAACTCGAAACGGCCATAGTCGAACGGGCGGAAGATATCGCCCAGCTCCAGCGTCATCTCGCGGATCTTCGGCCAGGCGTCCGCCGCTTCGAAGGGCACGAGCTGGTATTTCTGCGAGCGATCGACGAGATCGCGCTTTTCCTCGTGCGTGCGCAGGTGCTCGGGATCGGCCTGCTGGAACAGCATCGGCGGCATGACCAGCAGTTCGCCGTTCATCTCGATCACCGGCACCTCGACGTCGCTGCCATTCATGAACGGCTCGACGATCGCGTCGTAATTCTCGGCATGGATCGCGAGGACGGCCTTTTTCACGCCCGCGAAATCGGTCGCATCGCCGATACCCCAGCTTGCCGAGCTGTTGTTGGGCTTGATGACATAGCGATCCGCCTTCGGGCACTTCGCTTCGTCAATCGGCGCACCGGCGCGATAGATCGCCCAGTCGCAGGTCGGCACCCCGCGCGCCCGTGCTTCGAGCTTGGTCAGGTGCTTGTCGTCCGCAAGCCCGCGCAGGATCGGGTTCGCGCCGAGGAACGGCAGGCCCAGCCGGTTGCAGAGGATCGGGCAGAGCATTTCGGAGTTGAAGAACCCCCCGCGATTGAGCAGCGGGAAGACGAAATCGACGCCGGGATCCTCGAACAGCACATCGAATGTTGTCGCGACCTTCAGCTTCTCGAACAACCCTTCGAGGATCACGCGCATTTCGTGATGATAGGGCGAATGGTTGCCGTCGATACCATCCAGCCCGCCACCCGAAAGCGCGTGCTTGGCAATGAACAGGAACTTGAGGTCGCGCCGAACCGAATCGGACAGCTTGAGGGGTGCAGTCATGGTTTTGCCTTGGTCGGGGGCTATCCGAAAGCGCAGACCCCCGATTCCGCGCCGCAATAGCGGGTTTCTCGATCTTCGCAATTTCCAAATCGTTCCGCTACGCCTATAGCCAGCCAACCTTCGGAAGCGCACAACACTGGAAACTGAAATCGCTACCGCAATTGTTTCCCTGAACGAATGGATGACGCGCGGCGGCGATGCCCGCATCGTGCTCGATCCCGCAACCGGGCTCAATCGCTATTTCAGCGTTCCGGTGCCACGCGAGATCGTTGCGCTCTCGTCGTCGACGGTGAACGATATCAGCGCCGAGGCGCACGAACACCTCAAGACGCAATATCCGCACGGCGCCGATCATCTGCAATCCGGGCCCGCTTATGGTGACGCGCTCGATGCGATGCGCGCGGCGATCCGCACTGCCTATTCGCTTCCTGAAAGCACCGACATTTTCTTCGCGCCATCGGGCACAGATCTTGAATATGTTGGCCTGCTTGCCGTCGCCGGGCGCAGGGCGGGCGGGATCGATAACCACCTGCTCGGAGCGGACGAGGTCGGCTCGGGTTGCATCCACAGCGCCGCCGGGCACTATTTCGCGAACGAAACCGCACTTGGGGCGGCCGTCTCGCCCGGCGAGCCTGTGGCGGGCTTGCCGCCGGTCGCGATGAGCGATTCGCCGGTGCGCTGCGACCTCGGCGAAGCGTTCGACAGCGGCTACCTTTCGGGCCTCATGGCGCAATCGATCGAGCGGGCCATCGCGCAGGACCGCGCCTCGCTGGTCCATGTCGTCCACGGCTCGAAGACCGGGCTAGTCCAGCCGGTCCTCGACGACATCGACAGGTTGCGGGCGCGGTTCGGCCAGGACGTGACATTTGTTGTCGATGCCTGCCAGGCGCGGATCACGGCGCAGGCGATCAATGACTATCTCGCGCGCGGGATGATCGTTTTCGTTACCGGGTCGAAATTCATGGGCGGCCCGCCGTTCAGCGGCTTTGCGCTGCTACCCGCAGGACTGGCGGCCCGCGCCGCGCCGCTGGCCGGGGGCGTGGCGAAGATATTCCGCCGCGCCGAAGTGCCCGCATCATGGCCGGGACGCGAAATCTGCGAGGATACGGGCAACCCCGGCCTGGCCCTGCGGCTCGAAGCCTCGCTGTTCGAACTGGCGCGGTTCCAGGCAATCCCTATCGAGCGCGTTTCGCGGATCGTCCGCGCCTTCTCGCGCAGCACCGATGCGCTGACCGAGAGGCTGGGGATCGCCAAGGTGGCCAGCGCCCCCGCCGAGACCCCCGAAGAACCGCGCCAGCACCCGATAGAGATGCTGACGCTCGATACGATGGACCTGTGCCATGACAAGACAGGGCGCATGATCAGGCACCTTTCGTTCGAGGACGCCGTCATCATTCACAAGTCGCTGGTCGATCAGGGCATCAGGCTTGGCCAGCCGGTCCGCTGCGTACGACAGGACGACGGCTCGTGGGGGGCGACGCTGCGCATCGGGCTGTCGATGCCGCAGGTTATCCGTCTGGACGCGGCGGACGAGGCGGGCGTCGAGCGCTGGTTTGCCGAGACAATGGCGCAAATAGGCGATGCACTCGACCCGCTGCTGAACTAGCGAACAGTCCCCTTTCCCTTGTGCATTTGCGGGCTCTGGTCCAAGTCAGGCCACGGCATAGATGCGATGATGAAAACGGCCCGATCTTGAGCAAACCCGGTGGAATCCTGGAACGCGCACCCGATGCGGTGAAGGCCGTCGTTCGCAATTTCGGCTGGATGCTCGCCAGCCGGGGACTGGCGGCTGTCTTTTCGCTGATCTACCTTGCGATTGTCACGCGATCGCTCGGCGTTTCGGGCTTCGGTAAGTTCGCGCTGATTACCGGCGCGGCGCAGTTGCTGGCGCATCTTCTGGCCTTCGAGACCTGGCAGATCATCGTCCAGTACGGGGTCGAGCATGTCGAGAAGGGCAACCGGTCGAAGCTCGCCCGGCTGTTTCGCAGTGCGGTCTTTCTCGACATTATCTCGGCGGTCACCGGGATGATCGCGGCTGCCGTGATCCTGCATTTCTTTGCCGATGCACTGGGGCTGAAACCCACGCTGGCGCGCGCCACGCTGATCTTCAATATCATAATGCTGCTCTCGCTGCGCTCGACACCCATCGGCATCCTGCGCCTGCGCGACCGGTTCGACCTGGCCGCGCTGGCCGACAGCGTAACCCCGACGATGCGGCTGATCGGCGCGATCATCGTCGGCATTGTCCACCCGACCTTGCAGGCCTTCCTGATCGCCTGGGCCATTGCCGAGCTGATCACGGCAGGCGTGCACTGGTGGGCGGTGAACAAGATCGGCGACCTGCGCATGATCGTGAAGGAAGGCCGTGACGTTCGCGAAGTCCTGGACGACAACCCGGGCATCGTGCGCTTCTCACTGACCTCGAACTTCAGCCAGACGCTGTTCATGACGACCAAGCAGCTGCCGCTGTTCCTCGTTGGCGGGTTGACCGGCACAGCGGCAGCCGGTGCATTCCGCCTTGCCGCACAATTGAGCCGCGCGCTGACCACGGTCTCACAGATGGTCGCCAAGGCCGCCTTTCCCGAGATCGTGCGCGCCGTGCGCAATCAGGGGGTTGTCAGTCTGGGTGCGATGATCCTGCGCTCGGTTCGCGTAACCTTCGTCGTCGGCGTCGTAGTCTTTGTGCTGGTTGTCCTGCTGGGCAAGACGATCCTTGTCACCGTCGGCGGGCCGGACTTCGGACAGGGCTATTCCTCGCTGCTCTGGCTGGTCGCGGCGGCCTGCACCGACCTCATCATCGTTGCCTTCGAACCCAGCATCATGGCCGCGCACCGGGCACACTGGGCTTTCTTCGCGCGGCTCTTGGCGACCGGCATGATGATCGGGCTGGCGCTGATGCTCGAACCGATCATGGGGGCCGATGGCGTTGCGGCAGCCGTTTTTGCCAATGCCGCCAGCCAGGCGCTGTTCCTTGGCCTGATCCTGGTCAGGCTGATGCGCGGGAAGCAGCCGATAGAGCCAGCCGAGCACCCGATTGCCCCGCCCGACCGCACGCGCGACATGTGAAATTGCTGGCCTTGCCGCCATGGCCATCGCTATGAGCGGCCCATGGCCAGCCCGCCGCCCTCTTCTGACACGCCCGGCACCCGGAATCCGGCGGATTCGCAGGCTGTTGCGCCGCGCATCGGGCTGATCCGCAATCCGAAAAGCCACCGCAACAAGGGCGCGCCGCCTGCCGATACCCCGCATGGCAACGTCACGGTTGTCGAACCGGCGACCAAGCCGGAAATCGACGAGGCGCTGCGCCGGTTCGCACGCGAAGGCGTCGAGGTGCTTGCGATCAGCGGCGGCGACGGCACGATCCGCGACGTGCTGACGCGCGGCATGGCCGCATTCGGCGATCATTGGCCGCAGATCCTGATCCTGCCGCAAGGCAAGACCAACGCGCTTGCAGTTAGCCTTGGCATTCCGGGTAAATGGAGCCTCGATGACGCCTGCGAGGCCGTGGCGCGCGGCAGGACGACGATCCAGCACCCGATCGAGGTCGAGGATCGCGATGGCGCCCACACGCCGGTGCTCGGCTTCCTGCTTGGCGCTGGCATGTTCAATGTCGCCATCGAGGCAGGGCAAACGGCACACCGGTTTGGCGCGTTCCAGGGCTTTGCCGTGGCGGTTACCGGGTTGTTCGGGATGGTTCAGGCGCTGCTCGGTATCGGCAGATCGCGCTGGCGCAGCACCTATGCGATGGAGATCGAGGCGGAAGGCGAGGACGTACCGCTCGCCGCGCATGGCGCACCGGGGCGGCGCTTTGTCGCGGGCTTTACGACGCTGCGCCGGTTCCCGCTCGGGTTCCGCCCCTTCCGCGATGCCGGACCAAGCAAGGGCATCGATTTCTTTGCCATCGACGCACCACTGCGTCGCGCCATCGCGTTGATCCCTTATGCGATGCGCGGCAACGACAGCCCGCGCCTGCGCCGCCTTGGCATGCACCGCCATTCCGCGCGCAGCTACCGGATCGAGCTGGGCGACCCGTTCATCCTCGACGGCGAGACCTTTCCTGCGGGTCGTTACCAGCTGCGCCCCGGCCCCGCCCTGCGCTTCATCGTGCCATGAGCGCGGCGCTGGCAGAGCGGATCGCCCCGGGCCTGACTCGCGAAGTCGATCCGGCGGTGCGCGCCTTTGCGGAAATGCTGGGGCGCGAGGCGGGCGCGGTGGCCGTGCTGTTCTACGGATCGAACCTGCGCACCGGATCGCTCGACGGCGTGCTCGACTTTTATGTCCTGCTGCCCGGCGAAGACGAGGCGCGCATCTGGCCGACCGTCAGCTACCGCGAATGGCAGTTCGAAGGCACCGACCTGCGCGCCAAGATCGCGACAATGACCCTGGCGAAATTCGCCGAGGCGGCGTCGGGCAGCCTGCTCGACACGACGATCTGGGCGCGATTCGTGCAGCCTTCGGCGCTGATCTGGAGCGATGGCGAGACGGCACGGCAAGGCGTGATCGACGCGATTGCCAGTGCCACAGTCACGGCGGCGAGGCTGGCGGTTGCAGTCGGGCCGAAAGCAGGGAGCGAGGACGCATTCTGGCTGGCGCTGTTCCGCGCCACCTACAAGGCCGAGTTCCGCGTCGAAACCAGCGACCGGGCGCAGTCGATCCTGGACCTGAACGAGGCGCATTTCGCGGGGCTGCTGGTCCCGGCACTTGAAGCTGCGGGTATCGCCTATTCCCGCGAGGATGCAACGATCCGCCCGGCCCTGCCCGAGCACGAACGCCGCCGCATCCTCGGCTGGTGGGCACGGCGCAGGCGCGCGGGCAAGGCGCTTAACCTCACCCGTCTGGTCAAGGCGAGCCGCACCTTCGACGGGGCAGCGCGCTATGCGGCGTGGAAGGTCGAGCGGCACACCGGCGTGCCGGTCGAGGTCACGCCCTGGCGCGAAAAACACCCGGTGCTCGCCGCGCCCGGGGTGATGCTTTCGGTCTGGCGCAAGCGGCGCAAGGGTCAGACGTAGAACGTCCCTTCGACAACGGTGACGCAAGAGCCGCCGAGCCATGCGCGGTCACCATCGAGACGACAATCGACCCGCCCGCCACGCTGCGAGGCCTGAAAGGCGCTGAAACTCTCGCGCCCCAGCTTTTCCGCCCAGAACGACGTCAGCACCGCGTGCGCCGAGCCAGTGACCGAATCTTCGGGAACGCCTGCACCGGGCACGAAGACGCGGCTGACCACATCGGTTTCGCGCCCCGGAGCGGTGCAGATAAACTGGTGCTCCCCGAATGTGGCCAGCGCGGCCATGTCCGGGGTCAGCGCGCGTACCGCGTCTTCGTCGGGAAACAGGAAGAGATTGTAATCGTCGGGATTGCGCCATGTTTCCAGTGGCGTTCCGCCCAGTGCGGCAACGGCTTCGGGAAACGCGCCCCGCCCTGTCGGGATCGCGGGCAGAGCCACTTCATAGCCATCGCCCAGCCGCCGCACTTCGAGGATGCCGACCTTGCGCGTGCGGAAGCGCACCGCCTCGCGCCCCGGCTCCTGTCCGAGCAGGACATAGCCCGAAGCCAGCGTCGCATGGCCGCAAAGGCGGATTTCGACCGCAGGCGTGAACCAGCGCAGTTCCCAGTCCGCCTCTCCGCTCGCATCGCGCACGAGGAAGGCGGTTTCGGCGAAGTTGTTCTCCTCGCCGATCTGCTGGAGAACGGCATCATCGAGCCATTCGTCAAGGATCATCACCGCCGCCTGATTGCCGGTAAAGGCGCGGTCGGCGAAGGCGTCGACATGCCAATAGGGGATCGCCTGGCTCATGCCGCCCCCGGCTCCTGATCCGGCGACGTAACCTCGGCCAGCACATCCTCGGCCGCCAATCCCTCCTCGTCGACCAGCCCTTCCGGATCGGGATGGATCAGGATTTCGACATCGGGAAACTCGCGGTGCAGCCGCTCCTCGATGTCGTCCATCACAACATGCGCCTCGCGCACGGTCATGTTCGGGTCGATCCAGACGTGGAACTGGACGAAATCCTGATTGCCCGAGGTTCGCGTGCGCAGGTCATGCACGCCGCGCAGGTCGGGATTGCGGGCCATGACCTCAAGGAAGCGCTCCTTTTTCTCGGGCGACCATTCGCGGTCCATCAGCTGTTCGATCGCCTGCTGCGAGGCGCGCCAGCCGCTCCAGCCGAGCCAGAGTGCAATCGCAAGGCCGAACACCGGGTCCGCGCCGCGCAGCCCCGCGTACTGGTCGAGCGCGAGCGCCGCGATCACCGCGAGGTTGAGGAACAGGTCGGACTTGTAATGGACATGGTCGGTGGAAATCGCGACGCTGCCGGTCTTGGCGATCACGTGGCGCTGCCATGCGAGCAAGGCGAGTGTCGCGGCTATCGCTGCGAGCGAAACGCCGATGCCTTCCACCGCCGCCTCGGTCTGCGCGCCCTGGAAGAACTGGCCGACCGCGCGCGCCGCAATCGCCAGCGCCGAGATCGAGATCAGCACGACCTGGAACATCGCCGCGATCGCTTCCGCCTTGCCGTGGCCAAAGCGGTGATTGGCATCGGCGGGCTGCGCCGCGACCCAGACGCCGACCAGCGTTGCCATGCTGGCGAAAAGGTCGAGCGCGGTATCTGCAAGGCTGCCGAGCATCGCGGTCGAGCCGGTCTCCCACGCCGCCCATGTCTTGAGCACGATCAGGAACAGCGCGACCGAAATGCTGGCCAGCGCGGCGCTGCGGTTGAGGGAAGCGGTGTCGGTCATCTCGGGGTCACGGATAGAGCAGCGTGCTCGTCCAGTCACTGCCCGTGCGCACGAACTGGCGGCGTTCGTGCAGGCGGTGGGGACGGTCGTGCCAGAATTCGATTGTCTGCGGGTTCAGCCGGAAGCCGGTCCAGTGCGGCGGACGAACGATGTCTTTCCCCACGAACCGGTCGCGTGCGGCCTCGTAGCGTTCGACGAATGTCTTGCGGTTATCGAGCGGGCGCGACTGGTCCGAGGCGACCGCGCCAAGCTGCGAATCGCGCGCGCGGCTGGCGAAATAGGCATCGGCGGTGGCCTCATCGACGGTTTCGAGCGGCCCCTCGATGCGGATCTGTCGGCGCAGGCTCTTCCAGTGGAACAGCAGCGCGGCATTGGGGTTGGCTAGCAACTCCCCGCCCTTGCGGCTCTGCGTATTGGTGTAGAACACGAAGCCGTCCGGCCCGTGCCCTTTGAGCAGCACCATGCGCACCGAAGGTTTGCCCTCGGGCGTCGCAGTGGCCAAGGCCATCGCATTGGAATCGTTGGGTTCGCTCGCGCGCGCTTCGGCCATCCACGCATCGAAGAGCGCGAACGGATCGCCATCGGGCACCACTGACTGGTCTTCGGCACTGTCCATAAATTCTTCCCTGTGCGCGGCCTGCGCGCTTCTTGCCGCGTTCGGTGCGATTTTGCCAGCGCCGCGAGGGGCAAATCCCTTGTTTAGCGGCGGTTGCGCACCTAGCTAAGCATTATGGCTGCCGATCCCTATTCGACCCTGGGCGTTTCCCGCAATGCGAGCGAGAAGGACATCAAGTCCGCCTATCGCAAGCTTGCAAAGGAACTGCATCCCGACGCGAACAAGGACAATCCGTCCGCGTCCGAGCGATTCAGCCAGGTGACACAGGCGTACGACCTGCTCTCGGACAAGGCCAAACGCGCGCAGTTTGACCGCGGCGAAATCGACGCCGATGGCAACCCGACGATGCCGTTCGGCCACGGCCCCGGCGGCGGGCAAGGCGGGTTTCGCGGTGGCGGCTTCGAAGGCTTCAATGCCGAAGACGTCGATCTCAGCGATATTCTTGGCGGCATGTTCGGCGGACGCGGCGGCTTTGGTGGCGGCGGTGCGCGCGGCGGTCGCACCCGCGCTGCACCGCGCGGCGCGAACGTGCAGTACCGCCTTTCGGTTCCCTTCACCGACGCCGCGACGCTTGCCACCCAGCGCATCACGCTGGCCGATGGCAAGACCATCGACCTCAAGCTGCCCAAGGGCGTTGAGGACGGCACGCAGATGCGGCTTGCGGGCAAGGGGCAGCAAGGCCCCGGCGGTGCGGGTGACGGGCTCGTCACGATCACGATCCAGAGCCACGCCTTCTTCCGCCGCGATGGCGACGACGTGCGCGTCGACCTGCCGATCACGCTGGACGAGGCGATTGCGGGCGCGAAAGTGAAAGTGCCGACGGTCGATGGCGCGGTCATGTTGACGGTTCCCGCCGCAAGCAGCTCGGGCAAGGTGCTGCGCCTCAAAGGCAAGGGCTTTACCCGCAAGGACGGCACGCGCGGCGACCAGCTGGTGACGCTGGAGATCGAGCTGCCCGAAGATGTGCAGGAACTTTCCGACAAGCTCGATGGTTGGAAGGATTCGCGCAATGTGAGGGCGCGGCTTGGCGTCTGAAATTCAGTGGGTTAGTATTCGCAGGTGAGCAGTCAGCAACTTGATGACGGCGCCTTGCAAGAGGACCTGACCCCCGAAGCGCGGCGCAGGGCAGCGCAGCATCGGCCGCAGGCGTTCCAGCAAACGATCCGCGAGAAGGCCGGGCCTGGAACCCGGATATTCACGCTCGGCAAGCGAATTCTCAACGGTGTCTATCGCGACGGCTTCATCCACGCGGGCAACCTTGCCTATATGACGCTGCTGTCGCTGTTTCCGTTCTTCATCGCGATGTCGGCAATCTTTTCGGTCGTGGGCGAGCAGGCGCAGCGCGAGGCAACCGTCACCGCACTCCTCTCCGCAATGCCGCCAACGGTCGCAAAGGTGCTCGGGCCGGTCGCGCTCGACGTCATTTCCGCGCGGAGCGGGATATTGCTCTGGGTCGGCGGGCTGGTCGGTCTGTGGACTGCCAGCAGCCTTGTGGAAGCCATTCGCGACATCCTCCACCGCGCCTATGGCACCGAACCGCACCGCGCTTTCTGGCAATACCGGCTGCTCTCGATCGCGCTGACCTTCGCTGCCGTTTTCCTCCTGCTGGTATCCCTCGCCGCACAGGTGATTCTTTCGACCGTGCAGGAGGTTATCGCACAGGCTATCCCGGTCTTCTCCGACATCCTCAAACATGTCGTGGTCACCAAGCTGCTTGGCGGGCTGATGCTGTTCGGCTCGATTTACCTGCTATTCTATGGTCTTACGCCCGAACGCTATCGCGCGCGGCGTTATCCGAAATGGCCCGGCGCACTGCTGGTCGCGCTCTGGTGGCTCGCGGTCACGGCAATCCTGCCCAAGGTGCTGAGCCGGTTCTTCGCCTACGACCTGACCTATGGCAGCCTTGCCGGGGTGATGATTGCACTTTTCTTTTTCTGGCTCGTCGGACTAGGGATGGTGGTAGGGGCCGAGATGAATGCCGCAGTCGCGGTTTCGCCCGAGGAAGAGGATGCCGGGGGCGGTTTTGATGCAAACGAGCCAGATACGGCGATGACGCAGGAAGACGAGAAATGAGCGGATTGATGGATGGCAAGCGCGGCCTGATCATGGGCCTGGCAAACGACAAGTCGCTTGCCTGGGGCATTGCCAAGGCACTGCGCGAACAGGGCGCGGAGCTGGCCTTTTCCTATCAGGGCGAAGCGCTTGAAAAGCGTGTGCGGCCGCTCGCCGAAAGCCTGGGCAGCGATTTCCTGTTCGATTGCGATGTTTCGGACATGGGCGCTGTCGAGCAGTCCTTTGCCACGCTGGCCCAGCGCTGGCCGACGATCGACTTTCTCGTCCACGCCATCGGCTTTTCGGACAAGAGCGAGCTACGCGGCAAGTACGTCGATACCAGCCTCGACAACTTCCTGATGACGATGAACATCTCGGCCTACAGCCTTGTCGCCGTGACGAAGCAGGCGATGGCGCTGATGCCCGATGGTGGCTCGGTGCTGACGCTAACCTATTACGGCGCGGAAAAGGTCGTGCCGCATTACAACGTCATGGGCGTGGCCAAGGCCGCGCTCGAGACCAGCGTGAAATACCTTGCCAACGATCTCGGGCCGCAGGGCATCCGCGTCAACGGCCTCTCCGCAGGACCGATCAAGACGCTGGCGGCGAGCGGGATCGGCGATTTCCGTTATATCCTCAAGTGGAACGAGCTGAACGCGCCGCTGCGCCGCAATGTCACGATCGACGATGTTGGCGGTGCCGGGCTTTACCTGCTGTCCGACCTTGCCTCTGGCGTGACGGGCGAAATTCATCACGTCGATGCGGGCTATCACGTCGTCGGCATGAAACAGGAAGACGCGCCCGATATCGCGCTTTCGTGAGCGGTCCGCATAGGGCGCAATCATGCACGAAAAAGCCCCGATAGCCAGTTCGGCTATCGGGGCTTTTTCGTGGGCGGTGCCCAGTCGGGCTTAGCCGACGGTGATGAAGTTCCAGCCCACTGCGTTGATGGCCGAAGCGGCATCGTACACGAAGCCATTGGCTTCGACTCCGTTCAGGGTGATCTGGTTGACCACGGAGCCATCATTGCTGCTGATCTGGATGGCGCTGCCGGTAGCGCTGAAGCTGTAATCGCTGACATCGCCAGCGAGCAGGACGATCTGGTCGTCTTCGTCGAAACCATTGATCTGGACAAAGGACGCGAGGCCCGGATCTTCGAACAGGGCATAGGCAACACCCGCATCGAGGTCGATCGTGGCAACCGCCGTCGGTGCGCCAAGATCGAGCGAGAGACCGCCACCAAGCGATTCGGCATCGTTGGCATTGGTCGCGGAGATCAGCTGGTCGCCGATCGTAACACCCTGGATTTCCGGATCGATCAGGGCAATGCGCTCATCGCCATTGAAATCGAGGCGGATACCGGCGGTGCCCAGCGGGATGCTGATCATGTCGTCGCCGCTGACCAGCATCAGGTTGGAACCGTTGATATAGGCCGAATACTCGAACGCCGACTTGTGCAGGATGATGAGGTCACCGCCCTGGTTGAACGAGGTATCGAGGTTCAGCTTGCCACCGAAGAAGTCCAGCGTCTGGGCGGCCGAAGTGCCGAAGACTTCGAAGTTGCCCATCAGCGGCAGGTCGGCAAAGTGTGCCAGCGTCAGCACCGAAAAGGCCTGCGGATCGACAGCCTGCGGCGGCAGCGCCTGATCCGGTGCGGCATCGATGATCGCGGCCTGCCCGGTCACGACCTGGCCGCCGATCAGGACCTGTCCGCTGGTCTGGTCGATGCCGAGTTCACGCGGGCCATCGCTGAACAGCATGATCGTCGGCGTCGGGCCGAGCGGGAGAACGTAGGTCGAATCGCCGTCCTTGATGACCGCGGTCGAGCCTTCGAGCGCGATAATGTAGTCAGCCGCTGCATTCGGGAATTCGATGACATCGCCGCCGTTGTTGAACGAGGGGTCGAAGGCGAGGTAGTCGGCGGCGTCGGGCAGGACGATGTGCTGGAAGCCCTGGCTGCCAAAAACGTTGCCGGCGCCGCCGATCATGCCCTTGAAACCGTCGGGCATGGAGATTTCGAACTCTACCGGCTGGTCTGCCATGAGCGCTTCCGCAGTCTCATAGGTCTTGACGGTGACGGTCAGGTGGCTGGCGCCGCCACGGCCGTCGTCCACGGTTACGGCAAAGTCGTCGTTGCCCGTGAAGCCCGCATTCGGCGTGTAGTAGAGCAGGCCATTGCCCTGATCCACGACCGTGCCGCTGCCCGCTGCGCCAATTGTGAAGTTGAGCGCGTCGCCATCGGCGTCCGACGCTTCGATCAGGATCGCAACGGTTTCGCCGGCAACAGTTTTCGCGGTCTGCGAATTGGCAGTGACCGGCGGCGTGTTCGGTTCTTCGACCTCGATCGACACAGCCTGCGTTGCGGTGCCGCCCCGGCCGTCGCTGACGACGACGGTGAAGTTGTCGGTGCCGCTGAAGCCTGCCTTCGGCGTGTAGATCATCGCTCCGCCAAGGCCGACCGAAACGCTGCCATTTGCAGGGTTGGACGGCGAGTAGCTAAGCTGGTCGCCATCGGGATCGCTTGCCGAGACGGTGATGTTGACCGTCGTCTGGAATTTGGTGGTGATCGTCTGCGACGGAGCCGTCACGGTCGGGGCTTCGTTAGCTGCGTAGACCGTGACCGATACGGTCTGGACTGCCGTTCCGCCATTACCGTCGCTGACGACGACCGTGAAGCTGTCGTTGCCGGTATAGTTGGCATTGGGTGTGTAGGTGAAGCTGCCGGCCGAGCCGGTGACGACGCCGTGCGCTGCCTGCGACGGCGTGTAGTTCAGCGTGTCGCCGTCCGGATCGCTGGCAGATACCGTGAAGGCAACCGCCTGCGATGCGCTGGTCGAGACCTGCTGGCTGGAGGCGACGGTGGGGGCTTCGTTTTCGTTGGGCGGGCCCGAGTTTGCCAGCGGTGCGCCGGCGTTCGGTCCGAACGGAACGAGGAAGCCGTAGGCCGCATCGTAGTGGTAGTCGCCATTGTCGAAGCGGAAGACCTCGACGCCCCAGGTCTTGTCCGTTCCCTGGCCATTGCCCGAGACGACGATTGCGCCTGCTTCCAGCGAGACGGTGAATTTCGATGCGTCGCCCGAGAAGACAGCGACGTCGATTCCTTCGCCGCCAACAAGGCGGTCGTTGCCGAGGCCGCCGACGAGAATATCGCCGCCGCCTTCGCCGCCGAGCGTGTCATTGCCGACCGTACCAACAATCTCTTGTCCGCGATAATCGCCGATCAGGGTGAGGCCCGAGGTGCCGGTTCCCATGATCTTGAAGATCTCGCCTTCGATCTTGGCCGAAGTATTGATCGTGAGCTCGGTGCCGTTGAGGATGTCGAGCGCGAATGTGCCCGAGGTTAGGCTGGTGGTTACAACCGTTTTGCCGAGCAGGCCGGGACCTTGGTACTCGAAGTTCTTGTAGCCGGCGTAGATCAGCTTGCGGTATGAGCCGTCGGCGTCGGTTTGGGTGCCGATGCCGCCGTCGATGACCTGAACGTCTTCGATGCCTTCGCCCGGATCATTGATGCCATTCAGGTTCTTGTCGTTGAAGACGTTGCCTTCGAGGCGGACTGTCGCCTGGGCGCCATAGGCTTCCTGTGCGATGAACAGGCGGGGTGCGCCAGTGGTGATATCGTCGAATGCGCGGATCTTGCCGCTGATCTGGTCGTAGTAGTAGTCGCCATCGCTGAAGCGCAGCACCTCGACGCTGGTCGTCTTGTCGGTGCCCTGACCATTGCCCGAGACGATGAACTGGTCGTTGACCTGGGTCACCCCGAATTGGCTGAGCGAGCCGTTGAAGACGGCGACGTCAAAGCCGTCACCACCGAAAATGTTGTCGTTACCACCGTTGCCAGCAAGGTAGTCGTTGCCGCCCTGGCCGAGCAGCGTGTCGTTGCCGCTGGTGCCCTTGATGGTCTGGTCATGGGCATCGCCTTCGAGGGTCAGGCCATTGGTGCCGGTCCCGATGATGGTCTGGACCTGTCCCGTGACGCGAACCGAGGCATTGGTCTCGACGATGTTCGTGTTGATCAGGTTGACCATGGCGTCGGTCTGACCGATCGTGACATCGATCTTGATGATGTCCTGGATCGGGCCTTCATCCCAGACCATCTTGGTAACACCGGTCGAAGCGAACATCGAATATTCGCCATCGACGTTGGTCTGGCGGCGGCCCGAGGGCGCGCTGATGCGGATCCCCGCAGTTGCCTCGCCTTTATCTAGGATGCCGTTTCCGTTGAAATCTTCGAATGCGACGCCGGTGAGTTTGGCCATTACGGGTAACCTTCTTGTCTTATCTCTTACTGCACGTCGAGGACGGGGCAGATCGTGCTGGCCTCCGGCAGGTGATCGATCTGCGATCATGCCCTGGGCCGTCGATGCTACTCTCGGCGATCTTCGTTAACAGTGGGTATCCAGTGAGTTGCGTGTCCAGTACGTCATACCACAATCCTGTCTGGTTTGGTCTGCGGCAATGATCGCCTTTCGGGAATGTTTCTACGGCGCGAAAGCTATCGCTGGATGAACCCTTATTATTAGCGGATTTGATGAACGCTGCATTTACTTTTGGCAGCGACTTGTCTCGGATAGTTATCTGTCTGTCGCGATTTTCCGCAGTTCTTCGCGATTTCTCAAGATCGGCCAGGTCGGCGATCGCGGTTTGCCCGCCGTTAATCCGGGGGCCGGGCTTTGGTTTTTTCGAAGCTTGCGCTGGGCTGCTAGCACAGTTTGGCGCGTGTAGGACAGGACCGGGAGAGTGTTGAACCTATTCGGCCAGGTTCTGCGTGTTGTGATTTGAAGTGATCGCAATTGGCCCTTGGCCCAAACGAAAAAGGGGCCGCCCGAAGGCGACCCCGATTTCGGTATCCATGTCGGCTTGGATCAGATGACCGCGCCGAACGAGTCGATGATCTGGGTCGGCGTGAGCGGGGTGAAGTTCACCGCCGTCATTGCTTCCCAGTCGCCGATGGCTTCCTTGCCACCCCAGTCGTAGCTGCCGAGATACACGGTGCCGAGATACTCGACCGTGGCATCGCCAGCCTGGGCGCCGTCGACAACCTTGTAGAAGTTGCCGAAGAGACCATCGTCGTCCCCTGCGTCGACACGGTTGGTGTCACCGACGGTGATGATGACGCTGGTGTTCGTCTGACCACCGCCATGGGCGGTTGCGTCAGCGGCGGTGACCAGAGCCTGGAGCTCGGTGAGCTCGTCGTCTGCACTGCCGTCGACGATGTCGACGAGAACCACACCGTTCGCGTTCGAGTCGATGAGCCCGTTGATGAACCCATACTCAACGCTGCCAACACCTTCGTCGGCAGTATTGTCGTCGCTCTGACCGAATTGCGCCTGGTTCCCGAAGTATCCAGGGGCACCCGGGCCGATGATGGCCGAGAGGTCGAAGATGTCGAAGTCACCGATCGCCGTACCAGCCGGAACACCTTCCTGGACTGTGACCGGGATGGCTGCGATCGCGCCCGGATTGAACGGCGTGAAGGTGCCGTTCGCTGCCGTAATCGTCGTGTTCACTTCCGGATTGTTGGTCGTGAACGTGAACGTGGCAGCTGCCGGGTCGGTGTTGCCGTAGTACAGCAGGTTGAACGAACCGTCGAGCGAACCGTTGATCGACGCATCGATTTCAGCCGGTGCGTTGTTCTGGATGTAGGTAACCAGAAGCGATTCGATATCGTTCGCAGTCGAACCAGCCGGGATGTCGACGTCTGCCGTCCAACCAGCAAAGCTGATGGTGACAGTTTCAGCATCCGTCTGGGTGCCAGCGATGGTAACTACCTGCGTTTCCGTCGGGCTCGGCGAGGTGATCGATCCGGTTGGAAGACCCCAGTTCGTGCCATCGTTCGGCGTGTTGTAGGTCAGCGTCAGGACTGCTCCCGTAACCGAAGCCGTAGCAACACCCGTCGGATCGGCATTGATCGCTGCTGCGAATGCCGCAGCAAGATCAGCAGCCGTGGCACCAGCCATCGAATTCACGACGTAGTCCACACCACCGACGGTCAGCGTCAGGTCGGCATCCTGCTGCGTCTCGTCCGGATCTGTGAGCGGATCGGTATCAGTGACAGAGAACGTGAGCTGCTGGATTTCCGGCTGCGCAGCGGTCGTCGTTGTGACGGCACCGGCAGAGAAGTTCAGGATGTGGTCGGTGCCGAAGGCACCGGTGATCACAACATGCTCAATCGCATTTTCGGTGGACGAGAGCGCGATTTCATCGTTGCCCAGCCCGCCTTCGACGCGGTTGTTGTTCATGTTCTGCGAGTCTTCGCCGATGAGGTCGCAATCAGCCTTGCTGTCGTAAGCCTGGTCCGAGTCCCAGCGACCACCCTGCGACGGGTCAACACCGTCGGCGACTTCGATCGCCGAGCCGTCGGGGTTGAAGCCGAAGGCTGCCAGTTCGGCTGCGGTGAAGTCACCGAGCGTCTCTGCGTTGCCTGCGAGCTGCTGTGCCGAAAGCGGGCCAGTCTGCACAAGGCGAACCGAGAGGTCGGTGTTTTCCATGACGCCATCGACGAGCGAACGAACCACGAGGGTGCGGCCCGGGCCGTCTTCAGCGACGAGGAAGTCACCAAGGACCGGGTGATCGTTGATCGCGGCCTTGATCGCCTGAACGATGTCAAGGTCGGTCAGCGTCACGCCGTTAACCGAGCCAACGGTGTCGGCGATGTTCACACGAGCGGTGAAATCCTGGAACTGAACCACGATGGCGAGGTTCGCCGCGTTGGTCAGCGTCGCAACAGACTTCGATTCGAGGTTCTGCACGTCGTTGTTACGGGCATTGAAGATCCAAGTCGAACGGCCACAGTTGTAGCACTCGCCGGCACCAAAGTGGACGCCGCCCGAGTTGTCGGTGAAGACAACGTCGTCGCCAGCACCGGCTTCGATAACCGCTGCCGAAGCACCCCAGGTGTTGACGTAGTCGTCGCCGTCCTGGGTCTTGATCGTCAGGTTCTCGTTGAGCAGGTGGTTGGTGTACCAGTTTCCGTCGCTGTCCCCGCCGAAGGCGAAGTCACCGTCGAGATTCTGGTAAAGATCGGCTTCGCCGTCACCAAGTTGGATCAGCACGGTGTCGTTGCCTGCACCGGTGTCGGTGTAGAACGAGAAGTCACCGCGGGTGATCGCACCCTGAACCGCCATGTTCATCTTCGAGATGTTCATGTTCAGGATGTTGTCGCCCGAACCGAAGGTGTACATCGCCGTCACGTCGTCGGCATAGGCATTCGGGTCGGTGTCCGTCAGGTCGAGGTACTTGGCAACCGTCTCTTCCGAGAAGTGGCCGTGCACTTCGGTATCGTTGTCGAACTTCGACGCGTCGAAGATGAGAACGTCCTTCAGGGCGTTGTTCTTGACCGAGCTGACGTCGCAGTCGACATCGCATTCTTCGAAGTGAAGGGTGTCGTAGAAGCCGGCGTCGAAGCCGTCGGCAGCGCTGGTGTTGCGGTTACCGATGGTCAGCGTTGCTTCGGAATCACCTTCGTCTTCGATGATGATGCACTGCAGCGTGTTGTCTGTCGAACGCAGGGCAGCAAGGCTGCTCGGCTGGTCCGCGTTGCCGAGGACCTGGACGTTGAACTGCTCGACACCGCGCGGGAGTTCGGGAACGCCGCTGAGGCTTTCTTCGTCCCAGTTGTTGTCGAGATCGGGCGTCATGCCACCGATGGTGAGTTCACCACCGTCGCCACCGCGACCGACCTTCTCGAGCTTGACGTCGACTTCGATCTTGCACTCGCCGCCTTCGGGGGTGCCGAAGAAGGGCTGAAGGTGTGTATCCTTGTCACCCGGGACAGTGTTGCCCGAGGTGAAAGTAACGTCGGTGAAGACTTCCGGACCGCTCTCGTTGGTGAGCTGGATTTCCTGGCCTGCAAACTGCGGGCCAACCGTACCGCCCGGGAACGAGTCCGTATCCGTCGGCGTGAAGTCCAGACCGAAGGTGGCCGTGACGTTGTAGCCGCCGGCACCGACGTTGCTGCCGTTGAGGCCCGGATCCTGTGCGATCCAGTACTGAACGTTGGCGAGCAGTTCGGCATAGTTGACCGGCATCACGCCATTGGCGTCGGTCAGCGGAATAACGAACTCGTCGCCACCCAGCTTGAAGACGACTTCCGTGTACGGAATTTCGTCAAGCGGGCCGTCGATGATTTCGCCAGCGCTCTGGTAGTTGACATTGTTCGGGTAGGTGACCGTGCCGTAAGCAGCTGCCGGGGCGAGGCCCGAAAGCTCGGCGAGGCGCACGGCGTCGACGTCCATGATCTGGAAGCGGAACACGCCGCCCGTTGCGATCGGATCGTCGCAGAGCAGGTAGTCGCGGTCGAAGAGAACCGTTAGATCGGATTCTGGATCGATCGCGTTGTTGTTGCCCGTGTGGTCCATGCGAACCATGACTTCCTCGGTCTTGCGGATGGTCGTGCCATCGTCAGCGAGGGTGGTCAGGTTGTAGATGGTCAGCGAGTCATCCGAGCGGACCGAGCCGACTTCGGTGAGGCCGAACATGTCGGACGCGTTGATTTCGACACCGATACGCGGACCCGAGTAATCGCAGAACTCGCCCTTTTCGAGCGGGTAATACGGATACATGAAGAGGACCGGGAGATCGCCGAGGTCGTAGTTGCTCGCGCCAACGCTGAGAGCACGGAAGTGCGCGATTTCAACGTCGGTGGTTTCCGGCAGGATCGAGGAACCCGGACCGGCGCCGAGCGGCGATGCGTCCTGGACCCAAGCGTCGAGACGGTCGGTGCCGCCCTTGCCGTCGATGAAGTCACCCGAACCGAGTTCGTTGGTCTGGAAACCATCGTTGTTCTGGACAACGCGAGCGCGGATCGTGTCGTCACCCGAGGTGCCGTCGACGATGTCCTTGGCAACCGAGAGGCTCTGCGTGCCACCGGTACCGCCCGTGCCGCCAGTTTCCTTGACGGTGACGTTCACGACAAGCGTGTCGCTTGCTTCGCCATCGGTTACGGCAACAACGAACTGGTCGGAACCAGAGAAGTTGGCGTTCGGGGTGTAGGTGTAGGTGCCGTCAGCATTGACCGTGACCGAGCCGTTGAGGGCGCCGGTGGAAAGGCTGTAGGAAAGCGCATCGCCGTCGGGATCGACTGCGAGACCTGCGAGCGTGTCGGAGAGGGGCGTACCTTCGTCCGTCATGACCGGCAGTTCGTCGTCGGTGAAAGCGGGAGCCTGGTTGGCAGCTTCACCTTCGACCGCGACGGTGCTGCCGTCGGCGGGGAGGATCTGTTCTGCCAGGCAGAGCTGACCGTCCTTGATGACGAGCGTGCGAGAGTCGCCGCCGAGGAACTCGACGGTTGCGCCAACGATACCAACCGGGATCGAGATGTTCGCGCCGGTCGCGTTGGTGAGGATCAGGTTCGAACCCGAAACCGTCGCGCTGTAATCGCTGGCGAGGCCATCGATCTTGATGGTGTCGCCACCAGCGTTCCACGACGGGTCGAGCTCGACCTTGCCGTCGCCGTCGATGCGGACGGTTTCGTTACCGCCGGCACCGAAGACGATGTCCGTATCCGAACCACTGCCGACGTTCAACGACGACGTGGCATTGGGTTGAAGAATAATAAGGGCCATTTGTAATTGCTCCCTGAGTGAGTCTTTAAGAGTAGATAGTCTGCCTACCGAGTGACCGGTCAGCCGAAGTTGATGAAGTCGAAGCCAACCGAGGCGACTGCCGATTCATAGTTGAAGACGAGACCACCGGTCAGAACATCGTCGATGATGATCTGGTTGAAGTTGGTGCCGTCGCTCAACGTGATCCGGAGATCGCTCGGGTCGGAACCCGTGCCGAAGAAGAACTGCGTCGCATCGGTGCTGATCATGTCGCCTTCGCCGAAGCCGGTAATGATCACATCGGTACGGCCAGAAACCGTATCGATCAGGTCGTAATCGTCGTCCGAGACGTCGATCGTAACTGCAGGACCGCTCGCGGGAACGTCGATCGACAGTTCCGTCGGACCAGCCGCCGTGACATCGACCGTGACGGTGTAGGTTACGGTTTCGGTGCCATCGGTAACGCTGATGTCGAACATGTCCTGACCGATGAAACCTTCATCGGGGTCGTAGGTGTTCGTGCCATCGGCATTGGCGGTAACAGTGCCGTTGCTCGGACCGCTCGCAATCGAGGCCGTAACATCGTCGCCATCTGCGTCATTGAAGTCGATGACGAAGTTGACGGTCTCGTCAGTGGCAACAGTCAGCGACGTATCGTTGCCCGGCCCAGCGACCGGCGCGTCGTTGACGTTGTTCACGGTCACTTCGACGGTAGCCGTGGCAGTGCCGCCGTTGCCGTCATCAACGGTAACGTCGAACGTATCGACACCGAAGAAGTCGGTTTCAGGCGTGTAGGTGAACGTGCCGTCAGCGTTGACAACAACCGCGCCATTGGCCGGGTCGGTTGCTTTCGCATAGGTCAGCGTATCGCCGTCCGCATCGGTCGTGCCCGTCGAGAGATCGCCGCTGACCGGCGTTTCTTCGTCGGTCGAGAGCGAAGCAGTCGCGCCCGGGAAGACCGGAGCGTCGTTGACGGGGTTGACCGTGACGGTGACCGTCGTGGTTGCGGTGCCGCCATTGCCATCGCTGGCAGTGATGGTGACCGTGTCGGTGCCGTTGAAGTCAGCGTCCGGTGCGTAGGTGACCGTGCCACCATCGACGGTGACCGTGCCGTTGTCGGCCGCGCCGGTTACGGTGACGGTGTCGCCATCCGCATCGTCGGTCGTAACGGTAACAGTTCCGCTGGTGTCTTCATCCACCGTGAGGGCGTCAGCATCGACAGTGACCGTCGGGGCTTCGTTCGGCGGCGGGGGCGGCGGGGGCGGAACGGGGATGTCGTTGTCGTCATTGCCGCCGCTCGCAAGCGCTGCAATTCCGAGGCCGACCAGCAGGATTGCGCCGACGAGCAGGATGGTACCACCCGAGCCGCCTTCGTCATCATACTGTGCGTAGCTGACATCGACGTCTTCGCCGACTTCGCCGTCGGTGACCAGCGAGCCCGCCGAAGCAGCGGCTTCCGCCAGCGCTCCGTCGAACGAGAAGTCACCCGCGAGGGAAGTTTCGGAAACCGGGGCTTCCTTTTCTTCGCCTTCAGCCTTGGCAACAACGACCTCTTCCTGGTCATTGTCTTCGGCTACGCGCTCATCCTTTTCCTGGGCAGCTGCGGCGGCTTGTTTTTCCGCCTCATTTGCCAGTTTCTTATCACGAACAGGCCGCGTAGCTTTTGCCGCTGGCGCCGGTACGACTGTAGTGCTCATCTAATCCCCCAACATGGAACCGTGCAGAGAAATCCACTCCCTGCCATTCGTGCGTTAACAAGCCCTTCGAGACTTTGCCAAAGCAATTAACGCCACAACGCCACCAATGTGGTGGTTATCGTGGCCTCGTATGCCGACCTATGAGTCCCGCTTGGTTGTCATGGCTTGCCTTTGCCCCGCTAAGACCAATCCGTCAACGATTGCTTAACAGAATCGCAATCGAGCCTGCCGAATTGCATTTTCGGGCTCGGTTCGTCGATTTTCCGGGGGGTTGGGCTTCTGTCTGATGCTCGGGCGGGGGCAATGGACAATGCCCCCGCCCGGATTTCATCACCGTTCGGTCATCGCCTCGCCCATCGTCTTGGTGATGGGCTTGGTAAGATAGCGCCAAACCGTGTTCTTCCCGGTAAGAATTTCGTTGGTGGCCGTCATTCCTGGCTGGATTTCGATCACCTCATCGCGCTTTTTCGGCTTCATCGGGCTGGTATCGACGCTGATATGAACGCGATAGTAGACGTTCTCGCCTGCGGGCGTCTGTTCCGAAATGGTGTCGGGGCTGATGTAGGTTACCTCGCCCTTGGCCGATCCGTAGATGGATGAATCATAGGCATCGAATTTCACCGATGCTTCCTGGCCCAGCTTCACGTAGGCGACGTCGGAAGGTGACATCTTGGCCTCGACGATCAACTCGTCACCAGTCGGAACGATCGAGAGCACCTCGTCCCCCGGACGCAGCACGCCGCCCACCGTGGTGAGGCGCACGTTCTTGACGATGCCGTTGGTGGGCGCGCGAATCTTGGTATCGGTGAGCGAATCCCGGCGCTGCGCCAGAATCTCGCGCGCCGTAACCAGATCTTCCTCGGTGCGCGCGTATTCGGTCTGCAATTCCTGCAGGTAGCGGTTGCGGACATTGACGATCTGCGATTCGATATCGGAGACGCCGCGCTGCATGCGCAGGATGTCGGCGCGGGCAACGTCGCCTTGCTCAAGCAGCGGCATGTTCATGTCCAGCTCCTGCCGGATCAGGCCGAGCATTTCGCGCAGCGACGAAAGCTGGTCTTCGAGCGCCTGGCGACGCTTTGTATATAGAAGCCGCTGGTTGGAGATGAATTCCGGCCAGTTCTGCACCTCTGGCGGAAAGACCAGCGGGCGGTCGAAAAGCTCGGCGTTGATGCGGGCCATGGTCGACATCAGGGAGGCAACCTTGCCCTCCGCTTCGCTGACAGAGGCGCGCAGTTTCACGTCCTCGAGCTGGACGAGGAGCTGGCCCTTGCGGACCGAATCGCCCTCGCGCACGAGTAGCTTTTCGATCTGGCCGCCGTCGGTGCTCTGGATCACCTGGATCCTGCCGGTCGGAATCACCTGTCCCGGCGCGCGGCTGACCTGGTCGAGTTCGGCCCAGAACGACCATCCGATCGCCAGCGAGAAAAAGGCGATGATGGCGTAGATGACGATGGCTGGCTGGCTGAGCCAGCGATTGCGAAACGTGGCCGAGATCATTTGACCTTGCCTCCAAGATTGGTGGTGATGCCGCCGGTCGGCTTCTGCCCCGACTCTGCGGCAGGCGCAGCGGCAGCGGTCGAGGCGACAACTTGCTGGCCCGGCTTCTGAACCTGGACGCTCTGGGTCTGCTGGCTGGCGGACGCACCGCCCTTGAGCCGCTTCATCACCTCGGCGACCGGCCCGTCGACCGCGACCTGGCCATGCGCGATGACCATCATCCGCTTGACCATGTTGAGCAGCTGGAGCTTGTGCGTCACGAAAATGAGCGTCGTGTCGGGCGTCAGCGATTCGTTGATCGTGCGCAGCACCAGCGCTTCGGTATCGACGTCGAGGTTCGAGGTCGGCTCGTCGAGCAGCAGGAGCTTGGGCTTGGCCAGCAGGATGCGGGTCAGGCCGGTCAGCACGCGCTGGCCGCCGGAAAGACCGCGTCCGCCTTCGCTGATTTCCAGATCGAGCCCGCGCGGATGGCCCGTAATCATCGCGGCCAGACCGGTCTTCTGCGCCATCTGCATGATCGCGTCGTCACCCGGATCGGGCAGGCCGAGCAAGAGGTTCTCGCGCAGCGTTCCGTTCACCAGGCGATAGTCCTGCGGCAGATAACCAATGTGGCCGCGCAGGATGTCTTCCGAAACCTGCGCCATGTCGAGCTTGTCGATCAGGATCTTGCCCTCGATCGGACGGTAAAGCCCGGCAAGCAGCTTGAGCAGGGTCGACTTGCCCGAACCGATACCGCCAACGATGCCGACGCGGTCGCCAGCTTCGATTTCGAGCTTCGGTACGGTGATGCCCGCTGCGCCTTCGCCATAGGCAAAGACGACATCCTTGAGCGACAGCTGCGGCGCAAGGCGGGTCGGGCGAAGCTGATCGACATCGGCAGGCCGGTCCTGCGGCAGGGCAAGGATGCCATCGAGCATCTTGAGCGAGGAACGTGCATAGCTCCACTGCACCAGCAGATTCGGCAGCTGCGAAATCAGCGGCCCGTTGACGCGGCCTGCCAGGATCGAACAGGCGATCAGCGCGCCGACCGTCATGTCATTATTATAAACGCGCACCGCGCCCCAGGCGATCAGCCCGATATAGGCTGTCTGTTGAAGCGTTCCGAAGATCGAGCTTGCCTTGGCCTGCAGCTTGCGCACCGGCAGGTCGGCCTCGTGGACATCGTCGAGCAGCTTGTTCCAGCGCGAGAGCAGGAACCACTCGCCGCGATTCGCCTTGACCGTCTCCGACGCATCGAGCGCTTCGACGAGCAGGCCGTTCTTGCGGTTCGAGTTGACCTGCGCCGTTTCGGTATTGCGCCGGATCAGCCGGGCAAAGATGAACGACATGCCCAGCGCGATCGGGAATGCGGTGGCAATGACCAGCGCGACCGGTCCGCCAAGCTGCATGATCACGAAGATGAAGAGCAGCGCAAAGGGCAGGTCGGCAAAGGCAAAGGTGACGCCCGAAGACATCACCGAACGGATCTGCTCGAGCCCGCGCAGCTGCGCCGCCATCGTGCCCACACCCGGCGGGCGGGCATCGAGGCGTACTTCTGTCGCGCGCGAGAAGAAGAATTCGGAGGTCTCGGTGTCGATCTCGACCGCCTCGCGCTCAAGCATGTTGGCGCGCACGACCCGCAGGCCGAAATCGAAGGCGAGCGCGGCCAGTGCACCAAGGCTTAGCACCCAGAGCGTCGAGAACGCGCCGCGCGGTACGACGCGGTCATAGACCTGCATCGTGTAGATGCTGGTGATCAGCGCGATGACGTTAACGACAAAGGTCGCGATGATGGCAAGGACGATGACGTGCTTGCGCCGCATGATCGCGGCCTTGAAGACATCGATTGCCTTCTCGAACTTCTGCTTGCCCGCAGGCAGCGGGATCGTGAGGTCATAAAGGCGTGCATCGTCGGCGTCAGACCAGGTCGTCGCGATGCCGTTGCGCACAACCTGCATGCGATTGTCGCCATCGACGCGCTCGACCACTGCCCAGCCGTGGCTTGGGTGATAGGCGAGCAGCGGGAATTCATGCGCGCGCGGGTTGTCGGCATAACTGCTTGAAGGTGCCCAGCCGATCGCCTCGCAATAGGAATCGAGCGCCTCTTCGTCGTCGCGCGTCAGGTTCTTGGCGTCGTCCGCCCATTCCGGGCGAAGATCGATGCGGCGCAGCCTCGCCAGGTCCGCGATCGCCGAGAGGATTTGGTTAGCCACTGTTATTGCCCCACTTGGTTCAGGTTCGGATCCCCGGTTTCGTAAGGATCGAATTCGTCGAATACGGGCCGCCAGCGCCCGCTCAGGAGTAGCAGTTCGGTTGCCGCCGACATCACCGTAATCTCCGCGTCGGTACGGTCGATTTCCGCGGTGACGGCTTCGCGCAACGCATTCATGACGTCGAGCCACGAACGACGTCCGGCGATGAACTGGCGTGTATAGCTGGCGCTGACCCGCGATGCAGTGGACGCCGAGGTCCGCGAGATTTCGGCACGCTTGCGCGCAGCCTCGTAGCGGATGATCGTCGTTTCGATGTCACGACGCAGCTGCTGTTCGGCGACGCGGATATTCTCGAGCGCCGAGGTGATCCGGAGCCGCGCACTGTTCACATCGGAAATCTGGCTCAGGCCGCCATTGCTTTGGGCTCGCAGGACAAGCCCCACACGGCTGCCGCGCAGATCGTCATAGCTGTATTGGGCATTGACCTGCGGCAGGATAGAGGCCTTGCGCGAATCGAGCTCGGCGCGCGCCACGTCGGCTTCGGCGCGCTGGCGCTGGATCGCCGGATCGTAGGCCACGGCCTGGTCCTCGAGCGCCTGCTGGTTGGGGATCGTCGCATCGACATCGTAATAGGGGATCGGTCCCAGCTCGAAGGTCGGGTCGGCAATCAGCTCGGCCAGGATGCGCAGCGAGGTTCGTCGGCTCGACTGGGTCACGGTGAACTGCTGCTCGATCTGGGCGGCACGCGACCGGGCCAGCTCGAGGTCGGCAATCGGGCTGATTTCCTGCTCGACGCGGCGCTCCATCGTATCGACGAGGCGCTGGTGCTCTTCGAGGCTCTGTGCAAGCAGCTGCTCGCGCAGCGTCAGCGAGGCCACCTGAAAATAGGTCTGCGAGGTCAGCAGGGCGAGATCCTGGACGGTTTCGATGTAACCCGCCGAGGTTACGTCTTCCTGCGCCCGCGCGCGCGCAATGCCCGAACTGATCCGCCCACCCGACCAAAGCGGGGTTTCAACGATAAGTTGCGGCTCGGGCGAGCCCGAATCGTCGAGGTAGGCAAGGTTGCCCTGCGCCGAAGGAAAGCGCAGCCACTTGGCGGAGCGGACGTCCTGTTCCGCCGCGCGCAGCGCCGCGCGCGCCGCCATGGCCGAAGGGTAATTGCGCGAAACGAGATTCACCGCCTCTTCGAGCGCGGGCGGGACGTGATCGGTCGGCTCGGTCCAGCTGATGTCCGGAATCTCGCCGTCGTCCGACTTCGGCGTCGGTGGGCCATAGAACACCGCTTCGGGCGCCTGCGGCCCGGTCAGCGGCGGCGGCGCGATCGTTGCCGTTCGTTCGGCGTCCTCGGCCTCTGCTGCGGATCGCGGCTGCGCGGTGATGACAGGCGGCACCATCCGGCCGCCATTGCGCGGCTGGGCCTGCGCGGCGAGCGGCAGCACGGCCAGGCCACCCGCCGCGACGGAGGCGAGAAGCGGCCTCGCCGCAATCATTGCTTTTCGCGCAGATGTGATGATCTGGTTGGTCAATGAAATTTCCCGGGAATTGGCTGGTCAGGTTGGCGGTCAGAAACGATCGGGCGGGATCGGCATGGAGGGATCGAGCCGAAGCTGGCGGACACGCTGGTCTTCCTTGTCCTTGACCTGTCCGACAAGACCGGCCTGCTTGAGACGTTCGAGAACTGTGTAAAAGCCGCGATAGGACACGCCCGCCTTTTCCATCGCGGTCGACACCGTCATCGTGCCATTGAGTTTGAGGTGGATGAGCACGCGCGCTTCGGGCGTGAGAAGGCGGATGCCTTTCTGCTCGAAGACTTGCGAATCGAGGTCGAGCAGGTTCTGCCAGCTTTGCTGTCCGGCAGCAGCTGCCTCGCTTGCATTCGCCCCGGACGCAGCCTTGCCCGGCGCGGTTTCCTCCGCGACCTCGTCGGCTGCCCCGGCCTTTGCCGGACTACCGATGCTGAGCTTGGTTTGCGCCACCTACGTTCCCTGCACATCTTGCTTGCAGAATTTGCCTGCAAATCGTGCATGCAAATAGCGCAATGATTTTAAATTGCGCGGCTAATAAGGACCATTTTGGCAATTTGCCTGAAGAACGCTGCCGGTCTGGCTGTGCCAGGCTGTGGCGCGTCGGAGGAAGGAGCGGCCTGCGACATGCCGACGCACCTGTCCGCAAGCATTATGGCGATGCCAGGCACCGAACCCTGATTGCCGCGATGGCGTGCGTTTACTTGGAAGTCGGGCTTGGCTCAAGCGCCCGCCGCAACAGAGTTGTGCATGGACGGACGAGAGCGATTCTTTTCCCGATCTTGCAGAGACTTCCGCGAATCATTCAGAACGAGCATTTGGCGACGACAGGGCAGGCAGCGTTGCGAGCAGATGGACAGCAACGTGCATTTCTGTCCAGAATCGGGGCAGTCTGGCGCAGCCGTGAGGCGGCTTGCCGACGAACCGGTCGTGGCGCGCGCCGAAATTGGCGATAACTCTGCCACGGTGGTAGCAATCTGATTTTTTCCCGATATAGAGTGACGCATTCTCGCGCCGTAAAACGGGTCGGGGCGCGACGCTACCGCCGAATTGGTGGTAATTGGCCCGTCGCTGTCGGCCTTTGGTCGCCGCCGCTTAAGTCGATAGCCAGGCCGGAAACGGCAAGTCAGGGAGTTCGCGAATGGCAAGCCAGGCATTGGCTGCACCGCAATTGAAGGATCAGGCGTTTCCGCTCGAGGCGACCACACCTACGGTCCTTGTCGTCGATGATGACCGCGCGTGTATCGATCATTGCGCGCGCATGCTCGACGATCTGCATTATTCGCATCGCTGCGTCACTTCGGCACGCGATGCGCTTGAGCAGGTCGCGCGTGACCCTTCGATCCAGATCGTGATGGCGGGCATGGAGATGCCGACCTTCGACGGCTTCGTGCTGATCGAGGAGGCCCGCGCCCGGATCGACCAGGCCAGACCGCTCGCCGCGGTCCTGATGGCGAACAAGGTCACCTCCGATCTCGCGATTCGCGGGATGCATGTCGAGGCGGTCGATTTTCTCAGCAAGCCGATCGGCTTCGACGCCTATTCGACGGCGCTGCGCCGCGCGATGCGCTATCTCGGCACGCGCAAGGCGCTGGCCAATGGCGGCGATATCTCCGACGTCAGCCAGCAGATCGCCAAGCTCGTTTCGGCGCTTGAGAACCAGGCCGTGGAGGCGCAGCCCTCCGAGGCGGTCGGCGAAAAGGAAGTTGCTGCAACGCTGCGGATGATTATCGGCTCGCGCTCGATGCGCGCGCGCTTTTTCCCGAGCCAGTTCTTCGCCGACCCGGCATGGGACATCCTGCTCGACCTGACCCGCGCAAAGCTCGAAGGCCAGCAAGTCTCGGTCTCGTCGGTCTGCATTGCCGCTTCGGTGCCGATGAGCACGGCGCTGCGCTGGGTGCGGCAGATGACCGAGGCCGGACTACTGCGTCGCTGGACCGACCCCAAGGATCGCCGCCGCGACCTGATCGCGCTGACCGAACAGACGGCCGAGCGGATGTGGGATTACCTCACGACCGTTCATGGCATGATTCGCAAGATCTGATCGGGGCGACAAGCCCCGCACGATTGCCGCATTATTCGCCTTCGGGCGCCGGTTCGCTTTCGACAGCCTGATCGCGTTCGAAAAACTCGCGCTCTGCATCCTCGACGCGCGCCTGTTCCGCCGCCGCTTCATCATCGAGCACGGAGAGGCGCTCGGCGCGGGCTGCCGCGATGAGCTCGCTGAAGCGCACCGATTCGTCGGTCCGCTTTTCGGCATAGGCCATGTCGATCATCTGCGAAACGCAGCCGGTCCAGCCGCCCGCACCGGCGGGCGAGCAGCTCAATGTGCCGTTCTTGCCCACCGTTTCGTAAGCGAGAACCTTGTTGTTCCAGGCATCGTTCTGCGGCGAATCGGATTCGCGCAGCGGCTCGGGAATGCGGAAACGTTCGTCCTCTTCCTTGCGCGCGCAGACGGTGATCTGGTCGGCGGTCGATCGCGGGCAGGGATCGTCGCCATAGACGATCAGCTGGTTGACGCTGACATCGGTTTCGTCCTGCGCCTGTGCGGGCGCGGCAGCCGCAAAGGCGAGGCCGGCGGCGAGGGTGGCAAGCGATGTCTTGGCGATGGGCAGCACGTCTGGCTCTCCTTGAGCGGCATGGGTCTTATGCCGCCCATATAGGCAGGCAGCGGCGTGAATGATAGCTGAAGCTGCATCGTTCGGATCGGCGGCTCCAGCCTTCTCAAATCCGTTCGGAAATGCGTATCGCGGCGCGGCAGCCCAGCCGGATCGCGGCGGAGAGGAGCGGATAGCCCGGCGCGCGCTCGGCCCCGGCGGCAATCGCGACATCGTGGTGCTCGCGCTCGTCGGCGCGGAATTCCTCGACCATCTGCGACAGCTCGGGATCGCTTTCGCCCAGCTCTTCGAGCTGATCCGAATAATGCCGGTCGATCTCGGTCTCGATCGCAGCGGTGCAGGCCATTGCCGCCTCAGGTCCCATCAGCGCGGTCGCCGCGCCCAGCGCATAGCCCGCCGCCGACCAGAATGGCTGGAGCGCCGTGGGCCGCACCCCGCGCTGCGCCATCAGCGCGTTGAACTTCTCCAGATGCGCCGCTTCCTGCCGCGCCATCTCGGCGATCTGCGACGCACCGGGGCCACGATTGCCCAGCACTGCAATCTGCCCCGCATAGATGCGCGTCGCACCATATTCGCCAGCCTGATCGACGCGGATCATGCGGTCGGTCCTGTGATCGCTCATGCTTCAGCCTTTCCCGGGCGCCCCAGCAAGAGCGCAATCGTCAATGCCGAGGCAATAGAGAACAGGAAGTTCCATCCCGCAAGCGAGATGCCCAGAAGGGACCAGGGCGCAACATCGCAGCGCACCAGCGGCGCGTTCATGATCGCGTCGAGCGGGTCGCCGCCCTCGGCAATCGCGCTCGTGGTGCAGGCAGTGACGCCCTCCCACCAGCCGTATTCGACGCCCGCATGAAACGCCCCGATGATGCCCGAGATGGCAAGGCCAAGCGCCGCAAGGATCACGAACGAGCGCCCCGGTGGATTCAGGAAAGCGATGATCGCAAAGGCCAGCGCGGCGAAATGCGGGTAGCGCTGCCACCAGCACATCTCGCAAGGATAAAGCCCGAAGACATATTGCGAGATATAGGCCCCGCCGAGCAGCGCGGCCGGTACGATAAGAGCGACGGCCCGCGCAAGGCGAAGGCTGGCCGTATCGGCGGCCACTGCCCTAGCGCTGCCGCGAAGCGAGCGCCGATCCGCCCGCCGCGCGTTGCAGCGTCGAAACCGCATAATGCAGCTGGAAATCCTCGATGCCCTTGGCCTTCAGCTCTTCGGCGCTGACCTTGAAGCGCGGATCGTCCTTCTTGTCGGTTTCGAGCTGCTTGTCCTCCAGCGCGACCTCGTTGATGAGGTGGCCGCGCAGGTCCGATTCGCGCACCGCGCGTTCGGCGCGCAGGCGCGCGTCGGGGTCGGACATCTGCGGCACGCGGATGTCGGGCTCGATCCCGCCTTCCTGCACCGAGTGGCCATCGGGCGTGTAATAGCGCGCCGTCGTCAGCTTGACCGCGCTGGTGCGATCCAGCCCGATCAGCGACTGCACCGAGCCCTTGCCGAAGCTGCGCTCGCCCATCACCACGGCGCGGTGATGATCCTGCAATGCGCCCGCGACAATCTCGGACGCCGAGGC
Organism: Sphingomonadaceae bacterium; assembly: GCA_041396945.1. Classification (GTDB taxonomy): domain Bacteria; phylum Pseudomonadota; class Alphaproteobacteria; order Sphingomonadales; family Sphingomonadaceae; genus Novosphingobium. The sequence continues at coordinate 30,209 of JAWKXP010000019.1, read as the reverse complement.
CGAACCCGCGTCGATCAGCACGACCATCGGCAGGCCGGAAAGCGCGTCGCCTCGGAAGACGGTTTCGGAGCGGTAGAACTGGTTTTCGCTCGCCAGCCTGCCGCGTTGCGAGACGATATCGCCCTTGGTCAGGAACAGGTCGGAAAGCGCCACAGCTTCATCGAGCGAACCGCCCGGATTCGAGCGCAGGTCGAGCACGAGGCCCGAAAGCTTGCCTCCGGCCTTTTCGCGCAGTTCGCGCACGCCGGTCAGCACATCCTTGCCGACATCGCGCGAGAATTCGTTGATCGAGATGACGCCGACGTCGCCGTCGAGTTCCCAGGTCACCGGCTCAAGCTCGATCACGCCGCGAGTGACGGTAACGTCGAAATCCTCGGTGCGGCCGGGACGGAAGATCGTCAGCGTGATCTTGGTGCCCGCAGGCCCGCGCATCTTGGCAACCGCTTCGTCGAGGTCGCGCTCATAATAGAGCGTGCCGTCGAGGTGGGTGATATAGTCGCCCGCCTTGATCCCGGCCTTGTCCGCCGGGCTGCCCTTGAACGGCGAGATGACCTTGACCGCGCCGTCCTCCATCTGGACCGAGAGGCCGAGGCCCGAATAGTTGCCGTCGATCATCGTTTCGAGGCGCTGGAGCGAGGAACCGTCGAGGTAGGACGAATGCGGATCGAGGCTCGCCAGCATGCCGTCGATCGCGCCCTTGATGAGCTTGTCGTCATCGACCGAATCGACGTAGTTTTCCTTCACCAGCTGGTAAATGCCGATCAGCTTGCCGAACTGCGCGCCCGAGCGGCTGTCGACGGCGGCGAGGCCCGCGGTCGTTGCAGGCAGAAGCGCCACCGCGCTGACAAGCAGGGTCGCGCGGGCGAGCGATGCGAACTTCTTGGGCTTCATGGTCTGGGCCACCTTTTCGTTTCGTGGGTCCATATATAGCGCGGCAAGCCTTAATGCCAGATGGCGAACCGCGCCGCGTCCCGCGCGGGGTCAGGTCAGGGCCGAAACGTATTGCAGCGGATTGACCGGGGTGCCGTCGCGCCGCAGCTCGACCGTGACGATGGGATCGCCGGGGCCGGTGAGGCCGACAGGAGAGCCTGCGACGACGCGCTCGCCGACATTGACGTCGAGCCGGGTGAGACCGGTAACCAGCGAGGTCCAGCCATCGGAATGCTCGATGATGACGATCTTGCCATAGCCACTGTAAGTCCCGGCAAAGGCGACGCGGCCCGAAGCGGGGGCGACCGCCTGCGAGCGGGCACGGGCGGCAAGGACGATGCCTTTTGAGTCCGGCCGCCCCTCGATCCGCTCACCAAACCCGGCGACGAGGCGGCCCTGCAGGGGTAGCATGTAGCGTTCCGGGCCGCCAGTGGCACGGGGCGAGGGTTCGGGATCGGGATCTACGGAAATTTGCGAGGCGCCGGGCTGCGCGGGCCGCATGATCGGGCCCGGCAGCGCCGCAAGCTCCTCTCGCAGGCGGCCCTGCTTGCCAACCTCGTCCATCAGGTCACCCAGGTCGCGCGCTTTTTCGGCATAGGCCAGCGCGCGCTCGGCCTCGCGGCTGGCAAGTCCGGTGGCTTCGCGCGAGGCGAGCCGCTGACGGGTTTCGATGGCGGCAAGGCGTTCCTGCCGCTCCTTGAGCTCGGTAAAGCTGGCTTTCAGGCGGTTGGACGCGGCTTCGGCGCGCAGTTCGATCTGGCGGCCACGCTCGATCTCCTGCCTGAGGTCGGCAGTGCGTTTCTCGATCTCGGGCAGCATCGTGTCGAAGACCGCGCGCATATACATCGTGTCGCGCACCGTGCCGGGGCGCAGCAGTGCCAGTGCGGGCGGGCGGCGCGAAAGGCGCTGCAGCGCGGCGGTCAGGCGGATAAGCGGCTGCTGGCGTTCGGCAAGGCGCGCGCGCAAGGCATCGCGCTCGCCGGAAATGAGAGTGACGCGCGCCTCGTTCGCCTCGATATCGGCTTCGGCCTGCTGGATCCGGGCGGCCACCGCTGCGCCCTCTCGCGCGGTGCGGTCGGCCTGCTCGGTGACGCGCTTTGCTTCCTGCTCCAGCCGTACCGCCCTTTGACGCGCGGCATTGCTCTGCTTGCGCGCCTGCGCCAGCGCCTGCCGCGCTTCGGACAGGTCGCTCGGCAGGATCGGCACCTGAGCAATGGCCGTCACGCCGCAGATCGCGGCAAGGGCGAGGCCAAGGCCAAGGCGCGTTCGATGGACGGGTGTCATCGGCGCGGGCTTAGCGGCTGGGGCGGGCATGGGCTAGCCCGATCGGTGATAGGGGTGTCCGGCAAGGATGCTGGTCGCACGCCAGAGCTGTTCGGCGAGCATCGCGCGGGCCAAAAGGTGCGGCCATGTCAGCTTGCCGAAGGAGAGCAGGAGGTCTGCCTCGCCCCGCGCCTCGTCTTCGTGGCCATCGGCAGCGCCAAGCTCGAAGCGAGCTTCACGAATCCCGGAATCGCGCCAGTTTCCGAGGATCTCCGCGAACTTCTCGGACGACATATCCTTGCCGCGCTCATCGAGCAGCACGCGGCGGCAGGGCGTCTGCGGTTCGGGAACCTTGCCGCCCCGGTCGGGCAGCTCGGTCCATTTCAGCGGCCAGACGATCCGCTTGGCATAGCGCTCGACCAGATCGGCTTCGGGCGAGCGCGCGATCTTGCCGCGGGCGACGACGTGCAGCAACATCGTGTCGATAACGCGTCAATAACGCGGCATCAGGCCGCACCAGCGGCGGAATCGCCGAATGCCCACATCCGCTCGAGGTTGTAGAAGCTGCGCACTTCGGGGCGGAACAGGTGGACGATCACGCCGCCCGCATCGACCAGCACCCAGTCCGCCGCAGGCAATCCTTCGATGCGCGGTGCGGGATGGCCTTCCTTCTTGAGCTTCTCGGCCAGTTTCTGCGCAATCGCCGCGACCTGCCGGGTCGAGCGGCCCGAAGCGATAATCATGTAATCGGCAATCGACGATTTGCCTTCGAGCGGGATCGTGACGATCTCCTGCGCCTGATCGTCGTCCAGCGATTCGAGCACCGAGACCAGCAGCGGGTCGGCGTCCTCGGGGATCGCGAAAGCGTCAGTGCCGGGCAGGTCCGGTCCAGATGTCGCCTGGTTCATCAAAATGAGGTGTCTCCTGTGCAAGACGCGGGGTGCCCCAGCCGCAGCCGGACAAACCGATTAGATTGATGGATAAATGGGGATGAAGTCCGGCAAATGCTATCAGCCGGTCTCACGCAGCCGCCTCCGGGCCGTGCGAGGGGATGATCGGCCTATGCGTCACCTGATCGCGCAGGAGAGCGCCTGCATAGCCAGATGCCCAGTCCGGATCGGAACGGCGGATCGCCGTAGCCGAGCGATGATCGGGGTCGAAACGCAATTCAACCAGCGCCGGGGCGCTCCATGTTTCCCGGGCTCTGAAGCTGGCGGCAGGCTCCCGGTATTGCCTTAACCAGGCCATCGCGGGGCTCGCGACAGCGGCTGCATCATAGCCGGGCCGCGCGATTACCGCAATCGGCATCGTTTTCGCGATCCTGCGCCACGCTTTCCAGCGATGAAACTGGGCAAGGTTGTCCGATCCCATCAGCCAGACGAACTCGCGTTTCGGCCAGCGTGCCGCGATCTTGCGCAAGGTATCCACGGTATAGCGCGTGCCCAGCTCGCGCTCCATTGCCGAGGCGCGGATCGGCACGCGCCGCGCCATGCGCACCGCCGAAGCATAGCGCGCCGCAAGTGGGGCCATGCCTTCGCGCGGTTTCAGCGGATTGCCGGGCGAAACCAGCCACCAGACCTCGTCGAGCCCGAGCGCGTCCATCGCGAACAGGCTGATCCGCCGATGCCCGCCATGCGCGGGATTGAAACTGCCGCCGAGCAGTCCGGTGCGCTTGCCGCGTGCCGTCACCACGCGTGCCTCAGGGGCGCACCTGCCCGGTGCCGCGAACCAGCCATTTGTAGGTCGTCAGCCCCTCAAGCGCGACCGGGCCGCGCGCATGCAGCCGCCCGGTGGCGATCCCGATTTCCGCACCGAGGCCAAACTCACCGCCATCGGCGAACTGGCTGGAGGCATTGACCATGACGATGGCGCTGTCGACCTCGCCCAGAAAGCGTTCGGCGGCCATGGCGTCCGAGGTAACGATGGCGTCGGTATGGTGCGAGGAATGGCGGTCGATATGGGCCAATGCCGCGTCGATATCGTCGACGATGGCGACCGAGACCACCGCGTCGAGATACTCGGTGTCCCAGTCGTTCGCCGCCGCCGCGACCACCCGGTCATCCAAAGCGCAAACCGCCGCATCGCCGCGCAATTCGCAGCCAGCGTCGAGCAGCGCGCCGACCAGCCCGGCCTTTTCGGCAAAGCCCGCGTCGATCAGCAGCGTTTCCATCGCCCCGCAGATGCCGGTGCGGCGCATCTTGGCATTGAGCGCAATTTCGCGCGCCATTTCCGGGTCAGCGGCAGAATGAACGTAGGTGTGGCAAATACCATCGAGGTGCGCGAGCACGGGCACACGCGCATCGGCCTGCACGCGGGCGACAAGGCTCTTGCCACCGCGCGGGACGATCATGTCGATCAGCCCGGCAGCCGTGAGCATCGCGCCAACCGCCGCGCGGTCCTGCGTCGGCATCAGCTGGACGGCGGCTTCGGGAATGCCGCATTCGGTGAGGCCAGCCACGAAAGCAGCATGCAACGCTCGGTTAGAATGCACCGCTTCGCTGCCCCCTCGCAGCAGCACCGCATTGCCCGAACGCAGGCAGAGCGAGGCAGCATCGGCAGTGACGTTGGGGCGACTTTCATAGATGATGCCGACCAGCCCGATGGGCACACGAACCCGCGAAAGCGCGAGGCCGTTGGGCGGCATGGATTCGTCGATCACCTGCCCGACCGGATCGGGCAGCTGCGCGACGTTTTCAACCGCAGCGGCAATGCCTTCGAGCCGCGCTTCGTCAAGCCTGAGCCGGTCAAGCATTGCGCCCGAGAGGCCGTTAGCTTCACCCGCCGCGATATCTTTCGCGTTTTCGGCAAGGATCGTCGGCGCGGAACCGCGAATGGCACGCGCAACGGCATGCAGCGCGGCAGCCTTTTCATCGCTGGAAAGGCGAGCCAGCGCGCGCTGCGCATCGCGGCCTTCACGGGCAAGGCGTTCGACCAGCGCCTCGGGCGCTTCGGAAATGGCGGTCTGGACAGTCATGCCGCGCGCCTTACCACCAGCCGCGATGGCTGTCACCGCCGCTCTGCATCCGCGAATCGCAGGCGGGATTTTGCCCTCGTTTGCAGGGGCCGATTTGCCGCATTTTTACAAGGTTTCACGACTCGTCCCGCCATGCCTTCGATTCAACGTGAATCCGGCCTGAATATGAACGCCGCCCTCGCCCCGCAGGGCCTCGGCTGCTAGCGGCCCCGGCAGGTCCAAGGATTCAACAGTACTTGCGGGGTTGGTTTGCAGGGAAGTGCGACTGGCGCGCTGTCACAGCGTTTGCTCAAACTGTTTCCGGAACGCGAATTTTTCATGCGTTCGCAGGGACACGTTCGATTCATCAAGGTTTCCACGCGCATCCAGGTCATCGCGGCCTCGATCGTGACGCTGCTGCTGCTCGGCTGGCTGGTGACGATGGCGGGCGCCGCCATCTGGCAGTACAGCCAGCAATCGAACCGCCTCGCGCTGCTTGACCGTGAGGCGAAGGTCGCCACGGCGGAAAGCCGGGTCGATTCCTACCGCAAGGACATCGACGAAGTGGCGACCGACCTCGCCCGTCGCCAGGAATTCGTCGAAAAGATGGTCGAAGCCCACATCGGCGAGCTTCCCGCCGATTTCGACGATGGCAGCACCGTTAGCAACAGCACGGGCGAAGCAGCAAAGACCGTCGACAAGGTCAGCGCCTCTATCCCCGAAGCCGCCGGTCTCGCCCGGCTCGAAGCGCGCCAGCTCGCCTTCGTCGAGCGTCTGACCCATTTCGCCGACCAGCGCGCCGAACGCGCGGCCTCGGCAATCCGCAAGCTCGGGCTCAACCCCAATGCGATGATCGCGATGGCCGAAGGCGAGGATGCCAAGGGTGGTCCGCTGATCGAACTCGTGACCGGCAACGACGGCAAGCTCGACCCGCGCTTCCGCCGCCTCGGCGTCAGCCTCGCGCGGATGGACGCGCTCGAGCGCAGCCTGGCCGGCATTCCGCAGGTCGATCCGGCGAACAAGGAATTCATTTCTTCGGGCTTCGGCTATCGCTCCGACCCCTTCACCGGCGGCGGCGCGTTCCACTCCGGCCTCGATTTCAAGGGCCCGCGCGGCGCGCCGATCTATGCGGCTGCCAACGGCACGGTCAGCTTCGCCGGGGTCAAGCAGGGCTACGGCAAATGCATCGAGATCGATCACGGCAATGGCCTGATGACCCGCTATGCGCATATGTCGCGCTACAATGCCGTGCTCGGCCAGAAGGTTGCCGCTGGTGACCATATCGGCGCGATCGGCAGCACCGGCCGCTCGACCGGGCCGCACCTGCACTTCGAAGTGCGCGTCAACGAACGCGCCGTGAATCCCAAGCCCTTCCTGGAGGCCTCGCGCAATGTTCAGCAAGAAACGCGAGCCGGAGACTAAGCCGGTGGCGATCAGGGGCAACGGATCGAACGCGACCTTCTCGGTGCTTGGCGCCGACACCGCGATCAAGGGCAACATCTCGGCCAGCGCCGACCTGCATATCGACGGCAAGGTCGAAGGCGACATTTCCTGCGCCTCGCTGGTGCAGGGCGAAGACAGCGACATCAACGGCGCGATCGAGGCGGAGACCGCCCGGCTGGCTGGGACCGTTCATGGCTCGGTCAATGCGCGCGATCTCGTGGTGCTCAAGAGCGCGCGGATCTATGGCGATGTCACCTATGACGCGCTGACGATCGAGCAGGGCGCACTGGTAGACGGCAAGCTGACCCCGCGCGGTGCTGCACAGCCCTCCGCCGCACCGATGGGCCAGAGCGAGGACATGCTGATCCTCGACGATACCCCGGCGCAGTAAGCGCCACTTCGCGCAGGCTGACCTCAACCGTCCTGCGCGATTTCGGCGCGCAGGGCCTTGCGGTCGAGTTTGCCGACCATCGTCTTGGGCAATTCCTCGCGGATCACCACAGAATCGACGCGCTCGTGCTTGCCGAGCCGCTCGTTGACCCAGTCGCGCATTTCTTCGGCGCTCGCTTCTGCATCGGGCTGGACCGTGACAAACGCGCGGGGCATTTCGCCGCGATAGTCATCGGGCACACCGATCACGAGCGCTTCCTTCACCGCCGGATGTTGGGCCACAACCGCCTCAACCTGGCTCGGGAAGACCTTGAAGCCGCCGACCGCGATCATGTCCTTGCTGCGGTCGACGATGCGAATGAAGCCGTCGGGGTCGATCTCGGCAATGTCGCCGGTCCGCAACCAGAGTTTGCCCTCACGCTCGACGAAGGCGGTGGCGGCGGTGTCGGGGCGGTTCCAGTAGCCGCGCATGACCTGCGGGCCGTGGACGGCAAGCTCGCCCGGTTCGCCCGGTGCGGCATCCTGCGTCGGGTCTTCCTTGTCGAGCAGGCGTACATCCGTCGCGGGGAGCGGCTGGCCGATTGTCCCGGTACGGTCGCCCGTTTCATACGGATTGCTTGAGACCACGCCCGAAGTTTCGGTCAGCCCATAGCCTTCGATCAGCCGCGCGCCCGATTGCTCCTCGAAGCGCTGCTTGAGCGGCAGGGACAGCGGTGCTCCGCCCGAAATGCAGGAGCGCAGGCTGGAAAAGTCGGTCTTGCCCATATCCTTGTGATCGAGCAGCGCCTGATACATCGTCGGCACGCCGGGCATCGCCGTCGCCTGCACCCGCTGGATCGTCTGCAAGGTCTGCCCGGCATTGAAGCGCGGCAGCATCGCGATCGTCCCACCATTACAGACCGTGCGGTTAAGCACGCAGGCGTTCGCGAAGACGTGGAAGAACGGCAGCACGCCGACGATCATGTCGCGATATTCCTGATGCGGGTCGATCATCGCGATCTGGCGCGCGTTCGCGGTCAGGTTCTGGTGCGTCAGCATCGCGCCCTTGGGCGTGCCGGTGGTCCCGCCGGTATATTGCAACAGCGCGAGATCGTTTTCCGGGTCGATCACGACTGCTGGCAAGGCGCCATCGGCCACGACCGAGGCCCAGTGCAGCACGTCCGGCTGGTCGGGGATCGGCGTCAGGTCCGACCGCTTGAACAGCCGCAGCGCCAGTCCGGTCCAGAACGGCAGCTGCTTCTCCAGCCGCGCGACGACCAGCGTCTCAAGCTGCGAATCGCGCAAGACTTCGAGCGCGGTGGGCAATAGCGCCGGAACGTTCAGCGTCACCAGCAAAGTCGTACCCGAATCGGCGACCTGTTGGCCCAGCTCCTCGGCGGTGTAGAGCGGCGAGAAGTTCACCACCGTCGCGCCCGCGATCATCGCGCCGAAATAGGCGGCGACATAGGTCGGCACGTTGGGCAGGAACAGCCCGACACGGTCGCCCTTGCCGATGCCGCGCTGGCTCAGGCCGACGGCAAAGCGGTTCGCCTCGGCCAGCATTTCGCGATAGCTGTAGGTCCGGCCATAGAAATCGAGCAGCGCGCGATCGTTGTACTTGATCACGCTGCTCGCCAGCATTTCGGGCATTGAAAGCGGCGGGAATTCTTCGTCCCACGCGCAGGCATGCAGGTAATTGCTGCGCCAGGCAGCCGGGCCGATCCTCTCGCTCATAGGTTGCTATCTGCAACCGCTGGCGAAAAGAGGCAAGCGCTTCGCCGGGGCAAAGCGCTCGCGAAAACCGGTTATCAGCCTTCGTTGCCCGATTCTTCGGCCTCGGCAGCGCGCTTGGCTTCGAGCCAGGCGGCGGCTTCGGCTTCCTGCGCGGCTTCGCTGGCAGCCTTTTCGGCAGCATCGCGTTCGGCGCGCAGTTCCTCGATCAGCGCCTCGCGGTCACCGCCGATGCGGGCATCGCCTGCGCCTGCCTCTTCGGTGATGCCGGCCTTCTTCGCCGCCTTGGCGACGACGGCATCGAGCTCACGCTGCGAACACAGGCCCAGCGTCACCGGGTCTTTCGGCTCGATATTCTGGATGTTCCAGTGCGAACGCTCACGGATCGCGCCGATGGTGTTACGCGTCGTGCCGATCAGCTTGCCGATCTGCGCATCGGAAATTTCCGGGTGGTGGCGCAGGATCCAGGCGATGCCGTCGGGCTTGTCCTGCCGCTTGGAAACCGGCGTATAGCGCGGGCCCTTGGTGCGGCTGACATTAACCGGAGCCTTCTGCATCTGCAGCGCATAGTTCGGGTCGGCCTGGCCACGCTCGATCTCTTCAAGCGTCAGTTCGCCCGCGCGCACCGGATCGCGGCCCGTGTACTTGCTGCTGGCGAGATCGTCGGCCATCGCCTGCACTTCGAGAATGTGCAGTCCGCAGAATTCGGCGATCTGTTCAAAGCCCAGCGCGGTGTTGTCGATCAGCCAGGAGGCCGTCGCGTGCGGCATGAGCGGAGTGGGCTGGGACATGGGTTTATCTCCCGTAAAAATAGAAGGGCCGCCCCTTTGCGGAGCGGCCGTGCGAGGGTGATCTAGGCGCAAACGCGCCGCTCGGCAAGCATTCGCTTGGCGCTTAGGGTCAGGACCTATCAATCCCACCTTCGAGACGCCCAAATGGCGAACATATCGGGCCGAAAGACGCGAAGCGAAGGCTCATTGCCTTTTCAAGCGGCTTTCGGTTCGAGATGGAAGCCATTTGGGCGTCCCTGCGGGATTTGACCAAAAGGGCCCATTGCGACGTCGAAAAGGCTTGAAATATTGACATATTCCTGCACCTTTTCTCCTTGCACTGGGCCCTTTTGCTTCAAACCTCGAAGGTGGGATTGATAGGTCCTGACCCTAGATCTTTTACAATGGTTTAAGCGCTCTGCGCTAAGCCGGGTCCATTCGGGATCAGGGGGCACGCGCCATGAAGAAAGCCATTATCGTTCTTGCAGCCATGCTCGCCGGGTGCGGCGGCGGTGGCGGCGAGGATTTCGCGGTGCAGGTGGACGAATCGCCCGCACGCGTTTTCGCATCGCTCACCGGGTTCAACTATTCGACCGAAGCGGCGATCTTCTCAGGCCTCGACATTCGCACCAGCAGGCCGAGCGATAACGAGATCGTTTACACGATGCCCGCATTCGAAACCCCGATGGAGCAGTCGGGCGAATCGGTGATCGCGCTGACGCTGGAGCCTGCCAACGATGGCAGCTCGACGATTGTCCATGCCGCAGTGGACGTGCCGCAGGTGCGGATGATGATGGGTGAGGCGAACAAGGTCCTCTCCGAGAAACTGGTCGAGGCCGAGCTGCATCGCGTGCTGAAGGGCAATTCGCGCTCTTCCGGCACGAAGGCGCTGCTTGTCGCGGTCGCCATCGCCAGCAACGCAAAACACCAGTCGACGGTCAATCTGGCGAAGAGCAATCCTTCGGCCCTCGCCGATATTCTCGGGCGGGCGAGCGGGCTCGATAGCGGCTCGGTGGCTTTCAAGAGCGACGGCCAGAGCCCGATGAGTAATCCCGACTACGATGCCGCGAGGTCCATGGGCGATATAGACCGGGCGCGGGGCGCGGAGATCGAGGCCTTCGATCCGACGCCCGATTCGGACTTCGGCAAGCCTCACCAGGACGCTTTTTAAGCCATCACTCCATCGCGGCAAAGCCGGGCTGTTCGCCAACCCGGTCGATCCACGCGCAGATCGCGGGATAATCGCGTAGGCGGAAGCCGCCTGCCTCGCAGATGTGGGTATATGGGAACAGCGCGATATCGGCGAGCGTGATCGATTCGCCGACGAACCAGTCCGACTTCGCCAGTTGCTCTTCCATCAAGGCGAGCGCCGCTTCGCCACCCGCGCGCTTTGCAGGGATCATCGCGCGCTGCTCGTCGCTGAGATTGCCCTCGCCGATATAGTGCAGCCAGAAGCGCAGCGTCGCGACGTTGGGTTCGTGGTTATACTGCTCGAAGAACATCCAGCGCAGCATGTCGGCGCGGGTAAAGCGATCGCCGGGCACGAGCTTCGATCCCTCGGCAAGATACCAGCAGGCGGCATTGCTTTCGGGCAGGAACCGCTCGCCGACCTGCAGCACCGGAATGCGCCCGTTGGCGTTGACGTTCTGGAGGAACTCCGCCCTGCGCGTCTCGCCGAGCATGATGTCGTAGGCCTTGCGCTCCAGCGGCAGGCCCAGCAGCGCGGCGGTCAGCCGGATTTTGTAGCAGTTGCCGCTTCGCGGGTCTTCGTGGAGGGTGAGGGTTTCCATCAGGCCTGCAATACGATCTTCCCGATGTGATCGCCAGCTTCCATCCGCGCATGTGCGGCGGCGGCTTCGGCAAGCGGGAAGGTCTCGTCCATCACCGGGCGCAGCTGGCCAGACTGGACGAAGGGCCAGGCGTTGGCAGTGATTTCCTGCGCGAGCAGTGCCTTGAACTCCGCAGAACGCGGGCGCAGCGTCGATCCGGTCAATGTGTAACGGCGGCTCATCACCACCGCCATGTTAAGCTCGGCCTTGACCCCGCCCTGCACCGCGATGGTGACGTGACGGCCATCTTCCTTCAGACACTTGAGGTTGCGCGCGACATAGTCGCCCGCGACCATGTCGAGCACCATCTCAACCCCGGCACCATCGGTGAGGCGCGAAATTTCCTCAACGAAATCAGATGTCTTGTAGTTGATCGCATGGGCCGCACCAAGCTCAAGCGCAGTTGAGCATTTGGAATCCGACCCGCAGGTGACGATAACCTTGAGGCCGAACAGCCGCCCCAGCGCAATCGCCATCGTGCCAATCCCGCTGGTGCCGCCGTGGACCAGAATCGTCTCGCCCTCGCATGCCCAGCCGCGTTCGAAGACATTGTGCCAGACGGTAAACAGCGTTTCGGGCAGCGCCGCCTCTGCCAGCGACAGGCCTTCGGGCACCGGCAGGCAATGGCGCGCATCGGCCAGGCAATATTCGGCATAGCCCCGCCCGCGACCAGCGCGCAGACCTGATCGCCAACGGAAGGCCGTCGACGCCCTCGCCCAGCGCGACGATCTCGCCTGAAATCTCGAGTCCGGGAATCGGCGATGCGCCCGGGGCGGCGGATAAAGCCCCATGCGTTGCACGACATCGGGGCGGTTCACCCCGGCATAGGCGATCTTTATCAGCACTTCGCCCGCCCCCGGCGAAGGCACCGCAACAGACTCTGCTCAACCAGCACGTCCGGCCCGCCCGGCTCGCGAATATCGATCGCCATCATCGTCGCCGGCAGGTCAGATGCCATTGCCCGTTGCCCCCAATGCCCTGTTCAAGCCCGTGGACTAACCGTGCAGCAGGTTGACAGCAAGATGATCCGGTTCGATGTTTCAATTTGATGGACGACGATGATCGACCCAGAGCGCGCACGGACGGCCCCGACCTCGGAGCCGCGTCGCAATTGGCAGGCGAAAGCCTCGATGCCTACTCGCTCGACGAACTCGACGCGCGGGTCGCCCTCCTTGAAGCCGAGATCGCGCGCATTACATTGCATCGCAGCAAGGCGGCCAGTCACATGCAGGCCGCAGAAGCCCTGTTCCGGTCGAAACCGACGTGACCCAGAGCGCCGCGTCCCTCCGTTCGCACCGCGCCCTTTCCATTCGGAATTGGTTAACCATACCCGTTCATAGTCTCTCCATCCCGGGGAGCATTTGCTCCAGCAAGAAGGCCCGTTAAATGCCGAGTTTCGCGCAAAGCCTTGAAAAGACACTACATTCTGCGCTCAGTGAGGCGTCGGATCGCAGCCATGAGTATGCGACTCTCGAACACCTCCTGCTCGCGCTGATCGACGATGCCGATGCCGCGCAGGTCATGGAAGCCTGCGGCGTCGACCTCGGCGATCTTGGCGATGTGGTGAAGCAGTACCTCGATCAGGAGTATCAGTCGCTCAAGACCGAGGACAAGGGCGATCCCGCGCCCACCGCCGGGTTCCAGCGCGTGATCCAGCGCGCGATCCTGCATGTCCAGTCGTCGGGCAAGGACACCGTGACCGGCGCCAACGTGCTGGTTGCGCTCTTTTCCGAACGGGACAGCTACGCCGTCTATTTCCTGCAACAGCAGGACATGAGCCGCCTCGACGCGGTCTCTTTCATCAGCCACGGCATCGGCAAGGGCGGGCGCCGGATCGAGGATCGCACGCCAAAGGGTTCCGAAGAACAGACCCCGCAGGCCGAGGAAAAGGCCGACCCAAAGGCGGGCAAGAAGGATTCGGCGCTCGACCAGTTCACCGTCAACCTCAACGAGAAGGCGCTGGCGGGCAAGGTCGATCCGCTGATCGGGCGCGGCCCCGAGGTTGATCGCACGGTGCAGATCCTCTGCCGCCGCTCGAAGAACAACCCGCTCTATGTCGGCGATCCCGGCGTCGGTAAGACCGCCATCGCCGAGGGGCTGGCGCGCAAGATCATCGAAGGCGATGTGCCCGAGGTGCTGACCGAAGCGGTGATCTATTCGCTCGACATGGGTTCGCTGCTTGCGGGCACACGCTATCGCGGCGATTTCGAGGAGCGCCTGAAGCAGGTCGTCGCCGAGCTGGAAAAGATGCCGCATGCGATCCTGTTCATCGACGAGATTCACACCGTGATCGGCGCGGGTGCCACCTCTGGCGGGGCGATGGACGCCTCGAACCTTTTGAAGCCTGCGCTGTCGGGCGGTACGATCCGCTGCATCGGTTCGACCACCTACAAGGAATTCCGCAACCACTTCGAAAAGGACCGCGCGCTGCTGCGCCGGTTCCAGAAGATCGACGTCAACGAGCCGACGGTCGAGGATACGATCAAGATCCTCAAGGGCCTGCGCTCGGCCTTCGAGGAACACCACAAGGTCAAATATACCGCCGATGCGCTCAAGACCGCAGTCGAGCTTTCGGCGCGCTACATCAACGACCGCAAGCTGCCCGACAAGGCGATCGACGTGATCGACGAGGTCGGCGCGATGCAGATGCTGGTGCCGCCCTCTCGGCGCAAGAAGACGATCACCGCGCGCGAAATCGAAAAGGTCATCTCGACGATGGCGCGCATCCCGCCCAAGTCGGTCAGCTCCGACGACAAGAAGGCGCTCGGCAGCCTTGAGAAGGACTTGAAGCGCGTCGTCTTCGGGCAGGACAAGGCCATCGACGTTCTCTCGACCGCGATGAAGCTGAGCCGCGCGGGCCTGCGCGATCCGGACAAGCCGATCGGCTCGTTCCTTTTCTCCGGCCCCACCGGCGTCGGCAAGACCGAGGTCGCCAAGCAGCTTGCCTCGATCATGGGCATCCCGATTCAGCGCTTCGACATGTCCGAATATATGGAGCGCCACTCGGTCAGCCGCCTGATCGGCGCGCCTCCGGGCTATGTCGGCTACGATCAGGGCGGCCTGCTCACCGATGCCGTGGACCAGCAGCCGCATTGCGTGCTGCTGCTCGACGAGATCGAAAAGGCGCACCCCGACCTGTTCAACATCCTGCTGCAGGTGATGGACAACGGCCGCCTGACCGACCACCACGGCAAGACCGTCGACTTCCGCAACGTCGTGCTCATCATGACGACCAACGCGGGCGCGTCGGACATGGCCAGGCAGGGCATCGGTTTCGGCGACGTGTCGAAGGAAGACGCGGGCGACGAGGCGGTGAAGCAGATGTTCAGCCCCGAGTTCCGCAACCGCCTCGATGCCATCGTGCCCTTCGCCTACCTCGGCAAGGACACCGTCAGCCGCGTGGTCGACAAGTTCATCCTGCAGCTCGAACTGCAGCTGTCCGAGCAGAACGTCCACATCCAGTTCGATTCGGATGCGCGCGAATGGCTGGCGAGCGCGGCTACGACAAGCTCTATGGCAGGCGCCCGATGGCGCGGATCATCCAGAGAAGGTCAGCAACCGCTTGCCGAGGAACTCTTGTTCGGCAAGCTGGCCAAGGGCGGCGAAGTCCACGTTTCGGTCAAGGACGAGGCGTTGGCTTTCGAGCTGACGCCCTCCGCGCCGAAGGTGGTCAAGCCCAAGAAGAAGCGCCCTGCGGCCAAGAAAGCGCCGCCTGCGGACGATCCCAAGCCCGAGGCCAGCGCGGACGATACGCCCGACGCCAAGGACGGCGAGTAGTCCAAAGGGCAATTCTTGAAACGCAGGATGGGGTGGAACCGATGAGGTTCCGCCCCATTTTGCATTGATGGCGAAAGACTTCTCCTGGATCAGGCCGGAGCCGTGGGGCATCCACGTTGTCCCCGCGGATTGCTGGATCGATCCGGGCAGGCCGGTTGACCGGGCGCTGGTCACCCACGGCCACGCCGACCACGCACGCGGCGGGCATGGCGCAACTTTTGCCACGCCCGAAACGCTGGCGATCATGCGCCATCGCTACGCCACCGAGGACGGCGCGCAGCCGGTGGCTTATGGCGAGAGCGTGAGCCTTGGCGGCGGGGTCGAGGCGACATGGCTGCCTGCCGGGCATGTGCTTGGCTCGGCGCAGATCCTGCTTGAGCACGCTGGCGAGAAGATCATCGTCACCGGCGATTACAAGCGCCGCGCCGATCCGACCTGCCCGCCCTTCGCGGTGACGCCCTGCGATGTGCTTGTGACCGAGGCGACGTTCGGCCTGCCGGTCTTCACCCATCCGCCAATCGAAGACGAGATCGCCAGGCTGCTCGCCGCGCGTGAGGCGAATCCGGATCGCTGCGTGCTGGTCGGCGCTTATGCTCTGGGCAAGGCGCAGCGGGTGATCGCGGAACTGCGCCGCGCCGGATATGGCGAGCCGATCTGGCTGCACGGCGCGCTCGAAAAGATGTGCAGGCTTTACGAGGAACTGGGCGTCGAGCTTGGCGAATTGCGGCTGGTGGCGGACGCCAGGAAGGACGATCTGCGCGGCCAGATCGTGCTTTGCCCGCCTTCCGCACTCAACGACCGCTGGAGCCGCCGCCTGCCCGATCCGCTGACCGCGATGGCCTCGGGCTGGATGCGGGTGCGCCAGCGGGCGCGGCAGCGCGGCGTCGAAATGCCGCTGGTGATCTCCGACCACGCCGACTGGAACGAGCTGACCCAGACCATCGAGGACGTCGATCCGCAAGAGACCTGGATCACCCACGGCCGTGAGGAAGCGATGCTGCGCTGGTGCGAACTGCATCAGCGCAAGGCCCGCGCGCTGGCGCTGGTGGGGCGGGAAGACGAGGATGAGTAGGTGGTCGCATAACCCCCTCCTCTTTAGAGGAGGGGCAGCGAGACTTGCGCACTTGTGCGCTAGTCGCAGCGGGGTGGTGAATCTCGCGCAGACAGCTCCGCCTCGGCACCACCCCCAACCCGCTGGCGCTTCGCGCGGTCGGCGACTCCCTCTAAAGAGGAGGGGGCTAAGTTGAAGTCCTTCGCCGCCCTGATCGACAGCCTTGTCTATACCACTTCGCGCAACGCGAAGCTCAGGCTGATCGCCGATTACCTGCGCGAGACGCCCGATCCGGATCGCGGCTGGGCGCTGGCGGCGCTCACGGGTGGGCTGGACTTTCCCGGCGTGAAGGCTTCGGCGATCCGCGCGCTGATGACCGAGCGGGTCGATCCGGTGCTCTATGCGCTATCGCGCGATTATGTCGGCGATACGGCGGAGACCGCGAGCCTGCTTTGGCCCGAGCCCGAAGGTGACGTCCTGCCGCCGCCCACGCTCTCTGAAACCGTTGATCTCCTGTCGAAAATGACGCGCAATTCGGTGATGAGCGAACTCCCGGCGCTGCTTGACCGGCTCGATGCCAATGGCCGTTTTGCGCTGATCAAGTTCGCCACCGGGGCGATGCGGATCGGCGTTTCGGCGCGGCTGGCCAAGGTCGCGTTTGCGCAGGCCTTCGATGTCGCGGTCGAGGATGTCGAGGAATTCTGGCACGGTCAGGAGCCGCCCTATGCGCCGCTGTTCGACTGGGCTGCGCATGGCGGCAAAGCGCCTTCGGGCGAGAACTTCCCGCTGTTCCGCCCCTTCATGCTTGCGCATCCGCTGGAGGAAACCGAGGTCTCGCTCGACGATTATGCGGCGGAGTGGAAATGGGACGGCATCCGCGTGCAGCTGGTCCATGCGGCAGGCGAAACGCGGCTCTATTCGCGGTCGGGCGACGATATCTCGCATTCCTTCCCCGAGATTGCCGGGGCGCTCGATATTCCGGCCGCGCTCGACGGCGAACTGCTGATGCGCGGCTCGGCGCAGGGTGGAGAAGAAGGTGGGGCAGCGAGCTTCAATGCGCTTCAGCAAAGGCTGGGCCGCAAGACCGTCAGCAAGAAGATGCTCGCCGAAGCCCCCGCGTTCGTGCGGCTTTACGATGCGCTGATCCTCGATGGCGAGGATGTCCGGGAATTGGCTTGGGAGCGCCGCCGCGAGGCTTTGGAGGCGTTCCTTCCGCGCCTCGATCCGGAACGTTTCGACCTCTCGCAACTGATCGACGCACCCGATTTCGCCGCGCTGGCCACGATCCGAGAAGCCGCGCGCGAGGCGGCGATCGAGGGCGTCATGCTCAAGCGCCGTGATTCGCCCTATATCGCCGGGCGCAAGACCGGACTCTGGTACAAGTGGAAGCGCGATCCGCTGCTGATCGACTGCGTGCTGATGTATGCGCAGCGCGGCTCGGGCAAGCGCAGCTCGTTCTATTCGGACTTCACCTTCGGGTGCTGGGACGGCGATCCCGACGCGGGCGCCGAACTGCTGCCGGTCGGCAAGGCCTATTTCGGCTTCACCGACGAGGAGCTGAAATGGCTCGACCGCCATGTCCGCAACAACACCGTCAACCGCTTCGGCCCGGTGCGCGAGACCGACAAGAGCCTCGTCTTCGAAGTCGCGTTCGATTCGGTCCACGCCAGCAAGCGTCACAAGTCCGGCCTTGCCATGCGGTTCCCCCGGATCAGCCGCATCCGCGAGGACAAGCCCGCGCATGAGGCGGACTGGATCGAGACGTTGCGTGCGATGATCCGCGATTGATCGGCGTCAATCGCTTTGGCTGGGCGGTTGCGCTATAGGCGACGACGATAGCTGACCTGCGCATGGAGAGACCTTTGGCAACCGCAGCCGAAACGACCGAGACCCCGAACACGCCGTTCTACAAGCTGGGCGGCCACGCCACGTTCGAGGCAATCTGCAACCGCTTCTACGACCTGATGGACAGCGAGCCGGAATATGCCGAACTGCGCGCCATGCACGCGGCGGACCTTGCGCCGATGCGCACGTCGCTGCCGCTGTTCCTGGCCGGCTGGGCAGGCGGTCCGCGCGACTGGTTCGATGCCAATCCGGGCCGCTGCATGATGTCGGTGCACAAGCCCTATACCATCGGCAAGGCGGTCGCCGGGCAATGGGCCGAGGCGATGACCCGCGCCATCGCTGATGTCGCGCCCGAACCTGCCGACATGGCGAAAGCGATGGGCGAAGTCCTCGCCGACCTTGCGCGGGGCATGGGGCGCGACTGACCTTCCCGTTACTCGGGCAAGTCGATCCGCAAGAGCTTCTCGCGCGAAGTTGCGCCGCGCAACAATGCGATGCGCGAGGGCGCGATGCCGAGCGCGCTGGCGACGAGCGCGATCACCGCATCGTTGGCCTTGCCACCTTCGGGCTTGGCGCGGACCTTGGCGATGAGTTTGCCCTCGGCGATTTCCAGCGCCTCGACCCGTGCGCCGGGGGTGGCCCTGACGGCCAGCCTGCCCTCCCCGTCAAGCAGCGCGCGGATCTCGCGCGCGTCGGGCAGCGTGGGCCTGGCCCGTGCCATCAGCCTTTGACGCCCAGCGCCTCGCCATGAATGCGGCCGTTGATGACGTAGCCTTTGACGCCCGCCTGATTGGTCTCGACCGCAGCATCGTCGAGGTCACGCAGATGCTTGGCCGGACGGCCCATCCAGAGCTGGCGTGCGCCGATCTGTTTACCGGCGGTCAGCATCGAGCCTGCCGCGAGCATCCCTTCGGATTCGATCCGGCAGCCATCCATGACGATGGCGCCAAGGCCGACGAACGAGCGGTCCTCAAGAATGCAGCCGTGGACCATCGCCATATGCCCGATCAGCACGTCCTCGCCGATCAGCGTCGGGTAGCCATCGGGCGCGGAAGGCTTGGGGCTTTCGCAATGGACGACGGTGCCATCCTGGATATTCGAGCGCGCGCCGACGACGATGCGGTGCACGTCGGCGCGGATCACGCAATTGTACCAGATCGACGCGTCCTCGCAGACCTCGACATCGCCGATGATGCGGCAGCCCGGCGCGATAAAGGCGGAAGGGTGAATGCGCGGTGCCTTGCCGTTGATTTCCACAAGGGTGATGTCGGTGCGGTCGGTGCTCATAAGTCCCCCAGCAATGCCTTCCACCGGATATACGGCAGGATCGAGGCGTAATCGTCAGTCCAGGGCTGCGGCGCAGCCTCGACAAGTGGCTCCCATGCCTTATCCGGCTGTGCCCGCGCAACCGCTTCGAGCGTGGCGGGGTCGCGGGCCAGCGCGATCCAGGAAGTCGGCGTGTAGCTATTGGTCTCGGCCGGGTTGTCATGGCGCGCCCGCGCGACCAGTCCCTGTTCGCGGGCGATGGCGGCAACGACCGGTTCGAGCTCGATATAGCGGTTGGAGATGTGGATCAGCAGCACGCCATCGGGCGCCAGCGCATCGAGGTAAACGCCCACCGCTTCCTTGGTGATGAGGTGCAGGGGCACCGAATCGGAGGAAAAGGCATCGATCAGCAAAACGTCGAACGATCCGGGCGCGGCCTTGGCAACCTCAAGCCGCGCATCGCCGAGCACGATTGGCGCGTCCGGGGTGCATTGTTCGTAATAGGTGAAAGTGCCGTCGCGCGACATCCTCTCGATTGCCTCATCGATCTCGAAGAATTGCCAGCGCTGGCCCGGCTCGGCGAAACAGGCAAGCGTTCCCGCGCCCAGCCCGAGCACGCCGATGCTGGCCTCGTCGCGCGCGAAGGGCGGCAGGTTCTGCAAGACCAGCGCCGCACCCGAACCCGGCCCGTAATAGGCCGAAGGCTCGCGCGATTTCTCCGGTTCGGTCGATTGCTGGCCATGCAGCGTCGAGCCATGCACCAATGCGCGCACCTTGCTCACGGGATAGTCGATGATCGTATAGACCCCGAAATAGCTGCGCGTGCGGATCCCCTGCCACGATGCCTTGATCGTCGCACCCCCGCCCTGCGCCACCATGAGCAGGGCAAGCACGGCGAGGAATTTCCAGCGCCATGCCATCAGCAGCAGGCCGCAGGTCGTCAGCAGGAGCGTCAGGCCCAGCCGGTGGATCGACAACGTCCGGTCCACCGCAATCCCGTGCAGCAGCCATGCCAGGAACAGCGCAATGACGAGTATGGCGAAGGCGGCAAAGCGCATCATGCCGATATCGAGACCCGGCATCCGGCTCCAGTCAAACGCCCGAGGCAAGGGCATGAGGATGGCAGCCGCGACGACGAGGATGGGATGCTCCCAGACCCAGTCGAAAATCACCGGCGCGAGGATCGCGGTGAATGCCCCGCCCAATGCGCCGCCGAGCGACATGACGAGATAGAACAGTGTCAGCTGCGACGCGGGAGGCCTCAGTTCGTAAAGCCGCGAATGAAGCGCCACCGCGACAACGAACAGCAGCGCCACACTGGCGATTCCGAGCGTCACCGAGCCGGTGTGCCGCGAGATCATCGTCAATCCGCCAGCCAGCAGCATCACCGCGGGCGCAACGGTCGTGATCGCGCGCGCCGGCCAGCGCGTATCGGCAAAGGCGAAGACGAAGCTGAGCAGGTAGAGCCCCAGCGGGATCACCCAGAGCAGCGGCATCGCGAAGATGTCTGTTGTGAGGTGCGTCGTCGTCGAAAGCATCAGGCCCGAAGGCACCGCGGCCAGCGCCAGCCAGTGCAGCTTGCGGCGCAGGGTTACGGGCGGCGCATCGTCAACCGGCGCGTCGCGCAGGGCCCCGGCATCGCGGCGCAGCCATGCGCAGGCCGCCACGAAAAGCACCAGCGCGGCATAGCCGATGCTCCAGACCGTGCTTTGCTCGGCGAGCGGGAGCATCGGTTCGAGCAGGAGCGGATAGGCCAGCAGCCCGGCGAACGAGCCGAGGTTCGATGCCGCATAGAGCGCCCAGGGCTCCCCGGCATCGGGATCGGCGGCGAACCAGCGCTGCATCAGCGGGGCCTGCGCAGAGACGATAAAGAAGACCGGGCCGACCGTCAGCATCAAGAGCAGCGGCACCCAGAGCACCTCCCACCCGGCAGCGGGCGAGGCCATATCGTATAGCGCAATCGGCAAGGTCAGCGCGAAAAGAGCCAGCAAGGCGATGTGGATCACCGCCTGCCTCGCCACCGCCAGCCGCGAGAGCCAGTGCGCGTAGGCGTACCCGGCGAGCAGGAGCGCCTGATAGACGATCATCGCGCTGTTCCAGACGTTGGGCGCGCCGCCAAGCCGGGGCAAGGCCATGCGCGCCACCAGCGGCTGGACGAGGAACAGCAGGAAGCTGCCCAGCAGGATCGTCGCGACGAAGACCGCGCGTTCTGCCCGCGACTTTCCCTGCCCGATCACGCCTGCGCTGCCTGCCATTCGTCCCTGCTGATCGAGTAGGCGATGATCGTGCCATCGCCCTCGTCCCATTCATCGCTCTGAAAATCGAGGTCCTCGCGCCGTCGCATGCCGAGCCGCAGCATCAGCCCCCAGCTCGGCGCATTGCCCTGAACGGTAAGCGCGATCATGTGCGGCGCACCGAATTGCTCGAACCCGGCGCGCATCGCGGCCTGTGCCGATTCGAGCGCGTAACCCTTGCCCCAGGCATCCTCGCGCAGGCGCCAGCCGATCTCGAAATCGCCAATCGGCGCGCCGTCCTGATTGGCCTTCTTGAGGCCGCAAAAGCCGAGCAGTTCGCCCGCAAGGTGCCCGCCGTCAGCCTTGCGTTCCAATGCCCACATCGTGTGGCCATGCTCGCTGGCATAATCGAGCAGGCGCTGCTGCTGCTTCGCCATGCCCTCTTCGTCGAGCACGCCGCCCAGCCAGCGCATCACCGCCGGCGTGTTGGTCTGGCGAAACAGTGGCGCAAAGTCCTCCTCGCACCAGTCGCGCAGCACCAGCCGTTCGGTTTCGAGCCGGAACTCAGCCATTCAAAAGGCGCGCGGCAAGGTCCGCATGATAGGTCAGCACGCCCGAGGCACCGGCTCGCTTGAAGGCCAGCAAGGTCTCCAGCACCATCGCATCGCGCTCGGCGGCACCGGCGGCGACGGCATGCTCGATCATCGCGTATTCGCCGGAGACCTGATAGGCGAAGACCGGCACTTCGAAGCGCTCTTTCACGGACCGCACGATGTCGAGATAGGGCATGCCGGGCTTCACCATCACCGAATCCGCGCCTTCGGACAGGTCCATCGCCACTTCGCGCAGCGCTTCCTCGGCGTTGGCCGGGTCCATCTGATAGGTCTTCTTGTCGCCCTTGAGCAGCCCGCGCGATCCGACCGCATCGCGGAACGGGCCATAGAAGGCCGAGGCATATTTCGCCGCGTAGCTCATGATCTGGACGTTGGCATGGCCCGCCTGTTCGAGCGCTGAACGGATCGCGCCGATGCGCCCGTCCATCATGTCCGAAGGCGCGATGATGTCCGCGCCCGCTTCCGCCTGATTGAGCGCCTGCCCAACAAGCACCTCGACCGTGGCATCGTTGAGGACATAGCCCGCCTCGTCGATCAGGCCGTCCTGCCCGTGGCTGGTATAAGGATCGAGCGCGACATCGGTGAGGATACCGATCCCGTCACCCACCAGATCGCGGATTTCACGGATCGCCCGGCACATCAGGTTGTCGGGATTGAGCGCTTCCTTGCCATCCTCGCTGCGCCGCTCGCTCTGCGTGTTCGGGAACAGCGCGACGCAGGGAATGCCAAGGTCAGCCGCAGCCCTGGCCCGGCGCGCGACCATGTCGGGCGACCAGCGCGAGACGCCGGGAAGCGCGGCAATCGGCTCTTCCTTTTGCCGCCCGTCGGTGACGAACAGCGGCCAGATCAGGTCCGAAGGCAGCAGCGCGGTTTCGCGGTGCATAGCGCGGCTCCACGCGGTGGTGCGGGTGCGGCGCAGGCGGGTGGCGGGATAGGTGCCGGTCATCGGCAGTCCCCTGCCGCAAAACGCACCGCGCATCAATTGCGAAGCGGCGATCCGTCCGATTGCGAGGCAAGTGCGCTGGCGTTCGATGCGTCGGGCGCAGGTGCGACGTTGTCGCGCCTGCGCGAAATGCGGTCGATCTCGCGCACCGGTTCGCTGCCCGCCGAAGCCTTTGGCGCAATGTCGATCAGCGCCGCGCCGGGCTCGACCGACTTGAGGCTGGCGAGACGCTGCTTGAACTGCGAGAGTTGCTGCCCGTCGATCTGGGGGCGCGAGATGAACTGGACCGAGAGCGGGTCGATCTTTCGGCCGCCGCGATAGACCTCGAAGTGGAGGTGCGGGCCGGTCGAAAGCCCGGTCGAACCGATATAGCCGATGACCTGGCCCGCGCTGACGCGGGTGCCGGAGCTCACGGCAATGCGGCTCATATGGGCGTAGCCGGTGCCAAGCCCGTTGGGATGCTGGATGCGGACATATTTGCCATAGCCGCCGTTGCGCCCCGCCATCTGCACAACGCCATCACTGACCGCCTGAATCGGCGTGCCATAGCCGCCGCGATAGTCGACGCCCGAGTGCATCCGCTTGTACCCGAGGATCGGGTGGCGGCGCATGCCGTATCGCGAGGACATGCCGCCGGGGACCGGCTGGACATAGCGCGAGCGTGACTTGCCAACGCCCGAAGCCTCGAAGAACTGCCCGCGCTTGCCCCAGCGCATCAGTTGCAGACGCGGTTTGCCGCCACGCTCGATCCCGGCATAGAGCAGCTCGCCCGCCTGCCGCTCGCCCTTGGCCGAGCGCTTGTAGGAGACGATCATGTCGAACTCGTCGGTCGCCATGACATCGGATTCGAGGCTGACGTGCTCGTCGATGGCGCGCAGGTAATCCTGGATCGCCTGCAATGGTGCGCCCGATGCGCGCGCGGAGCGGTAAAGCGAAGAGCCGACGGTGCCGCGAATGCGCAGCGGGGTGGCGTCGACGCGGATCGGCTGGCGGTCGAGCGCGAGCGCCCCGCCCTGCCGCTCGACGACAAGGTCGAGATCGAAGCGCGCCCGGAAATCGAGCTTGTCGAGCGGACGCGGCGCGCCGGGTTCGGTGCGCTTGCCCAGGGTAATGTCGAACTGCGTGCCCGGCTCGATATCGCCGATGGCCATGGCATTGCCGACCAGCGAGGTGACGCGCGAAATATCCGCCGCACCGACGCCGGCACGCTGCAACATGCGCGCAAAGCTGTCGCCCTGACCGAGCGTTGCGACAAGCTGCAGCATCGGACGCTCGGGTGCCGATCTCAGGGGCCTGACCAGCGTCGTCGCACCCATGCGGCGGCCCGAATCGCTGCCCAGCGCCAGCGGCATGATCATCTGGCTGCGAAACTCGTCACGCACCTCGCGGTCGACCGGCATCGCGGTGGCCGCTTCGACGGCGGTCAGATCGGGCCAGAACGAGACTGCGACAAGGCCAAGCCCGAGCATCGTGCCCAGCCCGCGAAACCAGCGACCGCTGCCGATATCCTCGGCGAGATCGGGGGCAAGATCGACCGCATGGCAACGCGTTTCGATCGAATCGCGCAGCGAACGCAGGCGTGTGCGCAGGCTCTTGCGATGGGGAAGCTGGCTGCGTCCGATTGTTGTGCGCGCAGGGCCTGACGTCGCAGCGGCAGGCACGGCGGCAAAGGGCACTGGCATGCCAGTTCCCTCATCCGGCTGCGGCGCCCCTTCGACCGCCTGCCGTTCGCGTTCTTCTACCTCTGCCAATGCCACGCCTTTCGGACCTCGCAATTTCCGGCAAATTCCAGATCAGCCTTGCGCTCTCAAGGTTAATGAATCGCAAATCCTGTGGATTGTGAATCGCCCAATAGGCCAGCCGGGTCTTGCGAGCGGCGAGCGGCGCTGCCACATTCGTTGCCGACATGGCGCAGACCCAACATGGCGGTTCTGGCGGCGGTACGGTAAAGGCCGTGCTTGGCCCCACGAACACCGGCAAGACGCATCTCGCGATTGAACGGCTCTGCGCGCATTCCTCCGGTGCGATCGGTTTCCCGCTACGGTTGCTCGCGCGCGAAGTCTATGACCGGGTCTGCGCGATCAAGGGCGAGCGCTCGGTCGCGCTGATCACCGGTGAGGAGCGGATCGAGCCGCCCGACGCGCGCTGGTTCCTTTGCACCGCCGAAGCCATGCCGGTGCCGGGTACGGGCACTGCTTCGGGCGCGATGGACGATCTTGCTTTCGTCGCCATCGACGAGGCGCAGCTTGCCGCCGACCGCGAGCGCGGGCACATCTTTACCGACCGGCTGCTGCATGCGCGCGGGCGCGAGGAGACGATGATCCTCGGCTCGGCGACGATGGAGCCGCTGGTGAAACAGCTGCTGCCGGGCACCGAAGTGATCGGCCGCCCGCGCTTTTCGACGCTCTCGCACCTCGGCCCGCGCAAGCTTTCGCGCATCCCGCCGCGCAGCGCCATCGTCGGGTTCTCGGCGGAGCAGGTCTAT
Source organism: Sphingomonadaceae bacterium (assembly GCA_041396945.1). Lineage (GTDB taxonomy): Bacteria > Pseudomonadota > Alphaproteobacteria > Sphingomonadales > Sphingomonadaceae > Novosphingobium. The sequence continues at coordinate 4,706 of JAWKXP010000019.1, read as the reverse complement.
ACCATCGCCGAAATGCTGCGCCGGTTTAGGGGCGGCGCGGCGGTGGTGATGGGCGCGCTATCGCCGCGCACGCGCAACGCGCAGGTCGAGCTGTTCCAGTCGGGCGAGGTCGATTACCTCGTCGCCACCGACGCCATCGGCATGGGCCTGAACCTCGATCTTGAGCACGTCGCGTTCGCCTCGCTGTCCAAGTTCGACGGCGTGCGACAACGTCGACTGACACCTTCTGAGATGGCGCAGATCGCGGGGCGCGCCGGGAGGCACCAGCGCGACGGCACCTTTGGCACGCTGGCAGGTGGCGGTAGCAAACCCGCCGAGTTCACCGACGAGGAAGTCTATGCCATCGAGGAGCACCGGTTCGCGCCGGTGAGCAAGCTGTTCTGGCGTGAGGCCGAGCCGCGCTTCGACAGCATCGCGACGCTGATCGCGGATCTTGAGGCTCCGCCGCAGGAAGAAGGCCTCGTCCTCGCGCCCGAGGCCATCGACCTGGCCGTGCTCAAGCGGCTGGCGGACGATGCGCAGATTGCCGACAGCGTACACTCGCCCGCCCAGGTCGCGCGATTCTGGGAGGCCTGCTGTCTGCCCGACTTCCGCCAGCTGGGCGTCGTTGCGCATGCACAGTTCGTCGGCAAGCTCTGGCAGGATCTTCGCGATGGGCAGCTGCGCGGCGAATATGTCGCGCAGTCGATTGCCAATCTCGACAATGTGCAGGGCGATATCGACACCCTGCAGGGCCGCATCGCCGCGATCCGCAGCTGGGCCTATATCGCGCAGCGACCCGACTGGGTGCTGGCGAAGGCGGAGATGGCCGAGCGTGCCCGCGCGGTCGAGGCGCGGCTGTCCGACGCCTTGCACGCGCGGCTGACCGAGAGGTTCATCAACCGGCGCACTTCGGTGCTGATGCGCAATGTCGGCAGAGATGCACGACTTCTCGACGTCAGGCTCGATGGCAACGAGGTGCTGGTCGAAGGCGAGCACATTGGCTCGCTGCACGGCTTTGCTTTTCGTGTCGATCCGGCGGCGCGCCACGATGACAGCAAGCTCTTGCTCGCCGCCGCCGAGCGCCATGTTCCGGCACTGCTGGGCGCGCGGGCAAGCGAATTGTTGGCGGCAATCGAGGCGGGCGAAGCCAAGCTCGCGCTGCGCGGATGCGAGGTACATTGGCATGGGCAGGCGCTGGCGCGGATCGAGCGCGGCAAGTCGCTGCTGGAACCGAAAGTCATTCTCGACCGCGCGCTCGATGCGCTGTCACCGAAGCTGCGCGAGGCGCTCGACAAGGCGCTGCACGCCTGGCTGCGCGCCCTGCTGGCCCCACTCGCCCCCTTGCGGAAACTTCAGGTTGCGACGACCGCCGAGCATGCCGGGCCGGAGCTGCGCGCGCTGCTGATCGCGCTGGTCGACGCAGGCGGTGTTCTCGAACGTGACCGGTCAAGCCTCGACCGGCTCGACAAGGGGCAACGCAGCAAGCTGGCAAAGATGGGCCTGCGCGTCGGCGCGCTCGATCTCTTCGTGCCAGGGATGCTCAAGCCCGCCGCGCTTGCGGCATGGGACACGCTCGCCCGGCTCAACGGTACACGGCGACCGGGCAAGCTGGTCGATCCGATGCCGCCCGTACTGCCCGCCGAGGGCAAGCGCCAGCTTGCGGGCTATCGCCGCATCGGCCAGCAATGGCTGCGCATCGACATTGCCGAAACGCTGCTGCGCGAGGCGCATGAGGCGCGCTCGGGCGGGCCACGCAAGCCGTTCCGCATTTCCGCCCAGCGCGCGATTTCCTCGGGCCTCACCGAAGCAAGCCACGCGCGGCTGCTGCGCCTCGCCGGGTTCCGCACCGTCGAGCCGCGCCCGCTCGCCAAGGGCGTTGCCGGACCCCCTGCCCCGACGCGCTGGCGCTGGCGGCCCACGCGGCGGCAGGCGCAGCAGGCAAAGCCGGTGCGCAAGCCGCGCAATGCCGCCTTCGCCCCGCTCGCCGAGTTGTCGCTGTGACCGCGCGCTCATGCGAATAGACAAGCTCCTCTGGTTCCTGCGCCTCACCAAGACGCGCGGCCGGGCGCAGGCGATGGCAGCCGAGGGGCATATCCGCCTCAATGGCCGCCGCATCGAGCGCGCGCATCAGGCGGTTGCGCCGGGCGATATCCTGACGATGCCCTGGGGCAAAGCCGCGCGCGTGATCGAGGTGATCGCGCTGCCGACACGGCGCGGTCCGGCACCGGAGGCACAATCCTGTTATCGAGTGCTTGACGAACCTGCCAATTTGCCCATAGCAGCGGCAAACCAACCTACGATGGATAAAGGGGATTTGCAGCCATGACTTATGTCGTCACCGACGCCTGCATCCGCTGCAAATACATGGATTGCGTGGAAGTCTGCCCGGTCGATTGCTTCTACGAGGGCGAGAACATGCTCGTCATCAATCCGAGCGAATGTATCGACTGCGGCGTCTGCGAACCGGAATGCCCGGCCGAAGCGATCCTGCCCGATACCGAATCGGGGCTTGAGCAGTGGCTTGAGCTCAACACCAAGTATTCCGCCGAATGGCCGAATATCACGGTGAACAAGGATTCGCCCGCCGATGCCGACGAGCACAAAGGCGAAGAGGGCAAGTTCGAAAAGTACTTCTCGCCCGAGCCCGGCGAAGGCGACTGATTTAGTCAGGTTTTTCAGGCAAATTGCACCGGATCGGGACACGATCCGGCGGTCCGCCCTGTGTGCGATTCTCACCACTGGAAATATTGTTACAAAACTGCTATATAATGGTCGTGACGCTCGCGGGGGCAACCAATGCGGGCCGAAGCACTATCTGTAATAGGCGGGGTTTGAGGTTAGCGGTTCGGACATTGGACTGACCGCGCAGGACAACTGCGAGCCTCAATCGGCCAGAGGGATTTTCCGTCCCGAAGGCGCCCGCGTGAGAAAGGACGATTTATGGCAGCCAAGGCAAATGCCTTCGAGGTTGGAGATTACGTCGTTTACCCGAAGCACGGTGTGGGCCGGGTCATCGAACTGCAGAATGAAGAAATCGCCGGCATGCAACTGGAGCTTTACGTGCTCCGCTTCGAAAAGGAGCGCATGACGCTGCGTGTCCCGACCGACAAGGTCGAATCGATCGGCATGCGCAAGCTGTCCTCGGACAAGACGCTCAAGGAAGCGCTCGACACGCTGACGCAGAAGCCGAAGGTGAAGCGCACCATGTGGTCGCGCCGCGCGCAGGAATACGAAGCCAAGATCAACTCGGGCGACCTGGTCTCGATCGCCGAAGTCACGCGTGACCTGTTCCGCGCCGACGACCAGCCCGAGCAGTCCTATTCGGAACGCCAGATCTTCGAAGCCGCCTCCTCGCGCCTCGCGCGCGAACTTGCGGCGATGGAAAAGACCGACGAGCCGACCGCGCTTGCCAAGATCCTCGAGATCCTCAACGAGCATGCGCCGAAATATTACGAGAACGCCGAAACCGCCTGATCGCAGGCACGTTTCGCAACCGAAAGGCCGTCCCTTGCCGGGGCGGCCTTTTCGTTTGGGCGGGGCACCTGCGCGCCAGCCGGAGCGCATCGTTAACGCGCGCTCAACCATAACCGGCTAGATTGTGCGCATGACCAGTTTGCGCAGCACGGCCCTTGCCATCGCCCTCGTCCCGGCTCTTTCGGGATGCGTTGCCAAGACCGCTTTCGATGTCGTCACCGCCCCCGTGCGCGTGGCGGGCAAGGCGGTGGACCTCGCCACCACCAGCCAGTCCGAAGCCGACGAGAAGCGCGGTCGGCAACTGCGCGAGCGCGACGAGGAACTGGGCAAGCTCGATCGCAAGTACCGAAAGGCTTCGGAAAAATGCGAGGACGGCAAGCGCTCGTCCTGCGAGGACGCACGCGAACTGCGCGCCGAAATGGATAGCCTCAACCGCGGCTATTACTGAGGCGCAGCCGCACGGCGCAGGCGGTCGTTGATGGCCTGCCCAATTCCCTGTTCCGGAATCGGTGCCACGGCAATGCGCGGCTGATCCGCTGCTGCCGCCTGATGCAGCGCCTCGTATAGCCGCGCCGCCGCCTCGGCGAGATCGCCATCCGGCGAGAGGTTTACATTGCCAACGACCGGCCCAAAGCCGATCAGGAATTCATCCGCAAGCGCCTTGTCCGCGTTGAGCCGCACCGGCTTTCCCGGCGCATAATGACTGGCGAGCTGTCCGGGTGCTTCGACGTCAGCGCGCCCATCCGCGCCCGCCTCCGCTTCGCCGAGGACGTCACGCAATTGTTCGGCTGTGATCGGACCGGGCCGCAGGACCTGCCAGCCGCCGTCCTGCCGCAAGGCGACGATGGTCGATTCGATCCCCGCCCTGCACGCACCGCCGTCGATAATCGCATCGATCCGCTCGCCCAGCGAGGCGCTGACATGCGCGGCAGTCGTGGGGCTGACCCCACCCGACCGATTGGCCGAGGGCGCGGCGAGCGGGAATGCGCAGCTTTCGAGCAAAGCCCGCATTACCGGATGCGCGGGGCAGCGAAGGGCGACGGTGGGCAGCCCTGCCGTCACGGCTGCGGCCAGTCCGGCATCGCTGCGTAGCGGCAAGACCATCGTCAGCGGGCCGGGCCAGAACTGTGCCGCCAGCCGCTCCGCGCGTGCATCGAACCCGGCAATGCGGCTTGCCTGCACGACGTATGGGACATGGACGATCAGCGGATTGAAGTCTGGCCTGCCTTTCGCGCGGTAGATCGACGCCA
>JAWKXP010000018.1:0-75585 GCA_041396945.1 Sphingomonadaceae bacterium | reverse complement strand
CGGACGGGTTTCCTCTAATCTCCCACGATCGCATGCGGCACATAGCGCGCGAGATCGCGGGTGATCGGGCTGGCGTCCTCGCGGATCGACATCGCAACGGCATCGTCGCCGACGATCCAAGATCCGATAACGGCATGCTGGCCCTGCGACTGCGCCAGCGGTGCGAAACCCTGGACGATCGCGCCTTCCTCGCCATAGCCTTCCTCCGGCCCGCGATGTTCGGACTGGCCGTCGTAGAGGCGGATATCCGCGCCTTCGCGGGAGAAGAACGGTTTGCGCACATGCGCCCCCGCCGCGATTTCGTCGCCCGCGAATGTGCCTTCGAACGCGGCGGGCAGGAGGTTCGGATGCCCCCGGTGGCGCTGCCAGAGCAGCGGCAGCATCGCCTTGTTCGAAAGGATTGCCTTCCATGCTGGCTCGATAAACAGCGTGTCAGAGCCGCCGACATGCGCGCCAAAGGATTCGCGCATCATCTCTTCCCACGGATAAAGCTTGAACAGCGCGCCGATGAGATAGCCGTCCTCGTCCACGAAGTGCCCGTCGCGGTCGAGACCGATCTTCTCGACCCCGACGAAACGCGTCTCCATCCCCGCCTGCCCCGCAAGGTCCTCAAGGTAGAGCACCGTTGCACGGTCCTCGATATGGTCCTCCCAGGCCGAGAAATGCAGCAGGCTGCCCGGTGTCAGCATCTTCGCGAAGCGCTCGATCAATGCCTCGTGCAGGCGGTTGAACTGGTCTGCCTCTGCGGGGAGGGTGCCTGCCGCGACCTGATCCTCCAGCCAGCCCCACTGGAAAAACGCCGTTTCGTAGATCGAGGTCGGTGTATCGGCGTTGAATTCCAGGAGCTTGGCCGGTCCGGAGCCATCATAGGCGAAATCGAACCGGCCATAGAGCGACGGCGCACCCGAATGCCATGAATTCGCCACGACATCGCGCATAGCTTCGGGAATCGCGAGCTGATCCATCACCTCCTGCGTCGCGCAGGCCTCGTCGACCAGCGCGAGGCACATCGCGTAAAGCTCGGTCGAAGGGTCCTCGATCCGGTCCTCGACCTCGCGCAAGCCGAATTGCCAATAGACGCTCTCGTCCCAGTAAAGCTCGCCATTGACGTGGTGAAAGATAAAACCGTTCTCCTCGGCAATCTGTTGCCAGTCGGGGCGAACGGCGATTTCGTGTCTTTGCATCGAATATTCCTGCGCAAGAGCGGCAATTCGCCCGCGAATATAGGATCGGCGCTGGCAACCTTGCGCTAACCTTCTTGCGTTATCCCCGGTTTTACATAGGGAAACGGGGGAATTCGAATGACCGACCTTATTGCAGAGACGCGCGCGCCGCGTCGCCGCAGGTCGCGCAATGTGGGGCTGACGACGATGGCCGCGCTTGCAGGCGGGGCCGCGCTATCGGGCTGCAGCAACGCACCTGCCGAACCCCCGCAGCCCTCGGTTGCCGAAGGTGGCAAGCCGGTCGAGGTTTACGAGAATATCTTCGATTGCGTGAAAAAGTCCGGCAAGGACGAGGCCGAATGCCGCGATGCCTATGAGCAGGCGCAGGAAGCCAGCAAGGAAGAAGCGCCGCGTTTCGCCGCCGTCGAGGACTGCGAGCAGGAATGGGGCATGGGCGGTTGCGTCGAGCAGACCGACGAGGAAGGCCGCGAGCACTACGCGCCGTTCTCGCGCGGGTTCGTTTTCATCGCCTGGAGCAGCGGCAGCACGCCGTCTTACCGCCCGCTCTATGGGCGTCCCGGCGAATCCGGCTTCCGCGCGGCCAATGGCATGCGTCTCGGTTATGGCGGCGCGCCGGGCAAATATGTCGCCTCAAGCCGCGCATTCGAGAAGCCGAAGTCTGTTCCGAAGGTGAAAGCGGCCTCCGCACTGGCTTCGCGCGGCGGCTTCGGTGAGCGTTCGCGCTCGGGCTTTACGCTTGCGAAGGGTGGTTCGACGCGGAGCAGCTGGGGCGGATAAGCCGGGCTGGGGCGTTCGCGCGCCCGACTACAACTCTCATCATTGACGTTTATCCCACCGCACCCAGTTTCCTGAGCGCGCGGTAGCCGATCGACTTGGCGCGGTTGGTTTCGGGCCAGCGGCCGGGGCTTGCCGGGTTAAGCCCCGCCTTTCGCAAAACCCGATTGAACCCGCGCGCGTCGGCTTCGGCAAAGCTCCATTCCGAGCGCCAGGTGATCGAGAGCGAAATCGACGGCGCGTCGGCATTCTTCACGAAATGCGGAGCCATCACCGGCACGAACAGTGCTTCGCCTTCGCCGATGGTGAACTCCATGCCGTCGGTGAGGAAATCCTCGTTCCAGCGCAATTCGCGCGCGCCGCCCGAGTGATAGGTCTCGTGGATCTCGTCGGGCGCAAAGCGGGCGTCGCCTGCGGGAAACTGTGTCATCGTCTTGCCGCCGCGAATCTGCAGCAGGATGTTGTGCTCGGGATCGAAATGATAAGGCGTTACGCCGCCGGGCGAGGTTACGAAGATAAAGCCCTGCGTCTTCAGCATCTTGCCGGTGCGCGCCTCGATCTCGGGCTGGATTTCGGCCAGCAGGCCCTGCAACAGCGCGTTATAGGCCGGGTCCTGTTCGATATTCTTGATCGCCGCCCAGCTGCCCGATTTTTCGATATTGCGGATCGTCTCGCCGATGGGAATGCCGGTCGGCTCGGGCTTGCCGTCAAGACCAAGCGGCTGGTCGCCGAAATTGTACTCGATCGATGCTTCGGGCAGGCGCACGGCAAAATCTGCCAGCGCGTCGAAGGTCAGCAGCGGATGCTCGCGCAGGTTATGCGTGAGCGTGTGCGGCGTCTCGGGATAGTTCGCGGCGAATTTCGCGCGCATCTCTTCGGAAAAACAGGTCATCATGCTCCTCCTTCGGGGTCGTGGCCTTGTTCGACACGGGAAAGCTGGCGGAAGGCGAAGCGCCGTGCCGTACCGCCAATTGCGATGGAAAACCGCCCCACGGCGCGGCGCTCGCGCCAGATGTGGTCGATCATCGGATGGTCCGCCGAGGCACAGCTGTCGGTCCAGGCGATATCCTTGCGCTCAAGCATGCGCAGGTTTTCTTCCTGCAAGAGGACGCCGGGCGAGAAGCGCGAGAAATCTTCGTCGAATGCGGTCTTGTAGGAGAAGGCACCGGGTTGGCAGAGGAATGTCGCGAGCATCGCGATGGGCTTGCCATCGAAGCGCATGGTCAGGCGTTCGAGTTTGCCGCGTGCCGCCGCTCCGGCAAGGCTTTCGCGGAACAGGCGCTCGGTATCGGCGGCGCAGGCGAGGGCGGAGCCTTCCGTGCCTTTCCACCCGGCCTTTTCGAGCGCGAGGAACTCGTCGAGCCATTGATCGAGACCCGCGTCATCCTCCTGCCGCTCGAACAGGACTTCGCCTTCTTCGGAAAGGCGGCGAAGCTGGCGGCGCAGTTCTTTGCGCTTCTTGCCCGAAAGCGAGGCTTCCCAATAGGCTTGCGGGTCTTGTGCCGAGGCGAGCAGGGCGCGTTCCTCGCGGTGGACGCATTGCCAGGCGCGGCTTTCGCATTCGAGGACACCGCGCAGCGCGGCGTAGAGCGGCCCGTCGAGCGGGATCGCGCGCAGGTGGAGGAACAGGGCGGCCCCGGCGTTGGCATCCATCCAGCGCAGCAAGGCCTGCCAGAAGGCGACTTCGCTGCCCCTGGCGACGAGCGGCGTGCCGAGGAAGGCGTTGGCGTGCAGCCAGTTGCCGATATTGGGGATCGGCATCCCGTAGTAGCGGCTCTGGCGCGCAATCGGCATCAGGCCGAGCAGGCGGCCTTCCTGCTCGAAGGAGAGGATCTTGACATCGCCCTCGGCATCGAACGCCTCAAGCGAGGGCTGGGCGTACCAGGCTTCGAAAAAGGGATTGGGTTCGGCGGCGTTGGCGGCCAGCACGTCCCACGCGGCTGTGTCCTGCGCAAACTCGCGCCATGCCACTGCGCGCATCGCCGCGCGCACGGCGGGCACGGCGGCAGGGGCAACCGGCGGTTGCAGCTTGTCTGCGGGGGGAGTGAAGCCCTTGCTGGCCAATGCGTCGAAACCCTGTGTTCATGGCCGAAATGGCCACGCGAGGGGGCATAGCACCGGAAAATCAAGGAACTGCTAATCTCTCGGCGCTGTCTGTGCGTGGGACGAGCGCCGTGCAAAAGGTTAATTTGTAAAAGAAAAGCCCCGCCGGGATCGCTCCGGGCGGGGCCGTCCTGAATTGGCGATCTTGCGATCTACAAGATCAGTGTCCTGCCAGCGCTGCGAGCAGCAGCAGGGCCACGATATTGGTGATCTTGATCATCGGGTTGACGGCCGGACCGGCGGTATCCTTGTAGGGATCGCCGACGGTGTCGCCCGTGACGGCTGCGTGGTGGGCGTCGGAGCCCTTGCCGCCGTGGTTGCCGTCTTCGATGTACTTCTTGGCGTTGTCCCATGCACCGCCGCCTGCCGTCATCGACAGCGCGACGAACAGGCCGCCGACAATCACGCCGAGCAGCAGGGCGCCGAGCGCGGCAAAGCCGCTAGCCTGACCATCAATTGCCGTGATGACATAGTAGACCACGATCGGGGCCAGCACAGGCAGCAGCGACGGAATGATCATTTCCTTGATCGCCGCCTTGGTGACGAGGTCCACGGTCTTGGCATAGTTCGGCTTGCTGGTGCCCGCCATGATGCCCGGATCGTTCTTGAACTGCTCACGCACGTCGACAACAACGTCGCCCGCAGCGCGGCCAACGGCGGTCATGCCCATCGCGCCGAACAGGTAGGGCAGCAGAGCGCCCAGCAGCAGGCCGACGATGACGTACGGGTTCTCGAGGCTGAAATCGACCGTCAGGCTCGGGAAGAACTCGCGAAGGTCGGTGGTGTAGGCCGCGAAGAGAACCAGCGCAGCCAGACCGGCGGAACCGATGGCATAGCCCTTGGTGACCGCCTTGGTGGTGTTGCCGACCGCGTCGAGCAGGTCGGTCTTTTCACGCACCGAATCGTCGAGGCCGGCCATTTCGGCGATGCCGCCCGCGTTGTCCGTCACCGGACCGTACGCGTCGAGCGCAACGACCATACCGGCCAGCGCCAGCATCGCGGTCGCGCCATAGGCGATGCCGAGAAGGCCCGCGAGCTGGTAGGCGATGATGATGCCCGCAACGATGACGATCGTCGGCAGCGCCGTCGATTCCAGCGAGATCGCGAGACCCTGGATCACGTTGGTGCCGTGGCCCGTTTCCGATGCCTTGGCGATCGACTTCACCGGGCGATAGTTGGTGCCGGTGTAGTACTCGGTGATCCAGATGATCAGGCCGGTGATGACGAGGCCCAGCAGCGAACACCAGAACAGTGCCATGCCGGTGATGTCCTTGTCCTTCACCGTCGCGACGACGTCGTTCATGTCGCCCAGCGCCATGTTGGTCGCGAACCAGATGCCCGGGATTGCCAGCACGGCGGAGACGAGGAAGCCCTTGTACATCGCGCCCATCACGTTCGTGCCGCCGCCAAGGCGCACGAAGTAGGTGCCGATGATCGAGGTCAGGATGCAGACGCCGCCGATCAGCAGCGGCAGGGCCATCAGGCCTTCGAGAGCAGCCGAAGTCTTGAGCAGCAGCGCGGTGAGAACCATCGTTGCGCCAACGGTCACGACGTAGGTCTCGAAAAGGTCGGCGGCCATGCCGGCGCAGTCGCCGACGTTGTCGCCCACGTTGTCGGCGATCACGGCGGGGTTGCGCGGATCGTCCTCGGGGATGCCCGCTTCGACCTTGCCGACGAGGTCGGCGCCAACGTCAGCGGCCTTGGTGAAGATACCGCCGCCAAGACGCGCGAAGATCGAGATCAGCGAAGCGCCGAAGGCGAGGCCGACGAGGCCGTCGACAACCGTGCGGTCATCGCTGCTGATGCTGTAGCCGCCGGGACCGGTCAGATACCAGTAGAACACCGCAATCGCGAGCAGCGCGAGGCCGGCGACGAGCATGCCGGTGATGGCACCGGCCCGGAACGCCAGCGTCAGGCCTTCCTGCAAACCCTTCTGGGCTGCGGCGGCGGTACGCACGTTCGCGCGCACCGAAATGTTCATACCGATGAAGCCGGCAACGCCCGAGAGGACCGCGCCGATAACGAAGCCGATTGCGGGTACGGCCTTGAGGAAAACCGCGACGATGACCGCCACGACAACGCCGACAATGGCGATCGTGGTGTACTGCCGCTTCAGATAGGCTTGTGCGCCTTCCTGAATGGCTCCCGCGATTTCCTGCATTTTTTCGTTACCGGCAGATGCGCCGAGCACCTGACGACTGGTGATAAACCCGTAAAGCACGGCCAAAAGGCCTAATACGATTGCGATCGTGACTAGATTGTCCACGGAACGCCCCTCCTGCTTGTTTCCTGCGATTGCATCCCGGCTGATGCCGGTTTTTGCACCGGGCGGGCGCTAATGCCTCGCAGGACGGGTGGCAAGCCCGTTTACCTGTTTTTTGCCGAGTCGCGTTGTTTGTGGCTCAGTGTTGGAAGCCTAAGGGGGCGAGATCGCGCAACGCATAGCCATCCAAAAGCACTGGTGCAGAGGAGGGCGGGATGACTGTGCCGATGGGGGTTGCGGGGACAGGCAGGGGGGCACTGGCGGGGGCAGTGAACAGCAGTTCGTAATCGTCGCCCCAGCGCAGGGCTTCGGCGCGGCGGTCCTCTGGCACGGCGATGGGGACGTCGAGCGAATCCATTGCAACCGAGACATTGCTGGCAGCCGCCATGCGCGAGGCATCGAGCAGCAGTCCGTCGGAAACGTCCATCATCGCGGTGACATGTGGGGCCAAAGCTTGCCCTTGCTTGAGCATAGCCTCGGGGCGGCGATAGGCAAGGCTGTCGCCTTCTTTGGCCTTAAGCCGTTCCAGCCCCAGCATTGCGCCGCCTACTGCGCCGGTGACGTAAAGTGTGTCGCCTGCCTGCGCACCGGCGCGCGAGGGCACTGGGACATGCGTTGCGCGACCGATGGCGGTCAGGCCCAGCGTCTGCCCTGCCTTTCCGGATACCGTATCGCCGCCGAGCAGGGGGGCACCATAATGCTCCAGCGCCTCACGCAGGCCCTCAAGGAACCGCATGTCATCGCGCCCGAACATGTAGCCGAGCAATACGCCCACCGGCTCCGCACCCTTCGCGGCGAGGTCGGACAGGTTCACCGTCACCAGTTTCCAGGCGACATCGGCGGGGTCCTGCTCGGGCAGGAAATGCACGCCCTCGGTCATCGTGTCGTGGGTGAGCACCAGCGTCTCGCCCCCGAATTCGAGAACCGCGCAGTCATCCGCGAAGTTCCGCGCACCCGGATGGGTGGCGAGCGAGCGCAGCGCGTCGATGAAGGCGAGTTCGGTGGTCATCTGGTGCAAGAATGCCGTTCGTCTCGAGCGAAGTCGAGAGAGGTTGTTTCCCGCCAGCGTGTCTCGACTGCGCTCGACACGAACGGGAATGAGCGCATTTAGGTTCGGACCGCCTTGCCCACCGCATCGAGCACGCCATTGACGAACTTTGCCTCACGCGGGTCGAAGAAGGCGTGGGCGACGTCGACATACTCGGTGATCGCCGCGCCAGTCGGCACGTCCTTGCGCGCGAGCAACTCGTAAGTGCCGACGCGCAGGATCTGCAGCATCGTCTTGTCGAGCCGCGCCAGCGTCCAGCCTTCGGCCAGCTTGCCGATGACGATCTCGTCGATCTCGTCGCGCCTTGCGAGGGTGCCGATTACGAGGTCATCGAAGAAATCGACCTCGGCATCGGCATAGACTGCGCCGTCGATGTCGGGATCGACTTCGCCGCCCAGCCGGTGCTGGTGGAACTCGTCGAGCAGCTTTGCCTGCGCGGTGCCTTCCATCTGGTGCTGGTAAAGCGCCTGCACGGCTGCGAGGCGCGCGGCGGAGCGGGCTTGCGAGCGCGCGTTCATATTCCAAGTCTCACTTCGATAGAGCGGGCGTGGGCGGGCAACCCTTCGGCTTCGGCCAGCGCGATGGCGGCGGGGCCGATCGCGCCCAACGCTTGTTCGCCGACCTCGATAAAGCTGGTGCGCTTCAAGAAATCAAGCACCGAAAGCCCCGAGGCAAAGCGTGCGCGCCGCCCGGTGGGCAGCACATGGTTCGGCCCGGCGACGTAATCGCCAACGGCTTCGGGGGTATAGCGGCCGAGGAAGACCGAACCGGCATGGCGGATTTGCGCAAAGAGCGTTTCGGGATCGTCGGTGGCAATCTCGACGTGCTCGGCAGCCAGCGCATTGGCGAGGGCAGGGGCCTCATCGAGCGAGGCGACCTCGATAATCACGCCGTGCGCCTGCCAGCTTTCATTGGCGACGCGCGCGGTGGGCAGCATCGCGATTTCGACGCCAACGCGGTCGGCAACGGAATCGGCAAGCACCGGATCGTCGGTAATCAGGATCGACTGCGCCAGCGGGTCATGTTCGGCCTGGCTGAGCAGGTCGGTCGCGAGCCATTCGGGATCGGACTTGCCATCCGAAATGACGAGGATTTCGCTCGGCCCCGCGACCATGTCGATGCCGACGACGCCGTAAAGCTGGCGCTTGGCCTCGGCGACCCAGGCGTTGCCGGGGCCGGTGATCACATCGACCTTGCCAATGCGCGCGGTCCCATAAGCGAGCGCGGCAATCGCCTGCGCACCGCCGACACGCCAGATCTCGTCGATTCCGGCAATGTGCGCGGCTGCGAGGATCAGCGGGTTCAACTCGCCCCTGGGTGTCGGATGCATGATCGCGAGCCGCTCGACCCCGGCGACGCGCGCGGGGATCGCGTTCATCAGCAGCGATGATGGATAGACCGCGCGGCCACCCGGCACATAAAGCCCGGCGGCATCGACAGAAAACCACTTCGCGCCCAGCCGCACGCCCTCGGCATCGGTATAATCGCGATCCTCGGGCAGTTGCGCTTCGTGATAGGCCCGGATGCGCGCGGAGGCGAGTTCGAGCGCCGCGCGCAGGTCGGGGTTGAGATCCTGGAAGGCCTGATGGATTTCCGCTTCCGGCACGCGCCAGTCATCGTCGCTGTCGAGCGCATAGCCATCGAAACGCTGGGTATAGTCGCGCAGGGCATCGTCGCCGCGCTGGCGCACTTCTGCGATCATGCGCGAGACATCGTGCGCGACATTATCGCCGCCTTCGCGCCGGTCCTTCACGAGCCTTGCGAAGGCATCGGCAAAGCCGGGATCGCTCGAGTTGAGGCGCAACATCAGGCTGGCTCGGGCGTCTTCGCGACGGCCTGGCGGAACGCCTCGACGATCTCGCCGACGCGCGGATCGGTCTTGAGCGCGGCGCGGTTGACGATCAGACGAGCGGAAATCTGCACGATCACCGAGGTTTCGACGAGTCCGTTTTCCTTCAGGGTGCGCCCGGTCGAAACCAGATCGACGATCCGCGAGGAGAGGCCCAGCGTCGGGGCAAGTTCCATCGCGCCGTTGAGCTTTACCACCTCGGCTTGCACGCCCAACCGCTCGAAATGGCGGCGGGTGAGGTTCGGGTACTTGCTGGCCACACGCGTGTGGCTGGCGGCGCTCATGTCGCCCGCTTCGACCGGCTCGGCGACCGAGAGGCGGCAGTGGCCGATGTCGAGGTCGACAGGCGCGTAAAGATCGTCGTAATCGAATTCCTCGACCACGTCGGAGCCGACAATGCCGACCTGAGCCGCGCCATGCGCCACGAAGGTCGCCACATCGAAGGCGCGCACGCGGATGATCCGCATGTCCGAGCCTTCACAACCGAACGAAAGCGCGCGCGATTTCTTGTCGTGAAACTCGGCATCGGGAACGATCCCGGCACGCGCCATCATCGGCAGCGCCTCGTCGAGGATGCGGCCCTTGGGCACGGCAAAGGTCAGCGGATTGGATTGCGCCTGTGACATGGCACGCGCATTACGGTGCAACGCAGCAAAGGGCAACAGATTGGCGCGGGGTCCGTGCTCAGGGGCTTGAAATCGTCTTCGGCGGTCCGTCGGGCAGCGGAATGCGCTCGTTCTCGTCGCCGGGGACGAGCGGAAAGCGGTTTTCGCGCCAGTCTTCCTTGGCTTGCTCGATCCGCTCGCGCGAGGAACTGACGAAATTCCACCAGACATGGCGGCCCTGCGGAAAGGCTTCGCCGCCCAGCAGCATCACCCGTCCGCCGTTCCACGAGGTCAGCTTCATCGTCTTGCCCGGCGCAAGCACGGTGAGCTCGTAAAGTCCAAGCTCGTCACCGTCGATTTCCGCAGTGCCGCCGACCAGCATGACCGCGCGTTCGTCGGCATTGGCGTCGATCGGGATCGAACCGCCCGCGTCGAGCACGATTTCGGCATAGATCGTTTCGGCATGCTGCGTGGTCGAGGCGGTGCGGCCCCAAAGCGTGCCCATGATGATCCGCGCGGAATTACCGCCATCCTCGATCAGCGGCAGGTCTTGTCGGCATTCGAAGGCGGGGTCGATCTCTTCCTTGCCGTCGGGCAGGGCTAGCCAGGTCTGCATGCCGTAAAGCTTGGGTCCGGTCTCGCGCTCGGCCTCGGGGCTGCGCTCGGAATGAACGATGCCAGAGCCAGCCGTCATCAGGTTTACCTGACCGGGGCGGATCGTCGAGAAGCTGCCGAGGCTGTCGCGGTGATCGATTGCACCCTCGAACAGCCAGGTGACGGTCGAAAGGTTGATATGCGGGTGAGGGCGCACGTCCATACCCTTGCCGATATCGAGCTTCGCCGGCCCGAACTGGTCGACAAAGACGAACGGCCCGACCATCCGGCAATTGGGTGAGGGCACCGCACGGCGCACCTTGAACTGGCCAAGGTCATGCGTCGTCGGCGTTACCGTCTTGACTATACTCTCACTTCTCACTCCTGTGCGCCCCTTCGCGTTGCCGCACCGCCCTGACTATCCCGGTCAGGTCGAGCGGATAGATTGTTTCTCCCCATCCCATGAATTCAGCCGGCTCGAACCAGCGGTATTCCTGCATCACTTCACGTTCGAGCGCAGTATGCCCTTTGGTGTTTACACCTAAGTTCTGCACCCGGCACCAGAAAAAGTGCTCGACCGAACGTACCGGTTCCCCCCGATATTCGTAGTCCGCTTCCAGAATTGTCCCGGTATGTGACAGGCTCGTGACAATCCCGGTTTCTTCGGCGAGTTCACGCGCCGCAGCTTCGGGATAATCCTCTCCGGCCTCTGCCTCGCCGCCCGGAAGGATCCAGAACGGCGGGTACGTAGATGTAACATAGCGGAAGAGGAGCACCTTGTCTCCTGGCCCGAGCACGATAATCCGCGCTGCCGGGCGCAACCGCCGCTGCGGCGCTTCGCTCACTCGCCCGGCGCCCGCGCCTTGATTGCGAGCGCATGGACCCGCTCGCCGGGAATGTCGCCCAGCGCGGCGAGCACCATGCGCTGGCGCTGGAGCCGCGAAACGCCTGAAAATGCGGCCGATTCGATCTCGACTGTGAAGTGCGATTCGCCGCTGCCATCATCGCCTGCGTGGCCGCTGTGGCTGGCGCTGTCGTTGATGACGTCGAGGCGCGTGGGCGAAAGCTCCGCTTCGAGCAGCGCGCGTATTTCCTGTGCAATCGGTCCGGTCATGGGTGCTCCTTGGGGCTTTCATTTAGGCGCTTCGCTTGCCATGTGAAGGCGCGTGATGCGAGACAGGTTTCAGGGTCGATACGAAGCGCAGGGCCGCGTGTGCCAGTGGCCGGGTTGCCCCGAAGCGGGAGAGTTCCGCGCTCCGGGCGGCCGTCCGGCGGGTTTCGACGGGCCGGGAGACTACCGCTGGTTCTGCCTCGAACACGTCCGCGAGTTCAATTCGGGCTACGATTTTTTCGAAGGCATGGATTCGGAAGAAATCTTCCGCGCACAGTCGCCAACCAGCGGCTGGGAGCGCGAAACCCGCGCGTTCAGCACGATGGCCGGGATCGACGGCGTGCCGCGCTGGACCGACTTCGACGACCCGCTCGATGCGATCGGCGAACGCGCCCGGCGCTTCAAGCGGCAGGCCGAGGAAGCGAACCGCCCGCAGCAACGCTCCGACGGCAAGCCGGTGACCTTCGAGGAACGCCGTGCGCTCGATACGCTGGGCCTGTCGATAGATGCCGGGCGCAAGGAACTGCGCGCGCGCTACGCGGTACTGGTCCGCAAGTTCCACCCTGACCGCAACGGCGGCGACCGTCGGCACGAGGCGCGGCTGCGCTCGGTCGTCGATGCTTATGAGGTTCTCAAGAAGGCGATGGCGTTCGCCTAACCCCGCCCGGTTGCCTTGCCAAAGCGCGCGGCGTTCTCCGCGCCCATGATCGCGGGAATATCGCGCCCCGGGTAAAAGCCTTCGTAGCTTGGGACGCCTTCGGGCAGGGCCACCCACGGCAGCTTGTGCGCCGTGAAGATATGCACATCGGGTGAGGCCGCGCCCGGTTCGTCAAGCGCGCCGCCGCGCACGAAGCGCAGCCCATCGCCAGCCGCATGATAGGTGCTCCAGACCGAGGTGCCACAGTCGGGACAGCGATAATTGGTCTGCCCCGCGCCGCTTCCGGTGCTGTGGTCGTGCCCGACAGGCTCACCCGACAGGACCGCCAGATTGTCGCGCTCGACGATGACGTTGACTGCAAACCCTGTGCCGGTCTGGCGCTGGCAATCCCGGCAATGGCAGCAGTTTACCACCACAGGCTCGGCTTCGAGCCGAAACCGCACCGCGCCGCAATCGCAGCCTCCCTGCATGCCCTTCAGGGTCATGCTGCATCTCCTCCGCCATAGGGCACCGTGAGTGCCTCGTAGAAATGCCCGTCCGGCCCTTCGAAATAGACCCCGCGACCGCCGTCGTTGCGGTTGATTTCGCCGGGCTTTTGCCGTGCCGGATCGGCCCAATGGCTGATGCCCCGCTCGCGGATACGCGCAAAAATGGCGTCGAAATCGCCCTCGCCGACCAGAAACGCATAATGCTGCGGCGCGATTGGTCCGTCCTTGTCGGCGAAATCCATCGATACGCCGTTTGCCGTTTGTACGACAAGGAACCGCCCGAAGGCGATCGGCTCTGCAAGGCCGTACATCTCGCTGAAGAACCGCGCGGCATCTTCCTTGTCGCTCGACCAGACAATCGTGTGATTGAGTTCGACGCTCATGCCTTCTTCGCCGCCTCGATCAGCGCATTGTCGATCGCCTTGGCCGCCTTGTAGGCGTCGCGTGCCTGGAAACGCTCGGCATAGGCAACGAAAGCCTCGCGCGGCGGGATCGTGCCGAAATTGAGGCCCCAGTCCAGTTGGCTGCCGACATAGACATCGGCCATCGTGAAGCGGTCGCCACAGACGTAATCGCCATTGGCAAAGTGCGTCTCGAGCACGCCGATCGTGCGGTCGAAACTGCCCCAGCCGGCCATGCCCTGCTGCTCCGGCTCCGGCTCGAAGCCGAGACTGCGCGATACCACTGCCGATTCGACCGGTCCGGCGGCAAAGAACAGCCAGCGCAGGTAATCGGCGCGCGCGTCCTCAGTCGGCAACAGGCCCGCATCGGGATGAGTCTCGGCAAGATAGGCGCAGATCGCCGCCGCTTCGGTCACCACCTTGTCGCCCGAGGCCATGTGGTGGACGATCGTCGGCACCTTGCCCATCGGATTGGCCTTGAGGAACGCGGCAGGGCGCTCGTCCCAGGGCACCAGCACCTGTTCGTAATCCGCGCCAGCCTCGTGCAGCGCCCAGCGCGCAATCTGGCCGCGCGACATCGGGTTGGTGAAAAAGGTGAAGGCTGCCATCGTTATCCCTTTCGCGCCCCGACAAGGCTGAACATCGCGCCTTGCGGATCGATGCCCGAGAGCGCGAAATCGCCGCCGGGAATTTCCATCGGCCCGTTGATGATCTGCGCGCCGTTGGCTCCGATATAGGCGACTGCCTCGTCGATGTCGGGCACGCGGAAATAGTAGCTCCAGATAGAGACAGGCATCTCGTCGGGCTTCTTCATGATGGCCCCGAGCATGAAGTCCGCATCCCGGCGCTTCATCATGTCATAGGTGCCCATCGGCCCCATTTCCATCGTATCGCCAACGACCCATCCGAAGAGGTCTTCATAGGCGGTCTTGGCCTCAGAGGGATCGGCGGTCATCAGTTCGTTCCATGCGCAATGGCCAACCGTCGGTTCATGCTTGGAGTAGGCAACACTCGGTTCGCCCGACTGGTCGTCGATCAGATAGAACGGCGCGCCCTGCGGCCCCATGACCATCGCGAACGGACCGACTCCGGGCACCTCGCCCGGCCCGAACGCGACCGATCCGCCATGGCGCTTGATCTTGTCGATAGCAGCGTCGAGGTCATCGACATCGATGTAGCCGAGCCATGCCGGACGACTGCCTCCGGATATCATCTCTTCGCTCAGTCCGAGAAATCCGCCGACCTGCCCCTTGCTGCCCGAAAAGGTGCGGTAATCGGTCTCGTTGAAGCTCGAATCCTCGAAGCTCCAGCCAAGCAGCCCGGAGTAGAATGCCTGCGCGGCCTCGGGATCGGTCGTCATCAGTTCGTACCAGACAAAATCGCCATGCGTGCCCATCGTCTCTCTCCTTCGCCTCAGCGGCCGTAAGTGAATATCGGCTCGAAACCGCCAAAGATCATGCGCTTGCCGCAGAACGGCATGTCTTCGGGTGGCATCGCCATGCGCTCGTCGTTCATCATCTTGCCGTGCGCGGCCTCGCAGGTGGCCTTGTCGGGCCAGACCATCCACGAAAACACGATCTTCTCGCCAGGTTCCGCCTTAACTGCTGTCCGGAAGTCGGTATGCTTGCCGTCCTGCACGTTGTCTTCCCAAGTCTCGACGATCTCGACGCAGCCATAGTCGGCAAAGATATCTGTGGCCTCGGCGGCCATCTTGCGATAGTCCTCCTTGCGTCCATCGGGGACGGGAATGACGAAGCCCTGGACGTACATCTCGCAATCTCCTTTTCTGTTGCGGTCTTAGCGCTTTGGATAGTCTGGTGATACGCCGGATCGACGAAGACCATGTACCACAGGTCAGGCGACAACGATGTTGCAGCGCGGCGCAGGGTTCTATAGGCGATTTCGCGCAATGACCGACCAGACCACGATCAATACCGCCGACCGCGACGCCACGCTGATGGCCGCGCCCGACACCGAAGTCGACGTCCGCGAGACGTTTGGCATCGACATCGACATGAAGGTGCCTGCCTTTTCAAAGGCCGACGAGCGCGTGCCCGACCTCGACGACGCCTATGTCTTCGACCCGGACACCACGCTGGCGATCCTCGCAGGCTTTGCCTTCAACCGCCGCGTGATGGTGCAGGGCTATCACGGCACGGGTAAGTCGACCCACATCGAGCAGGTCGCGGCGCGGCTCAACTGGCCGTGCATCCGCATCAACCTCGACGCGCATATCAGCCGTATCGACCTGATCGGGCGCGACGCCATCGTGCTGCGCGACGGTTTGCAGGTCACCGAGTTCCGCGAAGGGCTGCTGCCCTGGGCGTTGCAGCACCCGGTGGCGCTGGTCTTCGACGAATATGACGCGGGCCGCCCCGACGTGATGTTCGTGATCCAGCGCATTCTGGAGCAGGCGGGCAAGCTGACCCTGCTTGACCAGAACCGCGTGATCCGCCCCGATCCGAACTTCCGCCTCTTCGCGACCGCCAACACGGTTGGCCTTGGCGATACCTCGGGCCTTTATCACGGCACGCAGGCGATCAACCAGGGGCAGATGGACCGCTGGAACATCGTCGTCGGGCTGAATTACCTGCCCGAGGAAACCGAGAACGCGATCGTCACCGCCAAGGTGCCCGAGGTCGATGCGAAGATGATTTCGGACATGGTGAAGGTCGCCGATCTGTCACGGCAGGGCTTCATCAATGGCGATATCTCGACCGTGATGAGCCCGCGCACGGTTATCACCTGGGCGCAGAACACCGCGATCTTCAAGGATCCCGGCTTCGCCTTCCGTCTCTCGTTCCTCAACAAGTGCGACGAGACCGAGCGGATGCTGGTGGCCGAATACTACCAGCGCGTGTTCGGAACGGACCTGCCGGAGAGTGTGGTCGGCAAGGCCTGACCGCGTTTGCGTTTCAGCTTCGATTAATCGCCGGATCGTTTAGGATCAGCCGCGATGGATGCGCCGATCCGCCCTGATGAGCCGCGCTGGCGCCGGATGCGGCGCAAGTTCGTGACCGAGCCCGAGCCTGCGGGCGCTTCGCAGTATTTCCTGCCCGAGGCGGGGGCGGCGCAGGTCGGCGGGCCGGATATTCCGCCGCCTCCACCCGACATGCCCGAGCCGCGCCGCACGCGCTGGTGGTGGTTTTCGCGCGGGATTGCCGCGTTGCTGATGTTGTTCTTCCTCGCGGTGCTTTGGCTGTTCTTCACCGCGCCGCTTTCGAAATCATTGGAGCCGATTGCTGCGCCGCAGATTACCCTGCTGGCCGCAGATGGCACGCCGATCGCGCGCAACGGGGCAATTGTCGATCGGCCGGTCGAGGTCGCCAAGCTGCCCGACCATGTCGTCGAAGCCTTCCTCGCGATCGAGGACCGGGGGTTTTATGATCACTGGGGCATCAGCATTCGGGGCATCGGGCGCGCGCTCGTCACCGGGCGCGGCGGGGGCAGCACGATCACGCAGCAGCTGGCCAAGTTCACCTTCCTCTCGCCCGAACAGACGCTGACCCGCAAGGCGCGTGAGGCACTGATCGCGTTCTGGCTGGAGGCATGGCTGAGCAAGGATGAGATTCTCGAACGCTACCTCTCCAACGCCTATTTCGGCGACAACACCTATGGCCTGCGCGCGGCTTCGCTGCACTATTTCTACCGCCAGCCGGAGAAGCTGAGGCCCGAGCAGGCGGCAATGCTGGCGGGGCTGGTGCAGGCCCCTTCGCGCTACGCACCTTCGAAGCACTACAAACGCGCGGAAAACCGCATGCGCATCGTGGTCGGCGCGATGGTCGATGCCGGTTACCTTAGCGAGGCTGAAGCCAAAGCGATGCCTTCGCCAAAGCTTGATGTGCGTACGAAGAACGAGCTGCCAACGGGCACCTATTTCGCCGACTGGGCGCTGCCGCAAGCGCGCGAGCAGGGCGAGGGCGGCTATGCCAGGGCGGCGCTGACCACCACGCTCGATTCGAAGCTGCAGGCCGCCGCGCGCCGCGCCATCGCTCGCGCGCCGCTGGGCAATGCGCAGGTCGCACTGGTGGCGATGCGCAAGAATGGCGAAGTCGTGGCGATGATCGGCGGGCGTGACTATGCCAAATCGCCCTTCAACCGCGCGACACAGGCGCGCCGCCAGCCCGGATCGACCTTCAAGCTGTTCGTCTATCTCGCCGCGCTGGAGGAAGGCTGGGACCGCGACGACGAGATCGCCAATACCGAGATCACGCAAGGCTCCTATCGCCCGCGCAATGCCGCAGGGCGCTATTCGGAATCGATCATGCTGGAGGACGCCTTCGCGCGGTCGAGCAACGTCGCAGCGGTGCGCCTGTTCGGCGAGGTTGGCGACGAGGCGGTGATCCGTCAGGCGCGGCGGCTCGGCGTGACCTCGCCGCTGGCACGCAAGGATCCGAGCCTCGCGCTGGGCACGTCGACCATGACCCTGCTCGAACTGACCGCCGCCTATGCCGGGGTGGCCGCGAACGAATTCCCGATCAGGCCGCGCGCCTTCAAGGCCGAGGAGCCGGGCTGGTTCGACTGGCTGACCGACGGCAAGACCAGCTATTCCAGCTCCACCCATCTCGATATCGAGAACATGCTGCGCAGCGCGATCAATCGGGGCACCGGGCGCGCGGCGACGCTGCAGGCGGCGAACTACGGCAAGACCGGGACGACGCAGGACAACCGCGACGCACTCTTCGTGGGCTATGCGGGCGATCTGGTGGTCGGCGTGTGGGTCGGGAACGATGACAACTCGCCGCTCGGCAAGGTCTCCGGCGGCACAGTGCCCGCGCGTATCTGGCGCGATTTCATGAAGCAGGCGCTGGGCGAGACAGCCGCTCCAGCGCCGCGCCCGACGCGCCGCCCCGATCCGCGCGGCCCGGTCGAACCGCTGGATGTGCCCGACCTGCAGGACATCCCGCTCGGCGACGGACAAAACCTGAGGGTGCGCGATGGCGAGGCGGTGTTTACCGGCGATATCGGCGGCGTGCCGATCGACCTGCGCATCGGCCCCGACGGCGTCACGCTTGACGCGGACGAAATGCAGCGGCGTATCGAGCAGGAAGGCGCATCCATGTCCGAACGCGCGCAGGAGGCCGCGCGGCGGCAGGAAGAACGTATCCGCGAGCAGGTAAAGCGAGCGCAGGAGCGGTAATATCCAAAGCCATTCCGTTCGTCCCGATACGAACGGGTTGGGAGTCAATCCGGATAGCGCGCCGCAGCGAAGTATAGTCCGTCCGGCGGCGCGTTAAGGCCAAGCGCCTGCCGGTCCTTCGCAGCGAGCGCTTCGCCGACCTGCGCCACCCGCCAGCGGCCCATCCCGACCAGCGCGAGGCAGCCGACCATCGAGCGTACCTGATGATGCAGGAAGCTGCGCGCATCGGCTTCGACGATCACCGTCGGCTGGCCAAGGTCATCGTCCGACAGCCGCACATTGAGCGCGTCCAATGTCTTGACCGGTGATGCCGCCTGACAATGCGCCGAGCGAAACGTGGTGAAATCGTGATTGCCCACGAGCGCCTGCGCCGCCTCGTGCATCGCCGCAACGTCCAGCTCCTGCGCGATATGCCAGGCCCGCCCGCGCATCACGGTGAGCGGCGCGCGGCGATTGACGATGCGATAAAGATAGCTGCGCCCGATGCAGGAAAACCGCGCGTGCCAGTCGTCGGGGACAATCTCGCAGGCTTTCACCGCGATGGGATCGGGCCGCAGCATCGCATTGAGCGCTTCGGACAGGCGGAACGGCTCGATCTCTTTCTCGATATCGACATGGCTGCGCATCGCCAGCGCATGCACTCCCGAGTCGGTCCGCCCTGCCGAATGCATGGTGACTGACTCGCCCGTCACTGCCCGCACCGCTTCCTCGACCGCCTGCTGCACCGACGGCCCATGCGCCTGCCGCTGCAACCCCATGAAGGGGGCGCCATCGAATTCGAGCGTGAGGGCAAAGCGGGTCATCGCGCTCCCTTTGCCGTTCGTGTCGAGCGAAGTCGAGACACGGTTGCGCCAGGTGTCTCGACTTCGCTCGACCCGAGCGGGCTAGGAAAGGATCGTTCCGGGAGCAATCGGCTTGCCGCGCAGCAGGTCTGCCGTTGCCATCGCCGGCTTGCCCGCACGCTGGATGCGCAAGGGGCGGATCGCGCCCGAACCGCAGGCGATTGTGAGCGTGTCGTCGAGCACTTCGCCGGGCTTGCCGGAGCCCTCGAGCGCTTCCACCTCCCAGACCTTGTACCGCTCGCCATCCCATTCGAACCATGCGCCGGGGGCAGGGGCGAAGGCGCGGACCTGCCGTTCGACCTGTGCCGCGTCAGCCGCAAAATCGAGCCGCGCTTCGGCCTTGTCGATCTTTTTGGCGTAGGTGACGCCTTCCTCGGGCTGCGGCTCGGGCGGATAGGCCGAGAGGTCTTCCAGAACCTGCACCACCAGCCGACCACCCATCGCCGCCAGTTCATCGGTCAGATCGCCCGCCGTCTTGCCCGCTACCGGAGTGGTCTCAGCCAGCAGCATCGGCCCCGTATCAAGCCCGGCCTCCATCTGCATGATCGTAACGCCTGTCTCCTCGGCCCCCGAAAGGATCGCCCGCTGGATCGGCGCCGCCCCGCGCCAGCGTGGCAGCAGCGAGGCGTGGATATTGATGCAACCCAGCCGCGTGCCGTCGAGGATCGCCTGCGGCAGGATCAGGCCATAGGCCGCGACAATCGCGATATCCGCCTCCAGCGCCGCAAAGCTTTGCTGCTCCTCGGCACCTTTGAGCGATGCCGGATGGCGCACCGCAATGCCGCGCCGCTCCGCCTCAACCTGCACCGGCGAGGGCGTCAGTTGCTTTCCGCGCCGCCCGCCCGGCCGTGGCGGCTGCGAGTAAGCCGCGACGATCTCGTGCCCCGCCTCGGCCAGCGCGACCAGTGCCGGGACGGCGAAATCGGGGGTTCCCATGAAGATGATGCGCATAATCGGGCGGCCAGCCTTTTGTGAAACGGTCTCAGCCCCTATCTCCCGACCCATGGCATCGCAAGAGATCGAAACGCTCGCATCTGCGCTGGCCCGGCTTCCCGGGCTTGGCCCGCGTTCGGCGCGGCGGGCGGTGCTCTGGCTGATCAAGCGGCGCGAGACCGCGCTGCCTGCGCTGCTCGATGCCTTCGAGGCGGTGCGCGACGGGCTGGTCGAATGCGCGACCTGCGGCAATGTCGATACCAGCGACCCCTGCGGCATCTGCGCCGATCCGCGCCGCGACCAGCGCTCGCTCTGCGTGGTAGAGGATGTCGCCGACCTCTGGGCATTGGACCGCGCGCGGCTCTTCACCGGGCGTTATCATGTCTTGGGCGGCAGGCTGTCCGCATTGGACGGTGTGCGCCCCGAAGACCTCACCATCGACCGACTGCTGGCACGCGTCGAGGCAGGCGGGATCGACGAGGTCGTGCTGGCAATGAATGCCACCCTCGAAGGGCAGACGACCTCGCACTACATCGCCGAACGGCTCGAAGGCTTCCCGGTCCGCATCACCCAGCTTGCCCATGGCCTGCCGGTGGGCGGCGAGCTCGATTACCTCGACGAAGGCACATTGGCGCAGGCATTGAGGGCGAGAAGGCCGGTGGGGTGAATTGGTTCACACAAAGGCACAAAGGACACGAAGTCGCGTCCTGCGGCGCAGCCGCTCTGATTTTCTTCGGTGAGGAGATCGCGCTAGGGATTTTGACGACTTGCACCTCCTTTGTGATCTTCGTGCCTTCGTGTGAATCCCAGGCGCAGAACGCTTGAACCACGCCCAAACCCGCACTATCTGCCCCGCATGGCCATTCAGCAAATCCTCGAAGTCCCCGACCCGCGCCTCAAGCAGGTCTCCACGCCCGTCGAAGAGTTCAACGACGATCTCAAGACGCTCGTCGCCGACATGTTCGAGACGATGTACGATGCCAATGGCATCGGCCTTGCCGCGATCCAGATCGGCGTGCCGCACCGCGTGCTGGTGATCGACCTGCAGCCCGAGGACGAGGATGCCGAGCCGGAATTGTGCCACGCGCACGGCGGCGAGGAGCACTATCACCAGCCGGTCAAGAACGAGCCGCGTGTCTTCATCAACCCCGAAATTCTCGACCCGTCCGAGGACATGGCGACCTACAACGAAGGCTGCCTCTCGGTCCCCGAGATCTATGCCGAGATCGACCGCCCCGCGAAAATCCGTGCGCGCTGGCAGGATGTCGAGGGCGTCGTCCACGAAGAGGAAATGGACGGCCTGATGGCGACCTGCCTGCAGCACGAGATGGACCACCTCGAAGGCATCGTCTTCATCGACCACCTCTCGCGCCTGAAGCGCGGCATGGCGCTCAAGAAGCTGGAAAAGCTGCGCCGCGCGGCGTGATTGCGGCGCTTGGGGAAAAGTCTAACAAAGGACTGGCGTTCCCGATCCGTTCCGTTTAGTCTCGGGCGATGGATTCGAGTCTTTCCGCCCTGATTGCCGCGATTGTCGGCATTGTCATCGGCCTCGTCGCAGGCTGGTTCTTCGGCTCGCGACCCGTTGGCGACCTGCGTGATCGCTTGCGGGATAACGAAGGCGAAACGCGCGAGCTTGGCGAGAAATTCCGCCGCGCGATTACCGAACTCGCCGGAGCCGAAGAGCGCGCCAAGGCCGCCGATGGCCTGCGGCAGGAGTTGGGCGGCGTGCGGCAGGAACGCGATGCGCTGGGCCGCGAACTGGCGACGCTTCGCAGTTCAGCGGAAGAGCGAGAGCGCGCACTGGAACAGCGGATTGCCGACCGCGAGAGGCAGTTCGAGGGCGAGTTGAAACGCCTCGCCGAGGCCGAAGAAAAGCTGCAGGCGAAGTTCAACGAAATCGGCGAGAAGATGCTCGAAGGCGCGCGCACGAAATTTCTCGAAGGCGCGCAGTCGCATCTGGCCAGCCTCAACAAGGAATCGCTTGCCGAACTGGAGAAAAAGGTCGGCCCTGTCGGAGAAACGCTCGAACGCTATCGCAAGCGTGTCGAGGAGATCGAGAAGAACCGCTCCGAAGCCTATCACCAGCTTCAGGGCGTGATCGGCGAAGTGCGCGCCGGGCAGGAGCGTGTGGTCGAAGGCGCAAACC
Organism: Sphingomonadaceae bacterium; assembly: GCA_041396945.1. GTDB lineage: Bacteria > Pseudomonadota > Alphaproteobacteria > Sphingomonadales > Sphingomonadaceae > Novosphingobium. The sequence continues at coordinate 53,446 of JAWKXP010000018.1, read as the reverse complement.
GGATCACCACGACGCTTCGCGGGGCAACCAAGGCGCGCGGTGACTGGGGTGAATTGCAGCTGGCCAACCTGCTCGAATCCTGCGGGCTTTACGACAAGTCCGATTTCGACTTCCAGTCGAGCGTGAAGGACGAGGCGGGCAATATCCTGCGGCCCGATGCCGTCATCAACATTCCCGGCGGGCGGCGGCTGGTGGTCGATGTGAAGAACGTTTTCAACACCTATGCGCGCGCCAACGAAGCGGAGACCGAGGAAGAACGCCACGAACTGTTGCGGGCTCATGCCCGCGAGCTACGCACGCAGATCGACGATCTTTCCGGCAAACGGTATCAGGACCATGTCGAGGGCTCTGCCGATTTCGTCGTCATGTTCGTACCGGGTGAGCACGTACTCTATGCTGCGTTGACGCAGGATTCGGGACTGCTCGACTATGCGCTGAAACGGCAGATCGTGCTGTCTTCCCCGCTCAATTTCATGTCGATTGCCCTGACCGTGAGCACGATCTGGCGTCAGGCGGGAATGCAGGCAGACGCCAACGAGATCGCGAAGCTCGGCAAGGAACTCTACGACCGGCTTGGCGTCGTTGCCGGACACCTCGGCGCGCTGCGCAAGAGCCTGCTTTCGACCAACCAGCATTTCGACAGGCTGGTGGGCTCATTCGATACCAATCTGCGGCGTACCGGCGAGCGGTTCGAGGCGCTGAGCATCGACACTTCCGCGCAGGACCTGACCGAAGCGCTGCCGCTCAACACGCAGCCGCGCCAGCTTGTGAATTTCAGCGAGGATAGCGGCGAAGAGGGCGCCTTGATCGAAGACGGACGCGAAGCGGCGGAGTAACTACGCTTCCAGTTTTGCCAGCACTTCGTAAGCGAGCACTGCCCCTGCCACCGCTGCATTGAGCGAATCGGCGCGGCCGCGCATCGGCATCGTCACGCGCAGGTCGCAGGCGTCTTCGTATTCGGCGGGCAGGCCTTGTGATTCGTTGCCGACCAGCACGAAGCATGGCGCGGCATAGGCGGCTTCGCGGTAGGGCACTGCTTCGCGCAAGGATGCCGCCACCAGTTGCCCGTCACCGCTGCGCAGCCAGCCGATGAATTCGTCCCAGCTTGCCCGGGCAACCTTTTGCGTGAAAATCGCGCCCATCGAAGCGCGCACCGCCTCGGCCGAAAACGGATCGGCGCAGTCGTCGAGCAGGATCAGACCGCCAGCGCCCACCGCGTCGCCGGTGCGCAGCATTGTGCCGAGGTTGCCAGGATCGCGCATCGCCTGCGCCACCAGCCAGATCGGCGCTGCGGCGCGGTCAACGCCCGCCAGCGACGTGTCGAACTCGGCAAAAACGCCTGCCACAGCCTGCGGATTGCTCTTGCCCGTCACCTTGGCGAGCAATGCCTCGTCCATTTCGACCACGTCGCCGCCCGCCGCCGCAACATCGGCTTCCAGCGCATCGAGCAAGGGATGCGGATCGCGGCCCGTCGCCATCACCAATGTTTCGGGAAGCCGCCCGCATTCGCGCGCATCGGTCAGCAGGCGCAGGCCCTCGGCTAGGAACCTGCCCTCGCGCTTGCGATGCTTCTTGTCGCGCAGCGAGCGCAGGAACTTGACCAGCGGATTGGAAAAGCCGGTTATCGTGCGGCGCTCAGCCACTCACTCCTCGCCGAAACCGTTCCTGACGAGCCCTGCAAGTTCGTCGAGCGCGGCATCCGCGCCGTCGCCCTCGACCGAAACCGTCACCGTGTCGCCCTTCGCCGCGCCCAGCATCATCAGCCCGAGGATCGATCCACCCTCGGCATCGACGCCGTCCTTGGCAACGCGAACGTCAAGATGCTCGAATTTCTCGCTGACCAGCCCGACGAACTTCGCGCTCGCACGGGCATGCAGACCGCGCTTGTTGACGATCTCGACCGTTTCACTCGGCATCTCAGGCGTCCTGCCCAAGGTATTCGGAGGCGATGGTGATATAATTGCGCCCGGCATCGCGCGCGGCGGTCGCAGCTTCGGTCACCGACATGCAGCGCCGCGCCTTGGCCAGCCGGATCAGCATCGGCAGGTTGATTCCGGCAATCACCTCGACCGAGCCCGCCTTCATCAGCGAAATCGCCAGGTTCGATGGCGTGCCGCCAAACAGGTCGGTGAGCACCACGGTGCCTTCGCCTTCGTCGACGTTCTCGATGGCCTGCGCAATCTGGGCGCGGCGTAATTCCATGTCGTCGTTGGGACCGATGCAAACGGTCTCAACCGCTGTCTGCGGCCCGACGACATGTTCCATCGCGTGAACGAACTCATCGGCGAGATTGCCGTGGGTAACCAGAATCATTCCGATCATTGGGGAGAGGCGCTCCGAAGTTCCTGCGACGCGACCTGGCAGTGTTTTTCTCGTCTCAAGATTGCAGTCCTCCTTCAAGCAGGTCTGCGGCCCTCGAACCCAGGTTGCGATGGAGCAATGTGGGGGAAAACCCGGAGGCGCGCAAGGCCAATCCGACCTGTTCGGCGGTGAAGACCGAACGGTGCCTGCCGCCGGTGCAGCCGAAGGCGATGTGGACGTAGGCCTTGCCCTGCGCGTGATAGCGCGGGAGCAGCATCAGGACGAGGTCGCGGATGCGCGCGAAGGCCTCATCGAAGGCCGGATCTTTGCGGATATAGGCGCCGACGTCTTCGTCGAGCCCGGTCTTCTCGCGCAGATCTTCCTGCCAGTGCGGATTGTCGAGGAAGCGCATGTCGAAGACGAGATCGGCAACCGGCGGCATCCCGCGCGAAAAGCCGAAGCTGGAGACGGTAACGGTGAGCGCATGACCGTCCGACTGGGCAAAGCGCTCGCGCACCAGTTTTTGCAGGTCGTTGGCGGAAAACGGACTGGTGTCGATCAGCATGTCGGCCCAGCGGCGCAGCGGTTCGAGCAGCTCGCGCTCGGCCCGGATGCCGGTGGCGGCGGGCAGGTCCTTTGCCAGCGGGTGGCGGCGGCGTGTTTCGTTGTAACGGCGCACCAGCTCGTCGTCGCCGCAGTCGAGGAACAGCGTGGTGAGTTCGATATCGCCGCGCGCGGTCAATGCCTTGACCTGGTCGATGATCGCCTGCGGATTGAAGCCGCGGGTGCGGGTGTCGAAGCCGATGGCGAGCGGTGCGCGCACCGCGTCCGCGAGCGCGCCACCCGGCTCGATCAGGCGGTCGAGCAGGCGGATCGGAAAATTGTCGATGATTTCCCAGCCGAGGTCTTCGAGCACCCGAAGCGCGGTCGTCTTGCCCGCGCCGAGCAGGCCGGTCACGAGCAGCAGGCGTTGCGGATCAGGTGCAGGGGGCGATTCGTCGCTCATTGGCAGGGGAATGCGCCTTTGCGCAGGCAAAGGGAAGGGGTGCCAAGCGGCTGTCCCTTCGTGGAACTCATGGGCGCGCAAGCCCGTATCTGGCGAGGGCCAGCTCGGCCTTGATCGGCAGGACCGGATCGTGCGGCGTGAGGAGGAGGTGCGGAATGGCGCAGCCTTCGATCTCGATCGTCGCTGCCTCTTCGATGAAGCGCGGGGCATCCTCGCTCAAGGTAATCGCAAGGCAGACAGGCTGCCCGGCAACGGAAGGGACCTCGACGAGGCCAAGATTGCGCAGTTCGATCAGGCCTTTTGTCGCCGGGGCAGGGGAGGCGACAAGACGCTCGCCGCGTCGCTCCAGCAGCACCCCGTCATCACCGACGAACCCTGCGCCGCGATCGATCAATGCCAATGTAAGACTGGATTTGCCCGTGCCTGGCTTGCCTTCGATCAGGACAGCGCGGCCATCGATAGCGATACAACCGGATTGCCTCAGGCCCACCGCTTCACCCCCCGGCCGGGAGCGCGATGACAAGCCGCGCGCCGCTTTCGCCGTCGCTGCGCGCGGTGGCGGTGAGCGTGCCGCCATGCGCCTCGACAATCGTGCGGGCGATGGCGAGGCCGAGGCCTGAATGCCGCGATTCCGCCTCGCTTTCAGGGCGCAGTGTATGGAAGCGGTTGAAGACCTTTTCGCGCGAGGCTTCCGGGATGCCGGGGCCGTGATCGTTGACGGCAATGACGATCTCGTCCGCGTCGTCGAAAATGTCGATCTCTACCGGCGCACCTTCGGGCGAGAAGGAGACGGCATTGTCGAGCAGGTTGTGCAACACGCGCTCCAGCTTGTGTGCGTCGCCAGAAACGCGCAGCTTGCTTTCGCCAGCGCTGCGCACCTCGATGGGCGAACTCGCGTTGGCGTTGCGCTGCTCGCGCTCGCCAACAAGCGCCCTTACCAGACCGGCGATATCGACCGGTTCGAACTCGGTGCGCGTGATCTCGGCGTCGATGCGGCTCGCGTCGGCGATCTCGGTAACGAGCCAGTCGACGCGGCGGACATCGTGCATCGCAATGCGCATCAGTTGCGCGCGCAAATCCGGGTCTTCCACGCGCTCCAGCGATTCCAGCGCAGATCGCAGCGAGGTGAGCGGGTTTTTGAGTTCGTGCGAGACATCGGCGGCGAAGGCTTCGACCGCGTCGATGCGCAGGCGCAGCGCGGCGGTCATGTCGGAGATGGCGCGGGCGAGCAGGCCGATCTCGTCGCCGCGTTCGGGCAGGCGCGGGACAACAACCTGGCGGTCGCGCCCGAGCCGAACGCGCACCGCCGCGCGCACGAGATCGCGCAGGGGCTGGACGATGGTGCGGGCAAGGAACAGTGAAAGCAGGATCGAGATAATCAGCGCAGTGCCGACGACGATCGCCATTGTCTGGCGCGCATCGCGCACGTTCTGGGTGATGTCACGCGCATTCTGCGTCACCAGCAGGACGTTGCCGTCATCGTCGACGGGGGTGGCCGAGGTGATAACCGGCGTGCGGTCGGGCGCGAGGCGCTGCATGATGACCGTGGCTTCGGATGCGACAGCCTCGGCGATTTCGGGCCATTCGCCTGCGCCCGGCTCGTCGGGGTCGGTATAATCGGGGATCGGCGGGGTGCCGAGCAGGAAATCCATCCCCCGGTCGATGGCGCGCGCGGCATGCTGGTGCCAGGGTTCGCTGTCCGGGTCGATGAACTCGAACGAAGGCTCGGTCAGTTCGAAACTGTCGGCGAGAAGTTTGCCTTCCTTGTCATAGAGGCGCAGCCGGATGCCCTGTTCGGTGCCGATGCGCGCCATGCGCTCCGGGATGCGGGCAGGGCGTGCGTCCTGCAATGCTTCGGCGGCGATCTCGGCCTCTGCCTTGGCGAGGATGAAGCGCTCGGCGACCAGTTCCTTGCGGTAGGAATCGATGTAGAACAGGCTGCCCGCCAGTAGCGCCAGCGCAATGATGTTGACCGCAAGGATGCGCGCCGTCAGCGAGACTCGCCAGGACCACTCGATCGGCAGATTGTCCGCGAGGCGGCGCCGCGATGGGGTCTCACTCATCGGTGAACGAATAGCCCGCACCGTAAAGCGTATCGATTGCCGAGAAATAGGGATCGACCGCGCGGAACTTGCGGCGCAGCCGCTTGATGTGGCTGTCGATGGTACGGTCATCGACGAAGACGTCTTCGCTATAGGCCGCGTCCATCAGCTGGTTGCGGCTCTTGACCACGCCGGGGCGCGTCGCAAGCGCTTCGAGGATCAGGAACTCGGTTACGGTGAGCGAGACCGGCTTGCCGCTCCAGGTCACCTCGTGCCGCGCCGGGTCCATGCGCAGGCGGCCGCGCTGGATTTCTTCGGGTAGCGGCTCGTCGCTTTCCGCCTCGACGCCGGTGCGCACGAATTCGCTGCGCCGCAGGATCGCGCGGATGCGGGCGATGAGCAGGCGCTGGCTGAAAGGCTTGGTGATATAATCGTCCGCGCCCATTGCAAGGCCCAGCGCCTCGTCGGGCTCCTCGTCCTTGGATGTGAGGAAGATCACAGGAAGCTGCGAGGTTTCGCGCAGGCGCTGGAGCAGTTCCAGCCCGTCCATACGCGGCATCTTGATGTCGAATATGGCAAGATCGGGCGGATTTTCCTGCAAAGCCTTCAGCGCGGTTTCACCATCCGTATAGACTCTCGTGGCAAAGCCTTCGGACTGCAGGCCAATGGAGACAGTCGTGAGGATATTGCGGTCATCGTCGACCAGCGCGATGCATTGCTGCCGGTTGGTGTTGCCGACCGGTGTCATGTCATCATTGCGGGGCTGTGTTGCCACTGGGGTTGCGATGCCTTTCCTGCGACGGTTGCCACGCCGCCTCTTGTTGCCAGACTTCCTAGCTATTCAGGCCAGCGAAGACAACGCATCTGAAGTTCGGATGCGGTTCGGCGGTTTTTCCCGATTATCCACCTGAACCGCGGTTTGACGGAAATGAGCGCTTGCCCTATGCGGCCAGCGATTCCCTTACCGGGCGATTAGAAATACCAGCGGCGGTACGCCGCGCCGATTTGCAATGGAGAGTACATTGACCGGAAATTCGCTCAGCTTCCCGCTGGACCGTCAGGGTATTGCGACGAACGCAACGATCCATGCCAATCTCGGCACCGCGCCGCTGGTTGAACATGCCATTCGCAACGGTGAAGGCGTGCTGGCCAAGGATGGCCCGTTCGTTACCGAAACCGGCAAGCACACCGGCCGCTCCGCCGCCGACAAATACGTCGTCAGCGATGACGAGACGAAAGACGTGATCTGGTGGTCTGACCTGAACAAGCCGATGACCCCGGAAAACTTCGCGACGCTCAAGGAAGATTTTCTCAAGGCCGTCTCCGAAAAGGAAACGCTTTATGTCGCCGACCTGTTCGGCGGTTCGCAGCCCGAACACCGCGTAAATGTGCGTGTCATCAACGAGATGGCCTGGCACAACATGTTCATCCGCACCCTGCTGGTGCGCCCGAAGGCGGAAGAGCTTGAAGGGTTCGAACCCGAATTCACGATCATCGACCTGCCCAGCTTCCGCGCCGATCCCGCGCGCCATGGTTGTCGCACCGAAACGGTGATTGCGGTCAACTTTACCGAGAAGCTGATCCTCATCGGCGGCACCGCTTACGCAGGCGAAATGAAGAAGTCGGTCTTCGGTATTCTCAACTACATCCTGCCGACGCGCGGCGTGATGCCGATGCACTGCTCGGCCAATATCGGCCCGGACGGCAAGACCGCCGTCTTCTTCGGCCTGTCGGGTACGGGCAAGACGACGCTTTCCGCCGATGCGAGCCGCACGCTGATCGGCGATGACGAGCATGGCTGGTCGGATACCGCCGTCTTCAACTTCGAGGGCGGCTGCTACGCCAAGATGATCCGCCTGTCCGAAGAGGCAGAGCCGGAAATCTACGCCACGACCAAACGTTTCGGCACCGTGCTCGAGAACGTCGTGATCGATCCGGTCACGCGCGAACTCGACTTCGACGATGCCTCGCTCGCGGAAAATTCGCGCGGGGCCTATCCGATCGACTTCATCCCCAATGCCTCGGAAGAGAACATGGGGCCGGTGCCGGCAAACATCATCATGCTCACCGCTGATGCCTTCGGCGTGCTGCCCCCGATCGCGCGTCTCACGCCCGATCAGGCGATGTATCACTTCCTTTCGGGCTACACCGCAAAGGTTGCGGGCACCGAAATCGGCGTTACCGAGCCGCAGGCGACCTTCTCGACCTGTTTCGGCGCACCGTTCATGCCGCGTCACCCTTCGATTTACGGCAATTTGCTCAAGGAACGGATCGCCAAGGGCAACGTCAAGTGCTGGCTGGTCAACACCGGCTGGTTCGGCGGCAAGGCGACCGAGGATGGCATTTCTCGTATGCCGATCAAGGCGACGCGCGCGCTCCTTAACGCTGCGCTTGACGGTAGCCTCAACGATGTCGAGTTCCGCGAGGACGCGAACTTCGGCTTCGAGGTTCCTGTCTCGGTCCCCGGTGTCGAGGATTCGCTGCTTGACCAGCGTTCGGCCTGGAAGGACGCGGCAGCCTATGACGCGACCGCGCAGAACCTCGTGCGCCTGTTCATCGAGAACTTTGCGCAGTTCGAGGAGCATGTCGACGAAGGCGTGCGCAACGCGGCTCCGGTCGCTGCCTGAGCGACTCACGCAACTAAACTTCACAAGAGTTCACTTGTCCTCACAGGCGCAATGTGCATGATCTCCAGCTTGTCAAGCTAGGGAGTACATGCGCATGGGTCTGCTCGACGGAATCCTCAAGAATATCTCCGGTGCGCCGGATGACGTGGCAAACCTCGCCGAAAAGATCGGTATCGATCCGGCCATGGCCGAAAAGGCGATCGCCGCGCTCGGTCAGGCGCATCAGGAACCGGGCGATACGGTTGAACTGGCGGCGGAAAAGACCGGTCTCGATACCGGGGTGCTGAACCAGATCCGCGATGCGGTCGGCGGCGAAGGTTCGCTCGCCAGCTTTGCCAGCATCCTCGACCGCGATGGCGACGGCAATCCGCTCAACGACATCGCCGGCATGGCAAAGGGCCTGTTCGGCAAGAGCTGAGCTGCCTGAGCCGCAAACGAAAACGCCGCCCTGGTCGCAGGACCAGGGCGGCGTTTCGCGTTGGGGTTCGGAAAATCAGCCCAGCATGTCAGCCGGGACGCGTCCGCCGTTCTTGGCGAGTTCCTGCATCGTTGCCTTGTGCAGCCAGATGTTGTCCTCGGCCGAGCCCGAATAGTCGGTGCGGCCCAGTTCCTGCGCCAGCTCCTTGCGGTTCTCGTAGCTCGAATCGATGCCGAGCAGCTTCATCAGGTCGACGATTGACGTACGCCAGTTAAGCGAATCGGCATTCGGGCGCGCAGAAAGCTGCGCCTCGACATCGACCTCGGCCATGGCAGCGGGCTGTGCAGCGGCAGCAGGTGCGGGATCGGCGGGGGCAACGGCGGGCGCTTCCTGCTCTTCCTCGTCTTTGCCGAAAATCTTGTTCTTGATGGTCGAAAAGATACCCATTGCATTGCTCCTGTTCGTAAGCTGCGGTTGAGGCCGGTCAATTGGCTAGCCTTATGAGAGTTTACATACAAGCGGCTTCGCCTAGGCTACAAGCCTTGCGTGACCGCCGTTACGGCAATTTACGAGAGGGACGCTGATTATGAACCTTGGAACCATCCTGCAGCAGACGGGCGCTATCGATTCTATTGCGGGCGAACTGGGGATCGATCCGCAGGTCGCGAAAACCGGTGCAGCGGTGCTGCTGCCTGCGATCCTTGCGGGGATGGGCCGCTCAAGTGCGGCTCCGGCGGCATCGTCGGGTGGCGGGCTTGGCGATCTGGTCGGCGCGATTGCCGGTTCGGGCGGCGGCGGATTGCTCGATCTTGTGCTGGGAAACCAGCCGACGCCGGTTGACCGGGGCAACGACATCCTCGGCCAGATATTCGGCAACAAGGACGTCAGCCGCTCGGTCGCCGCCGAAGCCGCAGGCGCGAGCGGGATGAGTTCCGACCTGCTCAAGAAGATGCTGCCGCTCCTCGCGATGGCAGTCGCGGGCTATCTCGCGCAGCAGGGCAAGCAGGGCGCACCGGCGCAAGCGTCCGGGCCGGACCTTGGCGGCCTGCTCGGCACGATCATCGGCGGGCTTGCGGGCCGCTGATCAGGCAGCGGCGATGAACCGGTCGACGTTGCCGCCCAGCACATCAAGCGGGACGTTGCCGCCCTCGATCACCGCCTGATTGAAGGCGCGCATGTCGAATCCGTCGGCCAGCGCCGCCTTGGCGCGGGCGCGCTGACGCACGATTTCGCTGTGGCCCATCTTGTAGCCGCAGGCCTGCCCCGGCCATGAGCAATAACGGTCGACCTCGTTCTCGACCTCTTCGCGCTTGTTGCCGTTGCGCTCCATGAAGAAGCGGATCGCCTGCTCGCGCGACCAGCCGCGCGCGTGGAGGCCGGTATCGACGACCATGCGGCAGGCGCGGAACGAGAGGCTTTGCAGGTAGCCCAGCCGCCCGACCGGATCGTCGTCGTAGGCGCCAAGCTCGTCGGCCAGCTGCTCGCCATAGAGCGCCCAGCCTTCGGTATAGGCGGAGAACGAGAGCAGCGAGCGGATCAGCGGCATCTGGTTGGCATATTCGCCTTCCCAGACGTGGCCGGGGATCGTTTCGTGATGGACCAGAGTCGGCAGGTCGTATTTGCGGTGCAGTTCGGTGGTGCGAAGGTTGATCCACATGCGCCCCGGGATAGTCCCGTCGATCGAACCCGCGCCCCCATAGGCCGTGGGTGCGCCGGGTTCCTCGGAAAGCGGCAGGCGCTTGACCTCGACATTGCCGGGCGCGGTGCGCAGGAAAGCGCGCGGCATCTGCGCCTTGATCCAGTCGATCCGCTCCTGAATGAACGCCATGATCTGCGCGCGGCCCGGATCGCCTTCGGCAAACTTGAAGCGCGGATCGTCGCCCAGCGCGGACATTCGCTCACCGACGCTGCCTTTGGTATAGCCGAGAGATTGCAGGATCGGCTCCATGCGCGCGTGAAGGGCGTCTAGCTCTTCCAGCCCGCGCCTGTTGACTTCGGCGGGGTCGAGGCTGGTGGTCGTCGCAGCGCGAAGCGACCAGGCGTAGAAGTCCTCGCCATGCGGGCGGGCATCCATGCCGGGCGCGCCAGTCGCGACCTTTTGCTGCGCGAATAGTTCGGCTAGCTGCGCTTCAAGGGCAGGCGCGATCTGCTGGCTGACGATGGCTTTGGCGCGCGCTTCCCAGTCGCCGGGAATGTCGCCGGTGCGGCTCGTGAGCGAGGAGACGAGCGCGCCGCCCTCCATCGCATCGAGCAACGAAGATTTGAGCTGCGCAACGGCCTTGGTCAGCAGGAAATCGGGCGGCACGAGGCCCAGCGCGCGGGCGGATTTGATCCGCTCGAGTTCGCCTGCAAGCTGCGCCGGGATCGCTTCTAGCCGTGCGAGATAGGCCTCGGCATCGGCCTTTTCGCGAACCGGGTGGCTCGAATCCATAAAGCGCGGGTAATCGAGATAGCCGCCGACGTTCTGGATCACGACATAAGGCGCGTTGCGCCAGCCGCCGACGGTGATGTCGCCATAGAGCAGCGCAAAGCCGTCCAGTGCGGTCTGGTAGGCCGCCTTGACCACCTCAACCGAGGTGCGCGTTGCGGGATCGAGTGCAGCGGTGTCGATGGCCTTGGCGCGGGCAAGGTCGTTGCGCAGGAGTGTTGCTACTTGCTCCTGCCCGGCCTGCGAGCGATCGCTCAGACGCGAGCGCAGGTAGGCATGCTCGCCGGTGTCGATACCCGCAGAAGTCGCCGATTCCGGGCTGAGTTCGAGCAGGCGCCAGGCCATTGCGTCGAGGCTGGCGGAAACGGTGGTTGGTGCTGGCGCGGTGGCCGCATCGACAAGCTGCGCGGCGCAACCGGGCAGCGCAAGCGAAAGCCCGCCTGCGCCCAGAACCTTGAGGCTGTCGCGGCGGTTGAACGTTTGTTTCATCATGCCGCAACAAATGGACTGGTGCTTTGCCCAAGTCAATTTGCGCGCTAGGGCAGCGCGATGGCCATCGTCCTCTCGCTGCTAATGCTCACCGCCTTCGCGCTCGTATTCGGGGCGATTTTCCTGTTTCGGCGCAGGGGTATGACGCGGCAAGTCTGGCTAATGCTGCTGCTGGCGGTGGTGGTGGCGATCAATATCGGCATCTGGACTTTGCCCGACGATGCGGGGCGCACGCTTGTGGACGCTGCGCCGGAAGACGTGCCTTGAAAACCTCATCTCGTCGGCCCGCACTTGATGCGGGCCTAGGCTTTTGCGGGCAATGAAAAGCCCGGCCCCGTGTCAAGCACGGGGCGACGAGGCGGCAAGGTTAAGGCTGTTTGACTGGGGTTGAAAACCCAAGCCTCACGTCACTTGATCGGGCAATCCGGCGCGAGGCGCATGTCGAGATAGTTATCGACCGAGCGCATCATTTCCTCAAGCTCGTTCTCGAAGAAGTGGTTCGCGCGCGGGATCTCGTCGTGGTGGATCGTGATGTGCTTTTGGGTGCGCAGCTTGTCGACCAGCTTCTGCACAGAAGCCGGGGTCACGACGGTGTCCGCCGCGCCTTGCACCATGATGCCCGAGGCGGGGCAGGGGGCAAGGAAGCTGAAATCGTACATGTTCGCGGGCGGCGCGACCGAGATGAAGCCGCGGATTTCGGGGCGGCGCATCAGCAGCTGCATGCCGATCAGCGCGCCGAAGCTGTATCCGGCGACCCATGTCGTCGAAGCCTCGGCATGGATCGACTGCACCCAGTCGAGCGCGGCAGCAGCGTCCGAAAGCTCGCCGATGCCGTTGTCGAAAGAGCCCTGGCTGCGCCCGACCCCGCGAAAGTTGAAGCGCAGCACCGCAAACCCGCGATCGACGAAGGTCTTGTAAAGATGCTGCGTGATGCGATCGTTCATCGTGCCGCCCGCCTGCGGGTGCGGGTGCAGGATCATCGCGACAGGTGCGCGTGGGCGCGGTCCGGGTTGGAAACGACCTTCGAGGCGACCTTCGGGGCCGGGGAAAATGACTGAGGGCATCTGTTTTGTTACCTGACGGGTCTGACGGTCCTTTTCCGGTGCGCCTGGGCTGCAATCCGGCAAGAAACGTGTGAAACGGGAATTGCGCGCTATATAGGCGCGTCGCCCCTGAAAACAACATTATCGACGATGCCCCGGACCAGAACATATCTCGACCACGCCGCGACCACGCCCCTTCGCCCCGAAGCGCGTGAGGCAATGGCGGAGGGATTCGCGATCTGGGCCAATCCGTCGAGTCCGCATGCCGAGGGCCGCAAAGCGCGTGAAGCGCTGGAATCGGGGCGTGAGCGGGTCAAGGCGGCGCTGGGCTGGGAGGGCGAGGTGATCTTTACCTCAGGCGCCAGCGAAGCGCTGGAGATCGCCCTGCAGCGCGGCGAGGCGGGCCGCAGGATAGTCTCTGCGATCGAGCATGATGCGGTGTTCCGCGCAGCCGGTGATGCCGAGGTGCTGCCGATGAACGGCGGGTGGATCATCGATCCCGGGCCTCTCGTCGAGATGCTGGGCAAGGGGCCACGCGCGGTGGTCGCGATCCAGCATGTCAATCCCGAGACAGGAACGATCCAGCCGATCGATTCGTTTGCGGATATCGTCCGGCGCGACGACGGACTGTTGCTGGTCGATTGCGCCCAGTCGGCGGGCAAGCTGGAACTCTCGCGCAGCGCGGACATGGCCGTGGTCTCGGCGCACAAGGTAGGCGGGCCGATCGGCGTCGGTGCCCTGCTCGTACGCGATTATGCGCTGCTCAAGCCCACCGGCGGGCAGGAACGCGGTTATCGCGGGGGAACCGAAAATCTCCCCGGCGTGCTTGGTTTCGCGGCCGCGCTCGAGGCTGGCGGGATCGAGGCCTGGCAAACCGGTGCCGCTGAACGCGATGCATTCCGCAAGAGGCTGGCGCAAACGGGAAGGGTGCTTGGCGGGCAATCGACCGCGCCGCATATTGTCTCGGTCGCGCACAAGGAACTGAGCGCAAATGCGCTGCTGATCCGGCTCGATGCGATGGGTTTCGCTGTCTCGGCAGGATCGGCCTGTTCATCAGGGACGCTCAAGGGCAGCCGCGTCCTTGAGGCGTTCGATGTCGACAAACCGGTTGCCGAACGCACGATCCGCGTTTCGCTGGGCTGGAATACCACGAAAGAGGATCTGGCCGCCTTCATCGGGGCATGGGAGTCTCTAGCGTGATCTACCTTGACTATCAGGCGACGACTCCGCTCGCACCCGAAGCGCGCGAGGCGATGCTGCCGCTGCTCGGCGGGCTGGAAAGCACCGGCTTCGGCAACCCGCACAGCCCGCACCGGCTTGGCCGGATGGCGGCTGCTGCTGTCGAGGTGGCGCGCGAGCAGGTGGCGGCGCTGTTCCCGCCGGGCGGGCGCGTGATCTTCACCGGTTCGGCGACCGAGGCGCTCAATCTCGCGATCTTCGGCACAAGGCCAGCGCGCATCGCGCATTCGGCCATCGAACATGCCGCCGTGATCGACACCGCCAAGGCGAGCGGCGCGGCAGTCGATGTCATCCCGGTCGGCGCAGACGGTCTGGTCGGCGCGGACATGGCAATAGCCGAGGGCACGGCGCTGGTCGCGGTGATGCAGGTCAATAACGAGATTGGCACGATCCAGCCGGTCGAAGCGATGGCCGATGCGGCTCATCGGGTAGGCGCGTTGTTCCTCTGCGATGCGGTGCAAGGCGCGGGCAAACTCGCAGCGCCCGTCAATGCGGACATGATCGCAGTATCGGCGCACAAGCTCTACGGGCCGAAAGGAATCGGCGCGCTCTGGCTGCGCGATGGCTTAGAGATTGAGCCGTTGATCCACGGTGGCGGACAAGAGCAGGGCTTGCGGTCTGGTACGTTGAGCCCGGCACTCTGTGCGGGGTTCGGCGCGGCGGCGAAGGTCGCGCTCGAAACCGCCGACGAAGACGCCGCGCATATTGAAACGCTCTGGTCCAATGCCCGCGATATCCTGTCGGACTGGACGCTCAGTGGTTCTGCCGAACACCGCTGGCACGGAAATCTCAACCTGCGCCGCGACGGTCTCGATGTTGCGCGACTGATGTCGGATCAGCGCGACATAGCTTTCTCTGCCGGGTCCGCCTGTGCCGGTGGATCGGGCCGCCCAAGCCATGTCCTGCGCGCGCTGGGGCTCACCGACGCGCAGGCAAAGTCCTCTATACGACTGGGATTTGGCCGCTATACTAGCGCGCCGGAGCTGGAGGATGCCTGCGTGAGGCTGGATGCCGCCGCAAAAGCGCAGGGAGTCTAGAACGTGGTCAAAGTCTGTTTTGTCGATGCCGATGGCAATCGCGTCGAGACCGAAGCCGCCGTGGGCGACAACCTGCTTGCGGTGGGGCAGGCAGCGGGCATGCCGCTCGAAGGCACCTGCGAAGGGCAAATGGCCTGCTCCACCTGCCACGTCATCGTCGCCGCCGAATGGTTCGCCAAACTTATCCCCGCTCGCGAAGAGGAAGAGGATATGCTCGATCTGGCCGCCGGGGTGCAGCCGACCAGCCGGCTTTCCTGTCAGATCGACCTGACCGAGGCGCTCGACGGCATCGAAGTGAGCATCCCGTCCGAATCGCGCGACATGCAGATCGGCTGACGCTGCGGAAAACCTGCGCCCGGACATTCCGCACCGGCCATCGCGTTGCTAGGGCAGCCCGGCAATGGTCAAGACCACCGATACCGATTCCGAACCCGATCCGTTCGACGCCATCGTCGATGCGCCGTTCGATGCCGCTTTGTCCGAGCGCTATCTCGTCTATGCGCTTTCGACGATCACCGCGCGTTCGCTGCCCGACCTGCGCGACGGGTTGAAGCCGGTGCATCGCCGCCTGCTCTGGGCGATGCGACAGCTCAAGCTCGATCCGGCCTCGGCCTACAAGAAATCCGCGCGCGTCGTCGGTGATGTGATCGGCAAGTACCACCCCCATGGCGATGCTTCGGTCTATGACGCGATGGTCCGCCTCGCGCAGGACTTTTCGCTCCGCTACCCGCTGGTCGAGGGACAGGGCAACTTCGGCAATATCGACGGCGATAACGCCGCTGCCTACCGCTATACCGAAGCGCGGCTGACCAAGACCGCGATCCAGCTGATGGCAGGCCTCGACGAAGGCACGGTCGATTTCATTCCGACCTACAACGGCGAGGAGGAAGAGCCGGAAATCTTCCCCGGCCTGTTCCCCAACCTGCTCGCCAATGGCGCGACCGGCATTGCGGTCGGTATGGCCACCTCTATCCCCAGCCACAACGTCGCCGAGGTGATCGACGCGTCGCTGATGCTGATCGACAACCCGCGCGCCGAGCATGCCGAGATCATGGAGGTCTTCAAGGGACCGGACTTCGCGACCGGCGGTCTGGTGGTCGACAGTCCCGAGGCGATCTCTGCGGCCTACGAGACCGGCAAAGGCGCGTTCCGGGTGCGCGGGCGCTTTTCGACCGGGCGCGAGGACGATGACTGGGAAGAGACCGGCATCGAAAAGCTGGGCAGTGGCCAGTGGCAGCTTGTCGTTTCCGAAATCCCCTACATGCTCTCCAAGGGCAAACTGATCGAGCAGATCGCGCAGCTGATTGCCGACAGGAAGCTGCCGATCCTCGAAGACGTGCGCGACGAGAGCGACGAGCAGATCCGCATCGTGCTCGTGCCCAAGAGCCGCAACGTCGATCCGGACTTGCTCAAGGAATCGCTTTACCGGCTGACCGACCTTGAGAGCCGCTTCACGCTCAACCTCAACGTACTCGACGAACAGAGGACACCGGGCGTACTCGGCATCAAGCTGCTGCTGCAGGAATGGATCAAGTCGCAGATCGAGATACTGGTGCGGCGCACCGAGCATCGCCTCGGCAAGATCGCCAGCCGCCTCGAACTGCTCGAAGGCTACATCATCGCCTTCCTCAACCTCGACCGGATCATCGAGATTATCCGTTACGAGGACGAGCCCAAGGCGGTGATGATGGAGGAATTCAGCCTCACCGACCGGCAGGCCGAAGCGATCCTCAACATGCGCTTGCGCAGCTTGCGCAAGCTGGAGGAAATGGAACTGCGGCAGGAGCGCGACGACCTGCTCGCCGAGAAGGACGAACTGGAAAAGCTGCTCGCCAGCCCGGCGCGGCAACGCACGCGGCTGAAGCGCGATCTCAATACGCTGCGCAAGGACTATGCTGAGGATACCGAACTCGGTCGCCGCCGTACGACGATTGCCGAGGCAGAAGCGACCGTCGAGTTCTCGATGGACGCGATGATCGAGAAGGCTCCGGTGACGGTGATCCTCTCGCAAAAGGGCTGGATTCGCGCGGCATCGGGGCACGAGCCGCTCGACAAGGAATACAAGTTCAAGGAAGGCGACGGCCCGGCCTTCACCGTCCACGCGCAGACGACCGACAAGCTCTTGCTCGCCTGCGACAATGGGCGCTTTTACACGCTGGGCGCGGACAAGCTTCCCGGTGCGCGCGGCTTTGGCGAGCCGGTGCGCACGATGGTCGATATCGACGGCGATGTGCGGATTACCGGGCTGGTGGTGCACCGGCCCGGGCTCAGGCTGCTGCTGGCATCGAACGCGGGCAAGGGCTTTGTGGCCAGGTCCGACGAACTGCTCGCCGAAACGCGCAAGGGCCGCGCGGTCGTGACCTGCAAGCCGGGTGTGCGGCTATCGGTGGTGCGAGAAATCGGCGAGGGCGACGATCACATTGCCGTTGTCGGCGAGAACCGGAAGCTTGTTGTCTTCGCGCTCGAAGAGATGCCCGAAATGGCGAAGGGGCAGGGCGTGACGCTGCAACGCTATCGCGACGGCGGGCTGTCCGATGCCACCTCGTTCAAGCTCGAGGATGGCCTCAGCTGGACGATGGGTGGTGAGACCGGGCGTACCCGTACCGAGACCGAAATTGGCGAATGGAAAGTCGCGCGCGGGGCCGCTGGCAGGCTGCCGCCGCAGGGCTTCCCGAAGGATAACAGGTTCTAACGTTTGATTTTTTCATAGGGCTGTTCGTCCTGAGGAGGTCTTGAGGACAAAGTCCGAAAAGGCCGTCTCGAAGGACATGACGCAGGCGCTTCGAGACGGGTCCTCAGGCATGCGCCTTCGGCCCCTCCTCAGCACGAACGGATTTTTCGAAATTCGTAGGTAGATCAAATTTCCGCCGGTTCCTGCGGATTGTTCGGAACCAGGATGAGCGTTCGTCCCTCGACCCGCCACGAGGCAAGGCGCGAGAGGAAGTTCATTCCGATCACGTTGGTCTCGCCTAGCCCCGGTGCGACCACTGCATCGAGATCGCGCGCGACGATGTTGCCGAAACGCAGTTCCTCGATCGACGCCAGCTCGGCGCGGACCTGTCCGTTGGCGGTACGCATATTGACCGTCTGACGCAGCGTTTTTTCCGGCACCTTCCCGTCAATCGCCGTCGCGGGAGAAATCGCGGTCAGCGTTGCGCCGGTATCCACCAGAAAGCGATGCGGACGGCCGTTGACGTTGGCCTTGACCCAGAAATGTCCATCGGTGCTCATCGCGATGCGCGTTTCCGCGCCTTCAACGGATTGCTGCGGCATGCCCAGTTGCGGCAATGAGAGGTCGGAGGTTGTTGTCAGCCGCGCAACCTGTGCAATCGTCAGCAGCAGCGCCGCAACCAGCCCGAGGTTGCCTGCGCCCTGCAGAAATCGCCCAAAACCGGGGCTCGCGCGCCGCAGCATTCCGCCGACAACAGTCACGAAAATTGCGAGCATCGCCAGCGTCAGCAGCGGCTGATCGCGCAGGAATTCAATAAGCCCGGTCAAGTCCATACGCGTTGCATAGCAACAGAACCCTTGCCACGCGATGTATATCGACCGGGCACGAAAAAGCCGGACGCCTGCGCGCCCGGCTTTTCCGATTCAGGCAATGATTTACTCGGCGGCGGGTGAATTGCCCGAAAGAGCGGCTTCGAGGTCCGCCTTGGTCATGCGCATCACAAGGCCTTCGCCGTCCATCGCGAATGCGCCCTTGTCGAGCGCGAACATGCCTTCGGGTCGGTCGACGGTGACGAGACCTTCCTCGCTGACCGACTTGATCGTGCCCATCGGCAGGCCATCCGAGCTGAGCAGCGCGGCCCCGGCGACGAGTGCGGCATCGAGCGCGGCGTCCTGCTTGTTCATCGAGGCTTCGATAGCTGCAACGAGCTGCGCCTTGGTGAGGCCGAGCGTCGGGCCTTTCTCGCTGGTGCCGAAGGAATCGCCCGGCAGCGCCGCCGAATGCTCGCCGGTGTTGATGACGACATTGCCAGCGTCGATCTTCTCGATCGTACCAACTTCGTTGCCCTGCGGACCGTAAACGGTGGCACCGGCGACAAGGCCGGTATCCTGAGCCAGCGCAGCGGCCGGAATGGAAAGCGCGGCAGCGGCAGTGAGGGCGGCGAATTTGGGAAACTTCATTTTCTACTCCGTTAGTCGTTCAGACATGCTCTCGTGCCCGCAAAGCGAGCGAAACCTGCGCTTCAAGAAGCAACGCAAGATAGGAAACGCGAGATGCGCCGACAGGGTCGGCAAAGGCTCAGGGAGCCGTGAAAAGAAGCCGTCGGCAATGGGCGCGCAGGGCGCCGCGCATGACAGCTTCGACGGGATGGATCAGGCGGATCGCGGCCCCGGTCTCGCTATGTTGGGTCGCCCCCATACAGGCCATGGAATATTTGGCAACAGGGCGTCCGTCGGCGCGACCTAATCGGAAAGAATTGAACGCAGGATTACCTCGACGCGCTCGCGCGGCGGAAAACCCTCGGCAATCCACTGGCTTTCGACCTCCTGAAGGATGCGCGCGACTTCCGGTCCGGCGGCGACACCGGCTGCCACGATTTCCCCGCCTTTGAGGGGGAATTCGGGGATGTCCCAGCTTTCGAGTGGTCCAGGATCGGCTCCGGTAAGGAGCAGGCGATCGAGCGCGGAATCGATGCCGAAGCGATAGGCGAGGGCGCGGGCATCGGCGTCGTTTTCGCTGCGGTCGGCGGCAAGCTTGAGGCGCTTCTTCTGTTTGCCGGAAAGCCGGAAACGCGCGGCGACTTGCGAAGCGAGCCGCTCGTCGGCCGGCAGCAGTGCGGCAAGGCGGCGCATCGGATCGGGGGCGATGTCGTGCGCTCTCTCTGCTGTGATCAGCGCAGCGAGCGCTTCCGGTTCGGCCTCGGGCAGGATCACCGGCAGCACGCCGAGCGCTTCCATCCGGGCGATGGTCGGTGCAGGATCGGGCAGGCCGAGCAGGTTGAGCGTCTCCATGCCGATGCGCTCGCGCGAAAGGCCCTTGAGCGTTTCGGCCAGCTCTGCGCAGGCGGTTTCCGACTCTTCATCAGGCGGTTGCGAGCCAAACCTGGCTTGGAACCTGAAGTAGCGCAGAATACGCAGGTGATCCTCGCGAATCCGCTGGCGAGCGTCGCCGATAAAGCGCACGCAGCGCGCCTCAAGGTCGGCCAGCCCACCGAAAAAGTCGGAAATCTCGCGCGTGACCGGATCGGCATAAAGCGCGTTGATGGTGAAATCCCGCCGCGCGGCGTCTTCGCGCCATTCGCTTGCGAATTCGACCGTGGCGCGCCGGCCATCGGTCGAGACATCGCGGCGCAGCGTAGTGATCTCGACCGGGCCGAAGGGCAGGACCGCCGTCACCGTGCCATGCTCGATCCCGGTAGGCACGACGCGGATCTCCGCTGCTTTCAGGCGATCCATCACCGCATCGGGCAAGAGCGGCGTCGCTATGTCGACGTCCTTCACCGCAATGCCGAGCAGGGTATCGCGGACCGCGCCGCCGACATAGCGGGCGTTGCCTTCGCCCAAGGCGGCGACCAGCGCTGCCATGTCCTCGCGCCCGGTCCAGTCGGCATCGGGGAGCCGCTCAGCCATTCCAGCCCAGCCTTCGCGTCAAATTGTGAATGATCGCCCCAGTCACGCCCCAGATGCAATGCTCCTGCCAGTCGATCTGCACGAACCGATGCATCCGGCCTTCGTGCTCGATGGTCGGGTGCGTATGGTTGGCCTCGTCGAAAAGGAACCCGGCGGGCGCCTCGAACCATTGCGCGACTTCGGTGGGGTTCGGGCGGATTTCGATATCGGGCGGGACGACGCCGACGATGGGGGTGATTTCGTAGCCCGAACCGGTGCGATAGCGGTCGCTGCTGCCGATCACACGCACCTGCCCGGGGTGGATGCCAAGCTCCTCGTGCGCCTCGCGCAGCGCGGCTTGTTCAGCATCTTCGCCGGGATCGAGCTTCCCGCCGGGAAACGCGACCTGCCCGGCATGCGCGCGCATGTTCGAGGGGCGGTGGAGCAGCAGCACGCCCGGATCGGACCTGTCCGTCACCGCGACCAGCACGGCGGCGGGCGTGAACGCGGGGATCTCGTGGATGCGCGGGTCTTCCCACAACTCGGGCGGTGCTGCGGCGTGGCCGCGCTCGTAAAGCGCAGAGACCCGCTCGAACAGCGCGCTCATTGCGGCACCAGCGAGAAGCTCTCGCCTCCGCTCGTTACGGTCAGGTCGCCCGATTCCAGCGCCAGTTCGACCAGTTGCGCATAGGTGCTGCGGTTGAGCCGCGCGCGGGTGCCGTGGCGCACCGCGACATAGAGCGCGGGCGTATCGCGATCACCCTCGGCTGTGATCGGGTGGTCCGGCCCGGCAATGACCAGATCGTCGGTATTGAGCCGGAACGCCAGCGCCTCGCCGTCGCGTTTTACATCGGTGGCGACAAAGCCCGCGTCCTCGACTTCTATCGAAAGCCGCTGATAGGGCGTTACCAGCCAGTGTTGCCCTGCTTCGTCGCGCATCAGCAGCGAGGCAAAGGAGCGCACCATTGCCGGACGGGTGATCTCGCTGCCCTCGTGATACCAGCGCCCATCCGCCGCAATGCGCATGAGGCTGTCGCCCTCGCTCTCGGGAGACCAGCGCTCCAGCGGCGGCAGTTTCCTGTCCGCAACCAGCGCTGCGATTTCGGCAAGCGACAGTCCGGCAAGTTCGGGAGGCGGTTCGTAAGGCACGCGCCATGCGATGCCAGAAGCGATCAGCTACGCCAAGGCCCCAGCATGCCCTCCTGCGGCAGGATCGCCGGATTGGCGCAGCGCACCAGCAGCCGCGCGGGCTCGCAAGGGCCGGGAACCGACCAGCCGCCGGTATGCGCATTGGTGAAATCCCAGAAGCGCCCGTAATATTCGGGATCGCCGATCATCACCTGCGGCAGTGGGGCGGACGGGTCGATCGCGGCAAGGCTCGCGGCCATCAGCGCCTTGCCGTAGCCGATCGACTGTTCCTCAGGCACCACCGCGACGGGGCCGACCATGATCATCGGGTGGCGCTTGCCCTGCGCGTCGGTCAGCGCGACCGGCCAGCACTGGATCGTGCCGACGATGTGGTCGTTCCCGTCGATCGCCGCAAAGCTGAGCGCGGGCAGCCAGTCGATGCCGTCGCGCACCTTGTACGCGGTGCGCTCCCTGCGGTCCTCGCCGAACGCGCGGTCGAGCAGTTCCTCGACAAGCACGGGATCGACGGAATCGAGCGGGATGAGGGTCGCTTCTGCCATAACCGCGCGCCGATAGGGTGCGGCGGGGCGGATGTCGACTGGATTCGTTGACTTCACTCGCCGTTCGTGTCGAGCCAAGCGCCATTCGTCAAATCAACGTCGGCCCGCACTTGATGCGGGCCAAGGCTAACTCTCGAGCGCTTGTTCGCAAGAAAGCCTTGCCCCGTGTCAAGCACGGGGCGACGATCAGGTGAAAAACCTGATCACTCAGGCGTAAGCTTCAGCAGCCTTTGCCCTTCGCCGCCCGAAGCGCGCCTGCCGTCTTCGATCAGCCAGATCGCGCCGTCCGGGCCTTGCTCGATGGAGCGGATGCGGTTGGTCATCGGATAGCGGGCAACCTCGCGGGCGCTCTCGCCGTCGATTTCCACGCGCACGATCCCGGCAGGCTTCATTGCGGCGATCAGCACCTGTCCCTGCCAGTCCGCGAACTGACCGCCGGTGTAGAAAATCATGTCCCCCGGCGCGATCACGGGGTTCCAGCTGATCGCGGGCTTGGCGAATTCGGGGCGCGTCGAATGGTCGGGGATGGCATCGCCGTTGTAGTGCACGCCGTCGGACACCACCGGCCAGCCATAGTTTGCGCCCTGCTTGACCAGGTTCAGTTCATCGCCACCCGCCGGACCATGCTCAAGGTCCCAAAGCCGCCCCTGCGGATCGAACGCGAGGCCGAGGATATTGCGGTGGCCATAGGACCAGATCTCGTCCGAAGGCGAACCGCGATCGGCAAAGGGATTGCCCGGCGCGGGCTCGCCGTCGAGCGTGAGCCGCAGCACCGTGCCGAGCGTATTGGAAAGGTCTTGCGCGGGCTGCATCTTCTGGCGGTCGCCGGAGGCAAGCCAGAGGTAGCTCTCGTCAGCGGAAATGGCGATGCGGTGCGAATAGTGGCCGCGCCCGGAAACCTTGGGCTGCTGCCGCCAGATCACCTCCATATCGCGGATCTCGCACGACGCGGCGCCCTCGCAGACAAACATCCCGCGTCCCAGCGCCGCCCCGCGCGTATCGCCTTCGCCCGCTTCGGCCCAGGTCAGGTAGATCGTACGCGGGGTCAGCGTCTCGGCGGCTTCGCTTTCAAGGAAGGCGATGTCGCCAAGCCCGCCCTGACCGCCGTAATCGACCGTGGGCGCACCCGAAACGGTGACCATGTTGCCATCCGCGTCGCGCGCTGTGATCGACCCTTTCTGGCTTGTGATAACGAGCATCTCTGTTCCGGGTACGAAGGCCATCGCCCAGGGCGCGTCCAGCATCCCCATTTCCTCGACGGCAAAGGGTGCGGCGCTGTCCTTCGGTGAGGCGGAGGCGTTATCCCCGGCAGGCGCGGCACCGCAGCTTGCGAGGCCGAGCGCGAGGGGCAAGATGGCGGGCAGGAGGTTTTCTGTCTTCATGTCCGCAATAACACGCGAAAAGCACCAGGGTGCCAAGTGCCTCTTCGGACAGCGCATCGCCGGTGTAGACGAGGCGGGCAGGGGACCACTTGCCGGGCCGGTGGTTGCAGCGGCGGTGATCCTCGGCGATGGCGCGCCTGCCGGGCTGGACGATTCCAAGAAGCTCAGCGCCAAGCGGCGCGCCGCGTTCGAACCGCAGATCAAGCGCAGTTGCCTCTGGGCGGTCGGCATTGCCGAGGTCGAAGAGATCGACCGCATCAACATCTTCGCCGCAACAATGCTGGCGATGAGCCGCGCGGTCGCGGGCCTCTGTGAGCGCGCGGGCGGCGATCCGGGCGAAGTGCTGGTCGATGGCAATATGACGCCCGAGGGCCGCTGCGACCTCTGGCGCTGGCCAGCACGCGCCATTGTGGGTGGCGACGCGTTGGAACCCGCCATCTCCGCCGCCTCGATCATCGCCAAGGAGCACCGCGACGCGATCATGCGGGAACTTGCCGCCGCCCATCCCGGTTATGGCTGGGAACGCAACGCGGGCTACGGGACGCGCGAGCACACGGAGGCTTTGCGCACGCTCGGCCCGACGCCCCACCACCGGCGCAGCTTCGCGCCCGTTGCCCAGCTGGAGATGGCATTATGAGCGGATTTCAGGCGCGTGACGTTCCCGATCAGTCGGGCCGAACCTTCATCGTCACCGGCGCAAACACCGGAATCGGGCGAGAGATCGCCAACATCCTCGCATCGCGGGGAGGGCGGGTGCTGCTTGCCTGCCGCAGCGAGGACAAGGCGAACGCGGCGATGCGCCTGATCGAACGCGCTACGAAGGGCGCCGATGTTGCTTTCCTGCCACTCGATCTCGCCGATCTCGATTCAGTGCGCGCGGCAGCAGACATTGCGGCAAGGGAGCCCCGCCTCGACGTGCTGGTCAACAACGCGGGCGTCATGTTCCCGCCGCTCGAACACACGAAGCAGGGTTTCGAACTGCAATTCGGGGTCAATCACCTCGGGCCGTTCGCTTTGACCGGGTTGCTCTTGCCAAAACTCGCCGAACACGAAGGGGCACGCGTTGTCGTCACCTCAAGCCTTGCGCACCGGCGCGGCGTGATCGAGTGGGACGATCTCAAGGCGGAGCAAAGTTACAAGCGCGGCCAGCGCTATTCGGACAGCAAGTTCGCCAACATGTTGCATTTTGCAGAGCTTGACCGCCGCCTGCGCGCGGCAGGCTCGCCGGTTACGGCTGTCGGTTGCCATCCCGGTGTCGCGGGCACCGACCTGATGCGTCATTCAGGCCCGTTCCGGATTTTCACGCCGCTGCTCGGCATGATTCTCAACACCGCTGCCCAGGGTGCCTGGCCCGCGCTTCAGGCCGCGACCGATCCGGACATCGCGCCCGGCGAATATTACGGCCCGCAGCAGATGGGCGAAGCGCGCGGCCCCTCGGGCATCGCCACCCGCACCGATGCCGCGCGCGACGCCGAAATGGCAGCTCGCTTGTGGGATTTGTCGGTCCAGCTGACCGGTGTGGACCCCGCCCTGAAATAAGGGGATTATCCCCTTGCGACAAGTAGGGCCTTGTGCTACATAATTGGCATGAGCAAAAAGCACCCCAAAGGCCCGACCCTTCGCCAGTTTCAGGACCGCTTCCCAACCGAAGAAAGCTGCCTTGAGCACCTTATGCGCGTTCGGTGGGGTGATCGCCATGAGTGCGAGAAGTGCGGTAAGTCGGCTCACTTCTACCGTGTGAAAGAGCGCCGCTCGTATGCCTGCGAGCATTGCGGGCATCAGGTTTACCCGACTGCCGGAACGCCCTTCCATCGCACCCGGACGCCCCTGCGCGACTGGTTCTATGTCATGTTCCTGTTTTGCAGCACCCGGAACGGCGTTGCCGCGAAGGAAGTCGAGCGCCAGCTTGGCGTGACCTACAAGACCGCGTGGCGCATGTGCCATGAGATCAGGAAGTATATGGCTGTCGTTGACGGCGACGAACCGCTTGGCGGTCCTTTCAAGGCTGTCGAGATCGACGAAACTTTCATCGGCGGTTACGAGCGCAACGGGATGGGCGGCAAGGGCAAGACAGTCGTCTTTGGAATGCTGGAGCGCGACGGCAATATCATCACTCGCGTTGTCGCCGACCGTAAGGCGCGCTCGCTGATGCCTGTGCTCACCGAAAACGTGAAGCCGTTCACCGATATTTTCAGCGACACTCTCAAGGCATACAGCCTGACGTGACCCCCAGCTTTCCCCCAGCTGGGATTAGAGCCGGGCGGTTGTTTTGCGCATCAGCGCGGTTGAAGCAATGGGCTGCGTAGTGGAGCCCGTAGGGCGTAGCGAAGCAGGCGCATGCTTATCGAGTTCAGCGGCGAACGCCGCCGGTGTTGCGTAACCGAGAGACGAGTGTGGTCGCTCCCGATTGTAGTCTTCGACCCAGGCCGCGATCTCGACACGGGCATGGGCCATACTCAAGAACAGCGTCTCGTTGAGCAGTTCGTCGCGCATGCGACCATTGAAGCTCTCGACATAGCCATTCTGCATCGGCCTTCCGGGCGCGATGTAATGCCACTCCACGCCGACCTCGCCGCACCATGCCAGCACAGCGTTGCTGGTGAGCTCGGTGCCATTGTCGCTGACGATCATGCCTGGCTTGCCGCGCTGATCGATCAGTGCGGTCAGCTCGCGAACGACACGGCGACCAGAGATCGAGGTGTCCGGCACCGCTGCCAGGCACTCCCGGGTCACGTCATCGACCACGTTGAGCACCCGGAACCGTCTTCCCAAGCCATCTGGTCGTGAACAAAGTCCAGGCTCCAGCGCTGGTTCGGCAGCGCCAGAACCGGAGCAGGTGCCCTTGTGCCAACAGCACGCCTGCGGCTACGTCGTCGCCTGACCGCCAAGCCTTCCTCACGGTAGAGCCTCTGGGTCTTCTTGCGGTTGATCATGATCCCCTCCCGGCGCAGCAGGATATGCAGACGCCGATAGCCGAACCGGCGACGCTGGTTGGCCAGCTCGCGCAGCTTCTCCCTAAGTTCTGCATCGTCATCTCGCTTCGAACGGTAACGCACGCTCTTGCGATCGGCATCGATGACACGGCACGCCCGCCGCTCGCTCATCCCATGGCACGCCTGGAGATGAGCAACAGCTTCTCGCTGCGCGGCGGGCGTCAAAACTTTTTTGCCAGAAGATCCTTCAACGCGGCCTGATCCAGCATCGCATCGGCAAGCAAACGCTTGAGCTTCGCGTTCTCGCTCTCGAGCTCCTTCAGTCGGCGGGCATCGGACACCTCCAGCCCGCCATACTTCGACTTCCAGTTGTAGATCGTCGCTTCCGACACTCCGTGTCGACGGGCCAGGTCAGCGGTCTTCGCACCCGCCTCAGCCTCCTTCAGCACTCCGATGATCTGCTCTTCTGAAAACCTCGTTTTCTTCATCTCGTCCGTCCTTCTACTAGGGCCGGACTCTAATCCAACTTGGAGGAAAATCAGGGGGTCACGTCAAGCCGTGTCGGATCGGTCAATGCTTATGGGCACTATCAGGTCAATCACGGGATTGAGGAATACGCTCGCGGCCATGTCTCGGTGAACACCATCGAAGGCTTCTGGGCGCAGCTTAAGCGCGGGATCAACGGGACGCATATCCATGTCAGCCCGAAGCATCTTCCGAAGTATCTGGGCGAGTTTGAGTTTCGTCACAATCGCCGGGGGCGTCCCGAGACGATGCTCGGCGAGTTGATGACTTCTTTCCGCCGGTAGTCGGCGGCTCGCCTTCGGTCATCGCCTTCAAAAGGCGGTCGAAGCGGTCAATTTCATTCGGATTCGAGTTCATCTTGCAGTCCTTTGGAGATCGCCATTGCCGACTGATAAGGGCCGTATGCGGGGTTCTTCAAAAACTCGGCATACGCAGCGTCTTGGTTCGCCCACTTCGCTATTACCGAAAGGTCATTCAAAACTCGATCTATCGGCCTATTTCGACGCCATAAAGACAACCGCCCGCGTGGTGGCCAAGTTTCGCGAATTTGCGCGGAACTCATCCGAATTTTCCGATAAACGTGTTTCTGATGATAGACGCCCTGCAACGGCGTATCGCTGTCAAGCAAGTCCCACCTGACATTGCCGTATGTGTAATAATCATAGGGCACATCAGACGGGCCAGACGCGGGGGCGCAATTGTCGAATTTATGCACCCCCCAAGAATCCAGAATACCTCGCCCCAATTTTTCTACCATTTCATCCGAAACAGACTTGACCCAATTTTGCGCAGCGTGTTCAGGCAAACTTGCTGCCCACTTAGATTCCGTCAGAATCCACCTGGCTACCAAGTGGAATGGGGTGTCTGCTTCGGAATACCGTAGCCGATCCTTTTTTAGATCATGATACGTCAAGAAGCTGGTCCAAAGGACCAACCCTGACAAAGTATAAAAGAACGCGTCGAGGCTCACATCATACCTCGGCCAATCGCTCGGTTTAAAGCGATTATAGAGGTCAAGGGGGTCGAGAAGCAGCGCAAAGCTCCAAAAATACGAGCGCCGCAGAACACCACAGCACCAAGCCCAGAACGAATCCCAAATTCCCATCCGAGCGTCATATCACCACCCCTTCTCGGCGTGGAGTCTGGTGATACTTGTCGCAAGGGGATAATCCCCTGAAATAAATTTTCTTGCAGCGGGTAGGGGTGAGTCCTTCGGGCAACACCCCATATCTTGAGTCCGGCCTTGCGCGCGGGACTCCAGATGTTGAAACGGACTCGCTCTGTTCCGCGATCCTTGACGGCGCGTTAACCATAATCCGGTAGCCATGGCCCCCGACCGTGACTTGACGCGCGAGTCCGATGGACTCACAGCTGTGGATAACTTGTGAACGGGGGAATGTGATGGGGGTCATTGAGACCACGAGAACGCGCAGCTTGCGCATGGCCGAAGCGGTCGAATTGCCGCTGGGGCGGATACTCGACGGCGATTGCGTTGAGGCGATGCGGTCGCTGCCCGACGCCTGTGTCGACATGGTCTTTGCCGATCCCCCGTACAATCTCCAGCTGGGCGGCGATCTCAACCGGCCCGATGGCAGCCACGTCGATGCGGTCACCGACGACTGGGATCATTTCGACAGCTTTGCCGCCTATGACCGTTTTACCCGCGACTGGCTGGCCGAGGCGCGCCGGGTGCTCAAGCCCAATGGCTCGCTCTGGGTGATCGGTTCTTATCACAACATTTTCCGGGTCGGCGCGCAGCTTCAGGATCTGGGCTTCTGGATCCTCAACGACATCGTCTGGCGCAAGGCAAACCCGATGCCGAACTTTCGCGGCACGCGCTTTACCAATGCGCACGAGACGCTGATCTGGGCGTCGATGGGCGAAAAGTCGAAGTACACCTTCAACTATCGCGCGATGAAGACGCTCAACGACGAGTTGCAGATGCGCTCGGACTGGGTGCTGCCGATCTGCAGCGGCCAGGAACGCCTGAAGCGCGATGGCAAGAAGGCGCACCCGACGCAGAAGCCGGAATCGCTGCTTTACCGCGTGATGCTGGCGACGACGAACAAGGGCGACGTGGTGCTCGACCCGTTTTTCGGCACCGGCACGACCGGCGCGGTGGCCAAGCGTTTGGGCCGGGAGTGGATCGGTTGTGAGCGTGAGAGCGCCTATCGCGAGGTCGCGCTCGAACGCATCGAGATGGCGCTTGAGCTCGACGAATCCGCTCTGAAAACGATGCAGGCGGGCCGTTCCGCGCCCAAGGTTGCCTTCGGCACACTGGTCGAAACCGGCTGGATCGCGCCGGGCGCGACAGTGACGGATCGCAAACGCCGCTGGAAAGCGAAGGTACGCGCCGATGGCTCGCTGCTCGCGGACAAGCACTCCGGCTCGATCCACAAGCTGGGCGCGACCTTGCAGGATGCGCCATCATGCAATGGCTGGACCTTCTGGCACATCGAGCACGAAGGCGAGATGAAGCCGCTCGATGCAATCCGCCAGCTATACCTGCTCGCAACCGAGCCTTGATAGCTCTCGTCATTGCGAGGAACGCAGTGACGACGCAATCCAGGGCCTTGCGCGATCCGCTCTGGATTGCTTCGCTACGCTCGCAATGACGAAGTATCTGCCATGACCAAATCCATTTACATCCGCCCGATCGCCTTTGCCGAAAGCCCGCAGAGCGAGGAAGGCGATACCGTCCGCCTTGGCGGTGCAATGGTCTGGGCGAGCCGGTTTGCGGTGCTTGTGCGTGAGGGCGGAACAGTCGTCTCGCGCGAGCGCCTTTCGGCCAGCGAGATGCCTGATGCTGTTGCGCGCCTGCCTGACGATCTTGCCGCAGAGGCTCAGGCACAATGGACTGCGCTGCAAGCCACACACGCCCCGATACAGTGCGGCGAGCGGACGATCCGGCTCGATCAGCCGCAGGTCGTCGGCATTCTTAATGTCACGCCCGACAGCTTTTCCGACGGCGGGCAGTTCATGGACGATCCAGAGGTCGCCAATGAGCACGCTGCCGCAATGCTCGAAGCCGGTGCCGCGATTATCGACGTGGGCGGGGAATCGACCCGGCCCGGCGCAGCGGCGGTCTGGGAAGGCGACGAATTGAAGCGCGTCATCCCGGCCATCGAGCGGCTTTCGGCGATGGGCGCGGCGATCTCGGTGGACACGCGCCGCGCCGCAGTCATGGAGGCCGCGCTTGAGGCGGGCGCGCATATCGTCAATGATGTCTCCGCGCTGCGCCATGATCCGCGCAGCATGGAGCTGGTCGCATCGGCGGGCGTGCCGGTGGTGCTGATGCACGCGCCGGGCGATGGTTCGGACCTCCATGCCGAGGGCGGCTATCGCGATGTGGTGCTCGATGTC
The DNA here is from genome assembly GCA_041396945.1 of Sphingomonadaceae bacterium. Taxonomy (GTDB): domain Bacteria; phylum Pseudomonadota; class Alphaproteobacteria; order Sphingomonadales; family Sphingomonadaceae; genus Novosphingobium. The sequence goes on along the minus strand of JAWKXP010000018.1, from coordinate 23,366 downwards.
TTCGATGCGCTCAAGGAGCGGCGTGACGCGGCGCTGGCGGTGGGAATCGCGCGCGAAAATATCCTGCTCGATCCGGGTATCGGCTTTGGCAAGACGGTTGCCGATAACCTCGCGCTGATCAATGCCTTGCCGCTGTTCCACGCATTGGGTCAGCCGATATTCTTCGGCGCGAGCCGCAAGCGGATGATCGGGGCGCTATCGAACGAAGCACCGACGCACCAGCGGCTCGGCGGCTCATTGGCGCTGGCGATGAAGGCTCTGGACGGCGGCGTGCAGATGCTGCGCGTTCACGATATTGCCGAAACGGTTCAGGCTGTGCGGGTCTGGCGTGGCCTGCGCGATGCCGCGCTCACCGATTTCAGCCAGCTACCGGCGGATTGATCTTCAACGTCTCAATTTGACTGAACCAATCCCGTTCGTGTCGAGCGAAGTCGAGACACGCTGGTTCGGGCGTGTCTCGACTTCGCTCGAGACGAACGGCGAGGGTCGGGTCAGGCTTGAAATTAAGCCGAGTGCCGCAGCGTTGCCGAAGCGGGTCGCGCAACAATCGCCTCGTCGTGATGCCCGAACGGTTGCAGCGTGAAGGCATGCCCCGCCAGTTCGGCGAGCGTGAAGCCTTGCTGGAAGACCAGCCCGTGCATGAAGCCGTTGCGCCAGCGAATGTGGCTTTCGCGCACCGGAAGGAAATCGACGGCCAGCGTAAGGCGTTGGCGTTCGGGCAGGCGCGCGCCGGTCTCTATGCAGGCGCCGTGCTGCGAGATATTGACGAGCCGCGCGTTCTGGCGGCGATCGCCGATGGTCAGCGTGGCGGGCGCATCGATGCGCAGGCGGATCGAGCGGCGCGGGAAATCGGTGGGCTCCTGCGCGAATTCCGCCACGTCGATCGCTTCGGCGAAGCGGAAACCGGCCTGGTTGTTCTCTTCCCAGACGATCTGCATCGCATAGCGCTCGCCATTGGCGAGTTCGAGCAGGAAGTGCTGTTCGGGCGGGAGCGGGTGGAACAGCTTGAGCTTGATGCCGGAGCTGGAAATATCGCGGCAGATGCATGCAAATTCGCCCGACTGGCAGACCAGCTTGGCGGTCTTCATCAGCAGCGAAAAACGTTCGGCGCTGCGGCGGTCTTCGCCATGCATGGTTCCAAGCGATTCAAGCGTTGCGTTCATCGGTCATGTCCCTTCCGGAACCGGCGGTCGCTGCCGGTTTGCGTAGTGAACAGACTATCGCCGATTATGCTTTACGTTCGGTAAACCCGGGGCACGGATCAGCGCGTATTCGTCACAGGCTATAGCCGCCGTCGCTGACCATCACGGTGCCGGTGATGTTCCATGCTTCGTCGGAGAGCAGGAAACCGATCTGGCCCGCGAGTTCGTCCGCGGTGGCGACGCGGCCCAGTGGGGATGCTTCCTCGGCCAGCTTTGCCAAAGCCGCCTCACGGCTGCCCAGGTCCTTTTCAAGCTGCTGGAACTGTGCGGTTTTGGTCCAGATCGGCGTATCGACCCGCCCCGGCGCAACGGCATTGACGCGGATGCCGTCGCTGGCGTGTTCGGCGGCGGCGATGCGGGCAAGGTGGGCTATTGCTGCCTTGCTCGATCCATAGGCGGCGGTGAAGGGCAATGGGCGGATGCCGGCAACCGAGCTGGTTAGCACGATGCTCTTGCCGCAGGCATTTTCCCTCATCACCCGCAGAGAGGCGCGCAGGGCAAGGAACGCGCCGTCGAGGTTGACGCCCAGCATCTTGCGCCAGCCGTGGAACGATTGATCGACCAGCGGGCAGCCATCGGCGATCCCGGCGTTGATCAGCGCATGGTCGAGATGGCCGAGATCGCCTTGCAAGGCGTCCCACAGGTCAGGATCCGAGACGTCCCCGGCAGCAGTATGGACTTCGCAGCCAAGCTCCATCGCGGCGAGCCCCTCCGCATCGATATCGACCGCGATAATCCGCGAAACCCCGCGCGCATCGAGCCAGCGCGCCGTGGCCAGCCCGATCCCCGATGCCGCGCCCGTAATCAGCGCTGTCCGCCCCTCGAAACTCATGCCGCCTCTACCCATAACCGCGTGAAGCGCATGCTCTGCAACTTCCAGCCGTCGGCGTCTTTCGTGTAGGTGTCATGATAATAGCCGTAGCCGGTAAACCGGCTGTATTTGCTGCCCGGCGGATAGAAGAAGCGGTCGGTGAAGGTCCAGATCGCCTTCGCCGTGTCGGGACCGGTAATCTCGATCTCGGCCTGGTGCCCTTGATGCGAGGTGACATAGCCTGCGAGTGCCTTTGCCCCGGTCCAGCTGTCGCGACCGCGCATCACGACGTTCATCTCGGGCAGGAAATCGACACCGCTGGTCGGATCGGTGCAGCAACCCCGGCAATCGAGCTCGCAATCCTCGGCCAGGATCGAATGCACCAGTTCGCCGTCACAGGAATCGACCCCGCGCCAGTATTTCGCCTTGAGCAGGCGAATTTCCTCGATTGCCGCCAGCCGTTCGATCTCGTTCATGTGCCTCTCCTTGTCGGCACAGACTGGACGGCTCAGGCGGCGTTGTCGATCCCTTCGCCGCGCCGCGCGCGCCATGTCGCCGCATTGGCCTTGAGCTTGTCGAAGTCTGCCTCGTACTTCGGTCGCACGGTGCCGCAGATGTAATCCCAGATCGGCGTGAAACCGCCGAAATTGTAGCGGAAATACTTGTGGTGCTGGTCGTGGAACGTGGCGGTGATGAACCACTTAGTGGCCCAGCTCTTGTGCCACCAGCGCGGCAGGAACTCGAAGCCGGAATGGACGTAAAGCCCCATGAAAACTGCCGTGGGCAGGATCATTGCCACGGTGACTTCGTGGACGGTGAAGATCGCGAGGAAGAAGGTTACGAAGATGCCGTTGATGATCGCTTCGAACGGAGTTTCGGAAAAGGTCGTGACCGGATTGGGCGAGGTCGAGAGGTGGTGGAGCTTGTGAATCCACTTGTAGAACGGCTCGACGTGCATCAGCCGGTGGCCCCAGTAGAACCAGGTGTCGAACAGCAGGAAATAGGCCGCGTATTCGAGAGCGATGATGTGCCACGGGGCACCACCCTGCTGGAAGGTGATCCAGCCTTGCGCATCGAACCACTGGCGTATCCAGACGAGGATCGCGCCCGAAATGAACATTGTCACCAGCATGACAAGCAGTTCGCGGCGCAGGTGTCGCCACTGGAACCCGCCGGGCTGGATCTTGCGCGCCTGAAAGAAGCCGCGCCACAGGCCAAGACCGATGGCCAGTGCAATAGCTACGCCGATATAGATGTTCAGCATCGTGTCGCCTGACGGCATTACGCATGTCCTCCGTTTGACGGCGAGCGTCTATGGCGCGGTTCGAAAACTGGCAAGACCGGTCAGAGCGATCGCGCAGGAGCGATCAGGCGGCGTTGTCGATGCCGAGTTCGCTGAGCTTGCGGTAAAGCGTCGAGCGTCCGATGCCGAGGCGGCGGGCGACTTCGGTCATGCGGCCACGGTAAAGTCCGATGGCGAGGCGTATGACGTCGGCCTCGATCTCTTCGAGCGGGCGGAGGTTGCCGTCTGCCGTGTAAAGCATGACGCCGGCGGATTCGGGAACACTGGACTGCGGATGCTCGCCCAGCTCGTTGCCGAGCATCTCGGCGAGTTGCGGCAAATCGTCGGCTGTCAGCGCGTCGCCATCGCAGAAGACGGCGGCGCGGAACAGGACAGCCTGAAGCTGGCGCACATTGCCGGGCCAGTCATAGGCCGTGAGCAGCGAGAGTGCGCCGTCGGTGATGCCCAGTTCGCGCAGGCCTGGCTGGTCGCCGATGCGGGCGAGGAAATGGCGGCAAAGTGCGGGAATGTCGCCCTGGCGCTCGCGCAGCGGGGGCAGGGTGATCGACGTTGCGCCAAGCGCCTTGGCCAGCTCGGGATCGAAGACACCGTCGCGCACCAGTTCGGCGAGCGGCCGGTTGCTCTGTGTGATGATCCGGACATCGACCTTGAAACTGTGGGCCGCACCAATCGGGCGCACATCGCCGCGCTGGATCGATTCGAGCATGCGTTCCTGCATGTCAGGCAACAGGCGATCGATCTCGTCGAGGGCGAGGGTGCCGCCGTCGCAATGCTGGATTGCACCGATCTGGCGCTCGAACGCGCCGGGAAAGGCGCCCTTTTCGTGGCCGAAGAGGATCGATTCTATCGAATTGCTGGGCGTTCCGCCGACGTTGACGATGCGCAGCGGGGCCTTGGCGCGGGGGCTGACCGCGTGGATCGCGCGGACCAGCATCTCCTTGCCGGTGCCCGATTCGCCCTCGATCAGCACCGGCCCATGTCCGCGCGCGGCTTTTGCGGCGACGGCGAGCGCGGTGCGGAAACTGGTCGCGGCCCCGATCATCGAATCGAAGTCGGGGCTGGACGGCATCTTTTCGGTCAGCGGCGCGAGTTCGTCGCGGGTCGAACGGCGCGTTGTCGCAGCGCGCAGGGCCTGCATAAGCCGGTCCGGAGAGACCGGTTTGACGAGGTAATCGGTCGCCCCGGCGCGCATCGCCTCGACCGCGAGCAGCGGCGAGGCAGAGGTCGTGAGCATCAGGATCGGCAGGGCAGGGCGGCGCTCGTGCAGTTCGCCGATCAGCGCGCAGGCGTCGTCTCCGGGCACCCAATGGTCGAGAATGATGGCGTCAAGCTGCATGCCCTGGCGCGTGCCGAGCGTCGCGATCGCGGTTTCCGGATCGCGGGCAATGATCGTGCGCCAGCCCTCGCGCGCGGCGAGAGCCGAGATAAGCTGGCACTGGGCCGGCTCATCGTCGATCAGCATAAGCAGGCGTCCGTCCTTTTCCGCCATGGGCCGATTGCAGTCCTGTTCCTTCGATTAGGAGCCCGGACATAGGGCAACGAGGTAAAGACCGGATTAAGGCTGCAAATTACCCATCGGGCTTGAGCGCGCGCGATCCGGCGGCTAGAGCCTGCTCAGACACAATTCCAGACAATGGGGACTTGGACAAAATGGCATCGGGCAACGACATGAAGGCGGCAAACGAGACCTTCAGCGGCTTCATCACGCTGATCAAATGGGGATCGATCCTCACCGCGCTCGTCACGGCGTTCGTAATCTTCCTGATCGCCTGATTTACAGGTGAGCAAAGGCCCGCGCATAGCCGTCCTCAAGGAACGGGCGGAAGGTGAAACGCGCGTTTCGGCAACGCCCGAGACGGTGAAAAAGCTTTCCGCGCTCGGCGCGTCGCTGGCTGTGGAGGCCGGTGCGGGCATTTCGGCGTCGGTTTCGGACGAGGTCTTTCGCGAAGCCGGGGCCGAGGTCGGCCCGCTCGATGCGGTCATCTCGGGCGCGGATATCGTCTTTGGCGTGCAGGGGCCTGAGCCTGCGCTGCTGGCGGGCGCGAAGCCGGGGGCTTGGATCGTTGCCGGGCTGGACCCGTTCGGGCAGCGCGCCCGTGTCGACGCTTATGCCGCCGCCGGATATGAGGCGCTGGCGATGGAATTCATGCCGCGCATCACCCGCGCGCAGTCGATGGACATCCTGTCCTCGCAGTCCAACCTCTCGGGTTACAAAGCGGTTTTGGCCTCGGCCAATGCTTATGGTCGCGCGTTTCCGATGATGATGACCGCGGCAGGCACGATCACCGCCGCGCGCGCTTTCGTGATGGGCGTGGGCGTTGCAGGCCTTCAGGCAATCGCTACCGCGCGCAGGCTCGGTGCGCAGGTTTCGGCGACCGACGTGCGCTCGGCCACGAAAGAGCAGATCATGTCGCTCGGCGCGAAACCCATATTCGTGGAAACGGTCGAAGGCATCGAGGGCGAAGGCTCTGGCGGCTATGCCACGGAAATGTCGGAAGAATACCAGAAGGCGCAGGCCGAGTTGGTCTCCAGCCACATCGCCAAGCAGGACATAGTCATTACGACAGCGCTGATCCCTGGCAGGCCCGCGCCGCGCCTGATAACGGACGCGCAGATCGCGACGATGAAGCCCGGATCGGTGATCTTCGACCTCGCAGTTCCGCAGGGCGGCAATGTCGAAGGCTCGGTCGCCGACGAAGTGGTCGAAAAGCACGGCGTCAAGATCATCGGCTATTCGAACACCCCCGCGCAGCTCCCCGCCGACGCCTCGGCACTCTTCGCGCGCAACCTGTTCAACTTCCTCTCCGCCTTCTGGGACGAGGAGGCTGGCAAGCCCGTGCTCGACGAGGAAATCGGCGACGCAATCCGCCTGACGAAGGACGGCAAGGTCGTGAATGAAAGGCTGCTGGGGTGAGTGTGGGAGAAATCAAGAAGGATGATTTTTACTTCCCTATCCTCGAAGAATTATTCGAGCTAGGTGGCTCAGGCTCGAACCAAGAAATTGAGACCAAGCTGATCGAACGTTTTGAATTTTCCGACGATCAATTATCAATCACTCATGCACGAAGTGGGACGCCGGTTATTTCGAACAAGATCGCTTGGGCGAGAAGCTACCTTAAAGTGGGTAATCTGCTCAGCAATGAGAAAACTGGTGTTTGGGCATTAACCGACGAAGGAAAGGAGTGCATGTTGCTGGGCGAAGCCGCAGTGCTTGAACGGGTGGCCGCAGCCGTCAAGAAGGACCAAGCTGCGAAGAAAGAAGCCCGTGAGAAGAGCGCTGAAGAAGCTGACGCGCCTGAGGATGCAGAAAACGAGGTTGAGTGGTCTAGCCTGCTGCTGAGTAAATTGAAGGAGATCCCCCCCGATGCTTTTGAGCGATTAGCGCAAAGGATTCTCCGGGAGGCTGGATTTGTAAAAGTAGAGGTCCTTGGCAAGTCCAACGATGGTGGGATTGATGGTGCAGGAATCCTGCGCATGAATCTGGTGTCATTCAATGTCTTGTTCCAATGTAAGCGGTACAATGGCTCTGTGGGGCCGAGCGTGGTCAGGGATTTCCGGGGGGCTATGCAGGGGCGCGCCGACAAGGGCCTCATTATCACTACCGGAACCTTTACACCTGAAGCGCGACGAGAAGCTTCTCGTGATGGGGCGCCTGCTATCGATTTGATTGATGGAGATGCCTTGTGCAATCTGCTCAAGGAGCAAGAACTCGGCGTTAAAGTCAGATTGGTCGAAGAAGTTGACCTGGATCTCAAGTTTTTTGACGGAATTTAGACATGGACTTCATCTCGATCCTCTCGATTTTCGTGCTGGCGTGTTTCGTCGGCTATTACGTTGTCTGGTCGGTCACCCCGGCACTGCACACGCCGTTGATGGCGGTGACCAATGCGATTTCGTCGGTCATTATTGTCGGCGCGCTGATTGCGGCAGCGGGGGCGGAGAACATTGCCGCCGAATGGACCGGGCTGGTTGCCGTTACCCTTGCCTCGATCAACATCTTCGGCGGGTTCGCGGTAACGGCGCGGATGCTGGCGATGTACAAGAAGAAGGACCGCTAAGGCATGGAACATTCCGGTTTTCCGGCCTGGGCGCTTGTCGCATATCTCGTTTCGGGGGTGCTGTTCATCCTCGCGCTGCGCGGGCTATCGCATCCGACGACTTCGCGGCAGGGTAACCGCTATGGCATGATCGGCATGGGCATTGCCGTGCTGACGACGCTGCTGACGCTTGCGCCGGTGCCCGAAGGACGTTTCCTGCCCGATCCGACGCCGGGCGACCTGCTGACATTGGGCAAGATCCTTGCCGCCATCGCCATCGGTGCGGTCATCGGCTTCACCATCGCGCGGCGGATCGCGATGACGGCAATGCCGCAGCTTGTTGCCGCGTTCCACTCGCTCGTTGGCCTTGCAGCCGTGCTGGTCGCGCTTGCCGCCTATCTCAACCCCGGTGCCTTCGGGATTCTCGATCCATCGGGCGTCATCAACGCGGTCAGCCGCATCGAGATGGCGCTCGGCGCAGCAATTGGCGCAATTACCTTCTCCGGTTCGGTCATCGCCTTTGCCAAGCTTAACGGCAACATGTCGGGCTCGCCGATCATGCTGCCGGGGCGACATTTCCTCAATTTCGGCATCCTGATCGCGATCATCGTGCTGACCGGCCTGTTCGCGGCAACCGCGCCGATTCCGGGCTGGATATTCCCGACGATCTGCGTTCTCGCCTTCATTGTCGGCTTCCTGCTCATCATCCCGATCGGCGGCGCGGACATGCCGGTCGTGGTCTCGATGCTCAACTCGTATTCGGGCTGGGCGGCGGCGGCGATGGGCTTTACGCTGCACAACACCGCGATGATCATCACCGGCGCGCTGGTCGGTGCGTCGGGCGCGATCCTCTCCTACATCATGTGCAAGGCGATGAACCGCAGCTTCGTCTCGGTGATCGCGGGCGGCTTCGGCGCGGACGATTCGGGTGGCGGCTCGGGCGAAAAGATCGACCGCCCGTGGAAGCGCGGTTCGGCGGAAGACGCGGCCTTCATGATGGAACAGGCCGAACAGGTCATCATCATCCCCGGTTACGGCATGGCCGTCGCGCAGGCGCAGCACGTCCTTCGCGAAATGAGCGACCTGCTCAAGGCCAAGGGCGTGACGGTCAAATACGCGATCCACCCGGTCGCGGGCCGCATGCCGGGGCACATGAACGTGCTGCTGGCCGAGGCCAACGTTCCCTATGACGAGGTCTTCGAGCTGGAAGACATCAACGGCGAATTTGCGCAGACCGACGTTGCCTTCATCATCGGCGCGAACGATGTTGTGAACCCGGCAGCCAAGACCGACAAGTCATCGCCGATCTACGGCATGCCCGTCTTCGACGTCGACAAGGCCAAGCAGATCTTCTTCATCAAGCGCTCGATGTCGGGCGTCGGCTATGCCGGGGTCGATAACGAGGTCTTCTACATGGACCAGACGATGATGCTGCTGTCCGACGCCAAGAAGATGGTCGAGGAAATCGTCAAGGCGCTGGCCGACTGATGCGCAGGGTGCTGGCGGCCGCTCTGGCCGCGATGCTCCTGACAGGCTGCGCCTCGCTGGCCGAGCCGCAGCTGCGCACAGCACTCGCCGATGCGGGACTCTCGCGCAAGAACGCCGATTGCATGGCGGGCAGGATGGTCGACCGCCTGTCACTCGGCCAGATCCGCAAGCTCGAAGCGCTCAAGCCGCCAAAGGACGGCAAGCGTTCGCTTTCCGACTATGTCGAGACGGTGCGGCGCGTCGGCGATCCCGAGCTGATCGGCGTCACCACCAGTTCGGCAGCCTTGTGTACAACCGGCCTCGCGCGCTAGGCGTTCCTGCCCGCAAACCTTAGGGTGCGCGCGACATGCACGGGCATGGCGGCACGGACAAGGAAGCTCACTGGTGCGAAAAATCGGCCTGATCGGCGGGCTTAGCTGGTATTCGACCCGGACCTATTACGAATACATCAACCGCGAGGTCGAAAAGCGGCGCGGATCGCGCGCTTCCGCGCCGATGGTGATCGAAAACCTCGATTTTTCGGGCCTTTCGCGGCTTTCCTCGCGCGAGGACTGGGACCGGGCGACGGATGTATTGGTCGGTACAGCGCGCCGTCTCGAAACGGCCGGGGCCACAGCAATCCTGATCGGCGCGAATTCGATGCACAAGGTCTATGACGCGGTCGCCGAGGCGGTTTCGGTGCCGGTGCTGCACATCGCCGAGTGCGTGGCCGAAGCAATGGTCGAGGCGAAGGTGAAGAAGGCCGCGCTGATCGGCACGCGCAATGTCATGCTCGAATCGTTCTACCGGCAAAAGCTGATCGCGCGCGATATCGAACTGCTCCCGCCCGACATGGAGCGTGTCGAGACGCTCGATCGCATCATCTATGACGAGCTGTTCCAGGGACAGGCAACGCGGCAGGCAGAGCGTGACCTCAAAACGATCATCACCAACCTCGAAAAGGAAGGCGCAGAGGCTGTCGTGCTTGGTTGCACCGAACTCGAAATGGTCGTCGATGTCGATGCCAACGTCCTGCCGATCTTCGATTGCACGCGCATCCATGCCGATGCTGCGGTTGACTGGATGACCGGCGGAGCCTGATCGTGCAGCGCGCGCCTTTCGCTTCGGACCCGGCAAGGAGCAGGGGCAGGGAATATCCGCTCGAAGGCTCGCCCCAGCGAGGCCCGCGCACTGCATACCAGCGCGACCGTGATCGTATCATTCATTCGGTCCCCTTTCGCCGCCTGCGCTACAAGACACAGGTCTTTGTCGCGCCCGATGGCGATCATTACCGCGTCCGGCTCACCCACAGCCTCGAAGTTGCGCAGATCGCCCGCGTCGTGGCGCGGGACCTGGGGCTGGACGAAGACCTGACCGAAGCGCTCGCGCTGGCGCATGATATCGGCCATGCGCCATTCGGCCATGCCGGGGAGGAGGCTCTCAACAACGCACTGACCGGCAAGGGCGGTTTTTGCCACAATGCGCATTGCCTGCGCGTGCTGATGCGCATCGAATCGCCTTATTGCGAGCATGACGGGCTCAACCTGACATGGGAGACGCTGGAGGGACTGGCCAAGCACAACGGGCCGGTGACCGAGCCGAACTGGGCGCTGGCAAACCTCGATGCGATGTATCCGCTCGACCTGACGACATGGCCCTCGCTTGAGGCACAGGTCGCGGCGCTCAGCGATGACATTGCCTATGACAACCACGACATTGACGATGGCTTGCGCGCCGGGTTCCTCTCGGTCGAGGAGGTTGTGACGCATCCCTTCGTCGCGGATACCTGGCGCGAAGTCGAAAGCGCTATCCCAATGCCCCGCTTGACCGCCAACTGGCCGAGTTGATCCGCAGCCAGATCGGCCTGATGGTCAACGACCTGCTTGCCGAAACGCGCAGGCGCACGCAGGGGATGGAAACGGTGGAGGATATCCGCAACGCCGGTCAGGCCAGCGCCGCCTTTTCGCCCGAGTTCGCCGAGGCCGAGCGGGCCTTCAAGAAGTTCATGTACGAACGGCTCTATTATCACCCCGAACAGCAGGAAACCGCCGCGCGCGCCAAGGCAGTGGTCGCCGGGCTTTACGCGGCCTATTCGCAGGAACCGGTGCTGATGGACGAGGAGTGGATCGGGATGATGCCGCGCCACGAACCCGAACGCAGCCGTCACATCGCCGACTATGTCGCGGGCATGACCGACCGCTTCGCAATCTCCTGCCACACCGAAATCTACGGTCGCGCGCCGGAAGGGCTGCGCAATGTCTAAACGGTTGTGCCTGGTCGGCGCGACGGGGCTGGTCGGGCGCGCGGTGATCGAGCGGGCAGTCTCGCGCTCGGACGTGCGCATCGTTGGTGTGGCAAGGCGCGAAATTCCGCTGCCCTATGGCGCGCGGATGGAGATGCTGCTGGCCGAGCCGTCGGGCTGGCCCGATGCCATTGCGAGCGCCAATGCCGAAGTGCTGGTCTGTGCGCTGGGCACCACGATCAGGAAGGCGGGCAGCCAGGAGGCCTTCCGGGCGGTCGATCATGACCTTGTGCTCGACACCGCAAGGGCCGCGCGTGCAGCCGGGATCGAGCGGATGATCGTGATTTCATCGGTCGGCGCAGACCTTGCTGCGAAGAACTCCTATTTGCGGACCAAGGGCGAGGTCGAAAACGACGTCGGCAAGCTGGGTTTCAAACGGCTCGACATCCTGCGCCCCGGCCTGCTTGTCGGCCAGCGCGAAGACGATCCGCGCCCGGCTGAGCGTGCCGGCATGCTGTTCAGCCCGCTGATCGACCTCGTCCTCCAGGGCAAATACCGCAAATACCGCTCGATCAAGGTTTCGCGGCTCGCCGATGTCATTTTTGCGCTGGCATTCGAGAAAGCGGGCGGAAAATTCGTCCACGAGCATGACGCATTTGCGCGGATTTTGCGCCGCGTCGGGGATTAGCTGAGCTTGCACCGTCGCGTACGGCTTGACTTGAAACGCGCCTACACTGATTTTGAGTCCATCGCTGGCAACGCGGGAGAGACCCGGTCCCGATTCGCATCGGGGCAGGGCGCCGAAGGAGCAACCGCCCCGGAAACTCTCAGGCAAACGGACCGCGCCTGTCGATAGCGATACTCTGGAAAGTGCCCGGCCCAACGAGGTCTGGCCGCCGAAGGTGTAACCCCGCTTTGGACCGGCGGGGGAAACTCTCAGGCTCTGCGACAGAGGGGGCACGCTGTTTGTGTGCCCTTTTGCGCGGAGCTTTTGCCTGTGAGCGACAACGACAACGAAGACGCGCTGGAGCCCGCAACGGCGGTGCTGCCGCTCGATGCCTGGCACCGCGAGCGGGGCGCGCGAATGGTCGAGTTCGCGGGCTACTGGATGCCGGTGCAGTACGAGGGCATCATCGCCGAGCACAGCTGGACGCGCGAGCATGCCGGGCTGTTCGATGTCAGCCATATGGGGCAGCTGTCGGTCTCGGGTGAGGGCGCGGCAGAGGCGCTTGAGGCATTGATGCCGGGCGATTTCTCGGCGCTGGGCGAAGGGCGCGTGCGCTATTCGCTGCTGCTTTCGGAGAATGGCGGCATTCTCGACGACCTGATGGTCACCAATGCCGGGCCGCATTACGCGCTGGTCGTCAATGGCGCGACCAAGTGGGACGACATCGCCCATCTGCGCGAACACCTGCCCGACGAAATCACGCTGACGCATCACGACGAACAGGCCTTGCTGGCGCTGCAGGGGCCTGAGGCGGCAGCGGCGCTTGCCCGAATCGCGCCGATGGCGGGCGATCTCAGGTTCATGCAGGCGGGACTCGCAATCTGGGACGAAGTGCCGCTCTGGATCGCGCGCACCGGCTATACCGGCGAAGACGGGTTCGAGATTTCGGTGCCAGCCGAGGCTGCCGCGAAGCTCGCCGATGCGCTTGTCGCGATGGACGAGGTCAGGCCTGCGGGCCTGGGCGCGCGCGATTCCTTGCGGCTTGAGGCGGGGCTGCCGCTCTATGGCCATGACCTGACCGAAGAAATCGACCCGGTTTCCGCTGGCCTTGCCTTCGCGATCTCGAAAGCACGCCGAACCGAAGGCGGATTTCCCGGCGCGGACCGCATCCTCGGCCTGCTCGCCGATGGCGCACCGACCCGCCGCGTAGGTCTTGCGCTCGAAGGCCGCATGGCCGCGCGCGAGGGAGCGGAAATTTTCGCAGGCAACGAGTCGGTTGGCCGCGTAACTTCAGGCGGTTTCTCACCCACGCTCGGCCATCCCATTGCGATGGGATACGTCGCCGCCGCCCATACCGAACCCGGCACCGCACTCGAGATCGAAATGCGCGGCAAACGCCTGCCCGCGAAAGTTACGAAAATGCCTTTCGTCCCCCACCGCTATCACCGCTGAGGAGCCAGCACATGACGCGTTATTTCACCGAAGAACACGAATGGATTGCAGTCGAGGGCGAGACGGGCACCGTCGGTATCACCGACTATGCGCAGGGCCAGCTCGGCGACATCACCTTCGTCGAACTACCCGAGGCAGGCAGCGAGGTGAAGAAGGCGGATTCGGTCTCGGTCATCGATTCCGTCAAAGCCGCCTCGGACATCTACGCGCCGGTTTCCGGCACCGTAAGCGGGGTAAATCCCGCGCTTGAGGACGAGCCCGAGATGGTCAATTCCGATGCCGAAGGCGCGGGCTGGCTGTTCAAATTGACGCTCTCCGACAGCAGCGAGCTTGAGGGGCTGATGGATGCGGACGCCTACAAGTCATACGTCGACGGGCTCTGAACGGCGATGCGTTACCTTCCCCTGACCGAGGGCGATCGCGCCGCAATGCTGGACGTGATCGGCGCGGCGTCGGTCGATGACCTTTTCGTCGATATCCCCGCCGATCTGCGCCTGTCCGGGCCGATCGAGGGCGTGCCGAACCACGCCAGCGAGATCGCGGTCGATGCGCATATGGCGCGGCTTGCGGCGAAGAACGTCAGCGCCGGGCAGGTGCCGTTTTTCCTTGGCGCAGGGGCCTATCGCCACCACATCCCCGCCTCGGTCGATCACCTGATCCAGCGCGGCGAATTCCTCACCGCCTACACGCCTTACCAGCCCGAAATCGCGCAGGGCACGCTGCAGGTGCTGTTCGAGTTCCAGACACAGGTCGCGCGGTTGTTCGGCACCGATATCGCCAATGCCTCGATGTACGATGGCTCGACCGCCTGCTGGGAGGCGATCCAGATGGCGGGGCGGCTGACGCGGCGTTCGCGCGTTGTGATCTCGGGCGGGCTGCATGCACATTACGTTGAGGTCGCCAGGACGATGGCGCGCTTCACCAAGGAAAACCTCGCGATGCTCGCGCCGAGCCTGACCGCGCAGCCCGACGATGCCGAGGTGATTGCGGCGGTGGATGACGAGACCGCCTGCGTCGTGGTGCAGTATCCCGATGTTTTCGGCCGTATCCCCGACCTGGCGGCGATTGCGGAGGCGGCCCAAGCCAAGGGCGCTTTGCTGGTGGTCGTCGTGACCGAGCCGGTAGCGCTTGGCCTGCTCGAAGCGCCGGGCAATCTTGGCGCGGATATCGTCGTGGGCGAGGGGCAGGCGCTGGGCGTCGGGCTGCAATTCGGCGGGCCATATCTCGGCCTGTTCGGCTGCCGCGAAAAGTTCGTGCGGCAGATGCCGGGACGGGTCTGTGGACAGACTGTGGATGCGGCGGGGAAAAGGGGGTTTGTCCTGACGCTCTCGACGCGCGAGCAGCATATCCGGCGTGAGAAGGCGACGAGCAATATTTGCACCAATTCAGGGCTTTGTGCGCTCGCTTTCTCAATTCACCTGACCTTGCTGGGTGGTGAGGGACTCGCAGGGCTGGCGCGGGTCTGTCACGCGCAGACGCGCAAGCTGGTGGCGCGGTTGACGCAGATTGAGGGGGTCTCCTGCCTTAACGAGGCGTTTTTCAACGAGGCAACGATCCTGCTGCCCGCCAGCGCGCGCGAAACTGTGCGCGAACTGGCTGAGAAAGGCGTGCTTGGCGGGGTCGCGGCAACGCGGCTCTATCCGGGCAACGAGGCGCTTGAGAACGCGCTGCTCGTCGCCTCGACCGAACTGACCAGTGACGAAGACATCGCAGAATTTGGCAAGGCGCTGCAAGGAGTGCTGGCATGAACGCGGTCAATCCTTCGGGCTGGCAACCTTCGATGGGCAGGGCGGGCGAGGGCGGCGATGCGCCGACGGCCTCGGGCGACAAGGGCCTAATGCTGGAAGAGCCGCTGATCTTCGAGCTTGGGGTGGCGGGCAACTGCGGCGTGGACCTTCCCGACGATCCCGGCGAGCCCGACCCGGCGCTGGCAAAGTTCCTGCGCAATTCAGCGCCCAATCTGCCGGGCCTGAGCGAGCCGGAGACCGTGCGCCACTACACGCGGCTTTCGCGGCAGAATTACGGTATCGACCTCGGGCCGTTCCCGCTCGGCTCCTGCACGATGAAGCACAACCCGCGCCTCAACGAAAAGGTCGCGCGGTTGCCGGGCTTTGCCGATGTGCATCCGTTGCAGCCGCAGGACACGGTGACTGGCGCGCTCGAAGTCATCAACCAGCTGGCAATGCTGCTCTGCAAGCTGACCGGGATGCCCGGCGTTGCGATGTCGCCCAAGGCGGGCGCGCATGGCGAGCTTTGCGGTATTCTCTGCATACGCGCGGCATTGGAAGCGCGTGGCGATCCGCGCGAGGTGATCCTCGTGCCCGAATCAGCGCATGGCACAAACCCGGCGACGGCGGCCTTTGCGGGTTACAAGGTGGAGTCCATTCCCGGCACCGCGGACGGGCGCGTCGATCTCGAAGCCCTTAAAAGCCGCCTCGGGCCGGACGTAGCGGGGGTAATGATCACCAACCCCAACACCTGCGGCCTGTTCGAGCGCGATATGAAGGCGATCTCCGACGCGGTTCATGCGGCGGGCGGCTACGTCTATTGCGACGGGGCCAACTTCAACGCGATTGTCGGCAAGGTGCGCCCCGGCGACCTTGGCGTCGATGCAATGCACATCAACCTGCACAAGACCTTCTCCACCCCGCATGGCGGCGGCGGGCCCGGATCGGGGCCGGTGGTGCTGTCCGAAGCGCTCTGCCCCTTTGGCCCGATCCCCTACACCGCGAAATATGAAGATGGCTCGATCCGCCTGATCGAAGAGGAAGACGCCGCAACTGAGCATCCGCAAGGCTTTGGCCGCATGACCGCGTTTCACGGCCAGATGGGCATGTTCACCCGCGCGCTTGCCTATATCCTCAGCCACGGCGGCGACGGGCTGAAGCAGGTGGCCGAGGATGCGGTGCTCAACGCCAACTATGTCCTGCGTTCCTGCCAGGACCTGCTCGCCTCGCCCTATGGCGAGAGCGGCCCCTGCATGCACGAGGCGCTGTTCGACGAAACCGGGCTGGCCGAAGGCTTCTCGACGCTCGACATCGCCAAAGGGCTGATTGATGAGGGGTTCCACCCGATGACTGTCTATTTCCCATTGGTGGTGCGCGGCGCGATGCTGGTCGAACCAACCGAGACCGAGAGCAAGGCCGGGCTGGACCGCTTCATCGCCTCTTTGCGCGCTGTGGCGAGCCGCGCGCGCGAGGGCCAAGAGGCGCTGCATTCCGCCCCGCACTACGCCCCGCGCCGCCGCCTCGACGAGACCCGTGCCGCAAGAAAGCCAGTGCTGGTCTGGAAAGAGGAATCCGACTAGGGCAGCCCCGGTAAGGGGAGGGGTAGTCGATGGTCCAGCGCATAACGAGCCTGTTCGCGGTCTGGACCGTGATCGGCACCCTTTGGGCCTGGTTGATACCGGCGCATTTCGTCTGGGTCGCCGATGGCTCGATCCAGCCGCTGGGACAGCCGCTTATCTCGGTGCTGCTTGGCCTCATCATGCTTGGCATGGGGCTGACGCTCACCTTCGACGATTTCCGGCGGGTGATGAAGATACCCAGGCCCGTGGGCGTCGGCGTCGTTCTGCAATTTACAGTCATGCCATTGGCAGGGATTGCCCTGGCCACCGGGCTGGGCCTTGAGCCGGGGCTCGCGGTGGGGCTGATCCTCGTATCCTGCTGTCCCGGCGGCACGGCGTCGAATGTCGTGACCTATCTTGCGCGAGCCAATCTCGCGCTTTCGGTGACGATGACGATGGCTTCGACGCTCGTCGCGATTGCCGTCACGCCGCTGCTGACGGGCTGGCTCGCGGGCATCTATGTCGAGATTGACCGCGCGAGCCTGTTCCGCGAGATGGTTGCGATCGTGCTGGTGCCGGTCATCGCGGGTGTGTTGCTGAACCGCTACCTACCCGCCTTCACGCGCGGCGCGGCGCGGTTTTCGCCGCTGCTATCGGTCTTCGCCGTGGTGCTGATCGTCGCCGGGATCATCGCCAAATCGAAGCCACTCATCGAGGAGCATTTCGGCGTGCTGATGCTCGCTGTTTTCCTGCTCCACGTCGCCGGGTTCCTGCTCGGACTGCTGCTCTCGCGACTGCTCGGGCTGAGCGAGGCCGACGCGCACACGGTCAGCATCGAAGTCGGCATGCAGAATTCCGGCCTTGGCGCATCGCTCGCCTCAAGCCAGAGCTTCGCCGCACAGTTCGCGACCATACAGCAGGCCGCACTCGCGCCGGTACCCAGCGCGATTTCCTCGGTCAATCATGTGGTGATCGGGTCGATCCTTGCCTCGCTTTGGGGGCGGCGTACCCCGAAGCAAGCCGAGCCGGAGCCTGAAATCAGGTAGCCTTGTCCACCGTATCGGCCGCCGATTCGAGATCCTGCCCGACGCCGCGCACTGTGTTGCAGGCCGCAGTCGCCGCAATAAGGCCGGTTGCTGCCAGTGCCACGATCAGTTTGCGTATCATTGCATCAATCCTCTTTGCATTTGAAACAGGAGGCCATGGCCCCTTGTTCGCCTGCCAACTTTCTTGCCCGAGAGGACCGCGAAGGCAAGACAGAACCTGTCAAATTGCGCAAACGATCGTGGCACAGCGCACCGTCAGCAGTTGCCCTTGACGCCATCGGCACAGTCGGCAACCGACTCGACATCGTCGGCAGCCCCGCGAACGGTGTTGCAGGCCGAGGCCGAAAGCGTGAGGCCGCCAAGCGCCAGCGCGAGCGTGAATTTCCTGATCATTGTCGTTTCCTTTCCGCTGCAGCAGTTCGGCTGCATGAAAACAGGAACCAACGATATCCGCTCAGGTTCCGCTCTGCCCGCCGCCTGTGAGAACCGGTTCGGCAATGTCTTTCGACAAGCGATGCTGCCGCCAGGCGATAATCAGGCCTGCTGCGATTATCAGCGGTGCCCCCAGCCAGGTCGCGAAAGGCGGGAACTGGTCCCAGAAGGCCCAGCCATAGGCCATCGTCCAGACCAGCGTTGTGTAGTCGATTACGATCACGGTCACGACCGGGGCATAGCGCAAAGATACGGTGATAAGCAGTTGCGAGATCGTGCCGACTACACCAATCCCGAGCAGCACCAGCCACTCCTCACCGCTATGCGCTACCGCATAAAAGGGCAGGAAGACGCCCGCGATGAGGGCACCGAACACCCCGAAATAGAAGACGGCCGCTTCTGGTGTGTCGGTCTGCGCGATGTCGCGGATCAGGAAGTTGACGATGGCGACGAGCACGCCCGACATCAATCCGGCGGCAAGGCCCAGAGGCGGGATCGGATGGCCGCCGGGCTGGGTGATGACGAGTACGCCAAGGAACCCCAGCACCACGGCAGTCCAGCGCCAGGGCCCGACATGCTCGCGCAGGATGAACGCCGAGATCAGGACGACATAGAGCGGCGCCGTAAAACCGAATGTCGTTGCCTCGGCCAGCGGCAATAGCATCGCAGCCGTAAAGTGGCAGAGCATGCCTGCTGTACCGATTGCTGCACGGAACGCGTGACTGGACATGCGCTTGGTCTTCAGGCGCGAAAGCGACCCGGCATACCAGAGCCAGAAAAAGAGGATCGGCAAGGTGACGGCTTGCCGCCAGAACATCACTTCGGGCATCGAGATCTTCAGGTCGCCGGCATGTTTGACCAGCGCCATCATCGTCGCGATGAGCGCCATCGCAGCAGTGCGAAGGGCTATGGCCAGAAGCGGGCGGTGAGCGTGTTCCACCATCCGGCTTTATCCGTACGGGCTTTCAGGGCAAGGGGCGGCGATGAAATGGTTCTGGCTTTTCCACCCGGCAACGGTTGCCGCGATTGGCGCAGTGGCGCTTGCCGCATTGGCGTGGTGGGCGGATCGGCGCAGGATCCGCAGGGATAACCTCGACCGCGTGGGCTTCATGCCATGGACGGCGATATTCTTCGTGTCGCTGATTGCCGCGCTGGTGCTGGCGGGGCTGGCAATCGGAGAGTGGCCGGGCGGCATTTGACAGGTAGGGACTGGTGAAGCGATGCTGCAATGCTTTGGCGAGGAAATCTGGATAGCCGATGGACCAACGGTTTCCATCGCCGGCTTTGTTTACCCCACTCGAATGGTCGTAATCCGCCTGAAAGACGGCAGCCTGTTCATCTGGTCACCCACGCAGATTTCAGACGAAATCCAGAGCGCTGTCGATCGGCTTGGTTCCGTCCGGCATATCGTCGCGCCGAATGCACTCCATCACCTCTTTATTGGCGAGTGGCAGGCTGCCTACCCCTCGGCAAAGTACCATGCTGCACCCAATCTTCGTACCAAGCGCCCCGACCTCAAGTGGGACTCGGAACTTGGCGACATACCTTCAGCTGAATGGGCGGATGATATCGACCAGGTTGTCGTGCGGGGAAACAGGATCACAACCGAAGTCGTTTTCTTCCATCGCCTGAGCCGGACCGCCATTTTCACGGATCTGATCCAGAATTTCGAACCCGGTTGGTTCAAGGGGTGGCGAGCACTCGCGGCCAGGATGGACTTGATGATCGCGCCTCAGCCGACGGTTCCCAGGAAATTCCGGATGGCGTTTCACGATCGCGACCTCGCCCGTGTTGCTGTGCACCGGATCATGGCCTGGCCAAGCGAGAATGTGCTTGCGGCGCATTGCCCACCCGTAACGCACGACGGGCAATCGGTTATCGCCCATGCCTTCGCATGGCTGCAACTTGCGCAATAGGTAATGGGCCGAGCTTGGGCCCCGGGCCATCTGCCTTACAAACAAGCCTCAAGATAAGCCTGGTCGAAGCCGAACTGGCGCGCCTTTTCCAGCGTATAGGGACGCAGGCCCGACGAGCGGAACTCGCCGATGATCTTGCCGTCTTCGCTCTCGTCGAGATACTCGAACTTGAACAGCTCCTGCGTCACGATCACGTCGCCTTCCATGCCGATCACCTCGGTGATGTTGGTGGTGCGGCGCGAACCGTCGCGAAGACGCTTCACCTGCACGATCAGGTCGACAGATTCGGCGATCTGGCGGCTGATGGCTTCCTTCGGAATCTTGATGTCGCCCATCAGGATCATGTTTTCCATACGGCCAAGGCACTCGCGAGGGCTATTGGCGTGAAGCGTACACATCGAGCCATCGTGGCCCGTGTTCATCGCGGCGAGGAGGTCGAAACACTCCGCGCCACGAATTTCGCCCAGGATGATGCGGTCAGGACGCATACGCAGGGCGTTCTTGACGAGGTCGCCGATGGTAATGGCGCCCTGGCCTTCAAGGTTCGGCGGGCGCGTTTCGAGCGGCAGCCAGTGCGGCTGTTGCAGGCGAAGTTCGGCGGCGTCCTCGATCGTCAGCACGCGCTCGCCCGGGTCGATCATCTTCGACAGGGCGTTGAGCATCGTCGTCTTACCCGAACCCGTACCGCCCGAGATAACGATGTTCATGCGGCACGCGCCTGCAATCTTGAGCGCGGTACACATCTTCTCGCTCATCGAACCGAAGTCCTTGAGCATGTCGAGCGTGATCGGCTTTTCGGAGAATTTACGAATCGAGATCGCGGTGCCCTTGAGCGAGAGCGGCGGCACGATGACGTTCACACGGCTGCCGTCTTTCAGGCGGGCGTCGGCAAGCGGCGTGGTCTGGTCGACACGGCGGCCGACCTGGTTGACGATGCGTTGCGCGATCTGGAAAAGGTGCTGCTCATCACGGAACTTGATGCCCGAGATGACGAGCTTGCCGCCTTTTTCGATGTAGGTCTGGTCCGGGCCGTTGACCATGATATCGGAAACGTCCGGGTCGCCCAGCAGCTCTTCGAGCGGGCCGAAGCCGAGCAACTCGTCGATCAGCACCTTTTCGAGCGCGAACTGCTCGCGCCGGTTGAAGGTGATCTTCAGCTCGGCGAGCACTTCCATGATGATCGGGCGGAATTCTTCGGAAAGCTCGTCCTTGGTCAGCGTTGCCGCCGCCTCGGGATCGACGCGTTCGAGCAGGCGCGGGAGCACCTGTTCCTTGATCTTGTGGATCGAGGCTTCGAAGCCGCCCTGTTCCTGCTTTTCGTGGATGGCATTGGCGCGGTCGGCAAGGCGCGTCATCGCGTCTTCGCGCTTGTCCTTTGCCGTGCTCGGGCCTTCGTCCTCGATTGGCGGAAACTGGTCGCCGCCGGGTACAGGAGCATCGCCGGGCAGCGGTGCATCGCCAGCGTCTCCGCCGCCTCCGCCACCGGCACCACCCATGGGCTTGGCCACGCCGAAAGCAGGCCGTGCGCCAGGGCTCATGCCGCCCATACCGTTACGTCGCCCGAATGCACTCATGTCCAGTCAACCCCTTCGTCCGCATTGCCCAAAAGGGACAAGACGCGGTTTTACAGTCGATGTTTGGCTGACTGGTAAGGTTGAAACTTTGATAACTTACTAATGGCGCGGCGAGTAAATGAAGGGACATTAACGGTTTGGATAAACCTGTAACCGGCGATGACGAGGCGAAAACCTGCTGGCTTTGCAGGCGTTCGCTGGGCCGCAAGGTCGAATGGCACCATCCCGTGCCCAAGAGCCGGGGTGGGCGGTTAACCGTGCCGGTTCACCCCATATGCCATCGCACAATCCATGCGAACTTCACTAACGCGCAGCTGTCGCGGATGGGCGGCGAGCGAGAAGCATTGCTTCGAAACGAGGCGCTGGCGCGGTTCCTTGACTGGATCGCGAGCAAGCATCCGGACTTTCACGCGCCGACGCGAAAGCCCGGACGATGACGCCAAAGCTAACCGAAGGTCATGAATTCGAACCCGATCAAGGCCGCAACCTGATCGTAATTGACCGCCGGACCCGTATCGGGGAGCAGATCGTCGATAACGATGGTATTCACGCCGCCAGTCGGGTGGACGTAGGTGATGACCAGATCGTTGATATCGTCGAACGAGCGCGCGAAGTTGTAATCGGTCTTGAGGGCACCGGTCACTTCGATCACGTCGTCGGGGCCGAAGCTTTGCAAAATGACTTCGGTGTCGACCGTGGCATCGTCGAGGAAGCTGAATCTGTCGACTGCTGCATTGAAGGTTACTGGCGCGAATGGGCCACCTACATCGATGGACACCGGCCTGCTCGCAGCAAACGTCATGAACTCATGGCCGACCGCAGCAACGGCGGAATCATAGTCGAAGACGAAACCTGTCGTGATGACATCCTCGATGATGATCTGATTGAAATTCGTCCCGTCACTGTAGACGATACGCAGATCGCCATCCCCGCTAGTGCCAAAAGCATAGGTGTTTTCGGTCCCGTCAAGCACATTGATGACGTCGTCCGGTCCGAAGTTTCGGATCGTTACATCGGTATCGATCCCGATCGTGTCCTGAAAACAGAATGCGCCCGCTCCGGCATCGACGAGGCGCACTGCCCCGGCAGGCGGTCTGAAATCGATAGACTGCTCAAGGCATTCGCCTGCTGGAACGAGGGGCTCATCGTCGAAGATCATGAAATCGTGCCCGACGACTTCGCTTGCGCTCTCGTAGTCGAAGACCAGACCCGGTGATGTCAGCACATCATATAGGACGATCCGGGATTCGAAAACGCCGATCAGCGCGGTGATGATGAGGTCATCGCCATCCGTAGTGAAGCTGTAAGTATCCTCGTTGCCGCCACTGACATTGATGACGTCGTCCGCACCGAAATCGTAGATATATACGAAACTGTTCCCGGCGATCGTATCCTCGAAGCAGTAGGCCGCATCCGCAGCCGAGAAAACAAAGACATGGAGCGGCCATAGCCCGACGTCGATATCGACCGAAATGCAATCGGGCGGAGGTGGCGGTGGCGCTGGGGGAGGCGGGGGCGGCGGCGGATCACGAAGGAACGGTATCTTGTCATCAACGAAGTCGGGCCTGCCCCAGGCGTTGCCCTGCCCGGGGAAGCCGCCGTGCTTTCCGAACATCTTGTCGTTTGGTGCTGGCATGATCCATTCCTCCTGAGTCGCTGGTGCGAGGGGAAGGAGTGGCTACCTCGGGAATTTACATGTCAACAGGTTTGCGGCCACGAGTGCCGCGAATCGGCTCGGGCACGAAAATTCGCCGGAAATTGGTACGTTGGAAGCGCGGGGGTCAGCCTGCGATGCGCTCCGCCAGCACGGTCAGGCCCTTGTCGCCGACTTCGGCGATGCCGCCTTCGACCATGATCTGCTCGGGCTCGCCACCTTCCTTGGTGTAAACCTCAAGCGCACCGTCGCGGATCGTCGACATCAGCGGGGCGTG
>JAWKXP010000017.1:0-82625 GCA_041396945.1 Sphingomonadaceae bacterium | reverse complement strand
CGCGCATGTGCTGGCGGGCGATACGGTGGTGGCAGCAGGTCGCCGCATCCTGCCCAAGGCCGAGGACGAGGCCGAGGCAAGGCGCTGCCTTGCGCTGCTGTCCGGGCGACGCCACCGGGTGCTTTCCGCCATCGCGCTGAAGTGCCCGGATGGGTCGCTGAAAGAGCGCCTTTCCGAAACCATCGTGCGCTTCAAGCCCTTGAGCGCCGAGGAAATCGACGCCTATATCGCGTGCGGCGAATGGCACGGCAAGGCGGGTGGCTATGCGATTCAGGGCAGCGCCGAGGGCCTGATCGCATGGATCTCCGGCAGCCATTCGGGCGTTGTCGGCCTGCCGCTGTTCGAAACGCGCGCTTTGCTGAAATCGGAAGGCTTTTCAATTGCCTGAGTGGCTCGTCGAGGAAGGCATCGGCGAGCACCGCGCGCTTTGCTTTGCGGGCGAAGATGTCATCGCAGCAATGATCGACTGGCCGGGCCAGCTTGCGCCGGGACAGGTCGAGAATGCAGTGTTGGTCTCCAAGGTGAGGAACGCCACGCGGGGCCGCGCCCGATTTGCCAGCGGCGAGGAAGCGCTGGTCGACCGCCTGCCGCGCGATGCCAGCGAAGGCGCGGAGATGCGCTTCGAGGTCCTGCGCACCCGTTTCGACGAACGCGGGCGCATCAAGCTGGCGCAGGCGCGGCCGACCGACAAACCGGAGCGCCCTGCCCCGACGCTTTTCGAGACATTGCAACAACGCGGCAACAACGTGCGCATAGTGCGCAATTTCCCCGGAGACGACTGGGAAGAAATCTGGAGCGAGGCCTGGTGCGGGTTCTACGATCCTCCCTGCTGCTCGCTGCATTTCACCACCGCGCCCGCGATGACCGTGATCGATGTCGATGGCCGCTCGGCCCCGCGCGAACTCGCACTGGCCGCCGCCGAGGGTCTGGGCCGCGCCCTGCCGCGCTTCGACCTGCGCGGATCGGTCGGGATCGACTTTCCGACGCTCACCGAGAAGGCGGATCGCCGCGCGGTCGACGGAGCGCTGGAGAAAGCGCTCGCCGACTGGCCGCATGAGCGCACCGCGATGAACGGCTTCGGCTTCGTCCAGATCGTCTCGCGCCTCGAACGTCCCTCGATAATTCACCGCGTCCAGCAAGGCCGTGTCGGCGCGGCAGCGCGGCTCCTGATGCGGCGCGTTTGTGAAGACCCCGGCATGCCCGGCGACCTGCTCGTCACCTGCCACCCGGCGGTGCGCGCACGCCTCAAGCCCGAATGGATCGAAGAGGCAAAACGCCGCACCGGGCGCGAAATCCGGCTCGAATCCGATCCCGGCCTTGCGCTTGACGGCGGCTTCGCGCAGGCAGTGCCGCGATGAGCCAGAGCCGCAAGACCTGCCCGATCTGCCGCAAGCCGCGCAGTGAGGAATTCAGCCCGTTCTGTTCGAGCCGATGCCGCGATCGCGACCTCGTGAAATGGCTCGACGGTGGCTACGCGGTGCCCGGTCCGCCCGCCCCGCCCGATTTTCCCGAAGAGGACTGAAGTCAGGGGTTGCAAAGCCCGCACGGCTTCGCCATAGGCTCCGCTTCCAATCGCTATCGGGCCTTCAACAGCCCTTCGCCGATGGAATGCCCAAGTAGCTCAGTTGGTAGAGCATACGACTGAAAATCGTAGTGTCGGTGGTTCGATCCCGCCCTTGGGCACCCTTCCTTTTTTCAATTGTTGGCGCTTTCGTTTCTTCCGGAAACATTGCGTCCGTGCGCACGCATGATCCTCCCCCGCCGGGGGAGGTGGCAGTCCGCAGGGCTGACGGAGGGGTATTGGCAGGCGCTCCGCCAGCCCCCTCCACCACCCTTCGGGTGGTTCCCCTCCCCCGATGGGGGAGGATTTGCGAGACTTTACGATCTATCCCAGCGCATCCACCGCAGCGGCCGCCACAGGCTCCAGTCCCGAACGATCCCCACCCAGGATCGCCGCTTTCATACGCGGGTCCCAGAATTGGCGGATATGGTCAGCCGTGGCGGCAATCGCCTCGTCCTCGCCCATGACCGCGAGGTTCTTCGCGATCTGGTTGGCCATCATGGTGAGTTTGGCGACGTCCATTACTCCGCAGGCTCCGCAGCCTCGATGCGGCGCGAGAGAGCGGCTTGCTGGGCGTAATCCTCCTGCCAGTCCGACGGTCCGTTGGAGGGCGTCACCTGCACCGCCGTTACCTTGTACTCAGGGCAATTGGTCGCCCAGTCCGAATAGTCGGTGGTGACGACATTTGCCTGCGTCTCCGGGTGGTGAAACGTCGTATAGACCACACCCGGCGCGACGCGATCTGTCACTTCGGTGCGCAGCGTGGTCTCGCCCTTGCGACTGGCGAGCCGCACCCAGTCGCCCGTCTTCAGCCCGCGATTCTCGGCATCGACCGGATGCATCTCCAGCACGTCCTCCTCGTGCCAGACCGAGTTCGCGGTGCGCCGCGTCTGCGCGCCGACGTTGTATTGCGAAAGGATACGTCCGGTGGTCAGCAGCAGCGGGAAGCGCGGCCCGGTCTTCTCGTCGGTCGGCACATAGTCGGTGACGACGAAATGCCCCTTGCCGCGCACGAAACCATCGACATGCATGATCGGCGCGCCATCGGGGAATGCCTCGTTGACCGGCCATTGCAGCGAACCTTCCTTTTCGAGCCGTTCGAACGAAACGCCCGCAAACGTCGGGGTCAGCCGCGCGACCTCGTCCATGATCTCAGCGGGATGGCCATAATCCCAGCCCAGCCCCATCGCATTGGCCAGCGCCTGCGTCACTTCCCAGTCCTGCATCCCGTTGGCCGGCTCCATCACCTTGCGCACCGGCTGGATGCGCCGTTCGGCATTGGTGAAGGTGCCGTCCTTCTCAAGGAAGGTAGAGCCCGGCAGGAAGACATGCGCGTAGTTGGCGGTTTCGTTGAGGAACAGGTCGTGGACGATGACGCAGTCCATCGCTTCGAGGCCCGCCGCGACGTGTTTCGTATCGGGATCGGATTGCAGGATGTCCTCGCCCTGAATGTAGATTGCGCGGAACGATCCATCGACGGCGGCGTCGAGCATGTTGGGGATGCGCAGCCCCGGTTCGGGGTCGAGCGCGACGCCCCAGTCGCGCTCGAACAGCGCGCGCGTATCGCCATCGGAGATGTGGCGGTATCCCGAAAGCTCGTGCGGGAAAGAGCCCATGTCGCAGGCGCCCTGCACGTTGTTCTGGCCGCGCAAGGGGTTCACGCCGACACCGCGCCGGCCGATGTTCCCGGTCGCCATTGCGAGGTTGGCAATGGCCATAACCGTGCTGGAGCCTTGCGAATGCTCGGTGACACCAAGGCCATAGTAAATCGCGCCATTGCCGCCGGTGGCGAAAAGCCGCGCGGCATCGCGTACTATCTGCGCAGGAACGCCCGTTACGTCTTCGAGAAATTCGGGGCTGTGGCGTTCGTCGCCGACAAAGCGCGCCCAGTCGGAAAATTCGTCCCAGTCGCAGCGTTCGCGCACGAACTCCTCGTCGGCGAGGCCTTCGGTGACGATGACATGCGCCATCGCGGTGAGGACCGCGACATTGGTGCCCGGACGAAGCGGCAGATGGTGCGCCGCCTCGATATGCGGAGAGCGGACCAGATCGATCCGGCGCGGGTCGATCACGATGAGCTTCGCGCCCTGCCGCAACCGCCGCTTCATGCGGCTGGCGAACACGGGATGCGCGTCGGTGGGGTTCGCGCCGATCACGAGGATAACGTCCGAATCCATCACCGAATCGAAATCCTGCGTCCCGGCCGATGTGCCGAAGGTGGTCTTGAGACCGTAGCCGGTCGGCGAGCGGCAAACGCGCGCGCAGGTATCGACATTGTTCGATCCGAACCCGGCGCGCACCAGCTTCTGCACGAGGAACGTCTCCTCATTGGTGCAGCGGCTTGAGAATAATGCCGCCACGCGCGCGGCCCGGATTCCTCGCGGATCGCATTGAGTCGGCCCGCAGTGAAGGCCAGCGCCTCGTCCTGATACCTCGCGCCAGGGCTTGTCGATCGTCTCGCGGATCATCGGCGAGGTCACACGGTCCCTTGTGGTTGGCATAGCCCCAGGCGAACCGGCCCTTGACGCGGGAATGCCCGCGATTGGCTTTGCCGTCCTTCCGGCACCATGCGCACCAGCTGCTCGCCCTTCATTCTCGGCGCGAAAGGTGCAGCCGACGCCACCAATAGGCGCAGGTGGTGACAACCGAGCGCTCGGGCTTGCCCAGTTCCTTCACCGACTTTTCCATCAAGGCCGAAGTCGGGCAGGCCTGTACGCAAGCACCGCAGAAAACGCATTCGGAGCCAGGAAGGTATCGCCCGCCTGCCCCGCCCGTATTTTGCTCTCGAACCCGCGTCGCTTCGACCGTCAGCGCAAAGGTGCCCTGCACTTCGTCGCAGGCACTTGCGCAGCACCGAGCAGACGATGCATTTGTCGGGCGCAAAGAAATAGGGGTTGGAGAGGTCGGGCGTGGTGCCCATGTGGTTTGCGCCTTCGTAGCCATGGCGCACATCGCGCAGGCCGACTTCGGCGGCGGTATCCTGAAGCTCGCAATCGTTGTTGGCCGAGCAGGTCAGGCAGTCGAGCGGGTGGTCGGAGATGTAGAGTTCCATCACCCCCTTGCGCAGCCTGGCGATGCGCTGTGTCTGCGTGTGGACGACCATGCCCTCTTCGGCGGGTGTGGTGCAGGAGGCAGGCGTGCCGCGCCGTCCCTCGATCTCGACCAGGCACATGCGGCATGAGCCGAACGCTTCGACCGAGTCGGTGGCGCAAAGGCTGGGGATGTCGCCGCCCGCCTCGCGCGCGGCGCGCATCACGCTGGTGCCTTTGGGAACCGACACTTCGCGCCCATCTATGGTCAGCGAGACGGTTTCGGCGCTCTGTGCTTCGGGGGTGCCGAAATCGGTCTGGCGTTGATAGGTCACTCTGGCTTCTCCAGCGCCGCCAGATCGGCGGGCGTGTTGATATTAGCAGGTTTCGTGCCGGTTTTCACCGCCCGCGCGCCGACCTTCGCGGCAAAGCGCAGCATCGAGTGCTTCTCGTCGGATGCGAGCAGCGCATCGAGGGCATCGGCGCAGCTTGCAGGCCAGAGCGCGATGACCGGCTGGCTTTCGAGATAGGCCGGTCCGGGCGCGAGCAGATTGGGCAGGATGTCGGGTAGTTCGGCGGAATCGACGCCGCAGGTCAGAACGGCTTCATAGCCTTCGTCGCGCGCGAGGTGGAGTGCAGCGGCGATCCCGCCCAACGGCCCCATCCCGGCGCGCGGCCAGTCGGGCAGCGTCGGCGCCGGCGCGGTCTCGCGGCCGACCACCACGACATGCTCGCACCAGCCCGAAAGCGCATCGACTGCGCGGGCTAGCAGGGTGCGCCCGTCCAGCTCGGCCAGCGCCTTGTCGGAACCGAACCGCGTGGCGGACCCGCCCGCAAGAACTGCGCCGAGGATCATGGCAACATACTCCTCGCCCCTCCCTGAGGGGAGAGGATGGCGCAGCTTGCTCGTTTGCGAGCTAGCGAAGCCTGGAGAGGGGTGTGCCAGCCTCGCAGGTTCGCGCCCCCCTCTCCAACTGCGTCTAGGCGGACAAGCCCCCAAGCCTTCGTATCCTCTCCCCTCAAGGGGAGAGGGCAAAATTGGCCGTTCCTCACGCGAAATCCTCAGGCCAATGCTTCAGGGCGCTCATCACCGGGTACGGCGTGAACCCGCCCAGCGCGCAGAGCGAGCCGAACTTCATCGTCTCGCAAAGGTCTTCGAGCAGCGCGATTTCGTCTTCGCGTGCGCGGCCCTGCTTGGGCATGTTGTGCATCTGCGGCGTCTTTTCGAGAGCGTCCAGCTCACGCCCGCCCGCCGCGATCCGGTCGATCAGTTCGACCCCGCGCGTCGAGCCGATGCGGCAGGGCGTGCACTTGCCGCAAGACTCCGCCGCGCAGAACTCCATGGCAAAGCGCGCCATTTTCCGCATGTCGGCAGTATCGTCGAAGACCACCAGCCCGCCGTGCCCGATCAGCGCGTCGGCGGCGGCATAGGCCTCGTAGTCAAAGGGCATATCCGAAGCGGTCGGGATGGATCGCCAGGCGCCGGCGGCCCGCCGACCTGCACCGCCTTGACCGGGCGGCCCGAAGCCGTGCCACCGCCGATTTCGTTGACCAGTTCGTTCAGGGTGATCCCGAACGCGGTCTCGTAAAGCCCGCCGTGTTTTGATGTTGCCCGCCAGCTGGATCGGCATCGTTCCTTTCGAGCGGTCGATCCGGGCTGTCATAGAGGCTCGCCCCGCCCTCGGTCATGATGTGCGGGATCGACAACCAGGGTCAGCGTTGTTGACCACGGTGGGGCAACCGAACAGCCCCTGCAACGCAGGCAGCGGCGGCTTGGCGCGCACTTCGCCGCGTTTTCCTTCGAGCGAGTTAAGCAGCGAAGTTTCCTCACCGCAGACATAGGCCCCCGCGCCAACGCGAACCTCGATTTTGAAGGGCGAAAGCTTGCCTGCCGCAAGGTCGATAGCTGCATTGAGCTTGGCGATGGCGTG
Source organism: Sphingomonadaceae bacterium (assembly GCA_041396945.1). Classification (GTDB taxonomy): domain Bacteria; phylum Pseudomonadota; class Alphaproteobacteria; order Sphingomonadales; family Sphingomonadaceae; genus Novosphingobium. The sequence continues at coordinate 76,104 of JAWKXP010000017.1, read as the reverse complement.
CGGATACTCGCTGCGCACGTAGATATAGCCCTGCCCTGCCCCGACGGCATGCGCGGCAATCGCCATACCTTCGAGCAGCTGGAAGGGGTCGCCCTCCATCAGCATGCGATCGGCAAAGGTGCCGGAATCGCCCTCGTCGGCGTTGCAGACGATGTATTTGCGGCTACCTGCCGCTTCGAACACGGTCTTCCACTTGATCCCCGCCGGGAACCCCGCACCGCCGCGTCCGCGCAGGCCCGATGCGGTGACTTCGGCAACGACCTCGGCGGGCGACAGGGCGCGCGCGCGATCCAGCCCGGCCCAGCCGCCGGTTGCGGCGTAGTCTTCGAGGCTGAGAGGCCGCGTCTTGCCCGCGCGGGCGAAGGTCAGGCGCTGTTGCGCGGCGATGAAGGGGTGTTCGGCAATCGCGCCAATCGACTTCTCACTCTTCCCGGCAAGGATGGCCTCGACGTCCTCGGTCCGACAGGACCGAAGCCCTTACCGTCGATCTCCACCAGCGGTTCGAGCCAGTGCATCCCCCACGAGGATACCCGCTCGACCTCGCAGCCGGCATTCGCGAACGCTTCGGCCACCGCATCCGCACCGACCGCCAGCGCCAGCGCATCGTCCGATATGCGCACCCGCATCATGCGCCCTCCACCAGTGCAACCAGCGCCGCTTCATCGAGCCGCGCATGCACCGCATCGCCGCAACGCGCGGCGGGACCAGCCGAGCACAGGCCAAGGCAGTAAACCGTCTTCAACCGCACCCGCTCGCCCGCCGCAGCCTTCGCAGCCGGGACCAAAGCATCGACACCGCGCGCCTGGCACGCTTCGGCGCGGCAAATCTGCACCTCGGGGCGTGGATCGGCTTCGGCCCGGAAATCGTGGTAGAAGCTGACGACGCCATGCACATCGGCGCGGCTGAGGTTCAGCGCAGCCGCAATCTGCGCCTCGGCTTCGCGGTCGACGCAGCCCAGCTCGGCCTGAACATCGTGCAGGATCGGCAAGAGCGGCCCCTCGCGCCCCGCGTGCCGCGCGCAGATGTCTTCGATGACAAGCTCTCGGTCCATCCCGGCCCCATTTAGTATGTGTTGCTTACCTCTTGCCTTTCCGGGCCGCGCGACGCAACGTTGCAATGCATCTTAAGGGAGGGGACCGGATGGATCACAGGCTTTATTTCGCGCTCGGAGACTTTCTCGCCAACCTTGTGGTCGGCGTGCTGGTGGCGCTTGCGGTCTGGTGGATCGTCACGCCGGGCTGGAACATGTTCGTCGCCATGTTCGCGATGATGGTGCTTGGAATGATCCTTGGCATGATTGCGTTCATGCCGATTTCGATCAAGCTCGGTGCGATGGAAACGATGGTGCCGCTGATGTTCACCGGCATGGTTTCGGGCATGATGATGGGCATGGGCGAGGCGATGATGACGCACAGCCTGGCCGAAGCGGTCGGCGTCGGCGCGGTTGCGGGCGCGGGCAACATCGCCTTCATGTGGATCGCCAACAGCCTGCTGCGCGGCGTTACCCGCGATGGCAAGAGCAGCGCCGATGCCTGACCTTGTTACGCAAGCAAAGTGGGACAAGATCGCCCCCAAGTTCGACGCGATGGCGGGCGCGGGCGCGGAAGAGCGCTGGGAACCGTTCAAGCGCAAGCTCTTTGCGAACATGGACGGGCGCGTCCTGTTTCTGGCGCTGGGCACCGGGCTCGACATTCCCGTGTTCCCGGCGGGCAAGACGATCACCGCCATCGACATCAGCCCGAAGATGATCGAGCAGGCACAAGAGCGCATCGCCGCCTATGATGGCACCATCGACGCGCAGGTCATGGACGTTCACGAAATGCCGTTTGCCGAGGGCAGCTTCGACCAGGTTTTCACCTCCTGCACGTTCTGTTCGGTGCAGCAGCCGGTCGAGGGGCTGAAGGCGCTGCACCGCGTGCTGCGACCCGGCGGTCAGCTGTTCATGTTCGAGCATACCGGCAGCCGGTTCTATCCGTTCAGGCCGATGATGGACCTGATGTCGATGCTGACCGAACGCATGGGTCCGGCGATGAACCGCATGACTACCGACAACGTGCGCGCGGCGGGGTTCCAGATCGTCGAAGTCAACAACGTCTACCTCGACGTGGTCAAGACAATCAGCGCGGTGAAGCCGGACCACGAGTAATCCGGCCAGTTCGTCTCAAGCGAAGTCGAGAGACGCTGGATCGGACGAACGTGTCTCGACTACGCTCGACACGAACGGATGATTTGACGCCGCGTTTTTACCCGAACTGCGGCAGGATGTGCGGTAGGTCCATCGTCGTCAGCATCCCCGGCCTTGCCTCGCAGACATAAGGTATCGCGTTGACCGGGCGGTGCGCGGTCAGGCCCGGGGTGAACAGCGGATATTCTTCCGCAGTGACCGGATAGGTGATGTCGACCTTCAAGGGCGTGTCGCCTTCGACCACCGCGCGCCAGCCGTTTTCGCGCAGATCCCAGCCCGCCTTGTCGATCTGCGTGGTGATGTACCAGTTGAGCCGCATGCGCATGACCGGCTTGCCGCCGTGCATCCCCTCGATGGTGGTGCGCATCGCGCCGATGGTGCCTGCCGGGACGGTGCCAGCCGCAATCTCGACATCGGCTGTCGTCGCGGCGTATTCGCCCGAGGCGACGACCTCTTCGAAGCCCAGCCCCATCTCTTGCGCGACGAGGTCCATCGACGCGCCGAAGTGGTGCTTGAGGCTGTCCGCGCGCACCTGTTCGTAATCACGCATCGGCTTGCCGAAGCCCATGATTTCGAACAGCATCTCGGGCGAGTTGCGGCTGGAAACATCGGCATATTCGTCGATGGTCAGGCAATCGAGCCGCCGCTGCATCGAGAGCAGCGGGATCGCCAGCGCCTCGGTCGAAAAGCCGGGGCTGGAGCCTGTTGAATAAAGCGACGTTCCGCCCTTCTGGCAGGCCGCTTCGAGCCGCGTGCGCACCTCATCGGGCAGGCTCGCCGGGTTATTGAGATCGGCGAGCGATGAGACGATATTCTTGCCCGATTCAAGGATCGCGCAGGCCTCGTCGCAATCGAAGCCCTGCCGCATGTAGATCACGCAGTCGGCGTCCATCGCGATGAGATCGGCGGCGGAATTGGTCGCGGCGATCCCGACCGGCGGCAATCCGCACAACTCGCCCGCATCCTTGCCCGCCTTGGCATCGGAGGAAACCCATAGCCCGACCAGTTCCAGCAACGGATGCTCGATTGCCGTGCGCAGCGCGCGGCTGCCGACATTGCCCGTGGCCCACTGGATGACCTTGTATTTGCGCTGCGTCATCGTTCTCTCCCCATAAAACAGGAAACGCCGGAGCGGTCTGCCCCGGCGTCCCGTCTGGCCTGCATCAAGCCACGATATGCGTCGGCGGACAAGCCGCCGCAGCGATTACCCGCCGAACTTGAAGCCAAGCTCGATGCCGTAAGTCACCGGCTTGTTCCACACGCCGCCAATGCCGAAGTTGGAATAGCCGACTTGCGTGTAGTAGCGGCTGTCGGTGACATTGTCGCCGAACGCAGCGAGATAGAACCGGTCACTTGGATCGGTCCACTGCGCGCGCAGCGAGAGCGTTTCGTAGCCACCCTGCTTGAACTGGTTGCCCGAGGGACCGAAGAAGAAGCTGGAGGTGTAGTAGAGGTTGCCCGAAAGCGCGAGCTCACCGCCCCCGACATCCGCGACATAGCGCGCGCCGAGCGAACCGGTGAATTCAGGCGTGCGCTGCATCGTGCCGTTCTGGACCGCGGATGGCACGATCACGAAGGTCAGGCCATTCGGCGCGCAAACGTTTGTGACAAAGTCCGCGCCAAGGTCCGCGCAGGCGGTGTAGATCGGCGCTTCGGCAAAGTCCTTGTAGCGCGCGTGCACCCAGGAGGCGCCTGCATTGATCGTGAAGGCAGGCGAGACTTCATAGCGCACCTGCCCGTCGAAGCCGTAGATTTCCGAGTTCGCCGCATTGACGATCTGCGCCGTACCGGTGCGGAACAGCGAGACCTGCAGGTTCTTGTAATCGTAGTAATAGCCGGACAGCTCGGCGGAAATGCCGTTGCCATCGTACTTCATACCCACTTCATAGGCGTCGATGGTCTCGGGCTTCACCCGGCTACAGACAAACGGCGCGTTCTGGCAGGTGCCGCCGACGTCGAGGATTGCCGCCTTGTAGCCCTTGGTGAACGAGGCATAGATCGAGGTTTCCTCGGTCGGCTTGTAGCGGATCACGAAACGCGGCGTGATGCGATCGTCGTTGACGAAATCGACCACATCGGGATCGCAATCGCGCAGGTAAACCTCGCCGCCATCAGCCGGACAGGACGTCCCATCGGGCAGGGTGACCGGCGTGGGATCGAGGAAGCGCGTGTTGTAATAGGCGTCGGTGATCTTGTCCTTGGCGTAGCGTACGCCAGCGGTAATGAAGAGCTGGGGCGTTACCTCGTAGGTGCCGTCGATAAAGGCAGCCGCGCTTTTCACCGTCGTGCCCGAGCCGCCAAAGCGAATGCGCGACCCCGGCGAGTCGATCGTTGTGATGTAGACGTCGGTGTTCTCGAAATAGAACAGGCCGGCGGTCCACTGCAGGCGCGTGCCCGGCTTGGAGCTGAGCAGGAATTCCTGGCTCGTCGTCTTGTTGCGGTTGGGCAGGCCGAGCTGGAAGATGTCGATGCCCGAGTAGTCGACCTCGATCGTCTGATCGACCTTCTCGTTGCGGTACTGCGAATAGGACGTGAAATCCGCGAAACCGAGATCGACGTTAAGCGTCAGCTGGATGACGTCGGAGTTGGAATTGAAATACTCGGGGACCGAGCCGGTCTGCACCAGGTCCGGATCGGTGGTGAAGGTGCCCGGAACGCCCCCGAACGGAGCGCCGAAGATCTTGCCGTCGGTGAAGGTGTTGTAGACGGTGTTGCCCGGATCATCCGATTCCGAGTGCTTCCAGCGCAGGATGATGTCGGCATTGTCGGAGATCACGCCGCGCAGGCCGGTGCGGAACGACCAGTTCTCGAACTCGTCGGCGCGCGAACCATCCTCGATGTAGCGGCGGAAGCCGTTGCCGGTGTGGTACAGACCCTCGACCGTCAGCGCGAGGCGGTCGTCGATGCCGAGATTGATAAAGGACTGCGCCTTGACCTCCTCGAACCGGCCATAGGAGACCGAGCCTTCGGCAGAGACCGTCTCGGGATCGGGCTCGCGGGTCGAGATCAGGATCGCGCCACCCGTGGTGTTGCGCCCGAAGAGCGTACCCTGCGGGCCCTTGAGCACCTGGATCGAATCGACGCTGATCAGGTCGAAGTCAGCAGCGAGCGGGTTGGGCGAATAGAAGCCATCGACATAGATGCCGACGTTCGCGCCGCCGCCCGAAGTGGTCACTGCCGTGCCGATTCCGCGGATCGAGGGCTGGAAGAAACCGCCGCCGCCCGAATCGAAGCGCAGCCCCGGCGTCACCTTGGCAATATCGCCGAGCCCGTCGATGTTGGCAGTCTCCAGCGCGTCGCTCGAAATGTTGGTGATCGAAATCGGAACGTCGACCTGCGCTTCCGCGCGGCGCTGGGCGGTGACGATAATGACGTCGTTGTCCACACCCTCGTCGGACTGTGCCAGCGCTGCGGTCGGTGCGGCTGCCAGGATGCCGACGAGGCCGATGAACGAAACGCCGTTGCGAATTGTGCTTTTTGTCATGAATCTCACTCCCTCTCCCTGTGATCTATGCAGGCGGGGCAACGATTGGCAATCGATCGCCCCCCTCCTGAAGCAATTTTTCACAGAGTGCTGCGCGAAAGCAACAGTGTTGTTCAACAGATTGAACGGGGAGTCACGGTCCAAGCCAGGTAACCGTGTCCTGCTCGGGATCGGGCGTGTCGGCTTTCCAGCGCACCGAGCCGAAGGGCCGTTCGAGCCTGCGCGAGACGCGCATCTCGCCGCCGATACGATTGAACGAGTTGGCCTCGTCCTGAATGTCGATATCGATCTGGGTATAGTGATCGCGCATCCGCAGGTAATCGCCCCAGGTCGGGCAGTGATAGCGCTCGATCCACTTGGCCGGATCGGCAATATCGCGCGAGATCGACCAGTCGAAGCCGCCATTACGCTTTCTGACCCGGCTCAGCCGCTGCATCGCATCGTAGAACTGGCGCGCGGCCTCGGGATCGACGTCGTATTCGATCTCGATAACGACCGGGCCGGAACGCGGCGTGAGTTGCAGCGCAACCGAAACCTCGTTGCCGATATCGACCGAATCGCTTTCTCCATCGACCTCCCGTTTGAGCGGAAAGAGCATTCCGACGAAGAAGGTTGCCGAAACCGCCAGGCCCGAAGCGATATGGGCAACTGCCACCCCATGCACGCCGGCAAATGCGCCCCAGGCCCAGGCACCGATGCCGATACCGGCGGTGATCGCCGAGGAAAACAAGGAGAGCGCACGCGCCGTCACCCAGCGCGGCGCGGATAGCTGCACGCCGACATTGAGCAGCGCAATCGTCACGATGTTGAACGCACCAACGAAGAAATAGGCGGCACAGGAAAGTGGCAACGAGGTGCTGAGCCCGATTGCAACCAGCGCGAGGCCCGTGCCGAGCGCGCAGGTCCTGACAGCATATTCGATATCGAACCGCTCGCGGATGTTGCTGACGAAAAGCGCGCCGATCACTGCGCCGACGCCTTGCGCCCCGAGCACGATGCCGAAAACTGCCGCATCGCCGCCAAGGATATCCTTGGCGACAAGTGGTGCGAGCGCGGTAGCCGTCGCGGTCGCGAGTCCGAACATGAAGACCCGGGTCAGCGCAGTGCGGATCGGTGCCGAATGCAGCGCATAGCGCGCGCCGCTGACGATAGCCCGGTCGATCCGCTCGGGCGGAAGCCGCGACGGCACATGCCTGCGGTTCCACACCAGAAACGCGAGGAACAGCGGCAGGTAGAGCACCGAAGTCAGCCCGAAGACCGCCTTTGCCCCGGCAGCCAGAACGATCAGGCCGCCCAGCGCCGGACCGAAACTGCGCGCGACATTGTAGCTGATCGTGCCAAGCGCAACGGCAGCCGGCAGGTTCTTGCGCGAAACCTGTTCCGGAATCGATGCCTGCCACGATGGGGAAAACATCGCTACGCCTGCTCCGATCAGCACCAAGAAGCCCAGCAACACCCAGGGCGTTGTCATTTCGTAGACCGCAGCCATCGTCAGTGCCGCCGCGCTCAGCGAGGCGAAGGCCAGTCCCGACATCGCGATCTTGCGCCTGTCGAACATGTCGGCAATCGCGCCTGCGGGCAGCGTGACCAGCATGAGCGGCACCATCATTGCCGTCTGCACCAGCGCGACCATTGTCGGCGAATCGGTCAGCTGCGTCATCTCCCAGGCAGCACCCACGCCGAGAAACAGCTGGCTGAAATTGGACATGAGGCTGGCGATCCAGATGCGGCGGAACGGCGGCTCGCGCAGCGGCGCAAAGGCACCCGTGCTCTGCGCGTGATCCGTTTCCTTCGATTGTCCCGCCAAGACCTGCCCTTCCATTCGCTGTGCAGCCGCTCTTGTCTGCCCGAACCGATCCGTCAAGCGCGAGGACCGATACCCGGCAATCGCCAAGGCGATTGAAGATGCTTGCAATTGCAATTTTTGCCGCAGGACCGCATGAACCGCGCCGAAACACGCAGCAATGCGTTCTTTTGTTCCAAGGAGACCACTGTGGCAGACGCCTATATCATCGACGCCGTCAGGACCCCGCGCGGCATTGGCAAAATGGGCAAGGGCGCGCTTTCGCAGATGCACCCCGAGCACCTGTCCGCCGCCGTCCTCGCCGCGATTGCCGAACGCAACAACCTAAAGACCGAAGAAGTCGACGATGTGATCTGGGGCGTTTCGGGCGCGCTCGGACTGCAAGGCGGCGACATCGGCCGCAACGCCGCGCTCGATGCGGGTTATGACGTGAAAGCGGGCGGCGTAACGCTCAACCGCTTCTGCGGCTCGTCGATCACCGCAACCAATTTTGCCGCCGGCATGATCATGGCCGGGATGCACGACTGCGCGATTTCGGGCGGCATGGATATGATGTCCTACGTCAATTACATGGGCATGAAGATGCACGAGGCCGGACTGTCGTCGGGCGGCATGGGCGTGGGCAACCCTCGCCTTCAGGCCAAACACCCGCAATCGAACCAGGGCGTCTGCGCCGATGCCATCGCCGCGATGGAAGGCATCACGCGCGAGGAACTCGAAGCGATGGGCGTCGAAAGCCAGCGCCGCGCCAAGATCGCGATGGACGAAGGCCGCTTCGACAAGTCGACCATCGTGGTCAGGGACGACGACGGCAACGTCATCCTCGACCATGAGGAATACCCCCGCCCCGACACCACTGCCGAAGGCCTCGCGCAGCTCAAGCCCGCGTTCGAGATGTTCCTCGACATGCCCTCGCAAAAGGACGGCAAGACCTATCGCCAGCTCATCAACCAGGTCTATCCCGACGTCGACATCAAGCCGATCCACCATGTCGGCATTTCCTCGGGCGTAGTCGATGGGGCCTCGGGCATCCTGCTCGCCTCGAAGGAATATGCCGAGAAGAACGGCTGGAAACCGCGCGCGCGCATCGTCGCGATGACCGAGATCGGCGATTGCCCGACGCTCATGCTCAATGCCCCGGTTCCGGCGGCGAAAAAGGTGCTCGAAAAGGCGGGCCTCACCAAGGACGACATCGATGTGTTCGAGGTCAACGAAGCCTTTGCCGTCGTCGTCGAAAAGTTCATTCGCGACCTCGATCTCGACCGCAGCAAGGTGAACCCCAACGGCGGCTCGATCGCACTGGGCCACCCCATCGCGGGCACCGGCGCAATCCTGATCGGCACTGCGCTCGACGAGCTTGAGCGTACCGGCGGTCGCTATGGCCTCATCACGATGTGCGCGGCGGGCGGCATGGCTCCGGCGATTATCATCGAACGTGTCTGACATCGACCAAGAGAAGGCGGGAGAAGAAGCGATCGACGGAAGCGGCGACACCCGGCGGAACATCGCGCTCAGGATCGGCATCCTTGCCCGGATGATGCGCAATTCGTTCGATCGCCAGGTTTCCAGCCTGGGCGTGACCCGCTCGCAATGGGCGATGATCGCGGTCGTCTCCTCGCGCCCCGGATCGAACCAGCGCGCGATTGCCGAGCTTCTGGAAATGTCCGAAGCCTCGGCGGGCCGCCTGATCGACCGGCTCTGCACCGAAGGCCTGCTCGAACGCCGCGCGCGCGACGACGACAAGCGCGCCCGCGCCGTTTACCTGACCGATAAGGCAAAGCCGATGCTGGACAGCCTTGCAGAGATCGCGGCGGCGAATGAGCAGCGGCTGTTCAAGGACTTTTCCGAAGACGAACTGGCGATGATGCTCGACTATCTCGACCGGCTCCACGCCAACGCCAGCAAAGGCTGAGCGCGCCCAAGCCTGTTATCGTCGGCACGATCCCGGATCGCTTGATCGCGCAGCGGTTTGCGCGCAGAGATGGCGCATATCCGGGCCGCGCGCGGGCGCAGCCGAAAAAAAACCTGACGAGGATGCATCGATAATGGCTACCAAGGTAATGGAGGGCGTGCGCGTCCTCGAGGTTGCGCAGTTCACCTTCACCCCCGCCGCAGGCGCAATCCTTGCCGACTGGGGCGCGGATGTCATCAAGGTCGAGCATCCAGTGCACGGCGATAAGCAGCGCGGCTTCCTCAACATGGGCGGCGTCAAGCTGGACCCGCTGCGCCACACCCTGATCGAGCACCCCAACCGTGGCAAACGCTCGGTCGGCATCGACCTGTCGAAGCCGGAAGGCCAGCAGGTGCTTTACGAACTGGCGAAGACCGCCGACGTGTTCCTGACCAACTACCTCCCGCAGGTGCGCCAGAAGAACAAATTCGACGTCGAACATATTCGCGAGATCAACCCCAACATCATCTACGCGCGCGGCTCGGCGCTCGGCGACAAGGGGCCGGAGCGCGAAGTGGGCGGATTCGACGGCACCGTGTTCTGGAACCGCAGCGGCATTGCCCATGCGATGACGCCCGCCGAACTCGACGGCCCGCTCAGTCAGGGAATGCCGGCATTCGGCGATTCGATCGGCGGCATGTTCATTGCGGGCGGCATTTCCGCCGCGCTGTTCCACCGCGAGAAGACCGGCGAAGCGGTCGAAATGGACGTCTCGCTGCTGTCGACCGCCTGGTGGGCATCGGGCGCGCTGCTGGCGCAGGTGATGGAGACCGACCAGTACAGCCCCAACACCATGCCGAAATCCGGTTCCTCGCCGGTCAATCCGTTCATGGGGAATTTCCGGACATCGGACGGCGGCTGGATCAACCTTCTGGTGCTCAGCCCGACCGGTCTGATCCGCGATACCTTCGAGCATCTCGGCCTGCCCGAGCTGGCCGACGATCCGCGCTTTTCCGAGCCGCTTGCCTTGTTCGAAAACTCGGCGATCGCCAGCGGGTATATCGTCGATGCCTTCTCGAAAAAGCCGTTCGAATACTGGCGTCAGCACCTCAAGACGATGAAGGGCCAGTGGGCGCCGATCCAGACGATGCGCGAGACGGTGACCGACGATCAGACCGTCGCCAACGACATGATTATCGAGGTCGAAGGTGCAGACGGCGGCGCTCCGCTCAAGCTGGTGCGCGGCCCGGTGCAGTGGAACCACGAACCGCTCGAAACGACGCGCGCACCGCAAGCCTCCGAACATACCGAAATGGTGTTGATGGAAGCGGGTATCGAGTGGGACCAGATCGAGGAATGGAAGGCCAAGGGCGCAATCGCCTGATCGCCACACCTCGCCGACAGGAGCATGGCGCATGGTCAAGGTGATGGACGGGATCAAGGTGATCGAGATCGCCCAGTTCACCTTCGTGCCGTCCGCCGGGGGCCTCCTTGCCGATTGGGGCGCCGATGTCGTCAAGGTCGAGCACCCCGGCAGGGGCGATGCGCAGCGCGCCTTCGTGCGCTGGAGCGGCGAGCCGGTCGATCCCGACCGCAACCCGATGCTCGAACATTCCAATCGCGGCAAGCGCTCGGTCGGGATAGACCTGACGCATCCCGAAGGCCGCGAACTGCTCTACGAGATGGTCCGGGACGCCGATGTGTTCCTGACCAACAACCTGCCGCGCGCCCGGCAGAAACTCGGCATCGACCTTGAGCATATCCGCGCCATCAATCCGCAGATCATCTACGCGCGCGGCTCTGCTTATGGCGACAAGGGGCCGGACCGCGAACGCGGCGGCTTCGATATGACCGCTTACTGGGCGCATTCGGGCGTCGGCTTCACGCTCACTCCTGAAGATTTCGACGTGCCCTTGCAGATGAGCATCGGCGGCTTTGGCGATTCAACCGCCGGATCGAACCTTGCAGGCGGGATCGCCGCCGCGTTGCTCCACCGCGAACGCACCGGCGAAGCGACCGAAGTCGATGTCTCGCTGATGAGCACAGCCTGGTGGTCTTGCGGACAGGCGATCGACATGGCCGCGCTCGCCGGTACGATGTTGCGCAACACGCTGCCGCGCGACGGCGGCAGCCCGGGCATGCCGCTGATGGGTCTGTTTGTGACGGCGGACAAACGCGCGGTCGCGCTGTTCCTGATGCAGCCCGACCTGCACTATCGCAGCCTTTACGAACACCTCGGCTTTCCCGAACTGGCCGACGACGATCGCTACAACTCGATGGCGGCGATGGGGCAGAACTGGCAGGCGCTTTCGGACAAAGTCGCCGCCGCGATTGCCGAGCATCCCCTCGGCTACTGGAAAGACAAGCTCAAGACCTTTTCGGGCCAATGGGCAGCCGTGCAAAGCCTGCTCGACATGACCACCGACGAACAGGCACTTGCCAACGACATGTTCGTCGAGGTCGATGCCATCGACGGCAAGGAACCGCTCAAGCTAGTGCGCGGCCCGGTTCAGTTCGATCACAGCCCGACGCAGACCTTGCGCGGGCCACAAGCGTTCGAGCATACCGAGACATACCTCCTCGAACTCGGCCTTGAATGGGACCGCATAGAGCGCCTAAAGGCCGCTGGCGCAATTTCGTGATTTTGACAGCACAAGGACAGACAAGATGAAGCCCGGAACCCGACTGAAAAGCGCCGCCTGCGATACCGAAGTGATGGTGATCCGCTGCGCCGATGGCACGATCGAATGCGGCGGCGTGCCGATGGGCGAGGCCAAGCCGGCCGAAGCCGCCCCGCTTGCCGCCGACCATTCGAACGGCACGCTGATGGGCAAGCGCTATGTCGATGCCGACAACACTTACGAACTGCTTTGCGTCAAGCCGGGCAAGGGCTCGCTCTCGGTCGATGGCGTCGCGCTTGTGACCAAGGACGCCAAGCCGCTGCCGGCTTCCGACTGATCGCTTGCTGACAAGGCACCTGCCATGAACATCGCCCTGCTCCTCGAAATGGCGGCCGATGCCGCCGGCGACCGCACCGCCCTCGTCTGCGACGGCAAACGCTGGACCTATGCAGAGCTGCTCGATGCCGCGCGCGGCGCGTTCGAGCTGATCCAGGAATCGGGCGTCGAATATGTCGCGTTGCTCGACGAAAGCAGCGAGGCAGCGGTGATCGCGCTGTTCGGCGCGGCGCTGGCAGGTGTGCCTTATTGCCCGCTCAACTATCGCCTTGCCGACGAGGACCTTTCCGCGCTGCTGGGCCGGATCTCCCCGGCACTGGTCGTGGGCGACGAGGAGCGCGTCGAGCGCATCGCGGGCAATCAGGGCCACACGGTCTTTTCACGCTCGATGTTCACGATGAAGGCGCAGGAGAGCTTCCCCGCTGCCGAGGAACGCGAATACGATCCGGGCGAAGGCATCGCGGTTCAGCTGTTCACCAGCGGCACCACCGCCGCGCCCAAGGCCGCGATCCTGCGCCACTCGAACCTTTTGGGCTACATCCTCGGCACGGTGGAATTTGCCGCAGCCGACGAAAGCGACGCCGCGCTGGTCGTGGTGCCGCCCTATCACATCGCCGGTATTTCGGCGCTGATGTCGTCGATCTATGCCAATCGCAAGATCGTGATGCTGCCCAACTTCACGCCCGAAGGCTGGCTCGGTCTGGTCGAGAGCGAGCGCGTCACCAACGCCTTTGTCGTGCCGACGATGATGACACGGATCATCGACGCGCTGGACAAAGGCACGACGGCCAATGTCTCGTCGTTGCGCGCGGTGGCCTATGGCGGCGGCAAGATGCCTCTGGAAGTCATCCAGAAAGCGCTCGAACGCTTCCCCGAGACCGGCTTCACCAATGCCTATGGCCTGACCGAAACCAGCTCGACTATTGCCCTGCTCGGCCCCGACGATCATCGCGCCGCGCTCGCCTCGGACGATCCCAAGGTCCGCGCGCGGCTGACTTCGCTGGGCCAGCCATTGCCGACGGTAGAACTGGAAATCCGCGACGAGGACGGCAATGTCCTGCCCGCAGGCGAAGCAGGCGAAATCTATGTGCGCGGCGAACAGGTCTCGGGCGAGTACAAGGAAAAGTCCGCGCTCGATGCCGAAGGCTGGTTCCCGACGCGCGATGCCGGCTACATGGACGAGGACGGCTACCTGTTCCTCTCGGGCCGCGCCGACGACGTGATCGTGCGCGGAGGCGAGAACATGTCGCCGGGCGAGATCGAGGACGTGGTCCTCACTCACGACGACATCGCGGATTGCTGCGCCTGCGCGATCCCTTCGGTTGAATGGGGCGAGGCGGTCGGGCTGGCCGTCGTGCTGCGCGAAGGCGCGGCGCAACCGGAGGAAGACGCGATCAAGGCGCTGGTGAAGGACCGCCTGCGATCGAGCCGCGTGCCCGAAAAGATCCGCTTCGTCGCCGAACTGCCCTATAACGAGATGGGCAAACTGCTGCGCCGCAAGGTCAAGGACGTCCTTGCCGACTGATCCCGCGCCCGGCCCCGCAATCCCGCTCGCGCGCTGGGCGGATCGCAAGCTCGCCGAACTTGCAGAGCTGACCGGATCTGATGCCATTGCCGCGCTCCACGGCCAGTCACTAGTCGGCCAGCGCGGCGCGGCGAATGGCTGGGCTGTCCCGGGTAAGGCTTCGGCTGGCTTGGGTGGCAGCAGGCTGATGCAAACGCGCGACGGCGGCTGGTTTGCGCTGACACTGCTGCGCGATGTCGATCGCGAAGCACTGCCTGCACTTTTTCTCGGCGATATCGAGGATGTGCGAGACTGGTCCGCCATTGCCGCTGCTGTATCGCGTCACGAGATCGCGGGACTGCTTGAGCGCGGGCGTGCGCTGGGTCTGCCGGTGGCCTCGGCGGACGAGATGCCGGTTGCCCCGCCGGTGGAGGTGATGGCCGAGGGTGCGAGGCGCGACCGGCCCGACAACCATCGTCCGCTGGTCCTCGACCTGTCAGCGATCTGGGCCGGACCGCTTGCCGGACACCTGTTCTGGCTGACCGGGGCCGAGGTCGTAAAGGTCGAAAGCGCCTCGCGCCCCGACCTCATCCGCCGCGACGATCCGGGAACCTTCGATGTCATCAATCAGGGCAAGGCAAATGTAGCGCTTGAACTTGCCGAGCCGGTGCATCGCGACGCGCTGATCGCGCTGATCCGGCGCGCCGATATCGTGATCGAATCCTCCCGCCCGCGTGCGCTGCGGCATTTCGGGATCGACGCGGACGCGCTGGTGCGCGAGACACCGGGCCTCGTCTGGCTGTCGATCACCGGCCACGGCGCGAGCGGTGAGGCAGCGAACTGGGCGGGCGTTGGCAACGATTGCTCGGTAGCTGCGGGGCTCAGCAGGGCGCTCGCGGATGTTACGGGCGAGATCGGATATGTCGGCGATGCTTTGACCGATCCGCTGACCGGGATCACCGCCGCGCTGGAAGGCTGGCGTGCCTGGCGTTCGGGCAAGGCGCAACGCCTTGGCTTTTCGATGAGCGCAATCGGGGCGCAGGCGCTTGCCGAAGAGCGGGCATTCGATGGAGCGCTGCTGGAGGCCGAATTGCGAGCATGGGGTGAGGCGGTTGGGCGGCCCTTCCCCGCGACCCCGCCGCGTCCGCTCACTGCGCCGGTTCATGCCTTTGGCGCGGACACGGCAGAGTACCTGCCCGAACTTGCACCGTGCTGATCCGCAATGCCGAAGTCTGGGGCAAGGGCCTCACGTCCTTGCGCATCGCGGATGGCAAGATCGCCGAGGTTGGCCAACTCTCGCCGCGTGCGGGCGAACAGGTGATAGAAGCGCGGGGCGGCGCATTGCTGCCCGGCCTGCACGATCATCACATTCACCTTGCCGGGCTGGCTGCCCGGTACGCATCGGTCTGGTGCGGCCCGCCCGAAATCACGCGTCGGGAGGAACTTGCGGGCGCGCTGACGCAACCCGGAACTGGCTGGCTGCGCGGGATTGGCTATCACGAGTCGGTGCTGGGCGGCCTGCCCGATGCGGAGGCGCTCGATGCGCTCTGTCCGCACCGCCCCTTGCGGATGCAGCATCGCTCGGGCCGGATGTGGCTGCTCAACTCGCGCGCGCTTGAGGAGCTTCTCGCCAAGGCCGATCCGCCGCCCGGACTCGAGCGCGAAGCAGGCCAATTCACCGGTCGGCTGTTCGACGAAGATGCCTGGCTGCGCAAAGCGCTCGGCAGCACGCCGCCCGACTTCGCCGAAGTCTCGCAAGAGCTGGCGCGCTGCGGTGTAACCGGCGTGACCGACATGACACCGCAGAACGGACCCGAGATGGCAGCGCATTTTGCGCAGCAACAGACATCCGGGGCCATGCTCCAGACGGTCCTGCTCGCCGGGACGCAGGCGCTCGACACGCATGGGCCAGTGAAGCTCCACCTTCACGAAGCCGCCCTCCCCGATTTCGACGAGACCGTACGCGCCATCGCCATGGCGCACGAAAGCGCCCGCGCCATCGCCGTGCATTGCGTCTCCGAAGTCGAGCTGGTCTTCGCGCTTGCCGCTATCGAACAGGCAGGCGCGCGGCGCGGCGACCGCATCGAACATGCCTCGGTCGCCTCGCCCGAGCTGGTCGGGCGCATGGCCGCGCTGGGCCTCTGGGTTTGCGTGCAACCGCATTTCATAGCCGAGCGCGGCGACCAGTACCTCGCCGATGTCGAGGCGCGTCATATCCCCGACCTCTATCGCCTGCGCTCACTGGCAGATGCCGGATTGCCCCTTTCAGGGGGAAGCGACGCGCCCTTTGCCAGCGCCGACCCGTGGGAGGCAATGCGCGCCTCGATCCGGCGCAAGACTGCAAGCGGAGCCGCCATCGGACCCGACGAGGCGATTTCGCCCGAAGCGGCGCTTTCACTCTACCTCGCCGAGCCGCACGATTTCACTAAGCAACGCCCAATCGAGCCGGGAGCGCCTGCCGACCTGTGCCTGCTTTCGCGCCCCTGGAGCGAGGCCCGCGAGCGGCTTACCGCCGACGACGTCAGCACTACTTTCGTCTCAGGAAGGCACGTCCACGATCGCATCGATCAGGCCGAGCGATAACGCCTCGCGCGCCGAGAGGCGCTTGCCCGAAAGGATCATCAGCGCCGCCTTCTGCCGCCCGATCCGCCGGGTCAGCGAGACGCAGCCGCCAGCGCCGGGCAGGATACCCATTGCCAGTTCGGGTAACTGGAACCACGCACGCGAAGTCGCAGTGACGCGCCGGGCAAAGGCTGCAATTTCCAGCCCCGCGCCGACGCAGGCCCCGTCGATATGGACCTCCAGCCGATCCGCACAGCGCGCGACTTGCCGCGCGGGCAAGCTGCGCATCCGGATATCGTGCGCAGTCGCGGGGTCGAGCGTGGTGCCGAACTCGTCCAGCTCCGCACCGAGCGAAAACGCCTTGCCATTCGCGCGGAGCCGAACCTGCCTGATCGTGGAGTCGAGCGCTGCCAGCGCAAAGGCATCGTGCAACCCGTCGCGCATGGCCCGGTCGATGGCATTGCCCGCATCGGGCCGGTCGAGCGTGATGGTGAGGGTCTCATCGATCCGTCCGGTGAGGACTGCGCCCTCGCCCGCCCCGCCAGATATGGGGCCGCGGCCGCCAAGCCACGCACGATACTCGTCGCTACCCTGCAAGACAGCATAGGCCAGCGACTCCGCCCATAGTCCCGCATCAATGCTCATCGCGGGCATTTGGCGCAGCAGTTGTACAATGATCGCAGCGGCGCGCGGATTGGCCTCGACCCCGGCGATGATCGCATCAAGCGGGAACGGCGGCGTCATCACAGTGTCAAGTTCCGCCGCCAACCTGTGCTCTGGATTGCCAATCCCGACGACCGGGCACGGTGGGAGTAAAATGTCATCCGGCACGTCGCCTGCCCGATCGAGATCGATCACGCAGAGCGGTGCCGACAGCGGAGCGGCAAGGGCGGAGAGCGCTTGCGACTCGACAAGGAAATGATCGATTCGCCCTGCCACTGATCGATTCTCCTGCTGTGCTCGCGCCACTTTACCCTGCGCTTCGAAGGTGACGAACCGCACAAATACTAAGGTTGTTTAGTAAAAAACGAATCGCTGTCACTTTTTGTTGACAACGCCCCCGCGATGCGGAACCTTGAGCGAAATCAAAAACGACTGGAGAGAGACATGACGAGAGCGCGCAGTTCATCGAACAAGGCCAAGATCGCCCGCCGGGTAATCGAAGTCCTAGAATTTTTCGACGACGATCATCGCGAGGCGACGGTGATGGATATCGTCCGCCGCTATGACCGCCCGCAGAGCTCGACCTCGGAACTGCTCTCCAGCCTCGTCGAACTCGGCATCCTCAACAAGGATCCGCATTCGCGCTCCTACAGCCTCACCCCCCGCGCCGCCCTGCTCGGCACTTCGGGCCAGCCCGAAATGGTGCGCGATGGTCGCCTCGTGCGGATGATGGACCGCCTCGTTGCGCAGACCGGGCACACGGTCTGCCTGATAGGGATGGTTGGCCTCGATGCGCAGGTCGTCGCCTGGCGCAAGGGCTCGCGCGATTCGGTTTACGATGAACAACTCGCCGGCGGCGTGAAGCAGCCGCTGACCGAGCTTGCCGCCGGCTGGCTGCTGCTCTCGACCCGCGATGCAAGCCGCCGCGATGGCATGATCCGCCGCCTCAACGCCGAAGCCGATGAGAGCCGCAAGTTCGGCTACAGCGAGATGGTCGCGCGCGTAGCGGATTGCGGCGAGCGACTGCATGTCGCCGGGCCTGCGGGCTTCGGCACGAATGCCGGGATCGTCTGCGCGCTCGTGCCGCGCCAGCCTGACAGCCATCCGCTCGCGATCGGCATCCTGCACCGCGCCGACAGCAAGGTCGATCCCGAAGGGCTGGTTCAATGCATCGGCGATGCGATGCGCCACTGCCTGCCGGAGATCGACGAAGGCAACGTGCAGCAGTTCCCGCACGCCGCCTGATCGGTAGCTCAATTTAGAAACAAAACTGGCCGCCAGCGCGACGCTGGCGGCCAGTTTGTTGTCTGCCGATTACGCCCTATTCGGCGGGTTCGGCTTCTTCCTTGCCCATGTTGGCCATGCGGTCCTTGTCCTCGTGGCGCATGAACATCTTCATGATGTCGCCCGAGGTGACAGGCCGGTCCTCGCCCTCGTTGAGCGGGGCCTCGCCGCCCGATGACTTGGGCGAGATGTCCACACCGGCAGCCTTGGCCTTCTCGCGCAGCGCGCCGACGGTCATGTCCTCGCGCTTGTGGTTGGCCCAGAAGTCATCGAAGCGGAACCACTTGATCGCATTGCCGTGCGTGATCTTGTCGATCTGTGCGTCCGTCAGGTGCTTGATCGTCGGCCAGAGGTGCTCGGGCACTTCAGGCCAGAGCGTGTCGGAGTGCGGATAATCACATTCGTAGGCGATGTTGTCCTCGCCGATGAATTCGATGTTCTGCAGGCCAAACGCGTCGTCGATGAAGCAGTTGAGGAAGTGACGCTTGAACGTGTCGCTCGGCTTCTGGTCGCCCGGAAAGCGCGAGTTGGTCCAGGCCTTGTGCCGCGCGTTCGAGAAGTCCGCGCGCTCCATGAAATAGGGCACCCAGCCGATCGAACCCTCCGAAAGCGCGATGCGCATGTCGGGATACTGTTGCAGCGCATCGAGCTGGAGCCAGTCCGCCGCGCCGACCGCAATGGTCATCGGCATGGTCGAGATCCACGCCTCGATCGGCGTTTCCATCGAAGCATGCGGACTGGGATTGCCGCCGCCGATGTGGAGGCAGATCGTCATGTCGAGATCGTTGATCTTCTTGAAGAACGGCTTCCAGTATTCGTTGTGGATCGACGGCAGGCCGAGCACGGTCGGGTTCTCGTTGATCGAGACCGTGTGGCAACCCTTGGCCGAAATGCGTTCCATCTCGGCAAGCGTCTTGTCCATGTCCCAGGTCGGCAGGATACCGCAGGGAATGAAGCGCCCCGGATAGGCACCGCACCATTCGTCGATATGCCAGTCGTTATAGGCCGCAAGATGGATCGCGGCGAGGTCTTTGTCCGGCACGCGGCTGAGGCGGCCACCGGCAAAATCGAAGACCGAGCCGAAATTGAGCGAGGCGGCAATGCCGTTGACGTCCATGTCGCCGATGCGGGCATCGACGTTGTAAACACCGTCGCGCAGCTGTTCGAGCGCGGTCGGCTCCATGCCGTATTCCTCGGGCGGGCGACCGACAACGGCGTTGAGGCCGACCGAGGGAAACTTCATGTCCTGATAGACCCAGACGTCCTTGCCGTTGGCGTCGCTTTCGAGCTTCGGCGCGGAGGCGAGCAGGTCGCCCGTAAGGTGGCGGTCGAAAAGGTCGGGGGGTTCGCTGATATGATCATCGACAGAGATGATCACCATGTCGTTCATTTCCATTTCTTTATCTCCCGGAAACGCGGTGAAACTGCTGGCACGTCCCCGATCTGTGCGGGGTTCTCCAGCCTGCCCAGCATGGTAGCACGAAACCCGGCCAGCGGCACGGGGCCGCGCTTGCTGAAATCCAACCTATCGCCGACGCGGTTTGCGTGAACTGCCCTTTCGGGCTGCAAGGTGTAGCAATTGGGCGGCAGATCGGTTGCAGCGGACTGCTGGTTGTACGGGATAGTCCGGCCATGTGCGACAAGCGAGGCCCACTGGAGGCCGCGCGCGGCTTCCTGTTCGATGCCGGACAGCGAGGCGATCCAGTCGCGCATGGTCATCAGTCCCTGCCCCGCCACCTCCGCCGGATCGACTATCACACCTTCGCGCTCGGTCCAGCGGTGGACAGTCTCGCCATCACGCCGGATTTCGAGGATGCGAACGCCGCCGACGGGATCGGTCGCGGCGATATCGTATTCGAAGCCAGCAGCGTCACCGGCGTGGCTGGCAGCAAAGACCGCAAGGTCATGCAAATGCGTGCAGTTCTGCTTCTTTTCGCGCCGCGCCGTTACCTCCGATAGCGGCAGCCCTGCAAAAGTCTCGGCCAGCTGTCCGCCCGCACCGGGGCAGGTATCCCAGGGCATGCGCAGCGGATAGGGCTCCACCGCCAGCACCCGCTCGCCATCATGGCGCAGGATCACCGCCATGCCGTGAATGTCATCCTCCAGCATCGCCAGCACCGCCTCCGCGCGCGGCTCGACCACAATGCGACGGCGGTATCCGGGGCAGGTGAAAGCGTCCGTGTCGTCCAGTTTCATCGCGTTACCATCACAGAAGGCAAACGACCTGTCGACGCTCCATTCGCTACAGATCGCTTGAATCGCAGGCACGATTGCAGCATTCCATGTGCATCCTTCCCGATGGCAAATGATGAGACCAGGACATGAAAATCCGTATCGACAAGGCGAAATGCGTTGGCAACGCGCGCTGCTGGGCGATCGCCCCCGACCTCTACCCGCTCGACGACGAGGGCTATATCGCCATCGAGGAATTCACGGTTCCCGAAGGACAGGAGCAACTCGCCCGCCGGGGTGCACGCGCCTGCCCGGAGCGCGTTATCGAAGTGATCGAGGAGTAAGGGTTATTGCCAGGCTTCCCGGCGCGGCTGCGCTGTGTCCGATTGGCAACATTCGAGAAAATTCGGCCCATTTGATCGTCCCGGGACTTGTCCAGAGTGGCAATCCGTTTCGCCTCATCGGCACCATAATCTGTTTTAACGATTATATTTCAATGATTTAAAGAGCCTCGCAAACCTCCTCTTCGCGAACAGTCCGGCAGTTGCAGTCGCGCCGCACCTATGCAACACCACTGTTGATTAGCGGTGGCCGGGAAGGTCGCCGATCCAAGGGAGGAAGCGGATGAAAATTACGAAAACCAAGGCGGCCCTGCTGACCGCAACCGTGCTCGCGGGAACGCAGGCAACGCCTGCACTCGCGCAATCCAGCGACGAGGCATCGGGCAATGACATCATCGTCACCGCGCAGCGTCTTGAGGAACGCCTGCAAGATGTGCCGATCTCGATCACCGTTCTTGATGAAGAGGCGCTCGCCAACAACAACATCACCAATGCACGTGACATTGCGTCGGTCACGCCTGGCCTGACCATCAACAGCCGCTACGGCAACGATGCCACGACCTTCACCATTCGCGGCTTTACGCAGGAACTGCGCACAACTTCGACGGTTGGCGTCTATTTCGCGGAAGTCGTCGCTCCGCGCGGCAGCGGCGTGAACCAGGGCGGCGACGGTTCTGGCCCCGGCAACCTCTTCGACCTGCAGAACGTGCAGGTTCTCAAAGGTCCGCAAGGCACCCTGTTCGGTCGCAACACCTCGGGCGGTGCGGTCCTGCTTGTCCCGGTCAAGCCGAAGGACGAATTCGAAGGCTACGTCGAGGCATCGGCAGGCAAGCTCGATCTTCAGCGCCTGCAGGCCGTGGTCAACGTCCCGCTGGGCGAAGGCTTCAAGGTTCGCGTGGGTGTCGACCGCAACACGCGCGACGGCTATCTCAAGAATGTCAGCCCGTTCGGTCCGAAGCGGATGGGCAATGTCGATTACTGGGCCGGCCGCCTGAGCCTGCTTGCCAACCTGACCGACACGCTCGAAAACTACACCATCGCAACCTATTCGAAGTCGGACGGCTCGGGCGCGATCCCGGCCGTAAAGGACTGCGCCCCCGGCGTTTCGTTCGCAGGCATTCCGGTCGGCGACCAGTCCTGCGCGCAAATCGCCCGCGAGGCCCCGTCCGGCTTCTGGACAGTCGGCAACGTCAATCCGGATACCAGGTCGCGCAGTTCGCAGTGGCAGGTCATCAACACCACAACCTGGGAAGCGAGCGACAACCTGCGGGTGAAGAACATCTTCTCCTATGGCGAATACCTTGCCAACAACAGCATCGACCTGTTCGGCAACTTCCTGCTCAACCCCGGCGTATCTTTCGACAACGTCACCAGCCCAAGCCAGGTAAACACCTTTGTCGCGGTTACCGCCGATCCGACCTACAACCACACCAACGCCCAATCGTCGCTGGTCTGGGAGTTCCAGTTGCAGGGCACGGCGGCAGACGACCGTCTCAGCTTGCAGGCAGGCCTTTATTACGAGCGCAACAATCCGATCGGCGGCAACTCGATCCTGACGCCGCAGTTCACGCCCTGCGCCAGCGTGCGGGACTTCGAATGTTCGGCAGGCACACCGGGCGTCGCGCTCGGTATCGCGTCCTACTCGAACTACGAGAACACGTTCGAAGGTAAGGCAGCCTATGCGCAGGCGACTTACGACTTCACCGAGCAGCTCGCGTTCACTGCGGGCATCCGCTACACCAAGGACAAGTCCTGGAGCCAGCTCGATCTCGGGCGGATCATTTTCCGGCCGGACGGCAACCACCTTTATCAGTGCACCAACTTCACCGCACCGAACTTCGGAACCTTCACAAGCTACCGCAACCGGCTCGGCTATTGCACGGAGAACCTGAAGAATTCTTCGGACGCTCCGACCTGGACGCTGGGGCTCGATTTCAAGCCTACCCCGGACATGCTGGTCTACGGCAAGTGGACTCGCGGCTACCGCCAGGGCGGCATCTCCCCGGCATCGCCCGCAACGGTCCAGCTTTACGATCCGGAACAGATCGACAGCTATGAGCTTGGCGCGAAGACAAGCTGGCGCGGCGCAGTCCCGGGATATTTCAATATTTCCGGCTTCTACAACGACTTCCAGGACCAGCAGCTGCAGGTCGGGGTCAACTGTAATCCGGCCTTGCCGCCGTTCCAGACCTGTACGCCGACGACGACGGTCGCGAATGCCGGTAAATCGAAGCTCTATGGTTTCGAAAGCGAGGTCGGCGTGCGCCCGGTCGACGGGCTGAAGATCGATGTCGCCTATGCCTATCTGAAAACGAAGCTGCAGGAATACACGCCGTTCGTTGCCCCGGCTGGCTCGCCCTATAATGAGCCGCGCGACATCATCGTCGGCAATCCGCTGCCGCTTTCGATGCCGCACAAGGTCACCGCGAGCGCGTTCTATACGCTGCCGCTTGCCGACTCGGTCGGCCAGATCAGCTTCGGCGGCACCTTCATCTACGAATCGCGCTACAAGGTGATCCAGGCCGCGATCGAGGAAGACAGCTACCTGCCCGGCTACAAGTACGGCAACGTCAACGTGAACTGGGAAAATGTCGCCGGGATGCCGATCGACCTCGCGTTCTACGTCACCAACGTGACGAACACGAAGCGCTATGCGCACAAGAACGACCAGTTCAGCCGTGGCTTCAATTCGTACTTCCTGCACGAACCGCGCCTCTGGGGCGTGCGTGTGAAGTATCGCTTTGGCGGCCTTGCCGACTGATCGGATGCACTGACCGAGAGAACAGGGGCGCCGGTCGCAAGACTGGCGCCCTTTTCTTTCGCGCCTGGTTGCCGGTCCAATCGCCCCGGCGATTGCCCGCACAAACACGTTGATGGCCGCGCCAATTGTGTGGTCTTGAAGGATTGAAGCGACGGGATTTCAACCGGCGCGCATGATCCAGTACCGGGAACGATGCCATGAATTTCGACCTGACCGATGAACAGGAAATGGTGCGCGACACCTTCGCGCGTTTCCTTGACCAGAACTCCAGCACCGAGCGTGTGCGCAAGGCCAATGACAACGGCGGCTTCGATGCCGAGATGTGGGCCGGTCTCGCCGAACTCGGTGCCTTTGCGATGCGCGTTCCCGAAGAGGCTGGCGGGATGGGCATGGGCCTGTTCGACGCGGCGGTCGTGATGGAAGAAGCCGGGCGCACGCTGGTTTCCGGACCGCTCGCCGAAGCACTGGTGGCCGCGCGGCTGCTTGGCCAGCTGGGCGGGGATGCCGGGGCCGAGCTACTCGAAAAGGCAATCGGCGGCGAGGCGGTCGTCGGGCTTGCCATGCATGACGTTGCCGCAAAGCCGAAACAGTGGCTTGCGGGCGGCGCGGCGCTCGATGCGGTCGTGGCGCGCAAGGGCAATGCGGTAGTCCTCCTCACCGTGCCCGAATCTGCGCGGACGACGGAAGAAACGCTCGCCTTCACCGCACTCGCCGAAGTCGATCTTGCCGCCTGCGACGCCACCGAGCTGGCCTCGGGCGACGCGGCGCTGGCGACCTTCGCCGCAGGCCTTGAGGAATGGAAAATCCTGATGGCGGTCGCGCTGGCCGGGCTTGGCAAGCAGGCGCTCAAACTCGGCGCCGAATACGCCTGCGAGCGCAAGGCGTTCGGCCAGCTGATCGGCACCTTCCAGGGCATTTCGCACCCGCTCGCGGACCTGCTCTGCGATGTCGACGGTTCCAAGTTCCTCGCGTGGAAGGCGATGTACGACCTTTCCGAAGGCTCGGAAGAGGCGGCGACCTGCATCTCGCTCGCGCTCTGGCATGCTGCCGATTCCGCCGTACGCGCCGCATCGCGCTCGGTGCAGACGTTTGGCGGGATGGGCCTCTCGGTCGAATCCGACATTCACCTTTTCGTGCTGCGCGCCAAGGAATGGCCGCTGGTTCTGGGCGATCCGCAGCTCCTGCTCGAAGAAGCCGGGCGGCGGCGCTATGGCGGCGAAGCAACGAGCCTGCCCGAGGTGGGCGAAGTGCCGATCGATTTCGATCTCGGCCCCGAGGCAGCCGCACTGGTCGGGGAAATCCGCCAGTTCTTCGACGACAATGTCACCGACGAGGAGCGCGAGAAATTCCACTATTCGTGGGAAGGCTACAACCCGCGCATCCACAAGCTGCTGGGTGAAAAGCACCTGCTCTTCCCCGGTCTGCCCGAACACCTTTCGGGCCGTTCGATCCCGGCCTATGCCCGCATTGCGGCGATGGGTGAGTTCGAGAAACAGGGCTACAACACCCCCGGCGCAGGGGTTGCCGGCATGGTCGCGATGATGATCGACAAGTACGGCAGCGACGAGCTCAAGAACGAAGTCCTGCCCCGCATAACCAGCGGCGAAGTGCTCTGCTCGCTCGGCTATTCCGAACCCGGCTCCGGCTCGGACGTCTTTGCCGCGCAGACCAAGGCGACGCCCGACGGCAATGGCTGGCGCATCGACGGCACCAAGATGTGGACCAGCGGCGCGAACCTGTCGACCTATGTGCTGATGCTCTGCCGCACCAATCCCGACGTGCCCAAGCACAAGGGCCTGACGATGTTCATCGTGCCTCTCAAGGCCGAAGGCGTCGAGGTGCAGGCGGTGCACACCTTCATGGACGAGCGCACCAACATCACCTTCTATGACGGCGTGAAGATCCCCGATTCCTGGCGGCTGGGCGAGGTCGATGGCGGCGTGAAGACAATGTCCGCCGCACTCGAACTCGAACATGGCGGCGGCTTTTCCAAGGTCATCCTCTCGATGCTCGAAGCCGCAGAGGACCTGAGCAAGGAGCAAGGCATCCTTGGCGAAACGCGCACGCAGACGCGGCTTGCGCGCACCCTCGCCCATCTCTGGGTGTCGGACATGCTCGCCTATCGCTCGCAGTGGGCCTCGGTCGAGAAGAAGCCCAACTTCGCCTTCGGGCCGATGGCGAAGATGTATTCGTCGGAGAAGTTCCTCAGCGATTCGCGCGACCTGATCGATCTTGGCGCGCCTGCCTCGCTGTCGAAACGCAAGGGGCCTGCGGGCTTCCTCAACCAGTGTTTCCGCCACGCCCACGGCACCACGATCTATGGCGGCACCAGTGAGGTGCACCGCTCGATGGTTGCCGAAAAGGGTCTTGGCCTGCCCCGCACGCGCGGCTGAACCGGAGAAAAAGCATGAGCGAAGAACCCCACCTGCTGGTCGATGTGGTCGACGGCAATATCCTCGTCGCCACTTTCAACCGCCCCGACAAGCTCAACGCGATGAGCGCGCAGCTTATGGAGCTGCTCGAAGAGGCGGTGCACCGGTTCCGTGACACGCCCGAACTGCGGGTGATGCTGATCAAGTCGCAAGGCCGCTACTTCTCCGCCGGAGCCGACCTTCGGCAGGGCAATGCGGAATCGGCCGGGATGCCGACCCGTGGCTCGCAGGTGCGCCAATCGCACCGCATGCTGCCTATGCGCCGTGTCTGGGACGAGATGGAGGGGATCGAAAAACCCTTCGTCGTCGCGCATCATGCCCGCTGCGTCGGCGGCAGCCTTGAAATGTCGCTTTCCTGCGATTTCCGGCTTGCCGCCAAGAGCGCGTCCTATGCCTTCCCCGAAGCGAAATTCGGCGTCCTGCCCGCCACCAACGGCGTCAGCCGACTGGTGCGCATCATCGGGCCGCACTGGGCACGGCTGATGATCATGGCGAACATGCCGCTCACCGCCGAGGAAGCGTGGAACGCCGGGCTGGTGCACAAGATCTATCCCGACGAGACATTCGAGCAGGACGCGCTCGATTTCTGCCGCCACCTGACGAAGCAGGACGGCGAGTTCCAGGGCGCGGCCAAGGTGGCGATCGAACTGGCCGCCGACCTGCCCGCGCATCAGGCGGCTTCGGTCGAACGCCTCGTCAACAGCTCGATCATGATCGCGCCGCATTACGAACAGCTGATGAAATCGCACCTCGCCAATATCGGCAAGGGCAAGGGCGACGGTTAAGCGCTAACTCCGCCCCGCCGCGCGGGTGTCGCGGATTGCCAGTTCGAGCAGCCGTGCGCCCGGCACCACGAAGCGCTGTTCGTCGGGGTTCATGTTCCAGCCCATGATTTCGGGCAGTTTCCTGTCGGTCGCGATCGTGACCGAGCGTTCGATACCGATCATCGCCATGGTCGCCATCGATGCCGCCTGAGTCCCGGCCGTTATCTGCTCGCCGCCGTCCATCTGGCGAACGAGCAGCGCGATCGTCGGCGTGGTTGAGTTTACCCGATGCGCCATCATTTTGCGATCGCGCTGGTCGGCCATCGCATTGCGCAAGTGCAGCAACCGCCAGTGGCGCGCCCAGAAATTGTGATAGGCGATCACGAACGCGAGGCATTTTTCGCCCAGTTCGTTGTCGCCCCAGCGCTCGCGCAGCATCGCCCTGTAGGCATCTTCGGAGGTTGCCATGACCGGATCGAGCACGGCCAGCACAAGCTCGCTCAGGTCGTTGAAATACTTGTAGAGCGAGGACATGCCCAGCCCGGCCCGTTCGGCAACCGATTTCAGCGTAAGCGGCTCGTCCTCGTCCTCGTCGAGCAGTTCGAGCGTCGCGGCAAGGATGCGCTCGCGCGTGTAACGGCCCTTGCGGCCAAGCCGCTGGCCATTGAGATTGTGGCTGACCGCCTCGCAGGCATCGCTGACAGCGACCGCGAGCGGCAGCGGGATCGTGTCCCCCGCCGCCGTCTCGCTCGTCGCTGTCGCCGACCCGCTCACTCGGCCGCTTCGACCTGGCCGACCGGATAGGCGATCATCTTGATGTCGGTATATTCCTCGATGCCCTCAAGCCCCCATTCGCGGCCCATGCCGCTGGCCTTGAAGCCGCCGAAGGGAATATCGCCCGCGATGCACATGCCGTTGTTGACGCTCATCGAGCCGGTGCGCACGCGGCGCGCCACCTTCATCGCACGTTCCATGTCGCCCGAGCTGACACCGCCCGAGAGGCCATAGTCGTTGGCATTGGCGATGCGCACGGCATCGTCGTCGTCCTCGAACGGGATGACCACGAGGACCGGGCCGAAGATTTCCTCCTGCGCGATGCGCATGTCGTTGTCGACATCGACGAAAACGGTCGGCTCGATGAAGTAGCCGCCGCCCTTGTCGGGGCGCATCTCGCCGCCGTGGAGCAGCGTCGCGCCTTCTTCCTGGCCGAGCTTGATGTAGCTCAACACGCGCTCCATCTGCCGCTTCGAGATCACCGGGCCCATGATGTGTTCCGGGTTCGACGGATCGCCCCAGTTGTCGCCGTAATGGCTGTAGGCACCCTTGAGGATCTGCTTGGCTTCCTCGTAGCGGCTCTTCGGCACGAGCAGGCGCGACTGCACTGCACAGCCCTGCCCGGCGTGGAACACCAGCATCGTCATCGCCACTTCCATCTGGAAGTTAGGTGCATCGTCGAGCACGATCTTGGCCGACTTTCCGCCCAGTTCGAGGAACACGCGTTTGAGCGTGGCAGCGCCGTTTTCCATGATCCGCTTGCCGACGCCGGTCGAACCGGTGAACGAGACGAGATCGACGCGCGGGTCAGTGGTCAGCATCTCGCCCGCTTCGGCAGGATCGGACCCGAAGACCACGTTGATGACGCCTGCGGGGAAGCCCGCTTCCTTCGCCAGTTCGCCAAAAATCGAGCCCATGCCCGGCGTATCGGGCGCGGGCTTGAGGATGACGGTGCAACCTGCGAGCAGCGCAGCCACGACCTTGCCGATGTTGACATAGAGCGGGACATTCCAGGGCGTGATCGCGGCGACGACACCGATGGCTTCACGCACGCCGATGCGCTTATGGATCGCGCCGAACGCGGCCTTTTCGCCGTAGTCCTTTTCCCATTCGAGCTGGTCGAAGACGGCAATGTAATCGTCCCAGCCATCGAGCGCCATGTCGACATGTGCGCGGTTGACCGCGCCCTGCGCCGCGCCCGCTTCGTGCATGGCAAGCTCGCCAAGCCGCGCGCGGTTCTGCTCGAACAGTTCGCGGTACTTCTTGACCAGCGCCAGCCGGTTCGCGGCGTTTTCGGGCAGCGACCAGTCGCTTTGGTCGAACGCGCGGCGGGCAGCGGCGATGGCTGCCTCGACATCTTCCTTGCCGCCATCGGCCGCCTTGCCGACCGGCTCGCCGGTCCAGGGGCTGATCACGTCGAATGTCTTGCCGCTGGCGGCATCGCGCAGTTCGCCGTCGATAAACAGCTTGGCTTCGGGAAGTGTGGTCATCGCAGGTGTCCTTCAGGTTTGAACGGGTTGAATCAGGGGTGCCGCGCGCCGACGGTGACGAGCATTACCTTCACGTCGGGCGGCAGATCGATGACGGCACGAAATACGTCGGTGACGGAACCGACCATGGAAACCGGACGCTCCATCATGTTGAGGCCATTGGCAGCGCAGCCCTGTGCGAAGCGCATTGCCGCATCCGGGTCCCAGTTGGGGCGCGCCTTGCCCTCTTCGTACATCGGCCCGGCGCGCACGGTGGTCACGCGGATACCCTGCGGCTCCAGCTCTTTTTCGAGCGTATGGGTGAGCTTTTCAAGGCCCGCCTTCGACGCTTCGTAAAGCGAGAGCATGACGAACGGCTCGGCGATCGATTCGCTGCTGACGTTGATGATCAGCGCGCCCTTGTCCATCATCGGGATCGCCGAACGGCAGGTATAGATCGGGCCGTTGAGGTTGGTGGCGATGATCGTGTCGATCTGCCGGTCGGTTGCTTCGGCCACGGTGAACGGTTCGTAGATCGCGGCGTTGTTGATCAGCACATCGATCTTCGGATGCGTCTCGGCGATCTTCGCAAAGGCCGCGCGCACCGAATCCGCGCTGGAGACATCGCATTCGACTGCCATGTGCGGTGCGCCGAGTTCCTCGGCCAGCGCCTCTACCTTGGAGAAGGTACGGCCCAGCAGGATCGTCGTGTCGCCATCCTTGGCAAAGCGGCGCGCCATTGCGCGTCCCAAACCTTCGCCGGCCCCGGTAATTACGATCGTCTTGCCCACGCATCCTCCGTTGATTGTCCGGCCTCGACGCCGGTGTTTCCGATACATAGGCGTGCAGCCGTTACGCGCCTATCGCGGCTGCGATAGTTGCCGCGCTTGCCGTGCGCTGCAAGCGGCATATGATCACGCGCAAGCACAAACCGGAGCATCCGATGACCGATCAGCCCAAGACCACAGCCCCGCCGTTCGAGATTTACCGCGCAAAGGACGCGGTCGATTATACCGACGAAGGGCCGATGGAAATGGCCCCGATGACCGAGGCGCAGCAGGCTGGCATGGCCGCGCTTTACGAGGGCGGCATGCTTGAAGGCGGCACGGTCAAGCTGCTCTATTCGCGCCCGAACATGAGCCTGACCTACGTCTGGTTCAAGGCGGGATATCCGCTGCCGCTACACAGCCACAATGCCGATTGCCTCTATTTCATCGTGACCGGATCGATCCGCGTCGGCGACGAGGAACTCGGCCCGGGCGACGGCTTCTTTCTCGGCAGCGACGTGCCCTATTCCTACGTTCCCGGCGTGGATGGCGTGGAACTGCTCGAATTCCGCGATTCGAACGCGTACGATTTCAAGACCATCGGCAAGAAGGCCGAATACTGGGAGAAGCTGGTCGGGAACCTTGCGGCGGCGCGTCCGCTCTGGTCACCCGAAGATGTGCCGCCCTCGGGCATGAAGGTCGGCGCGGAGTGAGCCGGATCACCTGATCCCGAGCGCTCGACACGAACGGAATAACTGTTTTTGTTGAGAGGCGCTCAGCCGCCGAAGCCATCCATGTCCATGTGCAGGCGGGTGAGCACGAGGCTGGCGATCTTCCAGCCATCGGCAGTGCGGACATAGGTTTCGCGGTAGTGTCCGTAGCCGGTCAGGCTGCGGCCATCCCAAACGACGCGATCCTGCATTGCCCAGGTCGCGCGGGCCTCATCGCCGTCGATCTCGATCTCGGGCGAATGCACCTGGTGCGCGGTTTTCGCATGCTCCAGCGATTGCGCGGTCGCGCTGGCATAGGTTTCCAGATCGTCAGTGACGGTCCCGCCCGAGCCGGTAGTATCCACATGCACGTCGGCGATGAACAGTTCGCGCCACGCGGCCCAGTCCTTGGTATCGAGCAGGCGACAATAGGCGGCCTTGAGGTTGCAGATCGCCAGCCAGTCTTCGAATGCAGGTGACGCCATAGCCTTATCCTTCCGCAGCGAGCCGTTCCGCCGCGCGCTTGCGCAAGTCAGCGGTCTTGATCTTGGCCGATCCGGTTGTCTCCAGTTCGTCCTCGGCGAAGAACAGCACCCGGCGCGGCACCTTGAAGCTCGACAGCTTTTGCTTGGCGCAGGCCTGCACCTCGCCTTCGCCGAGCGATTGCCCCTCGTGCAGGACGATGCAGCCAACCACCATTTCGCCGAGCAATTCATCGGGCACGCCGACCGTCTGCGTCACCTTCACCGCTGGCATTTCGCGAATGACCGCGTCGATCTCCAGCGGCGAAACATTCGCGCCGCCGGTCTTGATGATGTCGTTGAGCCGCCCTTCCCAGTGCAGTCGCCCCTGCTCGTCGATGAACCCGCCGTCACCGGTGCGCAGGAAACCTTCCTCGTCGAGCGATTCGTCGAGCGGGATGCCGAGATAGCCGAGCATCAGCGTCGGTCCCTTGACCGCGATTTCGCCGCGCTCGCCCAATGGCATGGTCTCTCCTGTGAGCGGCTCGACGACCTTGAGCGTGGACCCTGCGGTCGGAATGCCATGCGTGTCCGCAGCGATCTCGGGCGGCGTGCCGCTGGCATAGACCGAGATCAGCGTGAAGGTCTCGGTATTGCCGTATGCCTGCGCCGGTTCGCGCCAGTCTGTATCGATCGTCGGGTGCTGCGCGATAGGCGTCATCGCGTCGATGTAATGCATCGCGGAGAGGTCAACCGTCGCGTAATTCGGGGCGCCCTCAAGCTGTGCCCATTGATGCGGCCAGGCATTGAGGAACGTCGCCTTTTCCTGTTCCATCAAGGCGAGCGCAGCTTCGGCATCGAACCAGCGTTGCAGGATCAGCGAACCGCCATTGGCCAGCGTCCCGCCCATCGCCATCGCAAAATTGCCCGACCAGAAGAAGCCATTGGCAGACCACATGCGGACCGGGAATTCCGGCCGTGTGTCGTACCACTTGTTCCACCGCCAAAGCTGCAGGCAGACTCCGCGATGCGCGGAGAGGATGCCCTTGGCCTTGCCGGTCGAGCCTGACGAAAACTTGAGAATTCCGGGATCGGACGGGTTCACCGAGGCCGAAGTTGCATCGACCATCGCGTCGCTGACGTTCTCGCCGCGCGACAGGAAAGCAGACCAGCCCTCGATAGCGCCCTGCCCTTCATCGGTATCGACAAACGCCAGATGGCGCAGGAAAGCATAAGCCGTCGAAGCAACGTCACCCGGCGAAGCGCTGCCGATCTGCGGCTCCAGCCCGGTGAGGATTTCGCCATAATCCTTCTTGAGCACCGAACGCTCGACCAGCAGCACCGAGCAACCGGCCATCTTCAGGACCTGGTCAAGCTCGTCGGGCGTGTAGAACGTACTGATCGTCGATGCGACACCGCCTGCCAGCGCGGTGCCGAAGAGCGAGGCGAGGAACTCGGGTCGGTTGGTCTGAAGAATGCCGACCCGCGTGCCCTTGCCCACGCCGCTGGCGATCAGTGCTTTGGCCACGCGCAGCGACTGAGCCCAAAGCTCGTCATAGGACCAGCGCACGACCGAATCGCCCTCGCGCAGGACCAGAGCCTCGTTCGGACCGAACCTGCCGCAGACCTCTCGGATATACCCGCCGAGCGTGAGCTCGCCGACTCCCTCTTCCTCGGACAGCGGCTCGCCCCTGGCGATCGACAGACCATCGACGACTTCTGCGGTGTATTTCATCGGCTGCACGCCCTCTCCCGTTGTGCGTTCCCGATCAGCGGTTCACGTCGACGATGTAGCGACCCTTCACCTCGCCCGACATGAACTTTTTGGCTGCGTCGATGGCTTCGGAAAGGCCGATTTCCTGTCCGATTGCTTCGAGCGCGGAGGTATCGAGATCGCTGGCGAGGCGCTGCCATGCCTTGAGGCGCGGGGCCTTGGGCGCCATCACCGAATCGATGCCGAGCAGGCTGACGCCGCGCAGGATGAACGGCATCACCGTCGCCGGCAGGTCCGCGCCCTGTGCGAGGCCGCAAGCCGCAACCGCGCCGCAATACTTGGTCTGCGCGATGGCATTGGCGAGCGTGAAGCTGCCCGCGGTATCGACGACACCGGCCCAGAGTTCCTTTTGCAGCGGCTTGCCCTTTTCGGACATTTCCGCGCGGTCGATGATCTGGCTCGCGCCAAGGCCCGTGAGGTAATCCGCCTCGCTGGTCTTGCCGGTGACGGCGGCGACTTCGAAGCCCGCCTTCTTGAGCAGCGCGATAGCAACCGAGCCAACGCCGCCGGTCGCACCGGTCACCAGCACCGGACCCTGATCGGGGGTAACGCCGTGATCGACCAGCGCATCGACGCAGAGCGCGGAGGTATAGCCCGCCGTGCCGATCGCCATTGCCTGCGCGGGGGTGAAGGCATCGGGCAGCGGCACCAGCCAGTCGCCATTGAGCTTCGCCTTTTGCGCAAGGCCGCCCCAGTGAACCTCGCCCACGCCCCAACCGTTGAGCACGACCGTATCGCCCGCTTTCCAGTCGGCATGGCTGCTCTCGGTAACGGTGCCGACAAGGTCGATGCCCGGAACCATCGGGAACTTGCGCACGACCGGCGAAGCGCCGGTGATCGCGAGGCCGTCCTTGAAGTTCAGCGTCGAGTAGGCGACGTCGATCGAGACATCGCCGTCCATCATTTCAGCTTCATCGACCTGCTTCAGCTCGACCGTCTGGCCGTCGTCGTTCTTGTCGATCACGATTGCGTTGAACATTGCGAAACTCCGTTATCTTTCGGGCGGACGCGCCGCCGCTCTCAAATTTGACCCAAGTCAGCTAACAGACCGCGCGCCGCGCACAAGCAGGACACGGCTCGCAAGTGCTCAGGACCGCGATTTACCGGTCACGCGATCCACGACGGCGGGGAAGGCTTCGGCACGCATGGTTCCAAACAGCGAGACACGCAGCACTTCGTCGGAAAATCGCTTGGCAAGTTGCTCCCGCGCCTTGCCGCCGGGGTCGTGCGCAGAGGCCCAGATCGCCCAGAAGAAGACACCGGCCAATGTCATGATCGAGACGACCTCGGCATCGACGCCCGGCTGCGCGAGATCGGTCTGCGCAAACCGCCCAAGCGATCCGGAATACTCGCGCCAGAACGGATCTTCGGACGGATCGGGCGAGGCCAGCACCTGTTGCAGCCAGACGCGGCAAAGGTCTGGATTGTCGATGGCGAAATTCGCAAGGCGGTCTGTGAGATCGGCGGTATCGACTTCCTCGACCCGGCGCTTGCCAATGGTTTCCGGGTCGCCGAAGACGGCGCGGAACAGCTGGTCGGAGACCCAGTCGATCGTCGCGCGCACGAGTTTCTCGCGCGTTTCAAAGTGCTGGTATGCGGTGCCGCGATTGACGCCCGCCTGATGCGCAACGGCGGAAAGGCTCACGCCCTCCGGCCCATCCTTTGCCAGCAACGCCGCCGCCGCATCGAGGATCGCGGCGCGGGTCGCTTCCGGGTCGCGCGTGCGTTTTTGCTTCGTTACTGTCGCCATTGCCTGCCTTGCGAACGTCTCTTTCGCAGGAGCATAGCGTTGCGCCGGTTAGTCAGCAATGTTGATTAGTTAAAGACGCTCAGGCCAGCGCGGCGACTTCGGCCAAAATCCGTTCGGCATGCTCTTTGCGGCAAATCAGCAGGTCGGGCATGTAAACGTCCCTCTGGTTATAGACCAGCGGGCTGCCGTCGATGCGCGAACAGTGGAAGCCATGCGCCAGAGCCACAGCGGCGGGAGCGCAGGAATCCCACTCGTACTGCCCGCCCGAATGCAGGTAGATATCCGCCTCGCCGCGCACGATGGCCATGGCCTTGGCCCCTGCCGAGCCCATCGGCACCAGTTCGGCGCCGAGCTTTTCCGCCACTTCGGTCGCTTCCTTGGCAGGGCGCGTACGGCTGACGACCATGCGGAGCACGTCGGGCGCAGGCGGGACCGTGCCCGGGCTGTCGGTACGCAGAACGAGGTCGAGGCCCGGCAAGGCCACCGCGCCCAGCACCGGCTCGCCGTTCACGCACATGCCGACATGGACCGCCCAGTCGGTACGCTCCTCGCCATATTCGCGGGTACCATCGACCGGATCGACGATCCAGACGCGCTCCTTGGAGAGGCGCTCCTCGGTGTCCTTGCTTTCCTCCGACAGCAGCCCGTCATCGGGGCGCTGTGCACGCAGCGCGTGGACAAGGAACTGGTTAGCGGTTTCGTCACCCGCCTTGCCGAGCGCCTTGCCCTCGAACATGCCCGAGGCGCGCACCTGCAAGAGAATCTTCCCCGCCTGATCGGCAAGGTGGGCGGCAAGGTCGGCGTCGTTCATCTGGTCTTCCCTCAAATCTTCGCCGCCGGATCATTAGGCGGCTCTTCGTTCTTCATGCCCCAGCTGATGTTGCTCCAGGCGCGCTCGTGCACATAGTAAAGCACCATCTTGGTGAGGACTTCGGTTGTCGCGATCGCCCCTGCCGCCTTGACGTTGCTGGTGAACAACCACGACAGCAGGAACGTGTCGATGCTGCCCAGCACACGCCAGCTCAACGCCTTGGCGAAGGAGCGGCTGTGTGCCTCGCGGCCGCGAAAGAGGATCACCCCCTTGCGCCCGTCACTTGAGCGGCATGATCTGCCGGATGATCGCTTCGGCGGCTTCCTCGGCAGTCATCTCGACGGTGTTCACGCGAATTTCCGGCTCCACGGGCGGCTCGTAGGGGCTGTCGATCCCGGTGAAGTTTTTCAGCTCCCCGGCCCGTGCCTTCTTGTAGAGGCCCTTGACGTCGCGCGCTTCGGCAACCTCCAGCGGGGTGTCGACAAAGACCTCGATGAACTCGCCCTCGGGCAGCATGTCGCGCACCATCTGCCGCTCGGCACGGAACGGCGAGATGAACGCGGTGAGCACGATCAGCCCGGCATCGGTCATCAGCTTGGCTACCTCGCCGACGCGGCGGATATTTTCGATGCGGTCGGCCTCGGTAAAGCCAAGGTCCTTGTTGAGGCCGTGACGCACGTTGTCGCCGTCGAGCAGGAACGTGTGGCGGTTCATCAGGTTGAGCCGCTTTTCCACCTCGTTGGCGATGGTCGACTTGCCCGAACCCGAAAGCCCGGTGAACCACAGCACCGCGGGCTTCTGGTTCTTGAGCGAGGCATGGACCCCGCGACCGATGTCGGTCGCCTGCCAGTGGACGTTCTGCGCGCGGCGCAGGCTGAAGTGCAGCATACCGGCGGCAACAGTCGCGTTGCTCATCTTGTCGATCAGGATGAACCCGCCCAGCGCGCGGTTGTCCTCGTAGGATTCGAACACGATGCGCTTGTCGGTGGCGATTTCGGCGACGCCAATCTCGTTGAGTTCAAGCGTCTTGGCTGCAAGGTGCTCCATCGTGTTGACGTCGACCTTGTATTTCGGCTCCTGCACCGTCACCGAAACGGTCTGCGCCCCGACCTTGAGCCAGTAGGCGCGGCCCACGGTGAGCGCATCGTCGGCCATCCAGACCAGTGTCGCCTCGAACTGGTCGGAGACCTCGGGCGGGTTATCGGCAACCGAAATAACGTCCCCGCGCGAACAGTCGATCTCGTCCTCGAAGCAGACCGTGACCGACTGGCCCGCGACCGCTTCGTCCTGATCGCCGTCGAGCGTGACGACCTTGCTGACCGTGCTGGTCTTGCCCGAAGGCAGCACGCGCACGGCATCGCCCGGCTTGACCGAACCGGTCGCGATCAGGCCCGAGAAGCCCCGGAAATCGAGGTTCGGGCGGTTGACCCACTGCACCGGCATGCGGAACGGCTTGTCCTGCGCCTCGGCGCTGAGCACTTCGACCGTCTCAAGATGGTCGACCAGCGTCGGTCCCTTGTACCAGGGGGTGTTTTCCGAATGCGTGGTGATGTTGTCACCCTTGAAGCCGGAAATCGGCATCGGCGTGAAGCTTTCGATCCCGATTTCGCTGGCGAACGAACGATAGTCGGCAACGATATGTTCGAAGGTCGACTGGTCGTAGTCGACGAGGTCCATCTTGTTCACGGCCAGAACGATGTTCTTGATGCCAAGCAAGTGGCACAGGTACGAGTGCCGCCGCGTCTGGACGAGCACGCCCTTGCGCGCGTCGATCAGGATGACGGCAAGGTCGGCGGTCGATGCGCCGGTGACCATGTTGCGCGTATATTGCTCGTGGCCCGGACAGTCGGCGACGATGAACTTGCGCTTCTCGGTGTTGAAGAACCGGTAAGCCACGTCGATGGTGATGCCCTGCTCGCGCTCGGCGGCAAGACCATCGACCAGCAGCGCAAAGTCGATTTCCTGCCCCTGTGTGCCGACCTTCTTGGAGTCGGACTCAAGCGCATCGAGCTGGTCCTCGAAGATCATCTTCGAATCGTAAAGCAGCCGCCCGATCAGCGTCGATTTGCCGTCATCGACCGAGCCGCAGGTGATGAAACGCAGCATCGTCTTGTGCTGGTGCGTTTCGAGATAGGCGTCGATGTCCTCCGCGATCAGCGCGTCGGTGACGTATTTCGGGTCTTCGGTGGTGGTGGTCTCGGTCATGTCAGATCATCCTTCCAGCGAAAGGCGTTGAATGTGTTTCACGCAGAGCGCGCAGAGGAAAGGGAGACGCAGGGGTCTTGCGCCCGGGCCGCAGGCCCTTCAACCCTGCGCGGTTGGGGTCTGCGGCAACAATGCAATCGGAGAGCGGCTTTGCCGCCGGGCGCGAAATCTCTGCGCCCTCTGCTCCTCTGCGGCCTCTGCGTGAACCCATAAGAGCACCACGCATCAGAAGTACCCCTGCTGCTTTTTCACTTCCATGCCGGCGCCGCCAGCATCCTTGTCGATGGCGCGGCCCTGCCGTTCCGAGGTGGTGGTCAGGAGCGTTTCCTGGATCACTTCGGGGAGTGTCTTGGCCTCGCTTTCGACCGCGCCAGTCAGCGGGTAGCAGCCCAGCGTGCGGAAACGGACAGAGCGCATGACCGGCTCTTCGCCATCGGCCAGCGGGAAGCGGTCGTCATCGACCATTACCAGCATGCCGTCGCGCTCGACGGTCGGGCGCTTGTCGGCGAAATAGAGCGGGACGATCGGAATGTCGTTGAGGTGGATATATTGCCAGACGTCGAGCTCGGTCCAGTTCGAGATCGGGAAGACGCGGATCGATTCGCCCTTGGCTTTGCGCGCGTTGTAGATGTTCCAGATTTCCGGGCGCTGGTTCTTCGGGTCCCAGCCATGGCTGGCGGTGCGGAACGAAAAGATGCGCTCCTTCGCCCGGCTCTTTTCCTCGTCGCGGCGCGCACCGCCGAATGCGGCATCGAAGCCCCATTTGTCGAGCGCCTGCTTCAGGCCTTCGGTCTTCCACATATCGGTGTGCAGCGGGCCGTGGTCGAAGGGGTTGATCCCTTTCTCCTGCGCTTCCGGGTTGTGATAGACGAGCAGCTCCATGCCGCTCTCTTTCGCCATGCGATCGCGCAGTTTGTACATCTCCTGGAATTTCCAGGTGGTATCGACGTGCAGCAGCGGGAACGGCGGCGGCGAGGGATAGAACGCCTTGCGCGCGAGGTGCAGCATGACGGCAGAGTCCTTGCCGACCGAATAGAGCATCACCGGCTTATCGGTTTCGGCCACGACTTCGCGGATAATGTGAATCGCCTCGGCTTCGAGGCGCTCAAGGTGCGTCAGGGTCTTCATCTCTCTCCCTCGCGTTGTTTGTCTGCACCCTCAATACGCGCATGACATCTTAACGAACCTCCCATATGGGAGGGGCATGGCACTGACGAGCAGGGACGAGACCGACCTTCTGCTTCCGCTCTATCGCGGAATGCAGGAAACCTCGCGTTTCCGGACATTTCTGGAGCGCGTGCAGCGCCGCACGGGCGCGGAATATGTCGGTATAGTGGTGCGAAAAGACGATAGTCCGCTGCGCGATGCGACCGAATTCTTCGCCGGAATGGACCTGCGCGCCCTCGCCCACGCCGAGGGAATCGAAGACCTCTACACGCTCGAATCGCTGCACCACGACATGTTGAGACCAGGCAGGGTCTATTCGACCTCGGACTTCGCCGATCACGACCCGACCTATCAGGCGCAGCGCAAGGAGGGGATCGAGCGGCTCGGGATCGTCGACGAGCGGGTCGTGCGCGTATCGGACACCGCCGGGATCAGCGCATGGCTGGTCCTGGCGCGCGGCAAGCCCTGCACCGCAGCGGACAGTGCGCTGCTTTCCAACCTTGCGCCCTATGTCGCGGCAGTGATGGACAATTTCGTCGTCATGGAATCGCGCCGGATGGATGCAGCGATGGCGATGGAAGGGCTTGGCCGCGCGGGCACCGGCTGGATCCTGTTCGACCGCGACGCCAACGTGCTTTCGTTCGACGAGCAATCGGCAGGGCGGCTCGCAGCCGAAACCGGCATAGCGGTTCGCCATGGCGCGCGCCTTGCGGGAACGGGGCGCAAGGTTGCATCCGCTCTGGTCGAAGCCGCGCGCAGCCTTGCCGGACGGCTCGAAGACACATCGCACACCGCGCTGCTTTGCGAGGAACCGCGTGTCGAAGCGCTTCTGGTATCCGCCAACGAGGTGGGTCATGCCGGGTTGAAAGCGCCAGCAATGCTCGCGGTCTATCGCCTTGCGCGGACGCCCTCGCCCGCGCGCATCGAGCGATTGGCGCAATTGTTCGACCTGCCCCCGCGCGAGGCGGAGCTGGCGATTGCGCTGGCGGACGGATTGTCGATTGCCGAGGCGGCAGAAACGATGGGGCTGACCATCGAAACCGCGAGGAATTACTCGAAGCGACTCTATGCCAAGCTGGGCGTCAGCGGGCAGGCGCAGCTGGTGCGAAAGGTTTGCGACAGTTCGGCGGTATTGGCTTGATCCAATCAGATCGTCATTGCGAGCGAAGCGAAGCAATCCAGAGTGTCACGCGTTTCGCTCTGGATTGCTTCGGGGCTTTGCCCCTCGCAATGACGAAATTTGGCAGGCCTATCCGCCCAGCCTCGCCTCACACTCGGCAATCTCGGACTTGAGCCACATCGTCTCCGACAGGTTCTGTCCGCCCGAACGCTCCAGCAGCAGCGCCGAAGCATCGCGCTTCACCTCCAGCGCCGCGCGCTGGTCCGGTTCGGCCCCGAGCGCAATCGCGACAAGGTGCAGCGCACGCAGCGGCTCGCCCGCCTCCAGCCGTGCCCGTGCGCGTTCGGCCAGCTTGTCCGCTCCGCCCGCAAGCTCGGCAAGGTCCGCATCGACCGCCGAACGCGGCACGCCATAAAGTTCGGTCGTACCGTCCTCGTAGTGGAACCAGCCCGCATATTCGCGCCAGATCGACTTGACTGCCCAGCTTGCCTTGCCGTGGAAATCGCCAATCTTGATGTCATCGGGAAAAGCAAACGCGTCCATCAGTTCGTGAACGGTCTTGCCCGCCCGCATCCCGGCAAGCGTATAGTCGCGGACATAGCGCACCGCCGCGTCCATCCGGTCGAGATCGGCGCGCACCTTGTCGGCTCCGACAATCGGCTCGCCGTGCCCGGTAATCACGATTTCCGCGCCAAGGCTGCGCACGATGTCGAGCGACTTGAGATACTGTCGCACCCGCCTCGGCTTGTCGCCGCGCAGCGTGTTGAGGAACGGCATCGACAGCCAGACCGGGCCGAAGGTGTTGCCGGTAAAGACGATCTTTTCCTTGGGCATCCAGACGAGGATATTGTCCTCGGTCTCGCCCTCGGGTGCGGGGATCAGCTCGAAGGTGCGATTGCCGACCTCGAAAGAGGTGTGCTCATCGACCATCAGGTCGGGCGTGACATCGGGTTGCGGCTTTTTCGGCGGCCCGTCCTGCTTGAGGGTCGAGCCCCAGAGCTTGAAGGTGCGCGGCCGAAAACGCCTGCATGCCGAGCATATCGTCGCGCTGGCCGACATAGTCCGGTCCGCCGACAACCTGCGTGCCTGCTTCCCTGAACTCGGGCACGCCGCCGAAATGGTCGGCGTGGCTTTGCGTCAGGAAGATGTATTTGAGCGGCCCCGTGCGATGCGGCGAAAGCAGAGCGACGTTGCGCTCGGCATTCTCGTTAAACCCGGTGTTGACCAGAACGTCGCCATCGTCGGTAGTGACGAGATAGGCGTTCGAGACGTCGCGCGCCATGAACACGAAATCGGTGATCGCCACCGCCTCGGTCTGTGCATCGCCCGCGCGCACGAGGCCCGCCAGCGCCGGTCCCTTCTCCTTGGTTTCGGACATGCTCAGGCGCCCTCGAACTCGATCATGACCTTGGCGGATTCGGGCGTGCCCGCAATCTTGAGCCCGTCGAGCACCTGCTCGAACGGCAGGCGGTGGCTGATGAGCGTCGCAATCTTGTCCTTGAGGCGCGGCATCGCGGCGACGACTTCGGGCATTTCGGTCGGATAGCCGACCGCCGTGGTCATCTCCAGCTCGCTGGTCAGCATCCGGCCCAGCGGCACCTCGACCGGCTTCATATAGGCCGCCGTGATGACCAGCCGCGCATGGGTCTTCGACATATTGATGACATCGCCCACCAGCGAAGGCGCCCCGGCGGCATCGATAAACGCATCGGTATCGGTCGCGGGATGGCCGATCACATTGCGCGTCTCTCCGTGATACTCGCCGATCTTTGCGCGCACGTCCTCGCGGCCTGCATTGATCGTCCACTTTGCGCCCAGCGCCTTCGCGCGGTCGAGCCGTTCGTCGGCCAGATCGACCGCGATCACGTCTTCGACCCCACGATCGACCAGCCAGAGCACCATGCCAAGGCCGATGGGACCGCAGCCAAAGACCACGACCTTCTGCCCCGCCTTCGCGTTCGAGCGGTTGACCCCGTGCAGCGCCACCGCCAGCGGCTCGCACATAGCGGCGACTTCGTAGGAAACGCCTTCGGGGATCGGCAGCAGGTTTGTGCCCTTTTCCGCCTCGCGCACCAGCAGCTCGTTGACGAACGCGCCTTCCGGCCCGCCCGAACCGATGTTGCTCGGCGTCATCATCGGATTGACGATCACCGCATCGCCGACGGCAACGCCCTCGACCTCTGCGCCCACACGCAGCACCTCGCCCGCGCCTTCATGGCCGATGGGCGTCACCCCGCCCGGCTCGCGCATGATGCCGCCATATTTGATATAGGTCAGATCGCTGCCGCAGATGCCGCAAGCCTTCATCTTGAGCACCACGTCTTTCGGACCCGCCTCGGGCAGTTCGTAATCGTCAAGCCGCACGTCGTCGACTTCGTGGATATTGAGCACCTTCATCGCTTTCTCCCGGAATGCCGCTTACATGCGGATCATGTAGCCGCCGTCGAGCGTGATCGTCTCGCCGGTCATGAACGAGGATGCATCAGAGCAGAGGTATGCGCCGATGCCTTCGAAATCCTCGGGATAGCCGACGCGACCGATGGGCGTCTTCGGCCCGTAATGCGCCTGCATCCCGGCTTCGACTTCCTTGCTGCCGCCCATCATTGGCGTGATGATGAGGCCCGGCGCGACGATGTTGGCGCGAACTTTGTACTGCCCCATCTCGGCAGCGAGGCTGCGGACAACACCAGCCACGGCACACTTGGAGGCAGCGTATTCCATCTTGCCGGGAAGCCCCTGGAACAGTGAGAGCGAACCACAGGCGACCAGACTGCCACCCTCTTCGCCCGCCTCGGCGCGTTCCTTCATCAGCCGCGCGCCCTCGCGCAGGGTGAAGAACGCGCCGTGCAGCGCTACCTTCTGGAAATCGAACCAGTGCTCGGTCGGCATGTCGAAAACCGAATCATAACGTGGCGATGCGCCCGAGTTGGCGAAAACGCAGTCCACGCGCCCGAAGTCGTTGATCAGCTGCTTATAGCCATCGTTGATGGCTTCTTCGGTCGAGACATCGACGACATAGGTTTCCACCCGGCCCGCGCCCGCTTCGAGCAGGGCCGCCTTGGCCGCCGCGTTCTTTTCCTCGTTGCGCGCCCAGATGGCGATATCGCCGCCCATCTTCGCGCAGCCCATCGCAAAGCCGAGGCCGATCCCGCCATTGCCGCCGGTTACCATCGTCACCTTGCCGGTGCAGTCGAAAAGACCCTTGCCCATCGCATCCTCCAATCATTTCGTGCGGTCCAGCACCGCACCTTTCGTTGCCGCGATGGTTGGCGCAGCGGGATTGCACCGCAACCCTGCGGAGTGTAGATTTCAGGCCGTCCTGTTCAGGAAGGGTCATAATGTCCGCTACGGCCTCCGCTCAAGCGACTGTCCATGTC
The DNA here is from genome assembly GCA_041396945.1 of Sphingomonadaceae bacterium. Classification (GTDB taxonomy): domain Bacteria; phylum Pseudomonadota; class Alphaproteobacteria; order Sphingomonadales; family Sphingomonadaceae; genus Novosphingobium. Next base: position 32,915 of record JAWKXP010000017.1, on the reverse strand, counting down.
GAAAACGAGCTGCGCGGCGAAAACCTCACGGCGCAGCTCGTCCGCTTCGAAATTCCCGAGCCGACCCGTTCGGTCGTCACATATCCCGACGTGTACCAGATCGACATGTGCCTGACCCCTCGCCCCACAGGCTCGCGCGCCGGGTATTTCCGGCGCTGGGGTCCGCATCGCTGGGAAAGGCCGGGCGACATCTTCATGATCCCGCCCGGCGAGGAACTGCGGTTCATCGCCGGAAAATCGCAGCAGAATTCGCTGATCTGCATGTTGCGCCCCGGTCTGGTCCATCAGGTCGCCGGGCGCGAGCTGACCTGGGATCCGGCGCAGCTCGAAACCACGCTCGATGTCGCCAATGCCCGGATTCGCGCCGTACTCTTTCGGCTTGCCGAGGAAGTACGCCATCCGGGGCTGGCCAGCGGTGATCTGCTCGATTTCCTCGCTGGCGAACTCGCGGTGGAACTTTCGCGGTTCTGCCTCGAAGCGGCGGAACGCCCGGTTAGCGGCGGGCTGGCGGGCTGGCGGCTGCGCCTGATCGACGAGCGTATCGAGAACGAGGCTCGCGCCCCGTCGCTCGGCGAGCTTGCCGAAATCTGCAATCTTTCGGTGCGCCAGTTATCGCGCGGCTTTCGCGTCAGCCGGGGCAGCTCGGTCGGCGAATATGTCGATCAGCGCCGGATGGAACGCGCCAAACGCATGCTGATGGCGGGCGAGAGCGTGAAACAGATCGCTTTCGCACTGGGCTTTGCCTCTCCCTCAAGCTTCACCTTTGCCTTTCGCCGCGCGGTAGGCTCCAGCCCGAGTCACTTCCGCCAGCGCCAGCTGCGTGGACTGCAATCGGCATGACCGGCGTCGCTATTGGCCTGAAATCGACATATCGGCCCATTTGGTTATGGCAACACCATTGCCAGACTGCGGGCACGGCGCGCTACCATCGGCGCAACGCGGAAACGATGCCGCAGACCTGAGGGAAAGAGGATAAAGGCGCATGAGCCAGCAACTTAATACCGACGCGCTTGCCGAAGAAGCGATGGCAGCAACCGGCCTTACCGAGTTCGATTGCGATTCCTGGCGCGAAGGGCTCGACGTCTTCGTCCGCGATTTCAATAACGGCATCGCCAAGGGCATCTACACCGACAACGGCATCGCCCGTGTGAAGGGCGATTGCCTTAAGTACCTCGGCGACCGGCTCAAGGTCTGGGATTATCACAGGCAGAACCCGGAACTGCGCGATCGCCCGATCGAAAAGCCGGTCTTCGTCATGGGCGTGCCGCGCACCGGCACCACCCTGATGTCGAACCTGCTTGCCTGCGACCCGGCACGGCGCTCGCCGCTCGAATGGGAAATCGTCGATCCGATCCCGCCGGTTGCCGGGGACGAACTCATCACCAACCCGCGCGCACAGGCGCAGCTGGCGCAGCACGAAGCGATGCTCAAGGCGCACCCGGAGATGGGCAAGATCTACCGCTCATCGCCGATCTACCCGCACGAATGCGTCTGGTACCTCGCGCACGATTTCAAGACGCTGATGATCGAATCGAAGGGTGTGCTGCCCGAGTATCGAGAGTTCATCTTCTCGGCCGACATGACCAGCGCCTATGCCTACCACCGCAAGTTCCTGCAGGCCTTGCAGCACAAGGCGCCGGGCGTCTGGAACCTCAAGATGCCGAGCCACATCCTGCATCTCGACTATCTCATCAAGGAATACCCCGACGCGAGGCTCGTCTGGACGCACCGCGATCCTTATGCCGCGACCGGCTCGCTCTGCTCGATCATCTCGATGGGTCACATGGCCTCAATGGGCAAGCCAGACTTCGAGTGGCTGGGCAAGAACTACCCCTGGCAAGCCCAGCAGCACGCCGAACGCGGCATGGATTTCCGCGACAAGCATGGCGAGGACCGGATCATCGACGTCCACTACGACGCGCTGATGAACGATCCGATGGCAACGGTGAAGCAGCTTTACGCCGACCTTGGCGACGATTGGACGCCCGAGGCCGAAGCCGCGATCCAGGGCTGGCTCGACGACAACCCGCAGAACAAGTTCGGCAAGCACGAATACAAGCTGGCGCAGTACGGCGTGACCAAGGAAGAGCTTGAGCCGCTGTTCGAGCGGTACCTGTCGCGCTATGACGTGGCGATGGAGGGGTAACAGGTCACTCCTCGCCCCTTCAGGGGAGAGGATACGAAGGCTTGGGAGCGAAGCGACCTGGCCGCAGTTGGAGAGGGGTTTCGAAACGCCAGCCCCCCTCCAGGCTTCGCTAGCTCCTTCCAGGAGCAAGCTGAGCCATCCTCTCCCCCGTACCGGGGGCGAGGAGCATGGGAGACAAAAAATGATCGAAGGCCACCTCTACCAGATCGGCTATGTCTGCGACGACCTTGAAGAAGGCATTGCCCAGTTTCGCGGGCGCGGCATGACGCACGAGCCGCATATCATGGAGGTCGACCAGCCGGTCGATTCGCCGCAGGGTGAGGTCGTCAACCGGATGCGGCTGTGCTTTATCTGGATCGGCGATATCCAGTACGAGCTGATCCAGCCGCTCGCCGACCCGCTCGGCATCTATGGCAACTGTGTCTCCAATGGCGGGCCGCTGCGGTTCCACCAGCTGTGCTACCGCATCGACGACTGGGCCGATTTCCGCGCACGCGTCGACCAGCAGGACCTGCCTGTCGCGATGGAGCGCGACCTTGGCGGCGACAACCTCAAGTTCCTTTACCTCGATGCCCGCGCACAGCTTGGCCACTACCTCGAATACACCTGGATGACCGACGCTTCGTGGGACCAGATCAGGGCGATGTGATCCGGTGGTGACGCCCGATCCCCCTGCCCGCCTGCCGCAGGTGCAGCCCGACGACTGGACCGAGGAGACCCGCGCGTTCTTCGGACAGTGGACGGGCGGCATCTTCAAGAATGCGGACCAGAACCCGGTGCTGCGCACTTTCGCGCATCACCCGGCATTGGCCAATGCGTTCTCGCCGCTCAACGTTCACCTGATCAGCGAAAACACGCTGCCGGTTAAGCTGCGCCAGATCGCGATCATGCGCACCGCGTGGATCACGAAAGCGACCTACATGTGGTCGAGCCATCTCAACACGAGCCTGCGCTGCGGCCTGTCCGACGACTTTTACGGCCCGGTACAACGCGGCGCGGACGATCCCTATTTCACCGATTTCGAACGCGTAGTCGTGCGCGCCACCGACGAACTGGTGACCGACCGGATGATCTCGGACGCCAGCTGGAACGCGCTTGCTGCCGAGTGGGACGAGAAGCAAATGCTCGATTTTCTCTTCACCGTCGGCTGCTACGCGATGGTCGCAGGCGTGATGAATTCGACCGGAGCGGAGCGACAGCAAGACCTGCTCGAACTGGCCGAAAAGTACGGCGCGCCGGATCAGTAGTCCATCCGCGCCGAACCCGGCACGCGGGGCTCTTTAAGCGGATTGGCGAAGAGTGCGCGTTCCGCCAGCGCCGTATCGAAGAACGCGTGCATCTCGATGATCTTGCCATCCTTGAAACGAAAGATTTCGCAATAGGTCTGGTCGTAGTCGTCCCCGGCCCTGGTCGCTCCGCCGCCTTCCATGATCGCGCAAACGCGTTCGTCATCTGCGCACATCACTTTCCAGCGCCGCGCAAACCTGATCGTCTCGGGCACAAGTGCGCCATGGACTTTCTCGGCGATCAGTTCGTCGGTGACCATCGCCTTGCCAACCTGCTTGCCTGAGGCGGGCGTGGTGCCGAGCATGTGGATCACCACATCGTCGTGGTACATGCCCTCTGCCGCTTCCCAGTCACCGTCGTGCATGGCTTGGAAATAGCGGTTGAGCAGGTCGATATTCTCCTGTCGCGACATGGTCAGGCCTCTCCTCTGGCTTGCATTGCGTCCGCTTCGACCGCGTTTGCGGCGATCAGGTCGCGCAGTCCCTGTCCCTGAATCAACGCGTCGATATTGCGGTGAAAATGCGCAATGCGGCGCTCGTCGGCGCTGAGGATCGGCGCATCGAAAGACTGCGAGCACATGCCCCGCTGCACATGCTCGACCAGTTCGACATCCTCGCCGAGCACCTGATTGACAACCGGATGCGCGCGCACTCCCCATTCGAGGACATCTCCCACCGCCTCATCGCCGCCGCGCACGATGCGGTGCTCATAGGGCGGCACGGTCTCGCTCTCTTGCAGCGGGGCGCACATGATGAAGTCGTAATACATCTTCTCCGGGTCTCCATCCGGGTGCGGGCGATAGCGCATCGCGACGTAGAACTCGGGGAAGAGGTTGAGGTGCACCGAGGGGAACAACATGAAATGCCAGGCATCGGACAGCTGGCTGTCGTTGAGGCTGGCGTAGGGAAATACCGTTTCGTCCTGCTGCGCCCGCTTCGCCTGCTGCACCGCGCCGCGCACGTCCTGCGCGGTTCCTTCGAAGGTCGCCGGATCGATGCCGCTGGCTTCAAGCAAGGCAGCCAGTGCCGGGTTCACCGTCTCCTGATCGGGATAAAGCCTGCTCGGCCGCCCGTATTCGTTGACCATCCAGCTGTGGATGCCCGCCAGCGTGATCGGCGCATCCTCGTTGCCCCATGACAGCACGTCCGAATGCAACGCCTGAAAGTGGTAGGATTCGTTGAACGCGTCGAAGACGGTCTTCCAGTTACAGGCGAACTCGAAGGTCTTGTAATCGACAATCTGCGCGCGCTCCATGCGGTAGGCTTCGAGCTTTTCGGCGACCGGGCCAAGGTATTCGCGCAAGGGCGGCGCGGCGTCATCGAGCGTGAACCACGTCCATCCGGCAAAGGTCTCGACCCGGAACCCGCGCAGCGAGGTGCAGGCAGGATCGGACAGAACGGCCTCGTCGAAACGCTCGCGGTAAGGCACTTCGGCCAGCGCACCGTCCCGGTCGAAGACCCAGCCATGAAACGCGCAGGTGAAGCGCGCAGCAAAGGCCGGACCGTCCGGGCCGAGCAAGAGCCGGTTCCCGCGATGGCGGCAGACGTTGAAAAAGCCGCGAATCGCCCCGTCGTCCGCGCGCACGAAGATCAGGCTCTCGCGCCCCAGCGTATGAATGAAGGCATCGCCCGGCTCGGGCAGTTCCTCGACGCGCGGCCCCATGTGCCAGAGCTTCGTCCAGACGCACTCCCATTCCTGCTCCGCCCGCTCGCGCGACCGGTACCAGACGGGATCGACACGAAATCCGGAATTTTCAGTCATCTCGCGGTCCCTACGCAGCGGTATCGAGCCAGACTAGGCAGGAGCGACGGCGGATGGAATTCGCGCAATGACTAGGGTTCGGACCCTAGGGGTGCGAAATCACGACCCCGCAATCTCGATCAGCCGGTCAAAGACGCGAAGCGAGGCTCATTGCCTTTGCAAGCGGCTTTCGGTTCGAATGGAAGCCATTTGGGCGTCCCTGGGATTTGACCAAAATGGCCCATTGCGGCGTCAAAAAGTCTTGAAATATCGACATATTCCTACGCCTTTTCTCCTTGCACTGGGCCATTTTGCTTCAAACCTCGGTCCCGCTGGTTATGGGTCCGAACCCTAGGGGTGCGAAATCACGCCCCCGCAATCTCGATCAGCCGGTCGGCAACCCATTGTGGTTCGGTAATCATGAGATCGTGGCCCGTGTCGATGTCCCAGACACGACCTTGTGAACGCTCCCGCAAGAGGTCCATATCGCGCCCCTCTGCTGTCGAGCTGCAGATCAGGTGCGATTCGGGAACCGCCCGCATGGCGGCTTCGTTTCGCAGCTTCAGCGGTTGCGAAAAGCATTTCCAGGGCTGCGGGCTAAGTCGATCGTTCGTCCATTTCGCCAATTCGGGATCGGTGATTCCGAAGAAACCGGCCATGATCGGATCGGGCTTCATCACCAGCTCGACCCCGTTCTCGACGTACATGCCCTGCCTCGCCGCCTCGATATTGGCGAATGCGTGCTGGTGCAGCGATTCGCCGTGAACCGGGTAAGCAGCATCGAGATAGACGCGGTGGCCGACACGATCAGGCGCGCGATCCGCAACACCGGTAATCACCATGCCGCCATAGCTGTGCCCGACAAGGATCGCGTCGCTGAGGTTTTCGTAAAACAGGAGGTTCACGATGTCATCGATATGCGCATCGAGGTCGATCGCGTCGCTGAGCATGTGGGTGTGTTCGCCCATCCCGGGCAGTGATGGCGCATAGACGAGGTGACCTGCCGCCTGAAGCTTGCGCGTCACCAACTGGTAACACCAGCCGCCGTGACCACCACCATGGACGAGGACAAAAGTTGCCATGAATTCCGGACCCCTTGGATGTCAGCGAACCAGTTGCAGGTCGCTCGAAATCTTGCCGTAAAGCGTCGTGCGCTGACGCAGTCTGCGGCCCGCGCGGCCCGCGACGTCTTGCAGGTTATCGACGGTCAGTTCCTGCCCGTGGCTCGCGCCCGCCGCGCGGCTGATCGATTCGTTCATCAGCACGCCGCCAAGATCGTTACATCCGGCATTGAGCATTGCCGCAGCGCCATCAAGGCCAAGCTTCACCCAAGAACACTGGATCGAATCGATCTCGCCGAACAGGGCGATGCGCGCGACCGCATGCATCATCACCGCCTCGCGCCAGGTCGGCCCCTTGCGGCTCTGCCCGCGCTTGTACATCGGCGATTCCATGTGGACCATCGGCAGCGGCACAAACTCGGTAAAGCCACCGGTGTCGCCCTGGAGCCGCCGCAGCGCGATCAGGTGGCGCGCCCAGTGCTCGGGGCGGTCGATGTGACCGAACATGATCGTCGAGGTCGTCGGCAGCCCGACGAGATGCGCGTCGCGCACGATCTCGAGCCAGAGGTCGGTGGTCAGCTTGTCGGGGCAGATCTGCCGGCGAACATCGTCGGAAAGTATCTCCGCCGCCGTGCCGGGCAGCGAGCCAAGTCCCTCGTCCCTGAGCCGCGCCAGATAGTCGCGCGTCGTCATGCCCAGCGTCGATGCGCCTTGCCAGACTTCGAGCGGCGAGAAGGCATGGACGTGCAGGTCAGTGCAGGCGTCCTTCACCGCGCGTACGATCGAGATATAGGTCTCGCCGGTGTAGGAAGGATGGATGCCGCCCTGCAGGCAGACCTCGGTCGCGCCCTTGGCCACGGCTTCGCGCGCGCGCTCGGCGACTTCCTCAAGGTCGAGATTGTACGGCTTGTCGCGGAAACCCGCCTTGCTGCTGGTCTTGGAGAACGCGCAAAACGAGCAGGCGTGGGTGCAGATGTTGGTGTAGTTGATGTTGCGATTGATGACGTAGGTCACCTCCTCGCCCATCGCCGCCGCGCGCAGCCCGTCCGCCGTCTCGATAATCGCCTGCGCATCGGCCCCGCGCGCGGTGAACAGCGCGGTGATGTCTGCCTCATCGAGCTCGTAACCATTGGCCGCGCGGCTGAGGATCTGGCGCAGTTCGAGGCGCGCGGAGCCTTCGTATGAGATGCCGAGCGGGGTTTCGGTGGTGCCGGGCGCGGCTTCGGCAACGCCGGGGCTCCATTCGCTGTCGCGCGCGAGGCCTTCGCTGTCGGCAAGGCGCAGCACCGCCGGACGGATTGCCGGATCGAGCCACTCGGCTTCGTCGGTGGCGACAAAGCGCGGATGCACCGTCAGGCGAGCGGCGAGCGGCAGGCCAGACTTGGCGCAGACCTTTTCCAGCCGTTCGATCTCGGGCCAGGGCGCTTCAGGATTAACGTGATCGAGCGTGACGGGCGAGATACCGCCCCAGTCGTCGATCCCCGCCTCGACGATTTCGGAAAGCCGCTCGTCGTTGAGATTGGGCGGGACCTGCACCGAAACTTCGGGCGGCAGGATCAGCCGCGCTGCCGCAACGACGCGCAGGAACTCGGCTTCGCTGGCCTCGGGGGCGGCGGCCATTTTCGTGCCCGGCTTGGGGCAGAAATTCTGGACGATGACTTCCTGGATATGCCCGTGCGCGGCGTGGATATCGCGGATCGCCAGCAGGGATTCGATGCGTTCGCGTGGCGTCTCGCCAATGCCGATCAGGATGCCCGTGGTCATCGGCATGCGCGCCCTGCCCGCCGCTTCGAGCGAGGCAATGCGCAGCGCGGGCACCTTGTCGGGCGAGCCGTGGTGCGCCTGTCCCTTCTCCAGCAGGCGTTCCGAGGTGCTTTCCAGCATCAGCCCGGCAGACGGCGCGACCGGGCGTAGCATCTCGTAATCCGCCTGATCCAGCAGCCCGGTGTTGACGTGCGGCAGGAGCCCGGTCTCGGCGAGGATCGCCTCGGCGCAGTCACGGACATAATCGACCGTGCGCGCATAGCCGCGCTCGGCCAGCCAGTCGCGCGCGGCAGCATAGCGGCGCTCGGGCGCATCGCCGAGGGTGAGCAGAGCTTCCTTGCAGCCCGCGGCCTTCCCGGCGCGGGCGATCTCCAGCACTTCCTCCATAGAGAGGTATGGCGCGGATAGCTGCGAGGGCGTCGTCGCGAAGGTGCAATAGTGGCACACGTCCATGCAGAGCCGGGTGAGCGGGATGAAGACCTTGGGCGAATATGTCATCCGCGCCGGACCACGGCGGCTGCGAATGTCTCGCGCCTCGCTCATCAGGTCGTCGAGCGGGGCGCTCAGCAGGCGGTCTATCAGGTCGTTGTCGTCCAAACCCATTTCTTCATTCCGTTGCGCCGCCGACAAGGCCAAGCACTTCAAGTGCCAGCCTTTTACGGTCGGCGGCATCGCGCATCAATGTTTGCGAGAGCGTGACGCAAAGCCCGGTTTCGCGCAAGGGCGCGGCATCGGCCTCGTCCGCTGCGTCGATGACGAGATGATCGACCAGCCCGGCGTAATGCGCGGCGATGGCATGGTTGCCGTCCGGCTTGCCAAGTTCGTCCATCAGCTTTGAAAGCGGCCCCTTCAGCGCTTTCCCGCCGATCAGCGGGGATACGGCGATGATTGGCGCGTCGAGGTCGGCTACCGCATCCCTTACGCCCGAGAGCGCCAGGATCGGATCGACCGAGAGGTAAGGATTGGAAGGACATATCACCACGGCGGTAAGGTCTTCGCGCGACAGTGCCTCGGCAAAGGCGGTCGAAGGCGGCGCGCCCGCGCCTTCGAAGCGGATCGCGGATACCGCAGGCACGCATTGCTCGCGTACGAAATAGTGCTGGAAATCGAGCCAGCCAGCCTCGGTCCGCACCTGCGTTCGCAGCGGCGCGTCGCTCATCGGCACGATGCGGTGGGCGATGCCGAGATTGCAGGTCAGCGCCTTTGTCACCTCCGACAGGCTTTCTCCGGCGCGCAACCTTTCGGAGCGGGCAAGGTGCATGCCGAGATCGCGGTCACCAAGGTTGAACCAGTCAGGCGCGCCCAGCCGACCGAGCATCTCCATCGCCTGCCAGCTCTCGTCCTTCACGCCCCAGCCGCGCTGCGTATCGTTGAGGCCCGCCAGCGCATAGGTCACCGAATCGATATCGGGACAGATCGTAAGGCCGAGATGCTCGAAATCGTCGCCGGTGTTGACGACAATGGTCAGGTCTTCCGGCGGCAAGACCTCCGCCAGACCCGCCGCCAGCTTCGCGCCGCCGACACCGCCCGAAAGCGCAAGGATATGCCCGCTCACCGGAACATGTCCTGTTCCACCGGGCGCAAACCGGATGCTGCCCCGGGGCCGTCCCCGGCAGTGACCCACTTGTCCGCGCCGCGCACGATAACCGCTGGCGTGCCTTCCGCCCCCTCGCCCATGACTAGCGTCGCCATGCCTGCGATCGCATCGACCACTGCGATGACGGTGGCCTGCAAGGTGCGCCCGAAAAGATCCTGTCCGGTGCCGCGTTGGTCTTCCAGCACCGTCAGCCCCGCACAGCCGATTGCGGTGCCCACCGTGCCAACCCGCCATGCGCGGCCCATTGAGTCGGCAATGACCACCGCCGGGGATGCGCCGGTCAGTTCGTGCAAGTCCGCCCGGATCGCCCGCGCCGACCTGTCGGGATCGACCGGCCAGAGCAGTACCGTGTCCTCACCCTCGATGTTAGAGGCATCGATCCCGGCGTTCGCCAGCACATGCCCGGTGCGGTGCCGCGCGATCACCGCCTCAGGCCGCGCCCGCAATATCTCGGAACTCTCATCCAGGATCAGCTGGATCATCGCCGGATCGCGCCCCGTCTCATCCGCGATGCGCTGCGCTTCCTCGCCCGGCGCAACATCGCCAAGCCGCGCGAACCGCCCCTCGGTCTTCGAAACGATCTTTTGCGCGATGATCACGACGTCGCCCTCACCCAGCACCTCACCTGCCCCTTCTGCCGCCTCGACCAGCGCGCGGGCAATCGACATTCCCGGTGCAAACAAGGGCATTCCGGCAAGCGGAGTAGTCGAGATTTCGAACGTATTTTCCAAATGCAGAATACCTCCGCCCCTGCGATTGTATTGGAGCACGGGTAAATTCCCCCTAGTGCCGCAGGGCATATGCCTGCAAGGGTATCGATCAACCAGAACACGGGAGACATGAACATGGCGTCCATCGCGGTAATCGGCGGGACGGGAGCACTGGGCAAGGGCATTGCGCGCAGGCTGGCGAAAGCGGGCCATGACGTGACGATCGGCTCGCGCTCGGCGGAAAAGGCCGAAGCTGCGGCGGCGGATTTCGCGGCGCTTGGCCTGACGGTCAAGGCGGCCGCCAACGAGGACGCAGCTTCGGGGCAGGAGATCGTGATCGTGACCGTGCCCTATGCCTCGCAGGCGGATACGCTTGCGCTTATCAAGGACAAGGTCGGCGATGCCATCGTCGTCGATACCACTGTGCCGCTGGTCCCGCCCAAGGTGATGCGCGTACAGCTTCCCGCCGCCGGATGCGCCGCACTGGAAGCCGCCGAAATCCTGGGTGAAGACGTGAAGTTCGTCACCGCGTTCCATAATGTCTCGGCGCATCATCTCGATTCCGATCATGCCATAGATTGCGACGTTTTGGTCTTCTCCAACGACAAGGACGCGCGGCAAGTCGTGATCGACCTCTGCCCCGGCATGGGCCTGCGCGGACTGGCCGGCGGATCGCTCAACAACTCGGCGGCTGCCGAAGCGCTGACCTCGATCTGCATCTTCATGAACAAGACCTACAAAGCCGACGGCGCAGGCATCCGCTTCACCAACCTGGAGACGGCACCGCCGATCCCGTGAGCTGCTGGGCGATCATCCCGATCAAGGCGACCTTCGACAGCAAGAGCCGCCTCGCCGGTGTTCTCGAACCGGACGAGCGGCAGGCGCTTGCGGTTGCGATGGTCGGGCGGGTGGTCGCCGCTGCGCAGGCCTCGAACGCGATTGACCGGGTCTGCCTGCTGGGGCCTTCGCGACTTGGGCTGTCCGAAGATATCCCGCTGCTCGACGATCCGGGCACGGGGCTCAATCCGGCAGTTTCACAGGCCCTCGATCAAGTCGCAACGCATGCACCGCACCGCGTCATCTTCATTCACGGCGACCTGCCGCTGGTCTCACCCGATGATCTTACCGCGTTGGCCAGGGTCACCGGCGATAGCATTGCAATTGCCCCAGACCGCCATCGCACTGGCACAAATGCGCTCTCACTGCCCTTGCCTGAAGCGCGGGGCTTTGCATTCGCCTTCGGACCTGACAGCTTCCACTTGCACAAGGCCGAAGGGGACCGCCTCGGCCTGCCAGTCGAGGTCATCGAAAGCCGGGGGCTCGAATCCGACATCGACGAGCCGGACGATTACTTCGCGTTTTGCGAAGCGGTCGGCAAGGTCTGAACTAACCGGGAGGGAGAGAGATGCAAGCCAGCGACATCAGCCTTGAAGGACAGGTCGCGTTCGTGACCGGCGGCGGCGGCGGCATCGGTCGCGCCTGCGCGCTGGCGATGGCGGACATGGGCGCGGACATCGCCATCCTCGAAGCGATCCCCGAACGATGTGACCAAACGAAGGCGCTGATCGAGGAACGCGGGCGCAAGGCGCTGACCATCTGCGGCAACGCCATGGACGTAGCCGCGATCAACGATGCCATCGCGCAGACAAATGAGACCTTCGGGCGGCTCGACGTGCTCGTCAACAACGCGGGCGGCGTGGCGCGGCGCGATTTCCTCGATCTCAAGGAAAAGAACTACCGCCGCCATATCGACCTCAACCTCGTCTCGGTGATTGCCGCGACGCAGGCGGCAGTGCCGATCATGATCGCAGGCGGACGCGGCGGCGCGATCGTTAACGTCACCTCGATCGAGGGCTCGCGCGCAGCGCCGGGCTATGCGGTCTATGCAGCCTGCAAGGCGGGCGTGAACAACCTCACCCGAACGCTGGCGCTCGAACTCGGCGACCACGGCATCCGCATCAACACCATCGCCCCCGATTATACCGTCACACCCGGCCTGCGCGGCAATTTCACCGGGCCGGTCGACGAATCCACCTGGTACCAACCTAGCGAGGCGCAGGAAAATTCGATCCGTCGCCGCACGCCGCTGGGTCGCGGCGGGGTGGACGAAGAATGCGGACGGCTCGCGGTCTTCCTTGCCTCGCCAGCCGCCAGCTACATCACCGGCACGATCATCCCCATCGACGGCGGCACCTGGGCCTCTTCGGGCTGGGTCCGCGACAGCAAGGGCGAGTGGATCCTGCCGCCCGAAGCCTGACATTCCTACGGAGAGAAAACCGATGTCCTTCCACATCAGCATCAACATGCCATTCGACCTGATCCAGTATCCGGACGCCTATGGCTCGCACGAAGCCCTCGTCGAAATCGCTCAGGCAGCCGAGAAAGCCGGGTTCACCTCGGCCACGGTCACCGACCATCCGGTGCCCTCTGCGCGCTGGCTCGATGCTGGCGGGCACTATGCGCAAGACCCTTTCGTCATGCTCTCGATGATCGGCGCGGTCACGAAAACGCTCAAGCTCCAGACCAACATTATCGTCGTGCCCTATCGCAACCCGTTCATCATGGCGCGCTCGGTCTCGACGCTCGATGCCTTCACGGGCGGGCGCTTCATCTTCGGTATGGGCGCGGGCTACATGAAGGCCGAGTACAAGGCGCTGGGCGTCGATTTCGACAGCCGCAACGACCTGATGGACGAATATATCAAGGCGATGAAGCTGGCCTGGACCGGCGAGGATTTCGAATTCGAGGGGACAGGTTACACCGCGCTTGGCAACCGGATGCTGCCCACCCCCGCGCAGAAGCCGCACCCGCCGCTGCTGATCGGCGGCAATTCGAAGCGGGCGCTGCGCCGCTGTGCCGAGCTGGGCGATTACTGGCACCCCTTTTTCGTGCCGAAAATGGTAACCGACACCGCGCGCACGGCCAACATCTCGACCGACGATGACTACAAGGAAGCCGTCGCCTACCTCTACGAGCACTGCGACAAGATCGGTCGCAAGGACAAGCCGGGCATCATCCTTTCCAGCACGCACGGGATCCAGAAGCCCGGCTGGAACGCACAGGAAGCGATCGACAACCTGATGCACTGGAAAGAGCTTGGCGCCGACGGGTCGGGCACCAGCATCATGGTCGATAACCGCAGCCAATGGATCGAGGAAGCGCAGCGCTTTGGCGAGGAGGTCATCGCGAAACTGGATTGATCGGCGCAACCCCGGGGAGAGCATTTTGGCCGGAGTGAAACGCACAGCGGGCGAGGAATGGCGCGCGCATTGGGGACTGGTCGCTGCGGCGATGGTCGGGCTGTCGTTCGGCGCCATCCCGGCAGCGACGCTTGGCCTGTTCATGGAGCCCCTAGAGGCCGAATTCGGCTGGAGCCGCGCGATGATCTCGGGCGGGATGATGGTTTTCGCATTGATCGGCCTGCCGCTGACTCCCTTTGCCGGAGCGCTCGCCGACAAGATCGGCTCACGCGCCTGCGTCATTCCAGGCCTGGCGCTGAGTGGTCTCGCCTTTGCCGGATTCGGCCTCATGACCGGGGCGGCGTGGATGTGGTGGATGCTCTGGGTCGCCTATGGCCTGTCCTCGCTGCTGATCCGCTCGATGATCTGGAACGCGGCAGTATCGGCAGCCTTTTCGGCCAGTCGCGGCCTTGCCATCGCCTTCGTGCTAAGCGGTTTTGCGTTGGCGCAGGTTGTCGGCCCGCCGCTTGCGCATTTCCTGATCGAGGCATTCGACTGGCGCGTTGCCTATTTCGCCATCGGCATCGGCTGGCCTGCCGTCGGGCTTTTGCTGACAATGCTGTTCTTCCGGTCCAACCTCGACCGCAAGGCAGCGCAGGCAAAGGCCAGTGGCAATCCCGGACCGGCAACCAGCAGAGCGAACGGATTGACCCTTGGCGAAGCCGCGCGCGATCAGCGGATCGTCCGCATCGGGCTCGCGCTGTTCCTTTCCACGCTGATGGGTGCAGCCATCTCGATCCACCTGGTGCCCTTGCTCGAATGGTCGGGATCGAACCGCACCGCCGCTGCCGGGCTGGCAGGAATGCTGGGGATCGGCTCCTTTGCGGGCAAGATTCTCTCGGGCATCCTGATCGACAGGATCCGGTCGGGCCTCCTGCCCGCCGCAATCTTTGCCCTCCCCGCGCTCGGCTATTTCCTGATCTGGCAGGGGCACGGCAGTTTCGCGATCCTTGCAGCCGGCGTGCTTTGCATGGGGTTCGGATCGGGCGGTGCCTTGCAGGTCGGCACATACCTGACCACCCGCTATGGCGGGCTTGCCAACTTCGGCAAGATTTTCGGCGTGATTTCCAGCGCGATCGCACTGGGCGGCGGGATCGCGCCGGTTACCTCGGGATGGATCTACGACACGACCGGCTCTTATGCACTGGTGCTGACAGTCGCCGTGCCGGTTGTGCTGCTGGCCGGCCTCCTGCTGCTCGGCCTTGGTGATTACCCCGACTACGACGCAAAGGAACAAGAGCCATGAGCGAGCGCCTCGCAATCGAATTCATCTGCGGCATGGGCATGCCACCCGACGCCTTTGTGCGCATGGCGGCATCGCTCGGCGTTTCGCGCGTCGGCCTGTCGCCGCACCGGATCACCGACAACCCGCATGGCTTCCCCGACTGGGACCTGCGCCGCGATCCGGCACTGGTGAAGGCCACGAAGGCAGCGCTTGCCGAGACCGGCGTGACGCTCTCGCAATGCGAAGGCTTCCTCATCATGCCCGGAACCGACGTCGCCGATGCCGGGCCAACGATGGACCTTATGGCAGACCTGGGCGCACCGCTGGTCAACACGGTGCTGGTCGAACAGGACCGGGCGCGCGCCATCGATCAGTTCGCGCAGCTTGCCGAAATGGCGGCAGAGCGCGGACTGCTCGCCTCGATCGAGTTCATGCCCTTGATGTGGCCGGCAAACGCTGGCGAGGCGCTGGCCGTGATCGAGGAAGCGGGCGCGGAAAACGGTCGGCTGATGCTCGATGCGATGCACTGGTATCGCTCGGGCGCGACGACAGCGGACCTCCGCGCGATCCCCGCTGACCGGATCGGCTATATCCAGATTTGCGATGTGCCCTTGCTCGCTGGCGGCGCAATGTCGCCCGAGATGATGCAGGCATACGGCGAGGAAGCGCGCCACGAGCGCCTGTGCCCCGGTGATGGGGATTTGCCGCTGGCGGACTTCATTGCCGCGCTTCCGCATGATGTGACGGTGGGTCTTGAGATTCCGATGCTCTCGAAGGCGAAAGCGGGTATCAACCCTGCCGATGCAATGCGGCCCTGTGTCGAGGCGGCGTGGGGATTGCTGGTCGTCTAGTCTTCAGCCAGCAACAGGTTGATATTTTCAGCGATATCGTCGGCCCGCACTTGATGCGGGCCAAGGCTTCTTTTGGCGGGCCTTGGTTCGAGAGGCAGCCTTGCCCCGTGTCAAGCACGGGGCGACGGGGAACTGGCGGCTTCTGTTCGGCCTACCGAGCCGCAGCCATCGCCTCGGCAAAAGCCGTCACCGCCGCAGCCTCATCGCCGTTCCAGACCGCACCCGACACCGCGAGGAAGTCCGCACCGGCTTTCACCAGTGGCCCGCAGTTGTCCGGCGTGATCCCGCCAATCGCCACGCAGGGAATTTCGAACACCGCCTGCCACCATTCGAGCAGGTCGAGTTCCGCATGATGCTCAACCTCTTTGGTCGTCGTCGGGAAGAATGCGCCGAACGCAACATAGTCCGCACCCGCATCGCCCGCTTCCATCGCGAGGTGGCGACTGTCGTGACAGGTCACGCCGATCTGCGCCTCGCGGCCCAGCACCTCGCGCGCCTCGCGCGGGTCGCCGTCCTGCTGGCCAAGATGCACGCCATCCGCGCCAAGACGCTTGGCGAGGCTGATCGAATCGTTGACGATAAACGCCACATCGCGCGCCGCGCAGATTTCCTGCAACGGCTCTGCAAGCCGCGCCGCCTCGTGCTGGTCAACGTCCTTGACGCGAAACTGGAAGGCGGAGACCGGGTTGTCCTCGACCAGAGCGTCGAGCGCCCGCGCCAGCCTTTCCGGGAAATCGCCGCCCACTTCAAGCGGCGAGATCAGGTAAAGCTGCGTTGGCAGGCGCTCGGGTTCCGCCACCGGCGTGTCAGCCCGCGACCGAAGCCGCGTGGATCTGGTCGATCGCGCCGCCCAGCGCCGCGTCGAATTCCGCGTCAGATTGGCCCTTGCGCAGGTCCTGAAGCAGGCCGCGGCTGAAGCTGGCGATCATCCCCTTGTTCTTGGCAAGGTGCTCGCAGGCCTCGCCGGTCGAATAGCCGCCCGAGAGCGCGACGACCTTGAGCACCCTGGGGTGCGCGATCACCGGCGCATAAAGGTTCGGCTCGACCGGGATCGAATTCTTGAGCATCACCTTTCGGCCCTCGGGCAGCGCGTCGAGGTGCTTGAGGATCTCGTCGCGCAGGATCTTCTCGCCCTCGGCGCGGTCGGCGGCGGTGATGTCGTATTCGGGTTCGAGCATCGGCATCAGCCCGGCAGCGGCGACCTGATCGCCAACCTCGAATTGCTGCGCCACGATCGCGGCGATGCCCTTGGGGTTCGCCGACTTGATGACCGAGCGCTCCTTGGTGCCGAACATGCCCTTGGCGACGGACTTTTCGAGCAGCGCGGGCAGCTTGTCGAGCGGCTTCATCAGCTGCACGCCGTCGGCTTCGTCCTCGAGACCCTGGTCGATCTTGATAAAGGGCACCACGCCGCGCGCCTTCAGCGCATCTGCAGTCGGCAGGCCGTCCACTTCGCCGTCCATGGTCCGCTCGAACAGGATCGCGCCGATCACCTTGCCCGATCCAAACGAGGGCGAGGTGATGACCCGCGCGCGCATCTCGTGGATCTTGGCGAACATCTCGTCGTCGCCCGACCACTCGCTGTCTTCAACGCCGTATCCGCGCAGCGCCTTGGGCGTCGAGCCGCCCGACTGGTCCAGCGCTGCGATAAAGCCGTTACCTTCGGCGATCCTGGCGGTCATTTCTGCGGTCTGCATGGCTCTCGTGTCCCTCATCCAACTGAACTTGGCGCCCGGTTAGCGCCCGCACCGCATTGCCGCAACAGGCTTAACCACGTCCGCAAAGGATGTCCCCGATAGAGGGGCGAATGTTACTTTTCGAGCGCGGCGACTCCGGGCAGTTCCTTACCTTCCATCCATTCGAGGAACGCGCCGCCAGCGGTTGAAATATAACTGAACTTGTCGGCAACTCCGGCAAGGTTGAGCGCGGCGACGGTATCGCCCCCACCCGCGACTGAGACCAGCTGGCCTTCCTGCGTCAGCGCGGCGGCTGTCTGCGCCAGCGCGACGGTGGCCGCATCGAACGGCGGCGTCTCGAACGCGCCCAATGGGCCGTTCCAGACCAGCGTCTTGCAAGTCTTGAGCGCATCGGACAGCGCCTCGACCGCCATCGGCCCAACGTCGAGGATCATCTCGTCGGCCGCAACTTCGTGGACGTTGCAGGTGCGCAAGCTGGGCGGATTGGCGGCGAATTCCTTCGAGACGACGACTTCGTAAGGCAGGTGAACGGTACAGCCCGCCTCGTCCGCCGAGGCGAGGATCGCGTTCGCCGTATCGGCAAGATCGTGTTCGCAAAGCGATTTGCCGACATCGACGCCCTTCGCGGCGAGGAAGGTGTTGGCCATGCCGCCGCCGATGATGAGGTGATCGACCTGCGTCACGAGGTGCGTGAGTACATCGAGCTTGGAAGAAACCTTGGCGCCGCCGACCACTGCCGCCACAGGCTTTTCCGGGTTGCCCAGTGCCTTGTCGAGCGCTTCGAGTTCGGCCTGCATCGAGCGCCCGGCAAATGCCGGAAGCGCCTTGGCGAGGCCTTCGGTGGTCGCGTGGGCGCGGTGCGCGGCGGAAAACGCGTCGTTGACGTAGAAATCGCCGACCGCCGCGATGCCCTTGGCAAAGGCCTTGTCGTTTTTTTCCTCACCCGGCCAGAAGCGCGTGTTTTCGAGGATCGCGATGTCGCCGGGGCGCAGGATGCCGACCGCCTGCTTGACCACATCGCCCTGAACCTCGGGCACGAACATCACTTCCTTGCCCAGCACCTTTTCCACCGCGCCGACAACCATCGAAAGCGACATCGTCGAGCTACGCGCGCCCTTGGGACGCCCGAAATGCGCGAGAAGCAGCACTTTCGCGCCCTTTTCCGCGAGTTCGAGGATCGTCGGCGCCGAAGCGCGGATACGCGTGTCGTCGGTGACATCGCCGTCGTTCATTGGCAGGTTGAGATCGACACGAACCAGCGCAACCGCGCCCTCGATGTCGGAAAGATCGTCCAGCGTGCGGAATTTGGTCATTCTTCAATCCTTACCTGGTCACCCAGCTCGATTTGCCCGTCTGCGATCACCGTGCCGAGCACCCCACCGCGCCAGTCGGGCGCGAGCGCGGATTTGAGGCCGGGGCGGATTTCTTCCATCCGGCTGCAAGGATCGCATTCCATTGTGACCTCAATGCGCAGGGACTCGCCAATCGCGATGACCTTGCCCGCCTCACGCGGCAGGCGCAGGCCTTCGACCAGCAGGTTCGCGCGCCTGACGGACCATGACAACGCGTCATCGCCGGAAAGCCCAAGATCGGCCATCGCCGCATCCCAGCTCTCCGCCTCGATCAGCGAGACCTGCCGCCCCTTGCGCGCCATACTTTTGCCGCGCGCATCGCCTTCGACGCCATGCTCGCAAGTGACGGCAGCGCGGGAAATCTCCTCGATCTCGCCGCGCGGCCTGTCGTGACGGGCAATTCCTGCAAGGCGGCCTGTGCTCATCGCTTCACCCTACCCGTTCGGTTCGAGCGCAGTCGAGAACCATTGCGCGCGCGTGTCTCGACTGCGCCCGACACGAACGGAAATCGGGTTGCCTCAGAGCAGGCTCGCCATCTTCATCGAGGTGTCGATCATGCGGTTCGAGAAGCCCCACTCGTTGTCGTACCAGGATACGACACGTACGAGCTTGCCTTCCATGACCGTCGTCTCGAGGCTGTCGATGGTCGAGCTGGCCGGATAGTGGTTGAAGTCCGAGGAAACCAGCGGCTGGTCGGTATAGGCCAGAACGCCCTTCATCGCGCCTTCGGAAGCGGCCTTGAGCGCGGCGTTGATCTCTTCCTTGGTGGTGTCGCGGCCCGGCTGGAACACGAGGTCGACAAGGCTGACGTTCGGCGTCGGCACGCGGACCGAGGAGCCGTCGAGCTTGCCGTTGAGTTCGGGCAGCACAAGGCCCACCGCGCGCGCCGCGCCGGTCGTCGTAGGGATCATGTTCTGCGCCCCGCCGCGCGCCCGGCGCATGTCCGAGTGCATCTGGTCGAGCATGCGCTGGTCGTTGGTGTAGGAGTGGATCGTGGTCATGAAACCGCGTTCGATACCAACGGTTTCGTGGCAGACCTTCGCCATCGGCGCGAGGCAGTTGGTGGTGCACGAAGCGTTCGAGACGACAAGGTGATCCGCCGTCAGCGTCTCATGGTTGACGCCATAGACCACGGTGTTGTCGACGCCGCCCGCCGGAGCCGAGATCAGCACACGCTTTGCGCCCGCTTCGAGGTGCGGCAGCGAGGCGTCCTTCGACTGGAAGAAGCCGGTGCATTCGAGCACGATATCGATGCCCTGCGCGCCGTGCGGCAGCTTGCCCGGCTCGCGCTCCTTGGTCACCGCAATGGTCTTGCCGTTCACCGTGATCGAATCGTCCGAGGCGGTGACTTCGCCCGGGAACCGGCCATGCGTCGAATCGTAACCGAAGAGCAGCGCGTTGGCCTTTGCATCGGCGAGGTCGTTGATCGAAACCAGTTCGAGGTCGTGGTCGTCACGCTCCAGGATGGCGCGCGCAACAAGCCGCCCGATACGTCCGAAACCGTTGATCGCAACTTTAGTCGCCATGTGAAGAACTCCTGCTTACTGATTCAGTTTGCTGATGATTTGCGGAACGATCTTGTCCGCCGTGAATCCGAAATAATCGAACAAATCGCCCGCCGGGGCCGACGCGCCGAAACGGTCGAGGCCGATGGTCAGGCCATTGCTGCCGACATAGCGTTCCCAGCCCATCGTCGCGCCTGCTTCGATAGAAACCCGCACGACACCGTCGCCGCCGAGGACCTCCGCCTTGTAGGCCGCATCCTGCGCTTCGAACAGCTCCATGCAGGGCATCGAGACGACATCCGCGCCGATGCCGTCGGCTTCAAGCTTCGCCGCGCAGTCCATCGCCAGTTCGACTTCCGAGCCGGTCGCGATGAGCACCACCTTGCGATCCGCACCGGCGGCTTTCATGCGGTAGGCACCCTTGGCGCACTTCATGTCCGCATCGCTGCGCAGGGGCGCAAGGTTCTGGCGCGAGAGGCACAGGACCGAAGGTGTCTCGGGCTGCTTGATCGCAAGCGCCCAGCATTCCGCCGTTTCGATGGCGTCGCAGGGACGGAAAACGTTGAGATTGGGGATCAGCCGCAGCGACATCACCTGCTCGACCGGCTGGTGCGTTGGGCCGTCTTCACCCAGCCCGATGCTGTCATGCGTCATGACGTAGATCGCGCGCGCCTTTTGCAGCGCCGAAAGACGGATCGCATTGCGGCAATAGTCCGAGAAGATCAGGAACGTGCCGCCATAGGGGATCGCCCCGCCGTGCAGCGCCATGCCGTTCATCGCGGCGGCCATGCCGAATTCGCGGATGCCGTAATAGATGTAGGTGCCCGCATAGTCGCCCGCCTGAATCGGCTGCTGCTGCCTGGCCTTGGTGTTGTTCGAGCCGGTGAGGTCGGCCGAACCGCCGATCATCTCGGGCAGGTGCGGCGTCAGCGCGTTGAGCGCCATTTCCGAAGCTTTGCGCGAGGCAACCTTCGGCGGATCGGCTACCAGTTCGGCGAGATAGGCATTGAGCGCCTGATCGCCCGAGGGCAGTTCGCCAGCCATGCGCCGGTCGAACTCGGCGTGGCCGGGGCTGGCATGTTTGCGTGCAGACCATGCCGCGTGCTCTGCCTCACCGCGATGGGCGAGGCCGCGCCAGTCGGCGAGGATGTCGTCGGGGATCACGAAGGGTTCGGCGTCCCAGCCCATAGCTTCGCGCGCGGCGGCGATCTCTTCGGCCCCGAGCGGCGCGCCGTGGACCGAGTGCGAGCCCTGCTTGTTGGGCGCACCCTTGCCGATCACCGTCTTGCAGGCAACCAGCGTCGGCTTGTCGGAGGCAGCAGCTTCGGCCAGCGCCCGCTCGATATCGGCGAAATCGTGGCCGTTGCAGGAGACCGTGTGCCATCCGGCGGCGCGATAGCGGGCGGGGATGTCTTCGCTCGTCGAAAGATCGGTGCCGCCGTCGATGGTGATGTCGTTATCGTCCCAGAGGACGTTGAGATGGCCAAGCTGAAGGTGCCCGGCAAGCCCGATTGCCTCGTGGTTGATGCCTTCCATCAGGCAGCCATCGCCCGCGATCACCCAGGTGCGGTGATCGACGAGTTCATCGCCAAAGGTCGCGTTCAGCTGCCGCTCGGCAATCGCCATGCCGACAGCCATCGCAAGGCCCTGTCCCAGCGGGCCGGTGGTGCATTCTACACCCGGCAGCAGGAAGTTTTCCGGGTGCCCTGCGCAAGGGCTGCCCAGCTGGCGGAAATTGCGGATTTCCTCCATCGTCGGGTTGGCATAGCCCGTCAGGTGCAGCAGCGAATAGATCAGCATCGAGCCGTGGCCCGCCGAAAGCACGAACCGGTCGCGGTCGGCCCAATCGGGCGTTGCCGGATCGAACTTGAGGAACTTTGCAAAGAGCACCGTCGCCACGTCGGCCATGCCCATCGGCATGCCGGGGTGCCCCGAATTGGCCGCCTGCACCGCGTCCATCGAAAGCGCACGGATGGCATTGGCCATCGGTGCCATGCGGGCAGGATCAAGGCTCATTATCAAAGCTCCGGATATCGGGTGGGTTGCGCGAGTCGAATGAGGGGCTTCCTTTAGGCAGAGGGGCAGGCGCGTCAAGGGATCGCGCCGGACTGTCCCGTAATTGCGCCCGCCTGTTATCGAACCTGTTGATAGGTTCACCGCGCAAGGCTTTGCCTTTGTAACATTTCGGTCTAGCCAATCCGAATGGCAGGAGGATCGCCAGAGGAGGCTCTCGACCGGATCGAGGCGGCATTGCGCCGCATCGAGGCCGCGACCACGCGCCGCGACGGGGCCTCGCGCGATATGGCCCAGCGCCACGATGCCCTGAAAGCCGAAGTCTCACGCTCGCTCGACCAGCTCGACATCCTGCTAGGAAGGTTGGGACAGTGAGCAACGTCACCCTCTCCATCGGCGAACGCACCTTCACCGTCGCCTGTGCCGAGGGTGAGGAAGACCATATTCGCGGCCTCGGTCAGCTGATCGACAGCAAGCTGCAGGACATGGGCGATCTCGCGACGCAGAGCGAGGGGCGCATGCTCCTCTTCGCCGCGCTGCTGCTCGCCGACGAAATCCACGAATTGCGGGGTAAAGTTGCGGTGGCGCAAGCCGGGCCGGATGCGGGGACCGCGCAAAGGCTGGGACAAATCGCAGGACAACTGGAAAATCTTGCATCGCGGCTTGAGGCCTGACCCGCGCGCTCCTATCTAGGCGGTCGGCGGGACCTGCCCGGCACGAGCCACAGAACATCCCTGAGGCTATAACTAAATCCTAGGGAGCTGTCCCTAGCTGGACCCTGGTCCGGCATATACGGCGCCCACCTGACGTTCGGCGTCAGAGGATTTCATGGCAACCGACCCATGGTGGGGCCCGCCACCCCTTCCCACCAGCCGCGACATGGAGCCGATGGACAAGCCCAGCCTGCGAAAAGAACTGAGGGCCGCGCGGCGCGCGCATGTCGCAGCGCTGCCCGATGCGGTGCGGGGTCTGATGTTCTCGCGCCCGCCCTCTCCCGTGCTCGCAGCCGTGCCCGAAGGCGCGGTTATCGGGCTCTACAGCGCGGTTCCGGGTGAGGCACCGACACTGGGCTATGCCAAGTGGTTCTACGAGGCCGGGCACCGCATCGCCCTGCCCTGGTTCGCGGATCGCGAGGCGGGGATGGAATTTCGCGAGTGGGCCAATCCGTTCCTTGAAGAAGAAGGTCTGGAGGATGGTCCCTTCGGTATCCGGCAACCGCCTGCCGATGCTGCGCCGATCACGCCAGATGTCTGCTTCGTGCCGCTGCTCGGATTTACCGCCACGCGCGAGCGCATCGGGCAAGGTGCGGGGCATTACGACCGCTGGCTGGCGGCTAATCCCGGCACGCGCACCATCGGCCTTGCCTGGGATTGCCAGCTGGTCGATGCATTGCCTGTCGAGCCTCACGACGTGCCGCTCGACATGGTCGTAACGCCAACGCGCGCCTATGGAGAGCATGCATGAAACGTCAGCAGCCGACATGGCGAATTCCGGTCGGCGTCCTTGCGCTTTGTGTCGCGCTGCTGATCTATGGCCTTGCGATTGCCAACCTTGTGCCGCCGATCATCGCCGGCTGGCCATCGCTGGCGCAGCTGCCGGTCTATATCGTGCTTGGCTTCATCTGGCTGTTGCCGCTGCGCCGTTTCCTGATCTGGATGGAAACGGGATCGTGGTCGCCGCCCAACGAACCATAATTCGGATTTTGCGGAGATTTCCCAAGCGAAGCGCGAAAAATGGCGCGAGTGACGGGACTCGAACCCGCGACCTCCGGCGTGACAGGCCGGCGCTCTAACCAACTGAGCTACACCCGCGCATCGCTTGGGAGCCGCGCCACTAGGGCAGGCCAAACGGGCTGTCAACACCGAAGCGACAATTGCACGATGCGCTGGCAAAATTGCCCTGTGGAAAGCGCACGCAACCACCCGCTAGCCCCCTGTTAACCATATTTTCGCACGTCTCCGGCAGGATCGCCTCATTGGGTTCGGATGAGGACCGAAGGGGGATTTCCAGTGCAGAGAATCACTCATGCCATCGCGGCGGTAACGCTGGCCTGTGGCCTTGCCACCACCGCACAGGCTTCGCCGAATGTCGCGACCGACAGTGCCGTTTTCGTCGAGCGCCATAACGCCGATGCTTC
Organism: Sphingomonadaceae bacterium; assembly: GCA_041396945.1. Classification (GTDB taxonomy): domain Bacteria; phylum Pseudomonadota; class Alphaproteobacteria; order Sphingomonadales; family Sphingomonadaceae; genus Novosphingobium. Next base: position 8,591 of record JAWKXP010000017.1, on the reverse strand, counting down.
GCGCCGCCTCGAACCGGCTGCCTCGCTCTCGCGCGGCGACCGCGTCGTGACGATCCTGCGCTGGTATCGCCTTGGCGGCGATGGCGGATTCACGATCACCAACCCGCTGCCGCGCGCGATCACCTATCAGCAAAGTTCCTTCGCCAACGAGCAGGTTTCGGTCGATGGCGGCCGTACATGGGGGCGTCTCGATGACCTCAAGGTCGGCGCTCGCGACGCGACGCCCGAAGACGTAACGCATGTGCGCTGGCGTATCTCGCCGGGCCACTCGGCCAAAGGCAAGGGCCAGATCGCCTATCGCGGGATCGTGCGCTAGATTCTTGGGCTCATACCTCCCGCCCCGCCTCCCCACCCGGCCACCAACGATACCATCTAAGGTTTGGTGGCCGGGTGGGGAGGCCGGGCGGGAGGTGTCCGGCTTCGCACCAACAAGATTCTAGCACTTCTCGTACTTCCAGTTCCGCTTCTTGCCTTCTGCGATCCACTCGACCGCCTGAGCAAGGCGTTTCTCCCGCGTTTCCTCGCGTTTCGCACTCGTGATCCACTCGATATAGTCGCGGCGCGCGCCCGGCGGGAAATCCGCGAACACTTTTCCGGCACTGGCATCTTTCTTGAGCGCCGCCGCCAGATCGTCCGGCACCGGTAATTCAGGTTTGGCCTTGCGCGGGGCTTTCGAAGATTTCTCGGCACTTCCGAACTGCGCGATGCGCTCGTTTGCTTCGATCAGTTTTGCGGCGAGTTCCGCTTCCGCAGGAATGTCCGAAAGCGTGGAGAGCTTGCCGAACTGGCCCATCGCATCTCCCTGCCGACCGTCGCCGTGGATCATGAAGCTGCAATGTGCCTTGAATGCGGCCATTCCGGCGAGGTTCTTACCCTGCACGGTGAAATGCGGCATGCCCCATTTGATCGTCTCATCCGCTTCGGGAAGCGTGGCATGGACAATTTCGCGCAACCGCGTGAGGATCGGTTTGGCGAAGTCCTGCGCCTTGGCGATGTAGTCATCGATCCGCGTATCCTTCGCCATCTGCCCTCTCCTATCCCGCCAGAAGCAGCGCCGGTGCTTCTATCAGCTTCTTGAGCTCCTGCGCAAAGCTCGCCGCGTCGTAGCCATCGACTACGCGGTGGTCACAGGACATCGAGATATTCATCAGCTTGCGCTTTTCGATACGCTCCTGCCCGGTTGCGTCGGTGACGAAGACAGGCCGCTCGACGATCTTGTTCGGCCCGATGATCGCGACTTCGGGGCGGTTGATGACCGGTGTCGTCGCAACCCCGCCCATCGGCCCCAGTGACGTGAGCGTCAGCGTCGATCCGCTCAGTTCATCCTTTTTCGCAGTGCCTTCGCGCGCGGCGTCTGCCAGCCGGGCGATCTCAGCCGCGAGTTGCCAGAGGTTGCGGTCCTGCGCATCGCGCACCACCGGCACCATCAGGCCCGAAGGCGTCTGCGCGGCGATGCCCATGTGCACCGCGCCATAGCGTGTGACCACGCCCGCCTCGTCGTCGTAATGCGCGTTGAGCATGGGAAACTCGGGCATCAGCCGACAGATTGCGGTGATGAGGAATGGCAGCATCGTCAGCTTGGGCCGATTGCCCCGCCCCGCGTTCAGCTGCGCGCGCGCTTCTTCGAGCGCGGTGACATCGTACTCCTCGACATAGGCGAAGTGCGGGATTTTGCGCTTCGAAGCGGCCATGTTCTCGGCGATCTTTCGGCGCAGGCCGATGACCCGCACCTGCTCGTCCTCGCCGCGCCTGCCTGCGGGCTGGAAACCACCGGCTGCGTTGTAAGAGAGGAACGCGTCGAGATCGGCATGGCGCACACGGCCATCCTCTGCCGGACGAACCTCGCCAAGATCGATGCCAAGATCGCGCGCGCGCTGGCGCACGGCGGGCGATGCGAGGACTTTGGCACCTGAAGCCCGATCCTCTTGAGGGGAAGGGGTTTGGGGGCGGGGGCCTTTCTCGGGGGCAGTTGCCTGGCTGATAGCCCCCTCACCCTTCGCCGCTTCGCGGCTCCTTCCTCTCCCCTGAAGGGGAGAGGGTTTTGGTTCCGGTTCCGGCTCTGGTTCGGGCTCAGGCTCCGCTTTCGGCTCTTCCTCGACAGGCCGCCCGTCCGCCTCCTCGGCGTTGCCCTTGCCTTCGACCTCGATCACCACCAGCGGCGCGCCGATGGCGACGATATCGCCCGCCTCGCCCGCGACTTCGATCACCTTGCCCGAAACCGGACTTTCCATCTCGACCGTCGCCTTGTCGGTCATCATGTCGGCGATGCGGCCGTCTTCCTCGACCATGTCGCCGACCTTGACGTGCCACTCGACGATTTCGGCCTCGGCAATGCCTTCACCAATGTCGGGCAGGTTGAAAACGTAGCGTCCCATCGCGTCAGCCCTCCATCAGACGGTCGACTGCTTCGCCGATCCGCACCGCGCCGGGGAAGTAGGCCCATTCGAGGCTATGCGGGTAAGGCGTGTCGAAACCCGTGACGCGCTCTATCGGCGCTTCGAGGTGGTAGAAGCAGCGCTCCTGCACCAGCGCGACCAGCTCCGCGCCGAAGCCGGAGGTGCGCGTTGCTTCATGAATTATCAGACACTTGCCGGTCTTTTCGACCGACTGTTCGATGGCCTCGATGTCGAGCGGGACGAGCGTGCGCAGGTCGATGATTTCCGCATCGACGCCCTTTTCCGCGAGCACACCCTGCGCAACGTGGACCATCGTGCCGTAAACGAGCACCGTCATGGCCGAGCCGGTCGTCACCCGCCGCGCCTTGCCCAGCGGTATCGAGTAATAGCCTTCGGGCACCTGCCCGCCGGGATGGTCCTTCCAGGTCTTCGATGGCTTGTCGTAATAGCCGTCGAACGGGCCGTTGTAGATGCGCTTGGGCTCGAAGAAGATCACCGGGTCGTCATCCTCGATTGCCGCGATCAGCAGGCCTTTGGCATCGGCGGGAGTCGAAGGGATCACCGTCTTGAGTCCCGCCACATGCGTAAACAGCGCCTCCGGGCTCTGACTGTGCGTCTGCCCGCCGAAGATGCCACCACCGAAGGGCGAGCGCACCGTGATCGGGGCGATGAAGTCCCCAGCCGAACGATAGCGCATGCGCGCCGCTTCGGAGACAAGCTGGTCGTAGCCGGGATAGATGTAATCGGCGAACTGGATCTCGGGCACCGGGCGCAGACCATATGCCGCCATGCCGACCGCCGCGCCGATAATGCCGCATTCGTTGATCGGCGTATCGAACACCCGCGCCTTGCCGTATTTCTCCTGCAAATGCGCGGTGGCGCGGAACACGCCGCCGAAATAGCCGACATCCTCGCCGAGAATGACGACATCGGGGTCGCGCGCGAGCATCAGGTCGAGCGCGTCGTTGATCGCCTCGATCATGTTCTGCGAGCGCGTCGGCGCGTCGGAGAGCGTCAGGGGGCCTTCTTCGGGTCTCATCACTGCTTCCAGTCCGGCCATTTGATCCGCCGCTCGCGCAGCGCCTGCTCGCTCTGTTCCTCAAGGTGCCAGGGCAGTTCCTCGAAGACATCCTCGAACATCGTTTCGAAGGGATGGTGCAGGCCGTGGCCGAGCACGCCGTTCTTTTCGGCTTCCTTGCGTGCTTCCTGCACCTCTTCGGCGACTTCGCGGTCCATCGCCTCGTCGCGGGCCTCGTCCCATTCGCCCAAAGCGATGAGGTGATTGCGCAGGCGGGTGATCGGATCGCCCAGCGGCCATTCCTCACGCTCCTGCGCCGAGCGATACGCGCTGGGATCGTCAGACGTGGAATGTCCTTCGGCGCGATAGGTGAAATGCTCGATCAGCGTCGGCCCCTTGTTGGCCCGCGCCCGGTTGGCCGCCCACTGTGCCGCCGCATAGACTGCCAGCGCATCGTTGCCGTCAACGCGAAGCCCGGCGATGCCATAGCCGATAGCGCGCGCGGCAAAGGTCGTGCGTTCGGCCCCGGCAAAGCCCGAGAACGAAGAAATAGCCCACTGGTTGTTGACCACGTTGAGCACGACCGGTGCGTTGTAGACCGCCGCGAAGGTCATCGCTGCGTGGAAATCGCCCTCTGCCGATGAGCCTTCGCCGATAAAGCTCGTCGCGATCCGCGTGTCGCCTTTACTCGCCGAGGCCATCGCCCAGCCCACCGCCTGCGGGAACTGCGTCGCGAGATTGCCCGAGATCGTGAAGAAGCCATAGTCGCGCGCCGAATACATGATCGGCAGCTGGCGGCCTTTGAGCTTGTCGGCGCGGTTCGAGTAAATCTGGTTGATCATCTCGACCAGCGGATAGCCGCGCGCGATCAGGATGCCTTGCTGGCGGTAGGAGGGGAAAACCATGTCCTCGAAATCGAGCGCGAAGGCGGTCGCGACCGAGATCGCCTCCTCGCCGGTGCATTTCATGTAAAAGCTGGTCTTGCCCTGCCGCTGCGCGCGATAGAGCCGGTCATCGAACGCGCGGGTCAGCGCCATCGTGCGCAGCATCCGGCGCAAGGTTTCGGGGTCGAGTTTGGGGTCCCACGGTCCGACCGCCTTGTTGTCCCCATCAAGCACACGGACGAGATCGAGGCAGAGCGGATGCGTCTCGGCGGCCTCGCAGGTCTCGTCCGGGCGTGGCTGCGCGCCGGCTTCGGGAACGACGATATGCGAGAAGTCGACCTCGTCGCCGGGCCGATAGGGCGGTTCGGGCACATAAAGCTCAAGCGGCGGCAAGTTTCCGCGCGGTTTGCCCGATGCTGGCGGCCGGTCGGCCATGCGACTCGCTCTCCGTTCTCTGGTTTATTATTCTACCTTAGCGACATATTATTACAACAACACGAAATGTCAATCAGACCGCAACCGGCGCCTTGATCGGCGCTTGCGGCGCGTAGTCCGAAACCGCGAAATCCCCGATCCCGTAATCGAAGATCGTCTCCGGACGCCGCAGGATAGCAAGCGTCGGCACGCCCTCAGGTTCCCGCGATAACTGCTCTTCGACGAGCGGCGCATGGTTGAGGTAAAGATGCACGTCGCCGCCCATCCAGACCGCCTCGCCCGGCTCAAGGTCACATTGCTGCGCCAGCATCCGCGTCAGCAGCGCGAGGCTCCAGATGTTGAAGGCGAAACCGAGGCCGAGGTCGCAGGAGCGCTGATAGAGGCAGCCCGAGAGCCTGCCCTCGCCCGAGACGTAGAACTGATAGGACTTGTGGCAGGGCGGCAAGGCCATTCCCGGTAATTCGGCGACGTTCCAGCCTTCGATGATGTGGCGACGGCTACCGGGATTGTTGCGCAGGCTCTCGACCACTTCGGCGACCTGGTTCACGCCCTCGGCCCGCTTGCGATAGAGCCCCTCGCCCGCGTCTTCGTAAACCGGCCAGTCGACCCACTGCTTGCCATAGACCGGCCCGAGATCGCCCCACTGCGCCGCAAAGGCCTCGTCATCGGCGATGCGCTGCACGAAGGCATCGAGCGCGATCTCCTCGCCCGTCTCGCGGACATAGCGGGCGTGCGGCCATTCGTTCCAGATACCGACGCCTTGCAGGACCAGCGGGCGGATGTTGGTTTCCCCGGTGAGGAACCAGAGCAATTCCCGGCTCGCCGTCTTCCAGTAGACCCGCTTCGTCGTCAGCAGCGGCATCGCCCCGCCCGCCAGATCGAATCGCACCTGCGCTCCGAAAATCGCGCGCGTGCCGACCCCGGTGCGGTCCACCCGCTCGTCGCCATGCTCCCAGATATGGCGCATCAGGTCGAGATAGGCCCATTCCCAATGCGCGGGATTGGCGCGGGACGGGCGAGAATCGGCGAGAGTCGGGACGGATGCCATGATTGCACCCTAGTCGCGCGAATGACGGCTTGCCACCCTGCTAATCGCTCTCTATAGGCGCGCCTCTGCCTCGCTCCACAGTTGCTGTGGAGGCGATCGGTCGGGGAGTAGCTCAGCCTGGTAGAGCACTGTCTTCGGGAGGCAGGGGCCGGAGGTTCGAATCCTCTCTCCCCGACCACATTTTCCAGCGACATCGCAAGCGGCGGGGCTCGTTCGAAGGAGCGCCCGCCTTATCGCGCGTTCACTCCTTCGACTTGTAGCCGAAGCGTGACTGCCACTCGTCAAGCTGGCCGGTCGCGAGCAGCCTGGCTTGCTCGATCCAGTTGTCACGGTCGATGCGCCCCTTGAACGCGCCCAGATGATCGTCGACCTTGGCGACATCGCCGCCGGTCCATTCCGAAATCTGGTCGAAACGCGTGACGCCCAGCGAATTGAGCAATTCCTTGAGCGCCGGACCGATGCCGTTGATCTTGGTGAGATCATCCGGTTCACCGCGCGCGGCGGCGATGCCGATACCGGTCAGGCCTGCCGCTCCAGCCACGGGTGCTGCGGCAGCAACGGGTGCGGGAGCCGGTTCGGGCTCAGGTGCTGCAATCGGCTCCGGTTCGGGAGCAGCGACTGGTTCCGAAGTCGCCGCAGGCGTCGGCGCAGCTGCCGCCTTCGGCTCGGCATGGGCAACGGTTTCGGTTTCGGCCCGCTTCCTTCCGGCCCAGGCCCACCAGCCGGTAAGCAAGCCGATCAGGAACGGCAGCAGCAGCCACCAGGGGCTGGTCATTTCACAAAATGGCCACATGGTTCAGATCCCCTTTCGCTGGCGTCAATACTGCTCGTCGGAAGCGCGGCCCCAGATGAACCACGCGACCAACAGGCCGATGAGGAAGGCGACGAGCGCCGGTACGAGCGTTGCGGCAAATCCGGTCATTCTGCGGTCTCCCCTGCTGCATCCGCTGCTGCCGGAGCAGCGCTGGACGAAATGCTGAACTCGATCCGGCGGTCGGCCGGGTTGTTTTCGGGCGCAGCGGCATCGGTCGGCTGGGTTTCGCCATAGCCCTTCGCGACGACACGCTCTGCGGGCACGCCCTGCGCGACCAGCGCGGCCTTCACCGCGTCGGCGCGCGCCTGCGACAGCGCCATGTTGGCCCCGGCGTCACCGGTGCGGTCGGTGTGACCGGCCACTTCCATCGTCGTGCCGGCGCAATCCTTGGCGGCAGCCGCGATGGCATCGAGCATCGCCTGCGATTCGACGGCGATCTCCGCGCCGCCACTGCCGAACTGCACAGTCTTGCCCGCGATCGCGGCATCGACCTCGCTCTGGCAGGCATTGACGGCGGCTTCATCCGCCGGTGCCTCGCTAGCGGTTGCGACAGGTGCCGCGGCAGAGGCAGCCTCGCCTTCTCCCGAATCGCCAGCGGCGCAGCGCGCACCAAAGCCCATCGGGCCATGGAGGATCCACGCCAGTATTACAGTCGCCACCAGGCCGACCAGGATTTTCATGAATGATGACATTACCAACCCCCGCTTCACAAAGACAGGAGCTCCGGAATCGCTCCGCACGATCCGGAACTACGGTATTAACCATAGTTACAGTTAAGCAGGCGCGATGCAATAACTAGTTGGAAGCGGAAGCATTACCCGCCGCGCAGCAGTTGAACGCCCCAGTCGCGCTCGAACAGATAGAGCAAAAGCCGCGCCGCTTCGCCGCGCGCGCCGGTCAGGCCGCCGTCGCGTTCGATCAGCAGGCGGGCATCGTCGTGCGCCAGTGGCAGGAGCTTCTGGATCTGTTCGAGGCTGGCGATGTTGAACGGAGTATCGCCCGATTGCCGGGTGCCGAGCAATTCGCCGCCGCCGCGCAGTTCGAGGTCTTCCTCGGCCAGCCGGAAGCCATCCTGCGTCTCGCGCATCAGTGCCAGCCGCCTGCGCGCAGTTTCGGAAAGCGCATCGGATCGCAGGAGCATGCAGACCGACTTTGCCGAACCGCGCCCGACGCGCCCGCGTAACTGGTGAAGTTGGGCAAGGCCGAAACGCTCGGCCTGTTCGATCACCATCAGCGTAGCGTTGGGCACATTGACGCCGACCTCGATCACCGTTGTCGCCACCAGCAATTGTGCCTCGCCCGAAACGAAGCGCTCCATCGCCGCGTCCTTGGCATCGGGCGCAAGCTGGCCGTGGACCAGCGCGACCTTTTCTCCGAAGCGTTCGCGCAGCATCGCATAGCGAGCCTCGGCAGCAGCAATGTCGTCGTTCTCGCTTTCGCGGACCATCGGGCAAACCCAGTAGGCCTGCCCGCCGCCATCGAGGTGTCGTCCGAGGCCCGCGACCACCTCCTCCATGCGCTCGACCGAGGCGACACGCGTGTCGATGGCCTGCCGGCCCGGCGGCAGTTCGTCGAGCTTGGAGACGTCCATCTCGCCATATTGCGCCAGCGTCAGCGTGCGCGGGATCGGGGTGGCCGTCATCGCCAGCGTATGCGGCGTGCGGCGTCCCTTGCTCGCCAGCATCAGCCTCTGGCCGACGCCGAAGCGGTGCTGCTCGTCGATCACCACCAGCGCGAGGTTTTTGTAGCTGACCGATTCCTGGAAGATCGCATGGGTGCCGACAACGATGTCGATCGACCCGTCGAGCAGGCCCATCAGGATCGATTCGCGCGCCCTGCCCTTGTCGCGCCCCGTCAGCAGCGCGATCTCGACGCCGGTGCCGCGCGCCATCTCCATCAGCGTCGCATGGTGCTGCCGCGCGAGGATTTCGGTCGGGGCCAGCATCGCCGCCTGCGCGCCCGCCTCGACCGCGACGAGCATGGCGGATAGCGCCAC
>JAWKXP010000016.1:0-83463 GCA_041396945.1 Sphingomonadaceae bacterium | reverse complement strand
CAGGCACGCTCGAACGAGCTCGACCGGCGGCTCGAGACGATCGGCCGTTCGGTGAAGCGCTCGATCTACCTTGAATACGAAGCCGCGCGGCAAAAGGAGCAGGCGCTGGGCTCGCGCGTCGGCTCGCTGCAATCGGCCGCGCTGAACGAGCAGGATCGCGGCGTGCAATATGCGGTTCTCAAGCGCGTCGCCGATACCAACCGCGCGCTTTACGATTCGCTGCTCGAACGCTTCAACGAACTGAACGCGAGCGCCGGTGCGGCATCGAACAACATCTCGCTGGTCGACCGGGCCGAGATACCCTATTCGCCGTCTTCGCCGAACATTCCGTTCAACATGCTGATCGCAACCGTGCTGGGCCTGCTGGCCGCCGGTGGTTTCGTGTTCATGCGCGAATACTTCGACGATGTGATCCGCTCGCCCGAGGATGTGGAAAGCAAGCTCGGCCTGCCGATGCTCGGCCTGATCCCGCTGGTCGAGGACGACGTCGATGCCGAGCTGCGCGACAGCAAGTCGCCGATGAGCGAATCCTATCACTCGCTCGTCACCAACCTGCTCTATTCGACGTCGAGCGGCCTGCCCGAGACATTGCTCGTTACCAGTGCGTCCGAAGGGCAGGGCAAGTCGACCACCGCCAAGGCGCTGGCGCTCGACCTTGCGCGGCTGGGCCGCTCGGTCCTGCTGGTCGATGCCGACCTGCGCCGCCCGACGCTGCACCGCCAGATCGACAACAAGAACGAGCTCGGCCTTACCGCGCTGCTCGCCGGACAGGCGGATATCGACTCCGTGCTGCTGCCGGGGCCGGTCAGCAACCTGACCTATATGACCGCGCTGCCGATCCCGCCCGAACCTTCGCTGCTGCTCGGCGGCGGCAGGCTTCCGGAAATTCTCGGCAAGCTCAAGTCGCGCTATGATGCGGTGATCGTCGATGGTCCGCCGATGCTTGGCCTGTCCGATGCAGCGATGCTCTCCTCGCATGTCGATGGCGTGCTGATCATGGCCGATGCCTCGGGCTTCCATCGCGGCGCGGTGAAATCCACCGTGCGCCGCCTCAAGATGGTCAACGCGCAGGTTCTCGGCGTCGTCGTGACGAAGTTCGATCCGAAGGGCGCTGGTGGAGAATACAGCTATTACGGCTACAACTACTACCAGTACGAGGGCGGCCGCTCGAGCTGACCGGGGTCCGGTTCTGGTCATGCGCAGTCTGGTCTGGTGGGGCGTGCTCGCGCTCGCGGCGGTGCTTTGCGCAGGGTTGCAGCTTGACCGGCAGGCGCGGCGCGATGGCAGCTATGCCGAGCTGGTGCCCGCGCCGTTCCGCAATTTCGCGCAGGTTTTGCTGGCCAATCGGGCGCTGGCTTCGGGCACCGCAGAGCAAGCGCTGCGCGAAACCCGGTTGCTGCTCGCGCGCAGTCCGATCCCGGCGGAACATGTTACGCTCTTCGCCCTTGCCGCGGCCAGTTCCGGCGATGCCGCGCGCGCCGAACCGGCGTTGCTCGCCTCCGCCGGGCGCGGCTGGCGCGAGCCGCTCGCGCAGCTTTTCGTCGCCGATGCCGCCTTGCGTGCCGGTGAACCGCAGATCGCCGCCGAACGCGCACTCGGAGCCTTCATGCTCGGCCAGCGCAATGCCGAGCTGACCGCGCTGTTCGAGCGACTATCGGGCACGCCCGCCGGGCAGGAGGCACTGGCGCAGTGGATCGCGCGCAATCCGGAGCCGGGAATGAACTATGCGGGCTGGGCGATTGGCGAGGTCTCGGCCAATGGCCATGCTGCGGTGCTGGCGCATGTGGCGGAGGCCGACGGCACCGCGTTCGATTGCGCCAGGTCCGGCGAATTCGCGCGCCGCTACCTGCCTGAAGGACAGGCTTGCTGCATCGCACATGATATGGCCGGGCGCTGGCGCGACTGTGCCGTTCGACGTCGACGGTCGCCAGCGCGACGACGCCGCCCGGCTGAGGCAAAAAGCGGCGAGCTTCGATGCCGCAGGCGTTCTCGAATACGACAATGGCAAGCCGGGTTATGGCCTGATCGCCGAACGTATTTCGGCGCTGGCGCCGGGGGCTACCGGATTGCTTATGAGGGCGCAGGGTCAGCGTCGGTGCCGCTGCAACTGCGCCTGATCTGCATCGATGAGGCCAAGCGTTATCGCCGCCGGGGCAATGTCAGGCTCGAGGGCGCGGGCGCAAGCCTTGCCGTGCCTGCCGATGGCTGCGGCGCGCAGCTGCTGCAATTGCTTGCCCCGCGCGGCAAGGGTTCGGTCACCGACCTGCGGCTCGAACTTGCGGGCGGCGTCGGGTAAGGGGCCGCCGATGCAAGCCGAAGGTACATATTACGACGTCCTTGGCGTCCCCGTCTCGATCCTGACGCTCGACGAAGCGGCACGGCGCATCGAAGGCTGGGCGGGCGACGAGACCGGGCGCTTCGTCTGCATCCGCGACGTCGCCAGCCTGATGGCGATCACCGAAGACCCGGCGATCGCCCCGCTCCACCGCGACGCGGCGATGATTACCCCCGACGGCATGCCGCTGGTCGTGCTCGGCAAGCTCAAGGGCCATCCCGTGAGCCGCGTCTGCGGGCCGGATCTGATCGACTTCATGATGGCCCGCTCGGCCAGCCACGGCACGAAGCACTATTTCTACGGCGGGCAGGAAGGCGTGGCCGAGGAAATGGCGCGCCGGTTCGCCGAGAAATACCCCGGCGTTGAGGTTGTCGGCTGCGAATGCCCGCCGTTCCGACCGCTGACCGAGGAAGAACTGGCCGAAGCGTGCGAAGCAGCGCGGATCGCGGCATCGGGCGCGGACGTGGTCTGGATCGGCATCTCCCGCCCAAGCAGGATGTGTGATGTGGCAGAACCACGCGAAGATGACGCAGACGCTGATCGGTGTCGGCGCGGCGTTCGATTTCCACGCTGGCCGGGTGCAGCGCGCGCCGCGCTGGATGCAGAAATCGGGGCTTGAGTGGGCCTATCGCCTGAGCCAGGAGCCGGGACGGCTCTTGGCGGCGGGCCATACCTCGTGCAGGCCCCGCGCTTTGGTCGCCAAGGTGCTCTTTCGGCCGCAGCAAAACGCCGCATCCGTGAGCGGCGCTTGCCAGTGGCGGCCTGATGCGCCGCGCGTTACTGCGCCGCCTGCAGGTTTACCGTCGACTTCAGGCTCAACAGCTTCGAACCCGCTCACCGCACGAACGATCGCCAGATCTGGCGCTCGGCTGCCATTACGTTGATTCACCTGTTGATCGCACAACGCCTCGACCGGCGTTTGGTCGGCCATCCAGCCGATGAATCTGGATCGCCAGGCCAGTTGGCCTGGTGCGACGCTGAGGAATTTCCATGCCGGCCTTCCGGCAACGATGCGATCCTGCTCTACCACGCCAACGACCGCCCGCCGCCGGGGTGAGCCTCCGGCTCTTTCTGGCGTGCTGAACTGGCACGCCATCATCGCCAGCCTGGCCTGCCGGTGAAACGACCGGGCGCAGACCATCGCCGCGTCAGCCTTCCGGCGCGGTCAGGTGCGAGGTACCGGTCGATGACCAGACGCTGCGCCGATGGTGCTGGGCGTACCTGCGTCGCGCCAACATGCCGATGCCGATGCGGCGCAGTACACGCTGGCGCTCAGCTCGCCTATCCGCTGGCCTTGCCCGTTCTGGCTGCTGCGCCCGGAGCGCGCAGTTATCCGTATGGACCGGCGCAAGACTGCCGCGCATCTGCGCCGCATGATGCGGTCGGGCAACTGGTTGGCGGTCGGCGCGTTCCTGCGCTTCAAGGCTTCAACAGCCACTGTAATTCTCGTCCATTCTTTCGTTCTCGGTGCCTACGAGGCCGGGCTGATCCGTGTGGCGCAGACCATCGTGGGGCTTGCCAATCCCTGCGGATGCAAGCGATGGAGCACCTCATCCCACTCCGCCTTGGCGGCAACGAAACGCGAGGGGGCCGGGCGGTGGCGAGGCAGGGCTTCCGCAAGCTCGCCTTGCTCGTGCTAGGCGGATTTGGCCTGCTTTACCCAGCCTATCACTGGTCTCGCCCATTGCCCTGAAGCTGCTGGGCGTGGAAGTGAACTCTATGGGTGTCTGGCTCGTGATCGGTTTCAGCTTGTCGTACCTGCTGACAAGTGGCCTCGCTGCTGCTGACCTACCGCGTGCGCGCGGGCGAGAAGATTGACGCGGTTGCGACCTTCGCTCCTATTACAACCGGCATGGCGCTGGTTATCGCATGGCCAGTCGCCGCGCTGTTAGGCGTTTATGGCGTTGTCGCCAGCCTGATCATAACGCAACTGCTTTTATGGTGCTGCTGCTGCCAGCCAACGTCGCGTTGATATGCAAAGGAACCCTGATGTCATTATCGGTAGCGACGAGGCACTGACCGCAAGCCGCTGCTCGATCTGTCGATCCGACTGCCGCTGGCATCGATTATCGAAACGCTGGCAGACCGCGCCTGAAGTCTTATCTGATCGGTTATTGCCGCGCCTGGAGCAAACGCTTTGGGGAAACGCCTCGACTCGCAGAGGTTTCATTGCAGGCGGCTGTCGTCGACACATGAACGCAACCGGCGTTCGAGGCGACCGATCCGTCGGGCGCGCCGGCAGGCGCCTGACTGACAGAACTGTTGCAATATTGTCCGCGGGCAAAGACCCCGCTGCGTCATGGAAGATGATCTGGATCACTGTCGGTACGAAGCAGGGGTCCGGTTCATGGCATCGACGCGCGTCTTCGCGATGATCATCGTCATTCCGTCAGCCCGCGATGCGGCATCTGAGTACGACGGGAACACTGCCCATGTCGAGTGAAACACCGGATTACGTCGCGCTGAATTCGGCGCAGGAGGAAGCGGAATGCGACCTGTTCACGCTGCGCCGCTACCGGCAGTTTGCCAGACTGCTCGGTTTCGCGCAGCGCCGTGTGCTCGACGTAGCTGGTGCGACCGGGCGCGGAGGCGAGGAACTCAAGCGGGCGCGCGACGATCTGGAGATTTTCGGGCTGGATTGCGTGCGCGAGCGGCTCGACCGGCTTCCCGCGCAGGCCTATGCTTGTTCGGTCTGTCGCGTTCGACGACCGCTATCGATTCCGGCGATGACAGCTTCGATGCGGTCGTTGCGGGCGAATTCATCGAACACCTCAGCTATGCCGACGGATTGCAGACGCTTGCCGAATTCAAGCGCATCCTGCGTCCGGGCGGTCAGTTGTTGATGACGACGCCCTATCCCGATTACCTGCGGCTCGTAAAGGTCCGGGCGCGATACGCTGGGCGGCGCATGTTTCGCGCATTATCCCAAGCGCTCAAGGTGATGATGAAGAGGGCCGGATTCACCTGTGTCGAATGGCGACCAGCGGGAGCATGACCGGGCTGAAGTTGGGCGACCGCCTGCCTTTCATGTGGCCTCGCTCTACGGCAGCTTTCTGATCCACGGTGTCGCGTGACGGACCTGCATTGATGTACGGCGTGATCGAGCGGCTGCGCCTCAATGCGCGCGCGATGCGGTCTATGGCGCGCGCGCGCTGGTGCGCCGGATCGGCTCGTCCGGCGATGCGCCGCTGGTGCTGTGCAATTCCTATCCAGGTCGGGCACGCATTTGCTGGCGCAGATCCTCCCGCAGTTTCCGCAGATCAGGCAATGGGACGATATCGTTGCGGTCCAGTCGCTCTCGGGCGTGATGAACTCGGCGCAACATATCCGCTGGAAGGTCGGTAGCGCTCCTGCCGGATCGCTGGGTGCGCTCACCTGATGCACGCGCCAGAGGTGCCTGACATTCTGGCAGCGCGACCGATGCGCAGGCTTTCGTCTATCGCGACCTGCGCGATGTCGCGGTCAGCCATGCCAACTGGGTGCTCAAGGAGCCGCGCTACTTTCTCCACCCGGTTTACAAGGCATTGCCCGATTTCGATGCCTGCCTTGATGGCCTCGATCGCTGGCACGCCGCTGGGTTCGCCCTTTGGCTCCAACGCCTTCGCAACCCGGATATCGCCGCCGATTCCGCCGCTGGCAGGGCTGGCTGGGCGATCCCGAAACGCTGGCGCTGCGCTTCGAAGACCTTGTCGGCGAACGCGGTGGCGGCGACGAGACGGTGCGGCTGGAGGATCGCGAAGCGATTGCCGCCGAATCTGCTCGCCTCCACTCGACGAGGAGACCTTGCGCGAGCAGTTCGGGTCGGTGGCGATGGGACCCGAAAGCTCTCGCATACGTTCCGCAAGGGGAACAAGGGCGCAATCGCGGCTGGCGCGAGAAATTCAAGCCGGAGCATATCGAGGCATTCAAACGTGTCGCGGCGACCTTGGTTGAACTGGGATATGAATCGAACAGCGACTGGTGATTTTTGCGGATTTCGGTCTGGCCCTTAGTCGCGCGGGCGGTAAATATACCGGAAACCGCAGAGTTTTGCGGAGGCTACCCGGTCTGGCCGAACGACGTGTATTTGCACTGCGATGAACTACGATAAACGCTGGACAGGGCGAGCCTGTCCGATATGCCAATCAAGTGCGGAGTAATGGCCACACACGGCTGGAAAGGGAATCGTAGCATGGCTGTTCGTCGGACATCGTTCGGCCAATCGCGGGCGTTTTCCCTGTAGCGCCGTATGAGCTTGATTTGTAAAAAGTCATCCAATCGACAAGCGACAAACATTGTGACGGCCTTGGTCATATGGCCCTACGCCCTTGTCCCAAACATTGTGAATGCCGCCCTGCTTGCCATGGTTGCTGTTTGGGTGCTGTTCATAGTTTTCGGGTGCTGCCTCACGTGGTGCATATCCGCATATTATTTATTGGTATTGAGTATATTTTTGCATGTTATTGTAGATGTTGGGAGTGTTTCTAACAAAGGTAATTATTTTTCGCATGTAAATAATTATATACAATTTATATATCTTTTTCCTGTATTTGTTGTTTTATCAATTATGTGGATTCGAAGAAAAATTATAACAAATAATACCGTCCTATCTATATGTATGGGGTGGTTATACTATATAAATTAGTGGAAATATTCTGGTTTACATCCCCGGTATTTAATGATTTTACAATCAATTCTCTTGCGCTCTGTGCCGGGATATTGTGCCGATCCAGGGAGGGAAAATTACGCCTGTATTGGCAGTTTGTTGGGGCAACGATCGTTTTGTTGGCCGCTTATGCGAGAGCTGGGCCGATATTTATAATATTATCTTTCGTGGTATTTTATCATTTTAGCATTGCGGCCACACTTGTTAGGATTTTTGCGACGGTTTTAATTTTCTTTCCGCTTGTGATTTACCTTTCCATCGACGACGCTACGATGTTAAGTTTGAAAGAAATTGACTTCAATACTTATATCAGGGCGGAGTTTATCAGGGGTGCGCTTCCGACGTTCCTGGAGGCGCCACTGTTTGGCTCTGGTTTTGAAGTTCCATATCGGGATGTGCGTTACGCGGGATACCTGGTTGATCATCCCCTTCTTCGGGTTGATTTTCGAGCTGATTTCGTGAGCAATCATCATTCGATTTTCGACATCGCGCTGCGCCTTGGGATATTTGGGGCAGGGCTGTTTTATTTCCTGACAGTGCTTCGGCCAGGCTTGCTTCGGTCTGAGCAATGGCGATCCTTCCTGCTTGTAGCATTGGCGCAAGGCTTCGGGATGAACGCGTGGTTCGAGAATCAGAACCAGCTCATCCAGGCGATCCTGATCCTGGCGCTGTTGAACACCGATATTGTGAAGAACAGTAACGCCAATCTCCGAGCCCCCCAGGTTCGTTGATCTCGCCAATGCGAAACGCCTCTCCAGATGGCATTCCACTTCTACGCGCCGGTTCACATCGTCGGGGCCAGCGGGTAGTGCAGGTCCAGAACAGGAGATTACCCAAGTGAGTGCAATCAAGCCGGTGGTGCGCAATGTCGCCAAGTCCGTGTTCCGCGCGGTGGCGGGCAACAGCCCGGTTGCGATCGGCCGCATGTCGACGCGTGATCAGGTGCTCGATGCTATCGCGCCCTTGAAGATCGTGCCGGTCGAACAGGAACTGGTGCGCATCGGCGGCGACTATGACGGCGGCTACCTCGTCCCCGACGATTTCGCAGGGATCACCGCCTGCTTCTCGCCCGGCGTCGACCAGATCGCCTCGTTCGAAGAAGCGATCGTCAACCGGCTGGACGTGCCCTGCTACCTTGCCGATGCTTCCGTCGAAAACCCGCCGGTTTCCAACCCGCGCTTCGATTTCGAGAAGAAGTTCGTCGGCACCGCCAAGGGCGAGCTGTTCATGGATTTCGAGGACTGGGTCGCGCGCAAGATGGGCGACGACACGACCTCGGACATGCTGCTCCAGATGGACATCGAGGGCGCCGAACTCGACGTGCTGACGCATCTTTCCGAAGCGACGTTCAACCGTTTTCGCATCATCGTGCTCGAACTGCACGCGCTGGAAAGCCTGTTTGCGCGCAATTCGGTCGGTTTCCTTGCCAGCTTCTTCCGCAAGCTGACCAAGAACCATGTCGTGGTGCATAACCACCCGAATAATTGCTGCGGGATCGAAACGCACATGGGCATCTCGGTGCCGCGCGTGATCGAGATCACGCTGCTGCGCAAGGACCGCGCGACCGTGAAGCCGGGGCGCGTGACGATCCCCAACCCGCTTGACATGCAGAACGTGCGCAGCAAAGCGGATATTACGCTGCCCGGCGAGTGGTATTGAAGCTGACGAATCCAGGAAATTATCTGGAAACCCGTTCGCCCTGAGCTTGTCGAAGGGCCGTCCTTCACTTCCAGTGGTTCGCCAGAAGAAAGTACGGTGCTTCGACAGGCTCAGCACGAACGGATTGGGATGTAGCCCGGCTCCACAGTTCGCCCGCTCAAATGCGCGCCAGCACCGCCTCGTAGGTTTCCATCCGTGAGTCCCAGCGATGGCTGCGTTCGATTTCGGCGTGGGCTTCCGCGCCTGCCCGTTCGCGCAAGGCCGGATCGTCGGCATAGCGTTCGATGGCCTTTGCGAACCCTTCGGCGACCGCGTCGATTTCCCCAACCGGAACCTTCTGCCCCGAGGCTTCGGTAACGATCACCGCCGCGCCCTGATGGTCGAGCGTGATGACCGGCGCACCTCGTGACATCGCCTCAAGCACGACATTGCCCGAGGTATCCTGCACCGAAGTGAACAGGAATGCATCGCAGGCCTCGACCAGCCCCATGACCTCGGCAAAGGGCACGCGGCCCCTGAATTCGCAATGGGACGTGATGCCCAGATCCTCCGCGCGCGCCTTGGCAGCGGGCAGCATCGGACCGTCTCCGGCGACGGTCAGCGTCACGTCGATGTCTGGACGCCGCGCAAAGAGTTTGCCCAGCGCCTCCATCGCAATGATCAGCGCCTTGCGGTCGATCACGTTGCCCAGCCAGAGCAGCCGCAGTCCCGCGTGCGGCTCTTTCGCGGCAAGCGGCGGCGGGTCTATCGCGGTCTCCAGCATGATCGAGGACGAGCGGCAGTAGCGCTGGATCAGCTTCGCAGTCTCGGCATTGGCAAAGAACACATGCCGCGCGCGCCATGCCGCGAAGACGACATGCGGGTAATACGGGCTCAGCCGCTTCGACATGCGGCGGATGCGCTGCTTCAGCCAGCCCTTGCCATAGACTTCTTTCAGGCTTTCGGGCGGCACCTGCCCGCCGCCGACCGGCCCCCAGACGAATTTCGCGCCCGGCACGAATCCAAGAAAGCCCGGCATCTCGATGACGTTATAGGTGAGGTGGTGGATTACCTCGAACCGCCGCGCCAAGTGGTGCCAGAGCACGAAGAACAGCGCCGCCATCTGCCAGAGCACATAGTAGGGCTTGATGAAGCGCCAGTAGTGGTTTTTCCCGGCGCAGAACGGCAGGTCGAAATGGATGAGGTTGAGGCCCGCCTCGGGCGCGTGTTCGGCGATCAGCCGCGCCGAATAGGTGCGCGTGAGGACGGTGAGGTCGTGCTTTTTCGCCAGCCGCGTTGCCCAGCTCCAGCCGACATAGCATTCCGAGCCTGTCACCGTGTCGCAGGCAAAGGCGGACAGCAGCAGCCGCATCAGAGCGTCTTGAGGAAGGCCGCGTAAGCGTCGGCGATACCTTCGGCGAGGCCGATCTTCGGCGACCAGCCCATGGCGCGGATCATGTCGCCGCTCATCAGCTTGCGCGGGGTGCCATCGGGCTTGCTCTCGTCCCTGACGATGTCGCCTTCGAAGCCGACGGCATCGCAGACCATCTGTGCCAGTTCGATGATCGGCAGGTCCTCGCCCGATCCGACATTGACGTGGCTTTCGCCCGAATAGTCCTTGAGCAGGAACACGCAGGCGTCGGCAAGGTCGTCGACATGCAGGAATTCGCGGCGCGGGGTGCCGGTGCCCCAGATTTCGATGGAAGCCGCGCCCGCCAGTTTGGCCTCATGCGCCTTGCGGATCAGCGCGGGCATGACGTGGCTCGAATGAAGGTCGAAATTGTCGCCGGGGCCGTAAAGGTTGGTCGGCATCGCCGAAATGTAATCGCAGCCGTATTGCTTGCGGTAGGCCTGGCACAGCTTGATGCCCGCGATCTTGGCGATGGCGTACCACTCGTTGGTCGGCTCAAGCGGCCCGGTCAGCAGTGCGTCCTCGACAATCGGCTGCTCGGCGAACTTGGGATAGATGCACGAGGAGCCGAGGAACAGCAGCTTTTCCGCCTGATTGCGGTAGGCCGCCTCGATCAGGTTCGCCTCGATCATCAGGTTGTCGTAAAGGAAATCGGCCGGATAGCTGTCGTTGGCAAGGATGCCGCCGACCTTGGCTGCGGCGACCACCACCGCGTCGGGCCGGTTCGCGGCAAACCAGTCGCGCACCGCCGCCTGTTCGCGCAGGTCCACGGAGCGTTCGCTGGTCAGAACCTCGCAGCCTTCGGACGCCAGCCGCCGGACGATGGCCGAGCCGACCATGCCCTTGTGCCCCGCGACATAGACGCGCTTGCCGGTCAGCTCATAAGCCATCACGCGTCCTTCGAAATCGGCGCGTCGCGCATCACCTGCATGTCGGCCTCGACCATCTCGCGGGCCAGCTGGCGCACCGGCGTTTCATGCCGCCAGCCCAGCTTCTGGTGCGCTTTCGACGGATCGCCGATCAGCAGGTCGACCTCGGTCGGGCGGAAATAGCGCGGGTCGATTTCGATCAGCACTTCGCCGGTCTTTTCCGAAATGCCCTTTTCATCGACGCCCTCACCCTCGAAGCGCACCGGCACGCCCGCGTCCTCGAATGCCCAGCGCACGAATTCGCGCACTTCGGTGGTCTCGCCGGTGGCGAGTACGTAGTCGTCGGCCTCGTCCTGTTGCAGCATCAGCCACATGCCGCGCACGTATTCCTTCGCATGGCCCCAGTCGCGCTTGGCGTCGAGGTTGCCGAGGTAAAGCTTGCTCTGGCGGCCCAGCGCGATGGCGGCGGCGGCGCGGGTGATCTTGCGCGTGACGAAGGTTTCGCCGCGCAGGGGAGATTCGTGGTTGAACAGGATGCCGCTCGATGCGTGCATGCCATAGGCCTCGCGGTAGTTCACCGTGATCCAGTGGGCATAGACCTTGGCCGCTCCATAAGGGCTGCGCGGGTAGAACGGTGTCGTCTCGCGTTGGGGGACTTCCTGCACGAGGCCGAACATCTCGCTCGTCGAAGCCTGATAGAACCGCGTTTCCTGTTCAAGCTTGAGGATGCGGATTGCTTCCAGCAGGCGCAGCGTGCCGATGGCGTCGGCATTGGCGGTATATTCGGGCGTTTCGAACGAGACCGCGACGTGGCTTTGCGCAGCGAGGTTGTAAATCTCGGTCGGGCGCACCTCCTGCACGATGCGGATCAGGTTGGTCGCATCGGTCAGATCGCCGTGATGCAGCGCAAAGCGCGCGTTATCGACATGGGGGTCCTGATAGATGTCCTCGATCCGTCCGGTATTGAACGAGGACGAGCGGCGCTTGACACCGTGAACCTCGTAGCCCTTTTCCAGCAAGAGCTGCGAGAGATAGGCACCGTCCTGCCCGGTAACGCCCGTAATCAGGGCAACATTCCTGCTCAAAGACCCGTCCCTTTTCCCGCTGGATCGCGCCGCGCACGCTTACTGCCCGCAGCCTGTAAAGCAAGGGCGGACATGGCCAAAATCCGGCGTTTCAGCCCGCCGCCATCAGCTCGCGCACGAAATTTTCGCGCCATTTGACCACGTTGTCCTCGCGCACCGTCTCGATCAGCGCTTCCCAGCGGCGGATGCGCTCCTTCTTCGGCATGTCGAGCGCGATGCCGATGTTGTGAGCAAGGTCGTCCGGGCTGTGCGGGTTTACGAGCAGCGCGTCCTGTAACTGCTGCGCCGCCCCGGCAAATCGCGAGAGGATCAGAACGCCGGGGTCTTCCGGATCCTGCGCCGCGATATACTCCTTGGCGACGAGGTTCATGCCATCGCGCAGTGGCGTCACCAGCCCGATTTTCGAGGCGCGGTAGAAGCCGCAGAGCTCGGCGAGCGAATGGCCCTTGTTGACGTAGCGGATCGGCACGATGTCGACCTCGGAGCGCGCGCCGTTGATCTGCCCGGTCTTCTGTTCGAGCAGGCCGCGAATGTTCTGGTAGGTGCCGATGTCGGCGCGGCTGGGCGGCGCGATCTGGATATAGACGAGGTCGCGCACCCGCTCGGGATGCTGGTCGAAAAAACGCCCGATGCCGTCGAGCCTTTCGGGCAGGCCCTTCGAATAGTCGAGCCGGTCCACCCCGATCATCGCCGTGCGCCCGCGCGTCGAGTTGACGAGGCGCTCGTAGGCGTGCTGCGCCTCCTCGGTTCGGCCCTGCTCGATCACATGGTCGTAGTCGATGCCGATGGGGAATGCCTTGGCAATGCAGGTGCGGCCTGCGAGCCGGATGGTACCGGTCGCCTCGTCCACTTCTGCGCCGATTTCCTTGCGACAATAATGCAGGAAGCTCTCCAGCCACTCGTCGTTCTGAAAGCCGATCAGGTCATATTCGAGCAGCGTGTGCACCAGCCGCTCGTGATAAGGCAGCGAGACCAGCAGGCGCGTCGGCGGCCATGGCGTGTGCAGGAAAAAGCCCATGCGGTTCGTCACGCCATGCGCGCGCAGCCGCGCGCCGAGCGGGATCAGGTGATAATCGTGGACCCAGACCGTGTCGTCGGGCTCGACCAGCGGCAGCACCGCTTCGGCAAAGCGTTCGTTGACCTTCTCGTAGGTCTTGCCGAACTCGCGCTCGTATTCGGCAAGGTCGATGCGGTAGTGGAACAGCGGCCAGAGGGTGCGGTTGGCATAGCCGTTGTAGTATTCCTCGACGTCCTGTTCTTCGAGGTCGATCGTCGCGAAGGTGACGCCATCGTTGCGGGTCAGGTTCACCGAGCCGGTAAATTTGTCGGTTTCCTGCCCCGACCAGCCGAACCAGATGCCGCCGTTTTCCTTGAGCGCCGAATTGAGCGCGCCCGCAAGCCCGCCCTGCGCGCCCGCCGCGCCGCGCGCCTTGGGTACTGCCACGCGGTTCGAGATCACTATCAGCCTGCTCATCGCCAGTCGCTCCAGAGGCGCGAGAGCACGCCTGCACAATTGATTATACCAACCAGCGAATAGGTCTGCGGGAAGTTCCCCCAAAGCTCCGCGGTTTCGAAGTCCATGTCTTCCGAAAGCAGGCCCGACTTGGTGCGGTGGCCCAGCATCGTTTCGAACAGCTCCTTCGCTTCGGTATCGCGGCCGGCCAGATGCAGCGCCTCGATTAGCCAGAAGGTGCAGATGTTGAAGGCGGTCTCGGGCCGTCCGAAATCGTCCTCGCTGTCATAACGCAGCATGTGTTCGCCGCGCCTGAGGCCCTTTTCGACTGCCGCCAGCGTCGCCTGAAAGCGCGGATCGCTTGCCTTGACGAAGCGCAACTCGACCAGTTGCAGCAGGCTCGCGTCAAGCTCGGTGCCGCCGAAGCTGGCCGCGTAGTGGCCGCCTTCCTCGTACCATGCCTTTTCGTCGATGGTCTTGCGGATCGTTTCGGCGCGCTCGGTCCAGAGCTTGTGCCGCTCGGTCAGACCCAGAACATCGGCGGCATTGGCGAGCCGGTCGCAGGCGGCCCAGCTCATGACCGAGGAATAGGTGTGCACGGCGGTGCGCGTGCGCAGTTCCCAAAGCCCCGCGTCGGGCGTGTCGTAAAGCTTCCACGCCATCTCACCGACCTGTTCGAGGCTGGCGAAGTCTTCCTCGTTCGCCATGCGCTTCATGCGCCGGTCGTAAAACGCCTGAATGTTCGGGATGATGATCTGGCCATAGGCATCGTTCTGCACCTGATGCCAGGCGGCATTGCCGATGCGCACCGGCCCCATGCCGCGATATCCCGCCAGCCCCGGCGCAACCCATTCGGTCAGTTCCTTCTCGCCCGAGACCGAATAGAGCGGCTGGATCATCCCGCCCTCGGCATCGTCGACGAGGTTGCGCAGGTAGGCGAGGTACTTTTCCAGCACGTCGAGCGCGCCGAGCCGGTTCAACGCCTGCACCGTGTAATAGGCGTCGCGGATCCAGCAGTAGCGATAGTCCCAGTTGCGTTCCGAACCGGGCGCTTCGGGGATCGAGGTGGTTAGCGCGGCGACAATCGCGCCGGTTTCCTCGTGCTGGCAGAGCTTCAATGTAATCGCGGCGCGAATGACCGCGTCCTGCCAGTCCATCGGCGTCGCCAGCCCACGCACCCAGTGCCGCCAGTAGGCATCGGTGCGGTCGAGCATCTCCTCTACTTCGCGGCGGACATTGCCCGAAAACGGCTCATCGGGGCCGAGGAAGAAGTGCAAATTGTTCTCAACGCGGAAATAGCGCTCTTCAAGCACATAGCCGACCGGCGCGTTGGTCGAGAGACGCAGCGCGTGGCGCTCGATCAGGTAACGGATGTGATTGGTGCCGTGGGTGCGGTCGGCAAGTATGTCGCCATGGCCCGTCATCGGCCGCAGCACGACCTTGAGGCGCGGCGATCCGGCAACCGGGCGCACGACACGGGCATAGGCAACCGGGCGGTACATCCGGCCCGAACGCTCGAAGCGCGGCGAGAAGCTGAGGATTTCGACCGCGCCGCCGTCCTTGTCCTCCAGCCGGGTCAGCAGGATCGGCGTGTTGCGGATATAGCGCTGCGTCGAGGAGACCTGATTCTCCAGCTCAAGCCGCCATGACCCGTCGAGCATGTCGCCGCCATGATCGCGCAGCAGCGAGCAGAACGCGGGATCGCCATCGACGCGTGGAACGCAGCCCCAGACCAGCGTGCCGTCATCGTCAACAAGGCCGGAGACCTGGCAATTGCCGATAGGCCAGAGTTCAAGCGTGCTCATTCAGGGCGTTCTCCAGCCAGATGTGGACAGCAGCGGTATCGGGAAGGTGCCAGCAAGCGGCAGTGGCGCGCAAGGGGCCGACCAGCACGCCGCCCCCGCCAAATGCGCCAACCGCGCGGAAGGCGTCTTCATCGGTGACATCGTCGCCTGCAAAGAGGGGCCGCGATCCGGCGAAACGGTCGAGTTTCATCAGGTGCGCGACGGCAGCACCCTTGTCCGCCCCGGCGACGACCAGTTCGGCGACCATCTTGCCGTGCTTAACCTTGATGCCGTGCTCGCGCGCGATGGCTTCGACGTTCGAGCGCACGCGCTCTTCGAGGTCGGGCGCGTCGCGAAAATGGATTGCCGCGCCGGTGGGCTTTTCCTCGACGAGCAGCCCGCCGAGGTCTTCGGCCAGCTCGGCAAGTTCGGTCAACGCCTGCGCCGGAAATGGATCGACCAGCGCGCGTGCCTCGCCCGATCCCGCCTCGCGAAACTCGCCGCCGTGTGATCCGGCCATCGCCACCGGGACAGGCCCGAGGTGTCGGTCGAGATCGGCGATAGACCTGCCGCTGACGATCGCAAGCCGCCCGCCCAGCATCTCCGAAAGCGCGGCGAGGGTGGCGGGCAGCCCGGCGGGCACCGTAATCGCATCGGGGCGCGGGGCGATATCGACCAGCGTCCCGTCGAAATCGAGCAGGAGCGCATCGCGCTGATGCCCGGAAAGGTCGGGTGGCGGCGGCAATGCGGCGGGTTTCAGGTGTCGGCTGTCATCTGAAAGGGCGGTCATTGCTGGCAACCCTAGCACCATGATGCTGCAATGCACCAATTGATTCTTCCCGGTTTCATGCGGAAACATCGCGCCGCCCCGGTTGTTTTTCGCGCCAGGTCCCGCCACGACGGCGGCAACCGGGAGAAACGCAAGCGGCATGAACCTCGAAAAGCTCTACAACGATTTTGAAGCGGCAATCGGTTTTCAGCCATGGTCCGCGCCGGTTATCTGGTTCGGCTTGCTGCTGGTGGCGGCCTGGATCGCTTACTGGATCGCGACGCGGGTGCTGGTCCGGCTGGTTGCCGCCGCGATCCTGCGGACTTCGCTGCACGACGAAGCCTCGTTTATCGCGCATATCGGCAGGCACCTTGCCGCCGTGCTGCCAGCGCTGGTCGTTTCGGGCGGGATAGACCTGATCCCCGGCATGCCGGATTTCGTCCAGACAGTGGTCCAGCTTGCGGCCAAGGCCTTTATCATCTTCACGCTTGCGCGCACGATCTGCGACGTCTTCGACCTCGTCAATCACACCTACGAGCAGAGCCCCGATGCCGCCGCGCGCCCGATCAAGGGCTATCTGCAGGTTGGCAAGCTGCTGGTCTATGGCGCGGCGCTGATCCTCATCATCGCCACCTTTACCGGAGAATCGCCGCTGCTGCTGCTTTCCGGCCTCGGTGCGGTGACGGCGGTGCTGCTGCTGGTGTTCAAGGATACGATCCTCTCGCTGGTCGCTTCGGTGCAGATCCGCTCCAACGACATGATCCGCGTCGGTGACTGGATCGAGATGAGCCAGCTCAATGCCGATGGCGACGTAATCGACATTTCGCTCCACGTCGTGCGGGTGCAGAATTTCGACAAGACGGTCACGACGATCCCGACCTACAAGCTGATTTCGGAATCGTTCCGCAACTGGCGCGGGATGCGCGATTACGGCGCGCGGCGGATCAAGCGCTCGATCAATATCGACATGTCGACGGTCGGGTTCCTCTCGGACAGCGAATGGCGCGACCTGCACCGCTTCGCGCTGCTGCGGCCTTATCTCGAACAGCTTGAAGGCGAGCTGGCGGAATGGAACCGCGAGCATGCGGGCGACGGCGAGGACGTGAACAAGCGCCGCCCGACCAACATCGGCACTTTCCGCGCCTATGTCGTCGCGATGCTCAAGGCAAACGATGCGGTTTCCGAGCAAGGCACCTTGCTGGTGCGCCAGTTGGAGCCGACCGACAAGGGCGTGCCGCTGGAGATCTATTGCTTCGCCGCGACGACCGCGTGGAAGGATTACGAGGCGATCCAGTCCGACATCTTCGACCACCTGCTCGCAATCATGCCCGAATTCGGCCTGCTGCCCTTCCAGCAGCCTTCGGGGCATGATCTTGTCACGAGCGACGGCAAGGCGGGGGCTGCCTGACTCTTCTCCCCTCGCGGAGGGTCGCGGAGATCACCCCTTGATCGGCAGGTCGCGCACGCGCTTGCCCGTCGCCGCGTAGATCGCGTTGGTGATCGCCGGGATCGCGGGGGGCATTGCCGGTTCGCCAAGGCCGGTGGGCGGGTTGTCGCTCTTTACCCAGTCGACCTCGATCTCGGGCGTCACGTCGATCCGGCCCAGCGGGTAGGTATCGAAATTGCGCTCGGCGACGATGCCGTCGGTGAAGGTGATCTGCTGGTCCATCGCCTGCGCCAGAGCGTCGATGATCGCGCCGGTCAGCTGCGCTTCGGCTCCGCGCGGGTTGATGATCTGGCGGCCCACGTCGGCTGCCGCCCAGATCTTGTTGACGGTGATATCGCTGCCCGCAACCGAGACATCGGCGATCTCGGCGACATAGCCCATGTGGCTGAAATAGAACCCGAAGCCGAGCCCGCGTCCTTCGCCTTGCGGGAGCGGGCCGATGTCCCATCCGGCCATGCGCATGACATGCTCGATCACGCCGCGCGCGCGGGCGGTGTGGAACGTCCAGGTTGTGCCGCCCCATGCCGGGCGCTTTTCGCCGACGAAGCGGTCCTGCTTGCAGAGATCGAGCATCAGATTGGGCAGGTCGGTGCCCGCCGCCTCCGCCACCTCGTCAAGAAAGCCCTGAAACGCGAAAGCCAGCGCGTTCGAGCGCGGCGCGCGCAGCGGTCCGGAGGGCATCACCGTCTCGATCACGTCCTGCGTGTAGCGCAGGTTTTCGACCAGCCCGGCGGGGAAGTGGTCTGCCGCCATGTCCGCCGAGCGGCCCGGCTTGCCGTCCTGTCCCAGCGTCACGAAATGATCGGTTAGCGCAACGAGCTTGCCCTCCGCATCGAGACCCGCCTTGAAGTCGTGCCAGCCTGCGGGGCGAAAAAAATCGCGCTTGAGGTCTTCGGCGCGGTCCCAGACAATCTGCACCGGCTGGCCCGGCATCGCCTTCGCCAGCGCAGCAGCCTGCACCATGTAGTCCGACGCCAGCCGCCGCCCGAAGCCGCCTCCAATGCGCGTCAGGTGCAATGTCTGGTCCTCCGCCGCGATGCCGAGGTGCTTGGCGATCTGCTCGACGCCGCCCTGCGGGGCCTGCACCGGCGCCCACATCTCCAGCTTGCCGTCCTTGTAAAGCGCCGTGCAGTTCTGCGGCTCAAGCGTCGCGTGGGAGACGTAAGGATAGGAATAGCGCGCCGCGACGGTCTTTGCCGCGCCCGCCAGTGCCGCCGCCGCATCGCCATCGGCGCGCAGCTCCTCGCCGCCCGCCGCATCGTGCAGGCTCGCTGCCTTCGCCGCATAAGCCGCGATCGAATGGCCCTTGCCCGCCGAATTGTCCCATTGCGCCTTCAGCTTCCTGAGCGCTTCGCTGGCATACCAGTGATTGGTCGCGACGACCGCGACGGTATCGACCATCGCTGCCGGACCGCCGATGCCGGGCAGCGAGACGACCTTGACCACGCCATGAGCGGCTTCTGCTGCCGAAGCATCGAGCGAAACCAGCTTGCCGCCATGCGCGGGCGCGGTTTCGACCACCGCGTGCAGCATGCCGGGACGGCGCACGTCGATGCCGAAGACCGGCTTGCCCGCAAGGATGGCGCGGCTCTGCACCCCGGTGAGCGGCTTGCCGACGATGGTGAAATCCGCCTCGTCCTTGAGCATTACGTCCTTCAGATCAGGCACCGCAACCTTCGCCGCCGCAGAGGCCAGCTCGCCATAGGACCATTCGCGGCCCGATGCCGCATGCCGCACCATACCCTTTGCGGTCGAAAGTTCCGCCGCAGGCACGCCCGCCTTCTCCGCCGCAGCCGCGACCAGCATCGCCCGCGCCGCCGCGCCCGCCTGCCGTATCGGCAGGTAGTTCATCGGCGTCGCGAACGAGCCGCCCGCGAACTGCGCCTGATACTTCGCCGGATCGTACATCGCCTGCACGACATCGACCTGCGACCAGTCGGCATCGAGCTCCTCGGCGATCAGCATCGGCAGCGCGGTCATGATGCCTTGCCCGATCTCGGGGTTTTTCGAGACGATGGTGATCCGGTTGCTGCTGGCGATTGTCACGAAATCGGTCAGGATGAAATGCGGCACGGGAGAGGTGCCGACGGCCTTTCCGGGCAGCGAAAGGCTCAGCGCCATGCCGCCGCCAGCCAGAGCCGAGACCTTTAGGAACGCGCGGCGGTTCAGCGAAGGGGACAGATCGTTCATCTCACGCCTCCTCCTGACCCGAGGCGATGCGGATCGCCTGCCTGATGCGCGGATAGGTGGCGCAGCGGCAGATATTGCCCGCCATGCCCGCATCGATGTCCTCGTCCGAGGGAGTCGGATTGCCCGAAAGCAGCGCGTGGGCGGACATCACCTGTCCGGCCTGGCAATAACCGCACTGCATCACGTCGATTTCGGTCCAGGCGTCGATCAGCTTCTTGCCGACCGGATCGACCTGAATGCCCTCGATAGTCGTGATCTCGGCATCGCCAACATCGCCGACCCGCAGCTGGCACGAGGGCACCGGGGTGCCGTTGTAATGCACCGTGCAGGCCCGGCAGAGCCCCGCGCCGCAGCCAAATTTCACGCCCGCAAGCCCCGCTTCGTTGCGCAAGGCCCAGAGCAGCGGCATGTCGGGCGTCGCCCGCACCGTCGTCGGCGATCCGTTGAGCGTGAAGGTGATGTCCTGTTCGGCTGTCTGTGCCATTCGTCCGACCCGTCTGTTGCTTTGGCATGGAGCCTAGACCACCGGGGACGATATGCGAAGCTGCCCTTATGTCATTCGTCGAACCGGGGTAGATGCTCGTCGATGACTGCATTCTACCTCGCCCTGCTTGCCGCGCTGATCGCCGGGTTCGGCGCGCGCGATCAGGTGACGGTGGCAGCGCTTGCCGCGCGCCAGTCCGGGCACGTCGCGTTGCTCGTCATGGCGGTTCTGTCGAGCATCGGCACCGCGCTCTTCGCCGGATATGCCGCGATCCTGTTCCTCGATATCCTTGCCCCGATGGCGCGGCTGTTCATGGCGGCGTTGGCGTTGCTGCTCGCGGGGCTGGAATCGATCATCATAAGGCCGCGCGCAAAGATGAAGGAGCCGACGCAGTCGCTCGGCGCGGCGATGCTGGTGATCGTCGCTTCGCAGCTGACCGATGCGGCGCGGTTCCTGATCTTCGGGATCGCGATTGCAACGGGTCAGGTCTGGTCGGCGGCGGCTGGTGGCGCGCTGGCAGGCATTGCCCTCATGGGCATGGCATGGTCGGGTGCGGAACTGGTCGTTTCGCCCAAAACCCGCCAAATTCGCCGTGCTGCGGGCGTCGTGCTGATCCTCGTCGCGCTCTATACCGGGCTGGTTGCGGTGGGAATACTGTAATCGGCAAAACCGATTGAACCTTCTTCGATTAATCGCGTTATTGGATTGTACGCAAAATCGAAAACGCCACGAAGGAGGGCATCATGACCACGACAACCAGCAACGCGATGGGCGCGCATATCGACAATCTCAACGGCCTGCTCGCCGATCACTATGCACTGTTCCTCAAGACCAAGAATTTCCACTGGCACGTTTCGGGCCGCAATTTCCGCGACCTGCACCTGCTGTTCGACGAACACGCGCAGGAGATCATCGGCGTGACCGACATGATCGCCGAGCGCGTCCGCAAGCAGGGCGGCACGACGCTGACCTCGATCGGCGCGATTGCCGGAAAGACGCAGATCAGGGATCAGGACAAGACCGGCCTCGACGCGATGGCGATGGTCGAGGAACTGCGCGACGACAACCGCACGCTGGTGACGAAGCTGCGCGAGACCAAGGAATCGGCGGGCGAGGTTGGCGACAACGCCACCGACGGCCTGATCGATGACTGGACCGACCAGGCCGAACAGCGCGCATGGTTTCTCGATGCGACGCTGCAGTAAGTCCGGCACTGCCCGCCGATCCTCCTGAGGGGAGGCCGGGGGTGTACGGCGGCTGTTAGACCGAGACCTTCAGCCCGGAACCCGGTTCCTGCACCATTAAGTCGATGCTATGCGCCGCGCATGGCCAAGCCCGAAATCATCGCCGACGCATCCGACGCCGAGATCGCCGCTTGGGTCGAGCGCCGCCTCCGAGCTGCGCTCGATGCAACGTCTAGCGAGATCGCTATCACCGTTCCGGGCGGCTCGACGCCGTTCCCGATCTTCGCATTGCTTGCAGACAGCGGCCTCGACTGGAGCCGGATCGCCGTCTGGCCGGGCGATGACCGCATTGTCGGCGAGGAGCATCCGGCAAGCAATGTCGGGCGCATCCGCGAACTGCTCGAACCGGCTGGCGCGCGGATCGTGCCGCTGACCGAAGATGCTCAGCCGCCGCACTTCGCGCTGGCATGGCTCGGCATGGGTGCGGACGGGCACATCGCCTCGCTCTTTCCCAACACCGACCCGCAGGTCAGCGACCCGCAGGCGGTGCGCCGCCTCACGCCTGATCCGCTCCCGCCCGAAGCGCCATTCGACCGGCTCAGCCTGACGATCCCCTCGCTGCTCGCCAGCGATGCGGTGATGTTCGTGATCCGGGGCGAGGAAAGCGTGCTGTCTTCGATGCAGCGGTTGCGGGCGGACATGACCTGCCCGTCGCACGCCTGCTCTCTGCGGCAAGCCAGCCGGTCACATGTTTCACCTGATACCCGCCCCGCTACACCGGATGGCGTTGCGCACCGTCCATAGGCTGCGCCATTATGCGCGCGGTGTCATCAAGCCGCATATTCGCGGCGTCTCGGTGCTGGTGATCGACAGCGAGGGTCGGGTGCTGCTCGTGCGCCATTCCTACGGCAGGCGCTCCTGGGCCTTGCCGGGCGGCGGCTGCGGGCGCGGTGAGGATATGCACGACTGCGCGCGCCGCGAACTGCGCGAGGAACTGGGGCTGGACCTCGCCAGCCTGACGCATCTGTGGGACTTGCAGGAGACTCTCTCGGGCGCGCCGCACACCGCGCATGTCTTCGAAGCGAGCGCCGCGAACGCGCCGGTGCCCGATGGGCGCGAGATCCTTGCGGCACAGTACTTTTCGCCCGATGCCTTGCCCGAGGATACCGGTCCGATGGCGCGGCGAAGGATTGCGATGTGGCAAGAGGGTAGCAGGCCGGGATAGCCCTCTCCCCTTGAGGGGAGAGAGCGGCGTTCTGCATCAAAACAAAGCCAGCTGCGCGCCTTGCTCTTCGGCTTCGTCGCCATGATCGAGCGATGACAAAGTCAGCCCCATCAGCCGGATTGGCTGCGGCAAGGGCATTTCGCCTTCCAGCAGCGCTCGGCCCAGCGCGACGAACTCTGCCTTGTCCGCGATCCAGTGCGGGGCCGAGCGTGCGCGGGTGATCGTGGTGAAATCGGCGAAGCGCAACTTGAGCGTCACTGTCCGCCCGCGCGCCTCGTTGCCCTCGATCCGTTCCCAGACGATCCCCGCAATCCTTTCGAATGTCTCGCGCAGTTCGCCCGCGTCGGAGATGTTCTCGTGAAACGTCCGCTCACCGCCGATGGACTTGCGGATGCGGTTGGCGCGCACCTGGCGGTGGTCGATCCCGCGCGCGGCGCGGTAGAGGTAATCGCCGAACGAGCCGAAATGGGCGTGAAGGAATTCGGGCGACTTCGCGGCGAGGTCTGCGCCGGTCTCGATCCCCAGCCGCGCCATCTTTTCCGCGCCGCGCGGGCCGACGCCGTGGAACCGGCGCACCGGCAGCCCCTGCACAAACGCTGCGCCCTCGCCGGGGCGGATCAGGCAAAGCCCGTCGGGCTTGTTCTGGTCGCTCGCCAGCTTGGCGAGGAACTTGTTGTACGAAACCCCAGCCGATGCCGTCAGCCGCGTTTCGGCGCGGATGCGCGCGCGGATTTCCTCGGCAATGCGGGTGGCCGAGCCGATGCCCTTCAGGTCGTGCGTCACGTCGAGATAGGCCTCGTCGAGCGAGAGCGGCTCGACATGCGGCGTATAGTCGCGAAAGATCGCGCGGATCTGCTGGCTGACCTCGCGATAGACATCGAAGCGCGACTTGCAGAAGATCAGGTCCGGGCAGAGCCGCTTGGCGCGCGAGGACGGCATCGCCGACTTCACGCCAAAGCGCCGCGCTTCGTAACTCGCCGCCGCGACAACCCCGCGCCCCGACGCGCCGCCCACCGCCACCGGCTTGCCGCGCAGCGAAGGATCGTCGCGCTGCTCGACCGAGGCGAAGAAGGCATCCATGTCGACATGGATGATCTTGCGCAGGCCAACCTCTTCGGCCTCGTCTTCGATCTGGTCGGGCTCTTCCATCGCTGGCGAAGATAGTACGTCCTGCCCGAAATTGCGCCTAGCCTTCCCGCCCGCCTTGCGCCAAGAGCGCGCGATGACTTCCCCGCAGCCAGAGACAGGCGCATTCCCGATGCGCGAGGCCGAATTTGTCGCGCTCATGGCCTCGCTGCAGGCGTTGCAGGCGCTGGCAATCGACGTGATGCTGCCTGCGCTTGGGGTGATTGCCGACGACCTTGGCGCGGGCGCGCCCAACCGGCGACAACTGGTCATCGGCCTGTTCCTGTTGGCATCGGGCATAGCGGCGCTGTTCCCCGGCCTGGCCTCCGACCGGCTCGGGCGGCGCGCGGTAACGCTGTTCTGCCTTGCCGGGTTCACGCTGACCGCAGCCGTCTCCGCCTTCGTGCAGGATTTCAACCAGTTGCTGGCGTTGCGCGTGCTTTGCGGTGTGTTCTCCTCGGGCATGATGATCATGCCGGTGACGATCATCCGCGACCGCTTTTCCGGAGACCGCATGGCGCGCACGCAATCGCTGGTTGCGATGGTCTTCATGGCGGTGCCGATGCTCGCGCCCTTGCTCGGGCAGGGCATCGTGATGGTTGCTTCCTGGCGCTGGATATTCGGGGCGATGGCGTTGCTTTCGCTAGCGGTTGCGGTCTGGACTTGGC
This sequence comes from Sphingomonadaceae bacterium, assembly GCA_041396945.1. Lineage (GTDB taxonomy): Bacteria > Pseudomonadota > Alphaproteobacteria > Sphingomonadales > Sphingomonadaceae > Novosphingobium. The sequence goes on along the minus strand of JAWKXP010000016.1, from coordinate 59,151 downwards.
TGCGCCTGCCCGAAACGCTGCATGCCGAGCATCGCCAGCCCGCCAAACTGTTCATCGTCATCGGTAACATGGGAGAGGCGCTGCGCCACCGGGGGGCGATGGGCTATTTCCTCGGTTTTGCGCTGATCCAGGCGGCAATCCTCGGCTATATCAATTCGGCGCAGCAACTGGTGGCCGAATCGCTGGGCGCGGGCGCGCTGTTCCCGCTAATCTTCGGCGGGATGGCGGTGCTGATGGCATCGACCAACTTCGTCAATTCGCGCATCGTCGAGCGCTTCGGCGCGCGCCCGGTCTCGCATACGGCGCTCATGGTCTATATCGTCTTCGCCGTTATCCAGATGGTCTGGGCGCTGACCGGCCATGAAACGCTGGTCTCGTTCGTTGGGCTGCTTTCGGTTATCTTCTGCTGCATGTCGTTCCTCGGGGCCAACTTCCAGTCGATCGCGATGGAGCCCTTCGCGCGCATCGCCGGCTCGGCGGCCTCGATCATGTCGTTCGTGCGCGTGGTAGTCGGCACGCTGCTCGGCATCGCCATCGGGCAGGCGTTCGACGGCACCTCGCGGCCGCTGCTGGCCTCGATGGTCATCGCCGGGTTCGGCACCTTGGCGCTGGTTTTCTGGAGCGAGCGGGGCGAGCTTTTCACGCGGCGGAACGCGCCAAAATGAGCGAGCCGTTCGACCTTGCGGTAATCGGCGGCGGGGTCAACGGCGCAGGGATCGCGCGCGATGCCGCCGGGCGCGGGGCGAAGGTGCTGCTGCTCGAAAAGGGCGATCTGGCGAGCGGAACCTCGTCGGCCTCGACCAAGCTGGTGCATGGCGGACTGCGCTATCTTGAATATTACGAGTTTGCGCTGGTGCGCGAGGCTTTGCACGAGCGCGAGGCGCTCTGGCGGATCGCGCCGCATGTTATCTGGCCGATGCGCTTCGTGCTCCCCTATCGCAAGGGGCTTCGGCCTCGCTGGCTGCTGCGGCTGGGGCTGTTTCTTTACGACCATATCGGCGGGCGCGAGCTGCTGCCGCCGACGCAGACGATCCGGCTGGGCAAGGACCCGGCGGGCGCACCGCTGAAGCCCGAGTTTGCCAAGGCGTTCGAATATTCGGACGGCTGGGTCGACGATGCGCGGTTGGTGGTCCTGAATGCGATGGATGCGGCTTCGCAAGGCGCGCAGGTGCACACGCGGACCCCGCTGACCGGTGCGCGGCGCGAGGGCGATCTCTGGGTGATCGAAACGCCCGCCGGAGAATTCCGCGCAAAGGCACTGGTCAACGCGGCGGGGCCGGGGGTGCTCGATGTGCTCGGGGCGATGGGCGAGGCGGGGCGCTTTGGCGTGCGCCGGGTGCGCGGCTCGCATATCGTGGTGAAAAAGCTGTTCGATCACGACCGCGCCTACTTCTTCCAGCTGCCCGACACGCGCATCTTCTTTGCGATTCCTTACGAGCGCGAGTTCACGCTGATTGGCACGACCGACGCCGACCATGACGGCCCGCTCGATCAGGTCCACGCCAGCGAGGCGGAGATCGCCTATCTCTGCGAGGGCGTGAACGGGTATTTCCGGCAGCAGATCGGACCGGAGGACGTGGTCTGGACCTATGCCGGGGTGCGCGCGCTGATCGACGATGGTTCGGGGCGGCCCGAAGCCGCGACGCGCGGCTATCGGCTGGCGCTTTCGGAGCCGGGCGAGGGCGCGCCGCTGCTGACGGTCTTTGGCGGCAAGATCACCTCGTACCGGCATCTGGCCGAGGAAGCGGTCGATATGCTTGGCCCCCGCCTCGATGCGCTGACGGGTGAGGCGTGGACCGCCAGCGAGCCGCTGCCGGGCGGGGACTTTCCGGTGCAGGGCGCGGGCAAGCTGCAGGCGGATTTGCGCGCGGCCTATCCGTTCCTGTCCGGGGTCGATGCGCAGCGTATCGGGCGGGCATACGGGACGCTGGCGACGCGCTGGCTCGGCGAAGCGACATCGTGGGACGATCTCGGCAAGCAGTTCGGCGCGGGGCTGACCGAGGCCGAGATCAACTGGATGCGCGATGCCGAATGGGCACGAACCGCCGAAGACGTGCTCTGGCGGCGCAGCAAGCTTGGCCTGCATATGAGCGAGGCGGAGCGGGACGCGGTCGCGGCGTTTATGGGCGCGTGATGCTCTCTCCCCTTTCAAGGGGAGAGATACGAAGGCTTGGCGCTTGCGCCTGGCCGCAGTTGAGAGGGTGGTCCGGAGCCACCAGCCTCTGCAAACCCCTCTCCAAGCTTCGCTAGCTCCGTGGGAGCAAGCTTTGCTATCCTCTCCCCTCAAGGGGAGGGCTGGGTGGTCGCATCCTCCCGAGCCAATGCCGCCAGTTCGCGGCGCGACCACGCCGGGCTTGGCGCTTGCCGGGGGCTGACCGACGCGCGCACGAAAGCGGCGATCACATGCCAGAGCTTTTCCGCCTTGCCGGTATGCACGCGGTGGTCCCATGCATGCGCGCCCGCCTTCTCGACCTTGCGCGCAATCGCGCCGTAAATGCCCGCCGCCGAAAGCACCGCCCAGCGCTGGCGGAACGTCAACCGCGCCGCACCTACGCGCGCTGAGGCTTCGTAATCCTTCTGCATCTCGCAAAGCCGCGCCACCAGCGGCACCAGCGCCTCGCGGTAATGCGGCTTGGTCACCTCGCCCGGCGGAATATCGGCCTCGGCCAGCCACTCCATCGGCAGGTAACAGCGGCCCGCCGCGTCGTCTTCCCAGACATCGCGCGCGATATTGGCCAGCTGGAAGCCGATGCCGAGGTCGCAGGCGCGGTCGAGGGTGTCTTCGTCGGCGGGATCGACGCCCATGACGACCGCCATCATTACGCCTACTGCTCCTGCGACGTGATAGCAATAACGCAACATGTCCGCTTCGTGCAGCGGTCGCCAGCCCGCAGCGTCGAGCGCGAATCCGGCGGTTACGTCGTCAGCCATCGCCTGCGTGATCCCGGTTTCGTGCTTGAGGACATAGAGTGCATCGAACTCTGGCTTGCCGGTGAGCTTGTCGGACAGGGCCTGCGCAGTGAGCATTTCGAGCATCGCCACTCGCTTGTCCGCGCCCGCCTGTTCGCCCATCGCATGGCCGTGGTCCTGCGCATCGGCGAGGTCGTCGCAGGCGCGGCACCAGGCATAGAGCAGCCAGACCCGCTCGCGCGTTTCCTTGTCGAACAGGCGCGAGGCGGCGGCAAAGCTTTTCGAACCCTTGGCGATCGACTGCCGCGCGTGTTCGACCAGAGCCGGGCGGATCACCGGCACGTCTGCTGCAGTCAAAGCCCCCTCCTCTGAAGAGGAGGGGGTTGGGGGTGGTTCTGGCGCAGAGCCTCGCGCGGGAAGGGCACCACCCCGCTGCGACTAGCCGCGCCTGCGGCTTGGCAAGTCTCGCTGCCCCTCCTCTGAAGAGGAGGGGGGGAGATCGGCTGCCTCACAATTCCCCCGCTTTCATGTCGAAGATCGGGCGTGCAGGCTCATGCCGCGCCATGCGGTCGAGCAGCGCGTCGAGATCGGTCTCGGCGAGGATCAGGTCGGCATGCGCGGGTCGCACGAAACCGGTTTCGACCATGTGGCGGTTGAACGCGATCAGGCCGTCGAAATAGCCAAAGGCATTGAGCAAGCCGACCGGCTTGGCGTGATAACCGAGCTGCGCCCATGACACGGCTTCCCAGAGCTCGTCCATCGTGCCGACGCCGCCGGGCAGCGTCAGGAACGCGTCGGAAAGCTGCGTGAACAGCGCTTTGCGCTCGTGCATGGTGCCGACGATGTGGAGGTCGGTGCAGTCGTAATTGGCGACTTCCTCGCTGACCAGCGCCTCCGGTATCACGCCGAGGACCTCGCCGCCCGCGAGCGTTGCCGCGCCCGCCAACCGCGCCCATCAGCCCGAGACGCCCGCCGCCATAGACCACGCCGATCCCGCGCCGCGCCAGCGTCTCGCCGACATCGCGTGCGAGTTCGATATAGCGCGGGTCTTCAGGCGTCGCGGAGCCGCAATAGACGGCAATGCGTTTCACTTCAGCTGCTCCAGCATCAGCCCTGCCGTGGCCTTCGCAGAGCCGACCACGCCCGGAATACCCGCGCCCGGATGCGTGCCTGCGCCGACGAGGTAGAAGTTGCCGATCTTCTCGTCGCGGTTGTGGCCACGGAACCACGCGGACTGCGTCAGCAGCGGCTCAAGGCTGAAGGCGCTGCCCTGATGCGCGTTCAAATCCTGTGCGAAGTCCTTCGGCGCATAGTGGAACTTCGTGACGATGCGATCGTGAATGTCGGGGATCAGCCGCCGCCCGACCTCGTCGAGGATGCGCTTTTCGAGCACCGGGCCGACCTCGTCCCAGTCGATCGGCAGCTTGCCCATATGTGCGACCGGCACCAGCGCATAGAAGGTGCTCATCCCCTGCGGCGCCATCGAGGGATCGGTCACGGTCGGGTGGTGCAGGTAGATCGAGAAATCCTGCGGCAGCACGCCGTGCTCGTAAATGTCTTCGAGCAGCTCGCGGTAGCGCGGGCCGAACAGGATCATGTGGTGCGGGATGCCGGGCCATGTGCCCTCCAGCCCGAAGTGCACGACGAAGAGGCTGGGTGAGAAGCGCTTGGTCGCAAGCGATTTCGCCTTGGCCCTGCCGCGCCCGTTCTCTGACAGCAGGTCGCGATAGGAGTGCATGATGTCGGCATTGCTCGCCACCGCATCGAAGCGTTCGCGCCATCCCGAAGCACATTCGACCTCGCTTGCCTGATCGCCGATCGTGTGCACCTGCGTTACCGGATCGCCGAGCCGCACGGTGCCGCCCAGCCGCTCGAAATGCCTGACCATGCCCGCCACCAGCTTGTTGGTGCCGCCGCGCGCCCACCAGACGCCGCCGTCTTTCTCCAGCTTGTGGATCAGCGCATAGATCGCCGAGGTCGTCATCGGATTGCCGCCGACCAGCAGCGTGTGGAACGAGAGCGCCTCGCGCAGCTTTTCGCTGCGAATGTAGGACGAGACCATCGAATAGACCGAGCGCCAGGCCTGATTGCGCGCCAGCGCTGGCGCGGCCTTTATCATCGACTTGAAATCGAGGAACGGGACGTGGCCCAGCTTGACGTAGCCTTCCTGATAGACCGCCGCCGAATAGCGCAGGAACTCGTCGTAACCGGCGAGATCTTCGGGCGAAAGCCGCGCGATCTCGCGCCTCAGCGCGGCTTCGTCATTGGAATAGTCGAACTGGACGCCATCGGGCCAGTTGAGCCGGTAGAACGGCATGACCGGCATCAGCTCGACGTCTTCCGACATCTCCGCGCCCGACAGGTCCCACAGTTCGCGCAGGCAGTCGGGGTCGGTGATGACGGTCGGCCCGGCATCGAAGGTAAAGCCGTCCTTTTCCCAGAAATAGGCGCGCCCGCCCGGCTTGTCGCGGCCCTCGACGAGCACCGTCTCGACCCCGGCGGATTGCAGGCGGATCGCCAGCGCCAGACCGCCGAACCCGGCCCCGACTACGCATGCGCGCTTCATGCCGCGTCCTCCAGCTGTGCTGCGGCAAAGGTCGGCTGCGAACCGACCAGCGCCTTCATCGCGCGCCCGATCGGCACAGGCGGCTTGCCCATCAGGATGCGGCGCCGGTCGATCATGTTGGTGCGTCCGGCATGAAAGCGCTCGATCAGGCCTTCGGAGAGGCCATAGAAGCGCTCGAATATCTTGTAGCGCTCTTCGGGTTCGGCTGCACCGAACAGCATCTTGCCCAGCATCCGGTAAAAGTCCGTGCCCGACCAGTGCCGCCGGGCGCGAGCGTCGATCATCGCCGCCAGTTGCACGCCCGGAAGGTCGGCCTCATCGGCAATGGCCAGCGCGGTTTCGACAGCAAAGGGCAGGGTGTAGCTGGTCAGCGGATGGGTGAATCCGCCGCGCGCGCCAGCCAGAACCACACCCTTGATGCCCAGCGCCGCCCGGTGCCCGGCAAGGTCGCCGCCGGTGATGACTGGCAAGACGCCCGTTTCGTGCCCGAGGATCTCCGCATCCTGCCAGCCATGCGCGGCGCAATAGGCGTCGATCCGCGACGACAGCGCCTTGCGGTCCAGCGTCGGCAAGTCGGCGTAATAGGTGTCCTCGATGAACAGCTCGTAAGCGCCCAATGGCAGGACATAGACGAAGCGATAGGCACCCGGCTGCTCGACCGTAGCGTCCATGATGACGGGCCTCTCGATGCCATGCGGCTCGGCAAGCTTGATGTGGCGGCCCATGAAGACCTGGAAACCGCCTTCGAGATGCGGCGAAGGTTCGGCACTGCGGCAATCGACGACGACGCGCGCGGCGATCCTATCGCCGTTCTCAAGCGTCACGCCTTCGCCATCGAGCGAGGAGACGGGCGATTTCGTGCGGATCGCGCCCTTGCGCAATTCGCGCTTCAACGCCGCGGCAAAGTCTTTCGATGCCATCGAGCGATAGGCGCTGCGCAGCGTCCGTTCGCGTTTCGGGAAGCGCACGTCATATCCGCCGTCCCACTCGACCTTGCGCACCGGGGCGAGCAACTCTTCGCCGCCTTTTACGAGGTCGGTCGCAAACCAGCTCCAGCGGTGATTGCCGCCCAGTTCCGGCCCTGCCTCGATGAGCGCGACAGGCAGTTCGGGGCGCTTCGCGGCAAGTGCGAGCGCCAGCAGGCCGCCCGCAAGGCCGCCTCCGACAATGGCAAAATCGATCTGGCGCTGGGTCATTGCGCAAATCCTTAGGGGGATTGCGGCTCTGCGGCAACTTGGCGGACCACGCGCTTTGGGGCATGTCCCTGATTTATGACGACAGCCTCAGCCCCGACGCATCTTCTGCCCCACCGCCGCGCGGTGATCGCCTCGCTCCTGATGGTCGCGGTGATTGCCGCAATCCTGCTGGCGATGGGCCGTCCCGCGATCTGCGAATGCGGCACGGTGAAATTCTGGCACGGCGTCGTGCAATCGGCGGAAAACAGCCAGCATCTGGCAGACTGGTACAGCTTCAGCCACGTCATCCACGGGCTGCTGTTCTACTTTTTTGCATGGGTGCTCTGGATGCGCTGGAAGGTATTCGGGGGCCTGCCCGCCAAATATGCCCTGCCTATCGCGATTGCCTTCGAGGGCTTCTGGGAGATCCTTGAAAACTCCCCCGTCATCATCGACCGCTATCGCGAGGCGACGATCAGCTGGGGATATTCGGGCGATTCCATCGTCAATTCGATGGCGGATGTTGGCTGGATGGTCGTGGGTTTCCTGCTCGCCGCGCGCATGCCGGTCTGGCTGAGCGTGGCGATGGCCGTAGTTTTCGAACTGTTTACCTTGCTTATGATACGCGACAACCTGACCCTTAACGTCTTGATGTTAGTCTGGCCGGTAGAAGCAATTCGCGACTGGCAGGCGATGGGATAAGCCGCGCCGGTAGAGAGGGAAGGAGCGCCGCGATGCGCATGACCGCTGTTCTTGCTGCCGCCGCGGCGCTGGCACTGCCGGCTGCTGCACATGCCGAGCCGCGCATCGATACCGACGACACCGTGTTCGACGGCGACTATGCCATCGTGCTTGCAGGTGGCGGCTACCTGCCAGGCTATGAAGGCTCCGACGATTACAAGGCGATGCCGCTTGCGGGCGTGACCGGCGAAATTTCCGGCGTGAACTTCGCCATTCGCGGGCCGAGCCTGACGGTGCGCGTCCTGGAAAAGCGGATCAGTGACAATGCCAAGATCCATTTCAGCCCGCAGGTGCGCTATCGCGGCAACCGCAGCGGCAATGTCAAGGACGAGGTCGTTGCCCTGCTGCCCGATCTCGATGGCGTGGTCGAAGGCGGCTTTCGCGTCGGCGTGAACTTCGACGAGATCCTGTCCACCGCCGATGGCCTCTCGATCGGCGTCAGCACGCGCTGGGACATCTCCGGCAAGGGCAGCGGCATGGCCGTTACGCCATCGGCAACCTACCGCCTGCCGGTCAGCCGCGCGCAGGCGTTTGGTTTCATCGTTTCGGGGCAATGGATCGACGGCGACTATGCCGATTACAACTATTCAATCTCGCCCGAGGGCGCGGCGGCAAGCGGCTTGCCGGAATTCGAGGGCAAGGGCGGGTTCAAGCGCTTCAGCGTTGGCGTCGGCACCGCGCGCGATCTTTCGGGCGATGCGCTCGATGGCGGCCTCGCGCTGGGGGCGGGCGTGCTTTACACCCGGCTCTACGGCAGCGCCGCGAAGACACCGATCACCGCGATCCGGGGTGACCGTGACCAATGGTTTGCAGCTGGCGGGCTGGCCTATATCTTCTGACCTGCGGCCCCTTCAAAGCACCGGATTGTGGCGGGTTTCGGCGTTAAGGGAATGGTGATTGCCGCCGCGTTATGTTGCGCGGCAGCATGTTAGACGCGCCAGCCATCAATTTCGCCTTCGTCGCGGTCGTCCTCCTCAACGTGGCAGGCGCGGGCTATCTCTATTGGCGCACGCGCAACCCGAACGAAATCGGCGAAGAAGGCGTGCGCAACGCGATCACCTCGCTCCTGTTCTTTTTCGTCAACGCATTGATCTATCCGGTTTTCCTGCTGGTCAACGAACAACTTCGCAGCTGGTATGACGCACTGGGAATACCCGCGCTGCCGCCCGAGATTTGGGCCGATCTGCCCACGCCAGCGCTGGTTCTGATCGGCATCGTCGCGGTCGACTTCGCGGATTACTGGAACCACCGGCTGATGCACCGCAAGTGGCTGTTCCCGATCCACGCGATCCACCACTCCGATACGCATGTGAACGGCCTGACCACTTACCGCGTCCACATGCTCGAACCGATCGTGATGGCCACAAGTTATGTCGTCCTGCTAACCTGGCTGGGCATGCCGCAGGTCGAGGTGGCCGCAGTCATCCTCTTCGCCGCGCTTCACAACGCCTATGTCCATATCAACCTTGGCTGGACACACGGGCCGTTCGAATGGCTGCTCGCCTCGCCGCAGTACCACCGCTGGCACCATGCCGACCTGCCCGAAGCCTATGGCAAGAACCTGGCGAATATCATCCCGCTCTGGGATCGGCTGTTCGGCACCTACTACAATCCCGGCCCGTGCCACGAACCGATGGGCGCACGGTTGACCGGGGTGCCGGACACCAACGCGCTGCAACTGATCATCTATCCCTTTGCCGAATGGCGGCGGATGATTGCCGGGACGCAGCAATCTCAGCCCGATGCGGGCACGCAGCCCCGGACCTCGCCCGACGCGGTGCTTTGACACGCGCGGCTATTTCTGGCCATCTGCCTGCGGTCGCAAACCGCATAAGGAAAACCGGAAATGACGCGAGCAATCCTCGCCCTTCTTGCCAGCACGGTGCTCGCCGCCTGTGCCGCATACCCCGCAGCCGAGGCGCCGCAATCGGCAAGCAGCACCGCACCAGCCGCGCAGTCCGAGCATGACAGGCTCGTCGCGCTTTTCGCCGAGGCGGAGGAGCGCGAACTTGAGAACAATCCGCTCACCGCCCTGATGCGCGGCGACCGGCGCTATGCCGACCGGCTGGGAGCGCTCTTCGCGCCCGAATACGATGAAAAACAGCGCGCCAATGCGCAGGCGAGCCTCGCCGCGCTCTCGGCGATAGACCGCACGGCGCTGAGCGAGACCGACCGGATCGCCTATGACACCTTCGCGTTCAACCAGAAGCAAAAGCTCGCTGCGACCGAGCCCGATATCCTCGCGCTCACCTCAGTGCGCCCGCTCGATCACTTCAACGGGTTCCACAAGGATTACCCGACCTATGCCAGCGGTTCCTCGGCGATCCCGTTCGATACGCTGGCCGATTACGAGAACAACCTGAAGCGCCACGCGCAATATGCCGAAGCGCTCGACCGCTCGATCCTGCGCTTTCGCGAAGGGCTCGATTCGGGCGTGCTCAACACCGCGCTGACGACGCGCAACATGATCGAACAGCTCGATTTCCAGCTTGGCCAGTCGCCGGAGGACTCGCCCTACTACGGCCCGGTCAAGAAATTCCCCGATGCCGTTCCCGTGGCTGACCGCGCCCGCCTGACCGCCGCCTATCGCGAGACGATTTCCGGCGCGATCTACCCTGCACTGCGCCGCCTGCGCGCGTTCCTTGCCGACGAGTACCTGCCAAAGGCGCGGCCCTCTATCGGCCTGTCGCAGATGAAGGGCGGCGAGCGGCTCTACGCCATGCGGATCGAGGATTACACCACGCTGCCGCTGACCGCCGAGGAACTGCACCAGACCGGCCTTTCCGAAGTGGCGCGCATTCGCGGCGAGATGGAAAAGGTCAAGGCTGGGATGGGCTTTACCGGCACGCTCTCCGAATTCTTCACCTTCGTCCGCACCGATCCGCAGTTCACCCCCGCAAGCCGCGAGGCGCTGATCGCCGCCTATGAAGGAGTCGGCGCGCGCGTCGATGCGCAGATCGGCACGCTGTTCTCGCAGACCCCGATCACCCCGCTCGAAATTCGTCCGGTCGAACCTTTCCGCGAGAAATACGAGGCGGGCGGCTCCTACAATCAGGGCGCGCCCGACGGATCGCGGCCCGGCGTGTTCTATTTCAACACCTACGACCTGCCCAGCCGTCCGCTGACCGGGGTGGTGACGCTCTACCTGCACGAAGCCGCGCCGGGGCATCACTTCCAGATCAGCCTTGCGCAGGAAAACACCGCGCTGCCCGATTTCCTGCGGTTCGAGTTCCCGCTCGCCTATGTCGAGGGCTGGGCGCTCTATGCCGAAACGCTGGGGCACGAGATGGGGCTTTACGAGGACCCGGTTGCGCATTTCGGCACCTTGAACGCGGAGATCCACCGCGCGGTGCGGCTGGTCGTCGATACCGGGATGCATGCCAAGGGCTGGAGCCGCCAGCAGGCGATCGACTACATGCTCGCCAACTCCGCCAAGGGCCGCAGCGATGTCGAGGCGGAGATCGACCGGTATATCGCCTGGCCGGGGCAGGCGCTCGCCTACAAGGTCGGCGCGCTCAAGATCCAGCAACTGCGCGCCCGCGCCGAAGCCGCGCTGGGCGATGATTTCGACGTGCGCAAGTTCCACGAACAGGTGCTGGGAACAGGCGCGCTGCCGCTGCCGATCCTTGAGGCGAAGATCGACCGCTGGATTGCCGGGGGTGGGGGTTAGTCGACCGAGGACCACGCCTCACCTGTTTTCGTCATTGCGAGCGTAGCGAAGCAATCCAGAGCGTCCCACGCTTGGCTCTGGATTGCTTCGGGGCGATGCCCCTCGCAATGACGATCAAAAATCTCGTTAAGCCCTATCCCCGCTCCAGCATCAGCGAGGACGAATAGGGCTGCACCAACGCCGCCGCGCGGTCTCAGCTGCCGTTGAGCCATGCATGGTGCGCCGCCGGATCGAGGCGGCAGGATCGCGGGCATCGTCGCGTCCCGCCGCGCGCAAAGGCCGCGTTGGGCGCGCGCGGTGAGATTGCGAAGGAGGGCACCTCGCTGTCTTTCCGCACCGGCAAAGGCGAAGAGGCGGCTGGTCGGCGCAGGCGGACTTCCAGTGTTCCGGCGCTTGCCTTCACGAGTCGACACCCCCAAATGAACGAGCGCCCCAGACCATGAAGGCGGTGGCCGGGACAAGGCAGCGAAACTCGCTGTTCCTGAGGTTGCCGATCCAGAACGGGCTGTCGAGGTTGCGCACCGTCAGCACCGGCCGCGCCGCATCGCTAACGGAAGGCGGCGGCGGCACGCCCCACAGGCTAGGGATCAGGCGACGCGAAGGCTCCCCCGCCGGACGCGGCCCCGCCACGAACTCGCGCCCCGTGGTGACAACCGGCGCAAACGATCCCGGCGCGATATGCCCGCCCGCCCATGGGTCCTCGCCCGGGGAAGCGTCAAACGCCCGCGCGATCTGCGCAGCGCTGGCGTCGAGGCGGTAGAGGGTGGTCATGATCCGGGTGTCGGAACCATACGAAGAGAGTTCTCATTAAACTCGGCGGGGGAGCCAGCGATCAATCGTCACTGAAGACGCAAATGTCACCATCTATTACAACCCATTCAGGCGGGATCCCATTGTCGAAATGGATTACATTTCCCGCATATTGCGCATCGTCGAACCAAATATCCGGTCCGGACACCCTCGATGGCTCCATCGGGACGACGAATTGTCCGAAAAAGGGCACCCCCGGTCTTATCAACAGGATTCGATTTGTTTGTCGATAATTCTGCAATCCGGATCGATTCAAAATAGTAAACGCTCAATTCCGCATCACCGGATTTGAGAAACCCCTTGAATGCAACTGATATGTTGTGCTCGCCGAGGACAACTCCAAAAAGCTGGCGCTCCAATGTTGGCAGCGAACATTTTTCGACGCCATTTTCCAGGAAGTCGGGGTTTTTGGCTATTCGGTCCGATCCATCTGGGGCGCTGCATGCCAAGACGAGAAGCGGAAGTACAGATGCAAGTATATGTCTAATCATTTACTTTTCGATTCAGCACCTCTTGCCAGCCGTAGAATAGTTTGAGCATACCAGACCTTATGGGGCAGTCCGCCTGACTGTCGGGTCGGATGAGGCACGGTATTGTACTTCTCCAGAGCTTCTTGTTCGCTGCGTCGGCGAATCGGCTTGCCATCGGTTCCATAGTCATAGCTTTTCTAGCGTAACCATTCGAGCGCGGCATATGCGCTTTTGGCAGGGGTCATCTTTTCGCCCTTCCTTAAGCCCGCGCGCGTTCTCTTCTGGTCGTCCCAGTCGCTTCCCGGATTGTTGACCTGAAACGGATCGCTGAGAAACGCCTCGCGATCACCCTCGCCTCCGGATTCGCGCATGGCCCAGGCCTTCATAAATTCGGCCGTGCGATAGCCTTCGTCACCGGGCTTGAGGTTGTATCTCCGATTGTAATGGTTCGCGGCGGCGGAAAAGGCGAGGTCATTTGCCGAGCGCCAGCTGGTCTTGCCGGTCTCCGGATACCCGCCGATTTCGGCGATCCGCCTTGGCCGGGTTTCGGCTTCACGTGCCGTGGTGGCATGTTGCCGGGTTGCGGCAGGTTTCGTTCGTGTGCGGACCGGCTTGGTCTCATCGGGCTTTGCGGTCATACGCGCAGCGCCGGTGGCAATGGTAAAGCGTCCCTGCTCGTCGTGATAGGGGTTGAACTTGCGCTCTTGCTGATCGAACCACTCGGCGCTTGTCAGTCGCTCCCCCGAGCGAAGGAAATGCGCGAAGGCCAGAGAATTGGCGGACTTGAACTGAGGTGAGTGCGGCGACGACATAACAACTCCTGATCGAGAAGCGAAGGAACATAACAAGAACATAGGGAATTGTCAAGTATTTTGAGCTGCCCGCGACGATCCGGAGCTGGACTCGCCCCCCGCTGGACGAATCCCCCCGCACCCCCTACATTCCCCTCATCCCCGGGGAGCGAGCTTTCGCTGAGAGGTGTGGGTATGCTCCACACGACCCGTTGAACCTGAACCCGTTAGGACGGGCGGAGGGAAGGGCTTGCGCATCACGCCAGCCCCTCGCCCGCAATGCACGAGGAGGAAGCGATGGTTGAGCAAACGTCAGACATTCCCGCATGGATCACGCTGTTCTTCGGGCTTTATGCGCTGGGCGCGTCGATCGGCGAGTTCGTAAGACCGGGCATGTGGGCCGAGATGGTGCAGGATTTCATCGTCCACCCTGGCCTGCTGTTCCTTGCCGGGATCGTCTGCATTGGCCTCGGCGGGCTGGTCTACCTCGCGAACCCGTGGAACCCGGACGACTGGCTTTCCGTCGTCATCTCGATCCTTGGCGGCGGCATGGCGATTGAGGGCTTTATCATGCTCGCCTTTGGCCCCGCATTCATGAAATTCGCACAAGGCTTGCTCGGCACCGTCAGCCGGGGCTGGGCAGTCTTTTCCGGCCTTTGCGGCCTTGCCTTTGTGGTCGTTGCGCTCATGCGCCTTTGACCCCCCCGTTTCACTCCAGAGAAAGTACGCAGACATGGCAGACATCAATTCCCCGCTCGAAATCGGCGTGACCACCGGCCCGATCCGGGGCAGCAAGAAGATCTACGTCGGAGAGCGCCGCGTCGCCATGCGCGAGATTGCGCTGGAGCCGTCTTCGGGCGAGCCGCCGGTGCGCGTCTATGACACCTCCGGCCCCTATACCGACCCCGACGCCAATATCGACATTCAGGCGGGCCTGCCCGGGATCCGCCGCGCATGGCAGCTGGAGCGCGGCGATATCGAGGCTTACGACGCGCGCGAGATCAAGCCGGAAGACAACGGTCAGCTCGGCCCCGACCGCTCGGGCGGCGTCGCGCCCTTCCCCAATGTCGTCAAGCGCCCCTACCGCGCGAAGGCGCTAGGCAATATCAGCCAGATGCACTATGCCAAACGCGGCATCATCACCCCCGAGATGGAATATGTCGCCGAGCGCGAAAACTCGGCGCGAACGCCTCGCCGAATATGTCCGCGACGGCGAAGACTTTGGCGCGGCGATCCCCGACTATGTGACGCCCGAATTCGTCCGCGACGAAGTGGCGCGCGGGCGGGCGATCATCCCCAGCAACGTCAACCACCCCGAGTGCGAGCCGATGGCGATCGGGCGCAACTTCCTCGTCAAGGTCAACGCCAATATCGGCAACTCCGCCGTGGCGAGCGACGTCGCCAGCGAAGTCGACAAGATGGTCTGGTCGATCCGCTGGGGCGCGGACACCGTGATGGACCTCTCCACGGGCCGCAATATCCACGACACGCGCGAGTGGATCATCCGCAACAGCCCCGTGCCCATCGGCACCGTGCCGATCTATCAGGCGCTCGAAAAGACCGGCGGCATCGCCGAAGACCTGACCTGGGAAATCTTCCGCGACACGCTGATCGAGCAGGCCGAGCAGGGCGTCGACTATTTCACCATCCACGCGGGCGTGCGCCTCGCCTATGTGCCGCTGGCGGCCAAGCGCGTTACCGGCATCGTGTCGCGCAGCGGCCTGATCATGGCCAAGTGGTGCCTTGCGCATCACAAGGAGAGCTTCCTCTACGAGCATTTCGACGAGATCACCGAGATCTCGCAAAGCCTATGACATCGCTTATTCGCTGGGCGACGGCCTGCGTCCCGGTTCGATCGCCGACGCCAACGACGAAGCCCAGTTTGCCGAGCTTTATACGCTGGGCGAGCTGACCAAGAAGGCCTGGGAACAGGACGTGCAGGTGATGATCGAAGGGCCGGGCCACGTCCCGATGCACAAGATCAAGGAGAACATGGACAAGCAGCTTGAGGCCTGCGGCGAGGCCCCGTTCTACACGCTTGGCCCCCTCGTCACCGACATCGCGCCGGGCTACGACCACATCACCAGCGGCATCGGCGCGGCGCAGATCGGCTGGTACGGCACGGCGATGCTTTGCTACGTCACGCCCAAGGAACACCTCGGCCTGCCCGACCGCGACGACGTGAAGGTCGGCGTGGTGACCTACAAGCTCGCCGCCCATGCGGCGGACCTTGCAAAGGGCCACCCGGCAGCCAAGGTGCGCGACGATGCGCTGTCACGCGCCCGCTTCGAGTTCCGCTGGCGCGACCAGTTCAACCTCTCGCTCGATCCCGACACGGCGGAGCAGTACCACGACCAGACCCTGCCTGCCGAAGGCGCGAAAACCGCGCACTTCTGCTCGATGTGCGGGCCGAAGTTCTGCTCGATGAAGATCAGCCAGGAAGTGCGCGATTTTGCCGCGAAGCAGAACCAGCCGTCCGATGCGTTCATCGCGGCAGGCGGCGATGCCAGCGAGGCAGAAGCAGGTATGGAGGAGATGGCCGAAAAGTTCCGCGAGGGCGGGGATTTATACGTCCCGGCGAAGGATTGACGGCATGGGCGCGGAGACCGAACGCAACCGCGCCCTGCTGACCGAGGCGTTCGCCGGGCTGGAGCACGGCGACCCCTCGAAATTCATGCCGCTTTTCGCGCCCGACATTGCGTGGAAGGTGATGGGCAGCTCTGCCTGGTCGAAGGAAGCGCGCGGCCTCGAAGCGGTCGAGCGCGACCTCGTCGTCCCGCTCTTCGCGCGCTTCGCCGGGCTGTACCTGAACATTCCCGAACTGATCCTCGCCGATAGCGACAAGGTCGTGGTGCTGGCCAAGGGCCACGCCGAAACGCACGAGGGCCAGACCTACGCCAACGACTACTGCTTCGTCTTCACCCTGCGCGACGGCATGATCGTCGACGTGCGTGAGTATATGGACGGCCTGCTGGCGGATGCGGTTTTGGGGGTGTAAGCCAGTACTTGACATTCTGTCTTTAGGGCGATGATTTACAGGCTAGGGGCCGCGTTGCTGTCGATGCCTCGGGCAATTGGCGGATCACTTTCGCGTGGGACGGTCGCCACGCCGTCGACGTCGATCTGGAGGACTACCACTGATGAGCAATCCGCTGACCAAGGGGCTGCGCCCCGTCCACCCCGGTGAAATGCTGCGCGAGGACATCCTGCCCGCCGTCGCTCGCCCGAAGACCGAGATCGCCCGCTTGCTCGGCATCTCACGCCAGACGCTTTACGATATCCTCAACGAGAAGCAGCCAATTACGGCGCACATGGCGTTGCGGCTCGGCAAGATGTGCGGCAAAGGCCCCGACATCTGGCTCAACATGCAAAAGCGCTACGACCTCAAGATCGCAGAGCGCGAGCTGGGCGATGCACTCGACGCGATCCCGAGGCTTGAGGAGGCGGCTTGAGGTTTGGCCAGCGTCACCGAAGTTTGGACTGATGCCAGAATACAGGGGCGCCGGATGGAAAGACCCGGCGCCCGCTTTTTATTCAGCGAATTTTGCGTAGATGCTCGTCATGCGTAGCAGAGTAGAATAGCAAGCCTTGCTCTTCCCCATGCTCTGTGGATTGTGGTCTGCGATGTCGAAATAGGCCTGTTTTGCTGCCTCGATCATGTCATTGTCGGCATAGACTTTGGTGGGTATTTCGAGCGTCCAAGTCTCTGACATCGATTTGCGCAGGAAGGGGGAATGCGCGGCTACGATGGGAAAGATTACGCCATCAGGCACCTCGACAATCTTGCCGTCTTCCCGCTCAATCGAACGAATACGCGTTCCCTTGAAACCTTGATGGTTCTTCCACCGCTCATAAAGCTTCCAAGCGATCGGTGCGATGGCCAAGAAATCTTTGTATGCAGCATCAGGACCGTCTTCGACGAGGCTCTGGAACAACCGCAAACAGCGCGTCTTCTGACTGTAGCTGAAGACCTTGTTGCTCGGATCGACTTTTGCGGCAACTTCTCGGAGCACATCTTCGGGAAGCAATGCGAACGTGACTTGAATGACCTTTTCAGTGTCAACGAACTGACCATCGCTAACAAGGTCGGACTCGGCTTTTCGCAGCCGTGCCATTGGATCAACTGTCTGAAGCGCATCTTCCAGTGCATCAAGCTGTCCAAGCCGTCCTGCAATTGAAATCGGCTTAACGTCATTTTGGAAGTTGCGTGCAATCGACACTTCGGCGACTAGTTCGGCGTTGTCGGTTACCACGATTTCAAACTTGATTGTCGGTTCGATATCGGGCTTGCCTTCGTATCGCTCGTAGAAGCGCAGCAGTTCGCCTTGCGTTTGCGATCCATTTATGATGCTCGGCTTACGGAGGACAAGCTCACGGTTCTTGTCATCGATTTCCGCATCCTCAGCGACAATAACCATTCCGCCGTTCAGAACGTTAAAATCTTCCGAATCGTTTTCGAGGGTCTTCCTAATGGCCTGGTGGACAAGCGTTGGTGACCGCTTCTGCTTACCCTGTGCATCAACGAGATATTCCCTCACATTCTCGTTGTCTTCAAGACCTAGCATTGAAGATGCCGGAGCTTGGCCGACAAGAATCTTGCGGCCCGACGACTGATCGTGGGCGGAGGTGATATTGCGGCAATTTTCGAATGGCAGGCGATATTCTTCGCCCGAAGAGGACTTAGTCATAATATTCTCCAAATCTGTCATCCGCTGAGCAAGGGCGCACCGACCTTCGGTGACCAAGGCGAGACAACGGGATTGTTATCAACTTGCCATTCTGAATTGTCAATGTCGGCGCAAATCGTCATATTTTTCGAATGAACTCGACCTTCAAAATCATTGAATTCGGCGATTCCGTAGGGGTTATCTTGCCGGAGGACGCTTTGGCGCATCTTCAGGTCGGGGTGGGCGATACTCTTTATGTCACCGACACAGAAAATGGCATTCTACTTTCGAAGACCGATCCCGAGTTCGCCGAACAGATGGAAATTGCGGAGAGAATCATGGAAGAGGATCGCGCTATCCTTGCAAAGCTGGCGAAGAGCTAGGCAAGGCCGCCAACTCTAACACCGTTGCCCACCCCGCTGCGGCTAGCCTCGCCTGCGGCTTGCCAAGTCTCGCTCCCCTCCCGCTTGCGGGAGGGGCCGGGGGTGGGCTGGTGCTATTCCACCTAACCCCGCGCCAACCCCACCAACACCCGATCCAGCGCCTGCAGGAACCGCGATCGGTCCGCCTTCCCGAATGGCGGCGGGCCGCCGCCCATTCCGTCCATTCCGGCGCGCAGGTCTTCCATGATGGCGCGGGTGGCGATGGCGCTGCCGATCGAGGCTGCGTCGAAGGGTTTGCCGTTGTGGGCGAGCACTTTCGCGCCTGCTTTCAGGCACCTTTCCGCCAGCAGGATGTCGCCGGTCACCACCACCGTGCGCTCGCCGGCGTTTTCCGCGATCCAGTCATCCGCCGCGTCGAAGGCATCGCTGACGATCACGCGTTGAACGCGCGCGCTGTCGGGGATGCGGAAAGGGCTGTTGCTGACAACGCGCACCTCGGCCTTGAACCGCGCGGCGACGCGGTAGATCTCTTCCTTCACCGGGCAGGCGTCGGCATCGACGAGGATGGTGAGGGGCTGGGGCATCGGTGTGGTCCTGCTCTTGCGGTTCGCGCTCTCATCGCGGTTTGCGGCGTCCGGGGCAACCGACGCCGGGGATATACCCCGCCAACCGGCTGTCCCGTCCTTGTCGCCCGCCCGGTTAAATGCGATTCACGCGGCGTTTGCGGAGTTGAAACCTTCGTCGTGTAAGGCACGGGCCGCGCGTCAAGGGGGCGCAGGGATCGATGGCCCAACCGGGCGATCGGTCCTCATGTCAGGGGGACAGAAGTGGTTGCAACCAGTACGACCGAAATTGCGGGCGCGCCGGACCGTTCGGCGCTGCTGCGCTGGGTCTTTACGCTCACGATCCTGACCGGATCGTTCCTGCTGTTCCTGATCCAGCCGATGTTCGCGCGCATGGTACTGCCGCGCCTTGGCGGTGCGCCGTCGGTCTGGAACGTGGCGATGGTCTTTTACCAGACGCTGCTGCTGGCCGGATACCTGTACGCGCACTTGCTTATCCGCCTGCCGATGCGCGCGCAGATCACGGTTCACGCGGTGCTCTTCGGCTGCGCTGCGCTGACCTTGCCGGTGGGCGTGGCCGTGGCTTTCAGCGATGCGGGTGGGACCTCGCCGACGCTTTGGCTGCTGGGCCTGCTCGCCTTTTCGATCGGGCCGATATTCTTCGTCGTTTCCTCGCAGGCACCGCTAATGCAGGCCTGGTTCGCCCGCTCGGACCACCCGCTGCGCGAGAATCCCTATTTCCTCTATGCCGCCAGCAATATCGGCAGCCTGATCGCGCTGCTTTCCTATCCCTTCCTGTTCGAGCCGGGGCTGACGCTTGCCAACCAGTCGCTGATCTGGTCGCTGGGCTTCGCGGGGCTGGCGCTATTGACGGTCGCTTGCGGGCTGATCGTGCTCAAGGGCCGGACGCAGGGTGCAGCCGCGCTGGCCGAGCAGGCCCCGGCCGAGCCGTGCAGCTGGCGCCAGCGCCTCTCGTGGACCGTGCTTTCGGCGGTGCCTTCGGCGCTGCTGGTTTCGACCACCGCCTATCTCACCACCGACCTGATGGCGATGCCGCTGCTCTGGGTGATCCCGCTGGCGCTGTACCTGCTTTCGTTCGTCTTCGTCTTCGAGGACCGTTTTGCCGGGGCGACCGCGCATGCCCAGCGGATCGCGCCGTTCCTGATCGTGTTCATGGCCTGGAGCGTGTTTACCCCGTTCCGCTCGACTCCCTGGGTGCCGCTGGTGGCGAGCCTGCTCGGCCTGTTCTACATCGCGCTTGCGCTGCACGGGCGCCTGTCGAATTCGCGGCCCGCCTCTTCGCAGCTTACCGAGTTCTACCTCTGGATGTCGGTTGGCGGGATGCTCGGCGGCGTGTTCAGCGCGCTGCTCGCGCCGGTGATCTTCAACTGGACCTATGAGCACCTGATCCTGCTGGTCGCAGCGGCATGGCTGGTGCGCGGGCAGCAGGTTCTGCCCGGCATTTCCGGCATTCCCAAGCGCGGGCTGATCTATGTGCTTGGTGCGATCCTCTTGCTGGCGCTGCTTGCCTCGAACCTGCTCGATGGCGGGACGGGTAATCTTGTCGCCACGTTGCTGATGGTGCTCGCCGCGATCCTGGCGATTGGCGAGCCGCTGCTGTTCGGCGTCTTCGTCGCGCTGATCCTGCTTTACGGCGGGGCGCTGTCGGTCATCAGTTCGTCGGTCAACGACTTCCGCACGCGCTCGTTTTTCGGGACCTACGCGGTGCATGACAACACGGGCACCAAGGCCCGCGAGTTCAGCCACGGCACTACGCTGCATGGCGTTCAAAGCCTCGATCCGGAGAAGCGGCTCGTCCCCTCGACCTATTACGGCAAGGGCAGCGGCGTCGGCGAGGTGCTGACCGCAGCGCCCGGCCTGTTCGGCAAGGATGCTTCGATCGGCGCGATCGGCCTCGGTGTCGGGACGCTCGCCTGCTACAAGAAGCCGGGGCAGGACTGGCTGTTTATCGAGATCGACCCGGCAGTGGTCGAGATCGCGAAAGACCCCGGACATTTCACCTACCTGCGCGATTGCGCGCCCGATGCCCGGATCGAGGTTGGCGACGGGCGGCTGGCGCTTGACGATGTGGCCGATGGCTCGCTTGACCTGCTGGTCGTCGATGCCTTCTCCTCGGATGCGATCCCGCTTCACCTGATGACGGTCGAGGCATTCGAGACCTATGGCCGCACGCTCGACGAGCACGGCGCGATCCTTGTGCATGTGACCAATCGCTATCTCGAGCTTGAGCCGGTTGTTTCGCGCATCGTCGCGCGGCTCGGCTGGCAGGCGACGATCCGTTTCGACGAGGAGGAGAGCGAGGGCGACAATTTCCACACCCGCTCGAAATGGATCCTCGTCATGCGCGACAAGGCCGATATCGCGCGGGTAACGGGCGCAACCAGGGTTGCCTGGCGTCCGCTCGCCACCGATCCCGAAACCCATGCCTGGACCGATGACTGGGCAAACGTGATCCGCGCGATGAAGTTCTGAGTGTAGTCGAGAAACCCTGCGCCTAGCGCTTCTTCACAAACTCGGCGCGCAGGACGAGGCCCTTGATGCCGGGATACTTGCAGTCGATCTCCTGCGCATCGCCGGTCAGGCGGATCGACTTGATCAGCGTCCCCTGCTTGAGCACCTGCCCCGCACCCTTGACTTCGAGATCCTTGATCAGCGTCACCGCATCGCCATCGGCGAGCAGGTTGCCCACGGCATCGCGCACTTCCACCGTGTCGGCAGCAGCCTGTTTCTCGGCCAGTTCGGACGCGGGCATCCATTCGCCCGACTCTTCGTCATAAACATAGTCTTCGTCGTCGCTCGCCATCGCGCGGGTCTCCTTTGTGCAGAGCCCTTGGCAGGTTCGCGCGGCTTTGGCGAGAGCGGCGGATTGCGGCCATTGCCGACCTTGGGGCATCTGGTGCGCTGGGCCT
The DNA here is from genome assembly GCA_041396945.1 of Sphingomonadaceae bacterium. Classification (GTDB taxonomy): domain Bacteria; phylum Pseudomonadota; class Alphaproteobacteria; order Sphingomonadales; family Sphingomonadaceae; genus Novosphingobium. Next base: position 37,475 of record JAWKXP010000016.1, on the reverse strand, counting down.
CGTGCGGCTAGGCGTTGGCGATGACAACAATTCCCTTCTGGCCGCGCTGGCTTGGCCTTGCCGGTCTGCTGCCGCAAACGGCCTGCCTGCTTGCGGCATGGCTGGGCGATCCGCAGTGGCATTATGCTGCGCTGGCCATCGGCTTTGGCTATGCCGCGCTGATCTTTTCGTTCCTCGGCGGGCTGTGGTGGGGCATCGCCGCATCGCGCATGCGCGAGGGCGAGCGGGTGCCGGGCTGGCTCTGGATCGCCTCGGTCCTGCCGAGCCTGATCGCGCTGGCGGCATTTGTGCCATGGGTATTCGGCGCAGAATGGCCGGGGCCGTCGCTGATCGTACTTGGTGCGGGCATTATCGCCAGCCTCTGGGTCGACCGCCGCATCGCGCCCTCGTGCCCGGACTGGTGGATGCGGCTGCGCGTACCCTTGTCGCTCGGGCTGGGAACGCTGACGGTGCTCCTGGGGCTGGCCTGAGCGGGACGGTCAGTAGATACCGGTGGCAAGGTCCGAGCGGTTGATATCGGCCTTGGGGCGAGGCTCGGCGGTCTTGCGCACCGGATCACGCGGCGGCGGAGGCGGCAGCGGCGCGTGCTTCGTCATGCCGATATCGGCAAGGCCAAGGGGCTTGAAATCGGGATCGGGCACAGTGGGCGCAGGGGCACCGCTGACCCGTTCAAGGCTGCCGCGCGCCTGCCGCTTCATCCGCGCGCGCAGCTTGGCCCGCGCAATGGCTTCCCGGTCTCGGCGCGAAACGCGCTCGCGCCGCCCATCGACGAAGTGATAGGTCGACGAGAGCCGGGAGACGTATTCGTCCTCATCGGGTGCATCCGCCAAAGCTTCCGGCGCCTCGGCCTTTGGTTTCAGCAGCCCGCGCCAGGGCTCGTTGGCAAAGTCGAGCATGCGCGTCGGCGTGATCGCGGCAACCGCGACCCCGAGCAGGAGACCGCCCAGACCGGCGGAAATGAACAGCGTTTTGCCCCGCATATGCCTTTCCTTACGGACCATTTGCGCCAAAAACGCAAGGCAGGCGCGATATGTTCCACGCCTGCAGCAAGCACCAGCTTGCCATGCGCGGATATTTTGCGCAGGCATGTCGGCAGGATTACCAGGAAGGGGCCATCAATGGCGGAGCAACGCGAAATGCCTGAAAACGCTGAGGAACAGGACGGCTGGGGCGATATCATGCGAGACCTCTGCGCGCTCGGCAACGAGGCGAGCATGGTGATCCCGCTGCGCATCGCCCGGCTGTTTGGCGGCGGCGAGGCCGCGCGCGAGGAATTCCAGCTGATGGTCAGCGAAAAGGTCGAGGCGCATGGCGACTGGCTGCGCGCCCTGAGCAGCGGCGAGCTCGGACGGTCTTGCCGCGAAGTAACGGGTGCAACGCTGCGCCACTACCTGCCTTGGGTGCGCGCCAATCGCGAGCGGCTTGTCGAGCTGGTCGAGTGAAACGGTTTGCGCCACTTGCTGCCGCGCTGCTGCTTGCGGCCTGCCAGGGCGGCGGCAACGCCAATGTTCCGGGTGACAGCGAGGACAAACGCCCCTTCGCGATGATCGCTGAGGATGAGACGCTGCAATTCTCGGGAACCGAGCCGTTCTGGGGCGGCACGGTTTCGGGCGGGACGCTCACCTGGTCGACGCCCGAGAATATCGAGGGCACCACGATCACGGTCGAGCGCTTTGCCGGGCGAGGCGGCCTTTCGTTCAGCGGCGAGCTTGAAGGCCGCGTGTTCGACATGATGGTGACGCCGGGCGATTGCTCGGATGGCATGTCGGATCGCACCTATCCTTTTGTCGTGACCGTCCAGCTGGACAAGGAAACCCGCAAGGGTTGCGCGCATTCGGACCGGCATCCGTTCGAGGGACCGCAAAACCCCTGATGCCTGCGCCCCGGCGCGCTGTAGTCGCCTGTGATTCCGACAGAATTCGAAAATTGTTGCGCGAATTTACAAGCGCCTTGTCAATTATTTCTCGCTGCCACCCATAATTGAGTTTACATGTCTCTCCCGGAGAAGAAGGAGAGGAAGGCATGATACGCAATCTTTCTGCGGAATTTTTCGGGACTTTCTGGCTGGTCTTCGGCGGCTGCGGGTCGGCGGTACTGGCGGCTGCGTTTCCGGAACTGGGTATCGGCTTTGTCGGCGTCTCGCTGGCGTTTGGCCTGACGGTGCTGACGATGGCCTATGCGGTCGGCGGCATTTCCGGCGGGCATTTCAATCCGGCGGTCTCGATCGGGCTGGCGCTGGCCGGGCGCTTCGCGTGGAAGGACCTGATCCCCTACTGGATCGCGCAGGTCATCGGCGCGATTGCCGCGGGCGCAGCGCTTTACGCTATCGCTTCGGGCAAGGCAGGCTTCGAGGCCGGGGGCTTCGCTTCGAATGGCTTTGGCGAACTTTCGCCGGGCGGCTATTCGATGCACGCGGCGCTGCTGATCGAGATCATCCTGACGGCGGGCTTCCTGATCGTGATCCTCGGATCGACTTCGAAAGCGGTTCCGGGCGGCTTTGCCCCCATCGCCATCGGTCTGGCGCTCACGCTGATCCACCTGATCTCGATCCCGGTGACCAATACCTCGGTCAATCCGGCGCGCTCGACCGGGGCTGCGCTCTTCGCCGATACGGCGGCGATGAGCCAGCTCTGGCTGTTCTGGGTCGCGCCGCTGATCGGCGGCCTGATCGGCGCGGCGATCTGGCGCTATGTGCTGACGCCCGAAGAATCGCTCGATAATATCGGCGGAGACTAGACTCCGGTCTCTGGTTCCAGCACCTTTCCCCAGCGGCCCGGAGTGGCCCGCAGGGGAGAGACTGGATGAGTGAAGAAAACAGGCGCGTCGCGCTCAGGTTCATGGATGCAATGGGCTCGAACGATGCCGAAAGCGCCGCCGAATGCCTTGCCGAGGACGCTGTCGCAGTTGCCAAGGGAACAACCAATTTCGCGGGCACCCGCAGCCGCGAGATGATGCTTGGCGGGATTGCCGCGTTCACCTCGATCCTGCCCGAAGGCCTGCGGTTCAGCGACATCCGCACCACCGCCGAGGGTGATCGCGTGCTGGTCGAGGCCAAGGGCAATGGCGTGACCGCAGGCGGCGAAAAGTACGACAACGATTATTGCTTCGCGATGACCTTCCGCGATGGCAAGATCGCGCACGTCAACGAGTACTTCTGCACCAAACTGGCCGACGGGGTGCTCTGGCCGCTGGTGCAGGGTACGGGCAATCTCGATTCGACGGTGGATTAAGCGCCCGGCCCTTGCCGCGCCGCCGCGCCGGTCACTCAAGCAGCCAGAAGATCAGCCAGGCAAGGCCGGTCAGGATGATGAACAGCGGCCATGACCAGTGGAAACTGAAGCTCTCAACCGTAAGCCGCTCGACATTGAGCCAGCCGGCCCGGGTATGTTGGCTCCCCAGGATCAAGGACAGCACAAAGGTGCCTGCCGTGCCCGGCAACAGCGCTTTGAAAAACGGCATGCGGATGATCTCCCCTGCGCGAACCCGTAAAGCGATCCTTTTCCCTGCGCTGCAATCTACAGCACTGCCTGCTTGGAAACTAGCGCAGTTTCCACCGTTCCGGAGAGAATTTACTTTTGGCGCAGGATCAGCCCGGCGGCTTTTTCGGCGATCATCATCACCGGCGCGTTGGTGTTGCCCGAGGTGATTGTCGGCATGACCGAGGCATCGACGACGCGCAGGCCCGCGATTCCCTCTACGCGCAGCTCGGCATCGACCACCGATCCCATCGCCGCCGTGCCGACGGGGTGGAAGATGGTCGTGCCGATGTCGCCTGCTGCCGACTGCAGCTCTTCCTCGCTCTGGAAGCTGGCCCCCGGGCGGACTTCTTCGGGCGCGTACCTGGCAAGCGCGGGCTGGCTGACGATCTCGCGCGTCACCCGGATCGCCTGCGCGGCGGTGCGGCGGTCGGCTTCTTCGGCGAGGTAGTTGGGGCGGATCGCCGGGGCCTCGCCGGGATTGGCGGAGGATATCAGGCTGGTGCCCCGGCTCGCGGGTCGCAGGTTGCAGACCGAGGCGGTGAAGGCGGGGAACTTGTCGAGATCGCCGCCGAAGGCTTCGAGGCTCAATGGCTGAACGTGATATTCGAGATCGGCGGTGGCGAGGCGCGGGTCGCTCTTCAGGAACATGCCCAGCTGGCTCGGCGCCATCGCCATTGGCCCGGTGCGGCGCAGGATATATTCCATCCCGATCAGTGCCTTGCCGAAAAGGTTGCCCGCGCGCTGGTTCAATGTCGAGACGCCCGAGACTTTCCACGCGCAGCGCAGTTGCAGGTGGTCCTGCAGGTTTGCCCCGACGCCGGGGAGGTTGGTAACAGGCGCGATGCCAAGCCCGGAAAGCCGCGCCGCATCGCCGATTCCCGACCGCTCAAGGATCGCGGGCGAGCCGATTGCGCCCGAGGACAGGATCACTTCGCCGCTTGCCTTGGCGACATGCTCGGTCTTGCCCAGCCGGTAACGCACACCGGCCGCGCGGCCCTCGGCAATCTCCACCCGGTCGACCAGCGCGCCGGTCACAACCTTGAGGTTCGCGCGGCTCCTCACGGGTTTCAGGAACGCGTCCGCCGCGCTCCAGCGCCAGCCGGAACGCTGCGTCACCTGGAAATAGGAGACACCCTCGTTGTCACCCCGGTTGAAATCGCCGACTGCGGGAATGCCGTATTGGGTCGCCGCATCGCGGAAGGCATCGAGGATGTCCCAGCGCAGCCGCTGTTGCTCGACGCGGATCTCGCCGCCGCCGCCGTGGAATTCGCTCTCGCCGTCGAAATGGTCCTCGGCCTTGCGGAAAAAGGGCAGCACGTCGTCCCATCCCCAACCGGGATTGCCTGCCTGCCGCCAGCCGTCATAATCGGCGGCCTGTCCGCGCATGTAGATCATGCCGTTGATCGACGAACATCCGCCGAGCACGCGCCCGCGCGGGTATTTGAGCGCGCGCCCGTTCAGCCCCGCCTCGGCCTCGGTCGACATGCACCAGTCGGTGCGCGGGTTGCCGATGCAGTAGAGGTAGCCGACCGGCACCTTGATCCAGATGTAGTTATCCTTGCCGCCCGCTTCGAGCAGCAGCACGCGGCGCTTCGGATCGGCCGAAAGCCGGTTCGCGAGCACGCACCCGGCGCTGCCCCCGCCGACAACGATATAGTCGAATTCCTCCATCGCCATCGCGTTAGATGGAAATCGTGCATAGCGAAAGCGGGTTGCGAGCGAGGCCGGGGCACCGCAAGGTGATCCAGACCGTACGGGAGAGAAACAATGACCACACCGCAACTGGGCAAGGTCGGCATCTGGTCGATGGAACTGCGCTTTGGCGATCAGGAGGTTGGCAATGCCCTTGCCGCCGATCTCGAAAAGATGGGCTTCGGTGCAATCTGGGTTCCGGGCGGAATCGACGATGGCGTGCTCAAGGACATCGAACTCCTGCTCGCCGCGACCGAGACAGTGACCATCGCCTCGGGCATTCTCAATATCTGGATGCACGAGCCTGCCGATGTCGCCGCGTGGTTCGCCGCGCTGCCTGCGGAGCACCAGCGCCGGGTGATGATCGGCGTCGGCGTCAGTCACGGCCCGATCATCGGCGAGGCATGGGAAAAGCCGCTCGCCAAGACGCGCGGGTTCCTTGAGGCGGCGCTGGCGGCGGGCATGCCGCGCGAGAACCTCTGCGTTGCAGCGCTGGGGCCGAAGATGCTTGCGCTGGCGGGCGAGCTGACGGCGGGCGCGCACCCGTATCTTGTCACGCCAGAACATACGAAGCAGGCGCGCGAGATACTCGGCCCCGGCAAGCTCCTCGCACCCGAACAGGGCGTCGTCTTCGGCGACAGCCCGGCAGAAATCCGCGAGAAAGCGGAGGGCGGCCTCAGCAATTACCGGATGCTGCCCAACTACCGCAATTCGTGGCTGCGCCTTGGCCTGACCGAACAGGACATCGAGGATTGGTCCGATGCGCTGATCGAGGCGAACTTCGCCACCGGCGCGGTCGAGGCAATGGCCGCGCGGGTCGCCGCGCACCACGAGGCGGGTGCGGACCACGTGTGCGTCCAGATCGTCTCGGGCGCGATGGGCGGTGACATGAAAGCGCTCGGCCCGCAGTATCGCGCGCTGGCGGAGGCGGTTCTCTAAATTCGCTGTCCTACAGCCCCGGCTTTGTGCCACCTGCGTTCGTCTCGTGAGTCGCAGGAGGACCAGCCCGATGAATGCCATTGCTTTCGACCGCCGCACGCTGTTCGACGAGGTGCGAAATTCTCGGGCGCGGGTTTACGCAAGGCGAGGTTACGCGGATCGACCGCGCCATCGACCGGGCGCTGGGGCTCGCCGGCAGATCTGCGCAGCGTAAACTCGGTGCGCTTTCGGAAAGGTATGAGTCCGGTGGGCGCGGGGCGGGGACGGTTTCGGGGGGGCAGGGCGATCCGGGAGGGGTGTCCTATGGCACTTACCAGCTTGCCAGCCGCACCGGCACGGCGGCGAAATTTGTTGCCAGCGAAGGCAAGCCATGGGCGCGCGAATTGCGTGATGCGCCCGGCTCTTCGGGCTTTTCCGCTGCATGGCGCGAAATCGCTGTAAACAATGAACCTGAGGCGTTCGGCGAAGCGCAGCACGCCTTCATCAAGCGCACGCATTACGACCCGGTGGTCAAGGCGGTGCGCGCAAAGACCGGTGTTGATCTCGATGGCTTCCCGCATGCCTTGCGCGATGTCGTCTGGTCGCTGGCGGTGCAGCATGGCGGCGCGGCGCGGATCATCCAGAGCGCCATTGCCAAGGCCGGGGCGGGCGATGCGGGCGCGCTGATCGAGGCGATCTATGCCGAGCGCACCGCCTATGTCCTGCGTGTGGCCGGGCGTTCGGGCCGCGCGGGGCGGCGCACGCTCGAATCGGTGACGCGCAATCGCTACCCGGCGGAACTGCGCGATGCGCTGGCGATGCTCGACGCGGACCAATGATGGCCCCCTTGCCAAACCGCGCCTGATCGCCTTTCGTGGCCTCGACAAATGCATGAGGTCGCCATGAAGAAATCCGCCCTGTTGCTTGCCGCGCTGGCGCTGGCCGTAACCGCCACACCGGCGCTGGCGCGAACCCCCGAACAGGTCGCCGAAGCCGCGCTGCGTGAAGCGCCGGTATGGGACAGGCACAACGATGTGCCGATCCAGCTACGCGGGCGCTTTGCCAACATGATGGCGATTTCGTTCCACGACACCAGCGATACCAGCGGCGATGGCGGCTCATGGCGCGGCCGGACGATGCGCACCGATATCGCCCGCCTGCGCGTAGGGCGCGTCGGGGCACAGTTCTGGTCGGTCTATGTCTCCGCCGCTCTCACCGAGCCGGAGGCAGTGCAGGCGACGATCGAGCAGGTCGATGTGACCAAACGCCTGATCGCCCAGAACCCGCGCGATCTCGAACTCGCGCTCACCGCCGCCGATGTCGAACGGGCGATGAAGCGCGGGCGGATCGCTTCGCTGATGGGGATCGAAGGCGGCCATTCCATCGGCTCCAGCCTCGCCGTGCTGCGCCAGATGCATGACCTTGGCGTGCGCTACATGACGCTGACGCATTCGAAGAACACGCCCTGGGCCGACAGCGCCGATGACGTGCCGATGCATGGCGGGCTGAGCGAATTCGGCCAGCAGGTCGTGCGCGAGATGAACCGCATCGGGATGATCGTCGATCTCAGCCATGTGAATGCCGAAGCGATGAACGCAGCGCTCGATATCGCGCGCGCCGGTGATCTGGCCATTCGGGCGCGCTCGCGATCAACGGAGATTCGCGCAATGTGCGCGACGACGTGCTGGCGCGGCTCAAGGGTTAATGGCGGGATCGTAATGGCCATCGCCTATCCCGCATTCGTGAGCGAAGAGCTGCGCGTCTGGCTTGCCAATCGCAAGGCGGAAGAGGCGCGGCTCGGCTGGCTTTGTAGCAGGGGCAGCCGGAAAAGGTGCAGGCCGGGATGGATATCTGGGACGAGGCCAACGCCATGCCCCCGCGACGGTGGCGCAGATGGCCATTCATATCGACCATATCCTGCAAGGTCGCGAAGTTCGACCGCATCGGCATCGGCGGCGACTATGGCGGCATGGCCACAGGTCAGTCGGTATGGAAGACGTCACCGGCTATCCTGCGCTTTTTCGGCCGGAACTGGCGCGGCGTGGCCGCTACGAAGGGCGGACCTGAAAAAGATCGCCAACGTCAATATGATGCAGATTATGAAGGCGGTCAGGCTTACGCACGGTCTCGCCGGGGCGATCCCGCCGATTGAAACGCCGGTACCGTGAGGCACATACCTCCGCCCCGCCCGCCCCGCGCCTCCCCGCCCGGCCACCAACGATATCGTCGATTTGGTGGTCGGGCGGCAGGCGCATTGCTGACCGTCAATGCCGGGTCGATGCGGCCCGAGGATCCTGAACAGGAACGCGGTCGACCAGCCGATCATGATCATCCCGACAATCGATTCAGCGCGCCGAGCGGCACCAGTCGAGGGCCCATGTGTTCGTCGTGGCCATCGACAGTGGAATGAAATACGTCGAATAATAGATCGCTTCCTCAAGCCCCGAGACCGCGCCGATGGAAGGTAAAGGAGCGCATAGGCCCAGATCTCTATGCCATGCACCGCGATCAGGAGCAGCACGACAAGGAAGGTGAAGACTGCGCCGCGAAATGAAAGCGCGGTGATATTTTCGAGCCGCTCGATATTGCGCTCGGTGCGCAGCGCCTGCGTCAGGCCGAACAGGCCGAGACCGTGCGTCGCAACGCAGATCAGCAGCATCGCGGTCGAAAGCGCAAATTTGGCTAGCAGGAACCATGTCATCGCGCGGAGCAGGTTAGCGCGGCTGCCCCGGAATTGTCACTGCAAGATTGTCTCGCCCGGTTAATCCGCCACGGCGGCAGGCGCATCGGCAGTGTCGACCGTCGGCGGCACGATGGTTGCTTCGTCGGTGGTCGAGATCGCGTCTTCCACCGATGCCTCCGGCGGCGCGCGTGTCGTCGTAGCTGCCCGCATCGTCAGTGCTGGTGAGTGCGCCTGTGATCCAGATAAGCGAGAGCACGCCGATGGCGAGCACCAGGCTGATAAGCAGCACATAGCGCACACCGTGCTTCTTCACGCCCCCGCTTGCTTCGGTTTCATCGACGTGAATTTCTTCTCCGTGGCGTTCCATAAAGGCCTCCTGATCTGGCGTGTCTGTTGCGTCTTGTGTTAAAACGCGCAGATCACCGCCTGTTCCGGCATGGCCTTTGGGAAGAGGTCTCATCCACGTATCGCGCGGACAAAGGCCTCAATCGCGCAGGGTTCGTTGATTCCGGTCTTCGAGCGGGTCTGCGCATCGACCGTCTTGACGATAACGGCGCCAGAGCGAGGGCCGGGCGTGCCGTCAGGCGGCAGCGCCGGGCAGCGATCGGAAAAAGGCCACCGATAAGCGGCACGCGGCCCATGTGGACTTCGCCCGTCGCACGGTCGACGATGCTGCTTGGTCGACGCGCCGATATAGACACCCATCGAGAGCACCTGAACCTTCGCCGGCAGTCGCCTTCGGCCACTTCGAGCGCGCGACGAAGCAATTGTCCTCGATAATCACCGAGTTGGCCTGCAGCGGCTCAAGCACGCCGCCGATCTGCGCCGCCCGAGATGGCTACGTTCTTGCCGACCGTTGCCCAGGTGTCGACCATCGTGCCTTCGTCGACATAGGCGCCGATGTTGACGAACGAGGGCATCAGCACCACGCCCTTGGCGATATAGCTGCCGCCGCGCGCGACCGCGCCCGGAACCACGCGGAAACCGGCGGCCTTGAAGCGCGCTTCGTCCCAGCCGGCGAACTTGAGCGGCACCTTGTCGTAGGCCGGGGCGCCGCCCGAGCCGTAATCCATCGGCGCGTTGTCGTTGAGACGGAACGAGAGCAGTACCGCCTTTTTCAGCCATTCGTTGACTGTCCAGCCACCGTTGCCGTCCGGCTCGGCCACGCGCGCTTCGCCCGCATCGAGCATCGCCAGTGCCGCCTCGACCTTTTCGCGCACGTCGCTGCTCGCGGGGGTGACGTCGGCGCGGGCTTCCCATGCGGCATCGATGGCGGTCTGGAGGTCTGACATTGGCGTTGGCTTCCTGTTTCCTGGATCGGTGTTCGCCGCAGCGCCTATCGCCCGCGCGCGCGAAGGGCAAGACCGCGCAGGCCGCCGGTTTGCGCGGCGCGGGTAGGTTTTCGTTAACCATGATCTGGCAGACCGGCCTTGAAGGGGCATTCCGGGCCGTGACGACGACCCATTCCGAGGCCCCGAAATGCGCGGGAAGGCCGGACAAATGAGTTTTATCGACAAGGACATACGGGCTGCCGACGCCCCGCTCTCTGCGCCCGCGCGCGAGGGGCTCCGGCTGATTGTCCAGATCCCCTGCTTTAACGAAGAGGACTCGCTCAAGGCCGTCCTTGACGACATGCCGCGCGAAATTCCCGGCGTTTCCTCGATCGAGGTGCAGATTATCGACGACGGCTCGACCGACCGCACGGTCGAGGTCGCGCTGGCGAACGGCGTCGATCACATCGTGCGCAACAAGTCGAACAAGGGACTGGCGCGCACCTTCCAGGCGGGGATCAACAACGCGCTGGCGCAGGGTGCGGACATCATCGTCAACACCGATGGCGATCACCAGTATCCGGGCCGCTATATCGTCGACCTCGTCAAACCCATCGTCGAAGGCCGCGCCGATGTCGTGATCGGCGACCGCAACCCGAGCGAAAACCCCGAATTCTCCGTCCTGAAGCGCAAGCTCCAGAAGGTCGGCACCGCCGTGGTCGAGAACCTTTCGGGGATCGAGGTTTCCGATGCCGTCTCCGGTTTCCGCGCCTACAGCCGCGAGGCCGCGCTGAAGATCAACGTGATGACGAGCTTCAGCTACACCACCGAAACGCTGATCCATGCCGGGCAGAACGGGCTCACGGTCGTCGCTGTGCCGGTCGAGACCAATTCGGCAACGCGCCCTTCGCGCCTGTTCAAGTCGATGGGATCGTTCCTGCGCAAGCAGGTCGTCACGATCCTGCGTTCCTATTTCATGTATCGCCCGCTCAATGCCTTTCTGACGCTGGGCATAGCCGCATCGCTCATCGGCATGGTGCCGATCCTGCGGTTCCTCTATTTCTTCATGATCGGCGAGGGCGACGGCAAGGTGCAGTCGCTGGTGATCGGCAGCCTGTTCGTCTCGATGGGCTATATCACCACGGTCATCGCGTTCCTGTCCGACGCCATCGCAACCAACCGCCGCATCTCCGAAGAGTGCCTTGAGCGCCTGCGCAAGATCGACGCGGAAAGCGCGCGCAAGTGACACAGCCGTTTGCGGCAAAGGCGATCATCGCATTCTCTGCGGCGCTGATGCTCGGCATGGCGCTGGGCGTTGTCTTCTCGCCGCCGCATGCCTTTATCGGGCAGAACCTTTACGACGTTTATGCCGAGGCGCTGCTGAACGGGCGCTGGAACCTGCCGGTGCGCGAGCTGCGGGTGGAGGGGCACTATACGCCCGATGGCACAGGATACCTCTATCACGGGCTTGGCCCGCTGCTCACGCGCCTGCCGTTTGCGCCCTTCGTCGAATTCCCGACGACATGGCTGTCGGGCCTCTCGATCTGGTTTTGGGCCATGCTCGGCAATGCCACATGGCACCTCGCGTTCTGGCTGGCCTTCGTGCAGGCGGGCGGTGAGGCGCTGAAGTCGCGCCGGCTGGTCGCGCTGGGCATGGCGCTGGCGGTCTGGTTCGGCGCGCCGGGGCTGATCCTTGTCGCGAGCGGGACGCTGTTCAACGAAGCGATTGCGATGGCCTATGCGCTGGCGGGCGGTTTCATGCTGCTGGTTGCGCGCATGGCTTTCGGCCTTAGCGATGCAAGGCGCGCGCTGATCCCGCTGGCGGTGCTGGCCGGACTGATGGTCCATGCAAGGCCGCACCTCGCGCTGGGGCTATACCTTGGCGTCGGGCTGGTGGTGCTCCGCTTTTCCTCAAGAGCCGCCTCGCCGAATGGCAGCGGATCGGCGTTGCAGGCGTGATCCTCGGCGCATTCGGCCTCGCGCTGATCGCCAGCAATGCTGCCCGCTTCGACGATGCCACTCGCATGCACGGGAGCTTTCAAGACAAATCGCTGCAATACGGCATGGTCTACTGGGGCGATGAAGACCCTGAGGGCCGCCGCGCAAAGACCTTCGAGGAGCATGGCCGCTTCAACGCACTGCGCATTCCCGGCAACCTGATGATCTACCTGGTCCAGCCGCCTTCCGAAGCGGAATCGACGCGAGCCGTTGCGGCGGTCGATGGCTGGCATGAGCAGCTGGTTTCGCCGACCGGCTATGTCCGTGTCGAAGAAGCCAAGGTTGGCACGCTCTGGCTCTGGCCAGTCTGGATGCTGCTGATGGCAATCGGCCTGACGCAGCGCCGCACATGGCGTCTGCCCGCGCTGGCCGGAACTGCAGCGGCGGCGCTAGGCGCGGCGGTCATGCTGTCTTACGCCACGGTCACGCTGCGTTATCATGTCGATATCTGGCCGTTGATCGGCTTTCCCGCGATTTTCGGCATCGCCGCGCTGACCGAGCGAGCGGTGAACCGCCCCGAGGCGCGCCCGATGGTGCCGCGCGCCTTGCTCGTGGCGCTGCTCATCGGCGGCTGCCTCGTCACCTTTCACAAGACCCTGCACAGCCGCGTCACGCTGATGGAACCGGAAGGCACATTGGCCGGGCCGTGGAGCGACGCGCAGTGCCTTGAACTCATCGCGCCCAAACAGCTTGGCGAAAAGCGCAGCCGCGAGGTTTGCGGCCTGACCGAAAAGGAAAGCACGACATGATGCACGCCGAAATCCTGGGCAAGCGCAGCTATGTCTCCGTCATGCGCGCGCTGAAAGGTGCGATGGCGCCGACCGGGCTGCTCGATGGCGAGCCCGATGTCAGCGAGGAGCGGTACAGGCATTGGCTGCAGAGCCTTTTCGCGATCTACGATATTGACGCGCTGATCCGGCTCGATGTGCCCTGGTGGACCTATGACGCCATCGACGCGGTCGAGCAGTTCCTCGGCCAGCGCACCGGCGCGCGGGTTTACGAATATGGTTCGGGCGCGAGCACGGTCTGGCTGACGAAGCGTGCGGGCAAGGTGCTTTCGGTCGACCATGACAAGGACTGGATCGAGTTTTCCGCCCCGCGCCTCGCCGAACTGGGCAACGCGACCGTGGCGCACGTTCCCGCCGACGCGACCGCGCGGCCCGGTGAGCGCTGCGGCTCGGGCAAGTCGGGCTACAGCGAGCAGACTTTCACCGACTACGTTCGCTCAATCGACGCGCACGAAGGCCAGTTCGACCTGATCGTCATCGACGGGCGCGCGCGGGCGGCCTGCCTGCGCCATGCCGCCGGGCGGCTGGCCCCCAATGGCATGATCGTCTTCGATAATTCGCACCGCCGCCGCTATCGGCCCGCGATTGCCGATTCCGGCCTTGGCGAAACGGTGCTGCGCGGTCTCGTCCCCTCGCTGCCGCTGCCCGACCAGACCTCGCTGCTCAGACAACAATGACCACCCGCGCGCGCATCGAATCCCTGTTCCGGCCCCTTGGCTGGGCGCTCGTTGCGCTCTCGGCAGTCTTCCTCGTCGTCGTCGCGCGCGAGCATTGGGACGCGATTGGCGCGATCCGGCTTTCGGGCGGGGCATGGGCGATGGTGGCGATGCTGGCGCTGGTTTACGGCCTCTCGCTGCTGCTGCTCGCCATCGGCTGGCATTTCGTCCTCAGCCACGCCCGCGCCGAGCCAGTCAGTCTCGCCCACTCGGTTCGAGCCTATGGCATGGCGCAGTTGGCGAAGTACGTTCCGGGCAATGTTTTCCATCTCGTCGGGCGGCACATGATACACCGCAACGCAGGGATGGCCGACAAGGCTCTGGCCCGCGCGGCATTGGCAGAAATCGTGCTGATGATTGGCGCTGCGCTTGCAGTCGTGGCGCTCTGCATCGCGATAGCGCCGCCCGCGATGCTCGGCGGATATGGCCTTGTTGCCGCGCTCCTTGCGGGTCTGTTAGCACTTGGCGCGCTCATAGTCGTGCTCCGCATCGGCGGCGGCGCGCCGGTTCACGCGGTGCTGGCCTTTGCGCTCGCCTTTGCCTTCTTCACCGTGATGGCCCTGATGATCGCCATGTTGGTCGCGCTACTCGGCGCACCGCTGTCCTTCGCGGCGGCTGGCGGCGGCGTGGCGGCATGGCTTGCCGGTTTCGTGACGCCGGGCGCGCCGGGTGGGCTCGGCATTCGCGAGGCGGCGATGGTGCTGTTCGCGGGCGGGACGGCAAGCGCAGAGGTGCTCTTCGTGGCCGCCGCGCTGTTCCGGCTGGTCTCGTTCGGCGGCGATCTGGTCTGCTTTACGGTTGCGAGTCTTTTGCCGGGCAAAATGCGGCAAACCGCGTAACCACCCAAGCCCTCCGTTCGTCTCGAGCGAAGTCGAGAGACGGCGAAACAGGACAATGCCAGCGTGTCTCGACTGCGCTCGACACGAACGGGGTGGGATAACGACGCTATTCCTCAGGCTTCATAAGCTCGCGGACGAAGCCGATCAGGCCGGTCTGGCGGCGGCGCTTCAGCCGCTCGGACGCGAGAATTTCGCGCACCTTGGCAAAGCACAGATCGACATCGTCGTTGACCAGCACATAGTCATAGGCGTCCCAGTGGCTGATCTCGTCCTGCGCTCGCGCCATGCGACCGGCGATGATCTCGGCGCTGTCGGTGCCGCGCGAGGTCAGGCGGCGGCGCAGCTCGGCAAGGCTCGGCGGCAGCAGGAAGACCGGCACGACATCGTCGCGCATGCGCTGGGCGATCTGCTGGGTGCCTTGCCAGTCGATATCGAAAAGGAAATCCTGCCCGGCCTCCAGCTCCTCGACGATCTGCGAGCGCGGGGTGCCGTAGCAGTTACCGAAAACTTCCGCATATTCGAGGAACTCTCCGGCCTCTGCCATGCGGTCGAATTCGGTGCGATCGACGAAATGATAGTCGACGCCGTCGACCTCGCCGGGGCGCATCGCGCGCGTCGTCACCGAAACCGACATGCAGATGCCTGCATCGGCGGCGAGCAGGTGTCGCGAAATCGTCGTCTTGCCCGCACCCGAAGGCGAGGAGAGCACGAACATCAGTCCGCGCCGGGAAAGTCTGGAAAGGGAAGAATCGTCGCTGGCCATGCCCGCTGATGGCGGGGCAGGGCGGGCAAATCAAGACTCGTGGATCACGCCGTCCTTGTCTTCGCCCTTGTCGGCCATCGCGTCGAGCTTGTCCTCCCCGGCGGCCTGCGCGGCAAGGCCCTTCTTGCGGTCGTAAAGCGTCTTGGCGAGCATTCCGCCGCCGACGAGGATCGCGCCGGGGACCGAGCGTGTGGCGATGCGCGCGATGGCGGTGCCGATCAGCGCCTCGCCCATCGTGCGGCCCTTGATGATCTTTTCCGCCTTGCCCGGCGCGTATTTCACGCCAAGCAGGCCTTTTTCGATGCCGCGCTTCACAAGGAAACTGCCGCCGCGCAGGACAATGTCCGCGATCAGCAGGTTGGTGTAGGGATTGGGGCTTGGCCCGCGCAATTCATCGACCGAAGGGGCCGCGTCCTCGATCTTTTTCTTGATGCTGCGCTTTGCCATGATCCTGTCCGTCCCGCGGACCGGTCGCCCGCTCAGTTTTTCTTGCCGAAATCGACCGTGACGACGTTGGAGCCGTCCTCGGTGGAAGTAATGCTCGAAAGGTCTTCGCGTTCCTCGGTCTGGGCTTCCTCGGCCTCGAATTCCTCGACCGCCTGGAACTGCAGGCCGAAATCGACGGCCGGATCGACAAACGCGGTGATCGCGGCAAAGGGCACCACCAGCAGCGCAGGCACCTGATTGAACGAGAGCTTCACCGAAAAGCCGATTTCGTCGACGTTAAGATCCCAGAACTTGTTCTGCAGGACGATGGTCATCTCGTCGGGGAAGCGCTCGCGCAGGTCGGCGGGGATGTCCACGCCCGGTGCGGCGGTCTTGAAGGTTATGTAGAAATGATGCTCGCCCGGCAGCACGCACCCGGCGTCCTGCACATCGCCCAGAACGCGGCCGACTACGGCGCGCAGGGCTTCCTGCACGATCTCGTCATAGGGGATCAGGCTGTCTGGCGGCGTTTCGCTCATGGTCCTCAAGTGGTTGTTGCATTGCAGCACGTCAAGCGCCGATTAATGATGATCGCACGGATTTGCCGGGTTTTCCATAGGAATTACTGTTGCAATTCGGTCACGCGCGATTGCCGCAAAAGGGCGCGAGAAGCATTGATTCCCGCCGCTCCCGGTCTATAGGCGCAAGGATGCGCACCGCCAGAATTGCCCGCAAGACCCACGAAACCGACATTGTCGTCGAAGTGAACCTCGACGGCTCCGGCAAGTACGACGTTTCCACCGGGATCGGCTTTCTCGATCACATGATCGAGCAGTTCTCGCGCCATTCGCTGATCGACGTGACCTGCCGCATCGACGGCGACCTGCATGTCGACCAGCACCACACCACCGAGGATTCCGCCATCGCCATCGGCCAGGCGCTGAGCGAGGCGATGGGCGACAAGGCAGGCATCGGGCGATACGGCATGGCCTATTCGCCGATGGACGAGACGCTGGCGCGCGTCGCTCTCGACATTTCGGGCCGTCCCTGGCTGGTCTGGCATGCCAAGTTCACGCAGGAACGGCTGGGCGAGATGGATACCGAGCTGTTCGAGCACTGGTTCCAGTCGATCGCACAGGCCGCCGGGATCACGCTGCACATCGAGCTGCTTTATGGCTCGAACAACCACCATGTGATCGAAGGCATCTTCAAGGGCTTCGCGCGCGCTATGCGGCAGGCGGTCGAGCTCGATCCGCGCAAGGGCGACGCGGTGCCTTCGACGAAGGGGCAGCTAGGTGGCTGAAGTTGTCGCGCTGATCGATTACGGCGCGGGGAACCTGCATTCGGTCGAGAACGCACTGAAGGCCGCCGGGGCACGGGGCGTGAAGGTCACCGCCGATCCCGATGTCGTGCGCGCGGCGGACCGCATTGTCCTGCCCGGCGTCGGCAGCTTCAAGGCCTGCGCCGAAGGGCTGACCGGCATCCCGCACCTTGTCGACGCGATGAGCGAGCGCGTCCACGTTGGCGGCGCGCCGTTCCTTGGCATTTGCGTCGGCATGCAATTGCTCGCCACGCTGGGCCGCGAGCATGGCGAGACGCCGGGGCTTGGCTGGATCGAGGGCGAGGTCCACCTGATCGAGCGCACCGATCCGGCGATCAAGGTGCCGCATATGGGCTGGAACGACGTTGCGCTGACCCCGCACGCGCGCAATCACCCCGTGATCGAGGGAGGCGAGGCCTATTTCCTGCATTCCTATTTCTTCGATGCCGAGAACGGGTCGGATGTCGCCGCGATGACCGACCATGGCGGCGGGCTCGTCGCGGCGGTGGCGCGTGGCAATGTGCTTGGCGTCCAGTTCCATCCGGAAAAGAGCCAGCGCTATGGCATCGCGATGCTCGAACGGTTTCTGGAGTGGGCACCATGATTTCCCCCTCTCCAACTGCGGCTAGGCTCCTTTGTCGCCAAGCCTTCGTATCCTCTCCCGCAAGGGGAGAGGAATTGCACAGCGCTCCTCGTCTCCCCTTGCGGGAGAGGATGGCGCAGCTTGCCTGCACGCAGGCTAGCGAAGCCTGGAGAGGGGGCAGCAACGTATGATTATCTTCCCCGCCATCGACCTCAAGGCCGGACAGGTCGTGCGCCTTGCCGAGGGCGACATGGACCGCGCGACGATCTACGGCGACGATCCGGCGGCGCAGGCACGGCTGTTTGCAGACGCGGGGGCGGACTGGCTGCACGTCGTCGATCTCGACGGCTCTTTCGCGGGGCAGGCCGAGAACCGCGCGGCGGTCGAGGCGATTGTCGCGGCCTTTCCCGGAAAGATGCAACTGGGCGGCGGGATCCGGACGCGCGAGGCGGTCGAAGGCTGGCTGGCGCTCGGCGTGGCGCGCGTGGTGATGGGTTCGGCGGCGCTGAAAGACCCGGAGTTCGTCAAGGACATGGCGAGGGCACATCCCGGCGCGGTGGTCGTCGCGGTCGACGCGCGCGACGGCATGGTCGCGACCGAAGGCTGGGCGGAGGTTTCGGACGTGCCGGTGGTCGATCTCGCGCGCCGTTTCGAGGACGCGGGTGTCGCCAGCCTGCTGTTTACCGACATCGGTCGCGACGGGCTCTTGAAGGGCTGCAATGTCGAGGCGACCGTGGCCTTGGCGCGCGCGGTGGACATCCCGGTGATCGCCTCGGGCGGGGTGAAAGACATTGGCGATATCGAAGCGCTCGCTCCTCATGCGGCGGATGGCATCGAAGGCGTGATAACGGGCCGGGCGCTTTACGAAGGCAAGCTCGATCTCGCGCAGGCGATTGCGGTGGGGCGAATGATTCCTCTCCCCTTCAGGGAGAGATACGCAGGCTTGGCGCCAAGCGCCTAGCCGCAGGAAGGGGGAAGGGCGCGAAAGGCCCTCCAACCCTCTCCCCTGAAGGGGAGAGGGCTAGTATGGAGTACATATGACCGTCCGCATCCGCGTCATTCCCTGTCTCGACGTTGCCGACGGGCGCGTGGTCAAGGGGTCAACTTCGTCGATCTGATCGACGCGGGCGATCCGGTCGAGCAGGCGCGCGCCTATGACGCGGCGAGGCGCGGACGAGCTTGCTTCCTCGATATTTCGGCGAGCCACGAAGGGCGCGGCACCTTGCTCGATATCGTCCGTCGCACCGCTGAGGTCTGCTTCATGCCGCTCACGGTGGGCGGCGGGGTACGCACTGTTGAGGACGCGCGCGAGCTGCTTTTGGCGGGCGCGGACAAGGTCGCGGTCAATTCCGCGGCGGTTTCGCGGCCCGAAGTTGTCGCCGATATTGCCAGCAAGATGGGCAGCCAGTGCATCGTCGCCTCGGTCGATGCGCGGCGCACGGGGCAGGGCAAGTGGGAAATTTTCACCCATGGCGGACGGCGCGAGACCGGGATCGACGCGCTGGAACATGCCGTGCGGCTGGCCGAGCTGGGTGCTGGCGAGCTCCTTGTCACCTCGATGGATGGGGATGGCACCAAGGCTGGCTATGACCTTGAATTGACGCGGACAATTGCCGATGCGGTGGCCGTCCCGGTGGTTGCGTCAGGCGGTGTCGGCACTCTGGACCACCTCGTCGAAGGCGTGACGCAGGGGCATGCAAGCGCGGTGCTTGCCGCCTCGATCTTCCACTTCGGCACCTATTCGATCGCCGATGCCCACGCCGCGCTGCGCGCCGCCGGCTTGCCCGCGCGAAGCTGAATCCGGCGCCGACCTCCTATCCAAAACATGCCCCATATCGGGACTGTTACAATGCGTTAGACCCGCAGCTATGGCCGGTTTCCGGGCGAGGGTGTATTCGCTGCTGCATTGCACAAGACCAAGCGACTCAGGGCATTGAGGCCCGCGTCGGGGCGGTCGCAACGGGGCACACGATGCAAAACCATGTCATCCGGACCATGCTGGCTTTGCCTCTGGCCGCGCTTGCCTCGCCTGCATTCGCGCAGGGCGGCAGTTTCATCCTGCCCGAACCCAATCCGGTGACGCTGATCTCGCTCGGGCTTGCCGGGCTGATCGTTGGCAGGCGGCTGGCGTTCAAGAAATCCAAGGATTGATCCGGGGCGCTTGACCCGACCGGCTCGCCGCAGCATGGCTGGCGGCGATGACCGACGAGACAACCCTCCTGCGCCTCGAAGCCACGATCGCCGCGCGCCGCGCCGCCGATCCCGAATCGAGCTATGTGGCGAAGCTCAATGCCAAGGGCCTGCCCAAGATCGCCGAGAAGCTGGGCGAGGAAGCAACCGAGACAATCGTTGCCGCGTTGGTGCAGGACAAGGCCGCGCTGGTCGGCGAGGCGGCGGACCTGATCTTTCACCTCATGGTGCTGCTCGGCCACAAGGACGTGCCGCTTGCCGACGTGCTCGCCGAACTCGACCGGCGCGAAGGCACCTCGGGCATTGCCGAAAAAGCCTCCCGGAAAAGCTGAAGGACTACCCATGCCCATCGACCCGCGTGCGCCGTACGATCCGGACAACATCTTCGCGAAAATCCTGCGCGGCGAGCTGCCCTGCGACAAGGTTTATGAGGACGAGGCGGCGCTGGCCTTCAATGACATTCGCCCGCAGGCTCCGGTGCATGTGCTGGTGATCCCCAAGGGGCCGTATGTCAGCTGGGACGATTTCACCGCGAAGGCAGGCGATGGCGAAATCGCCGCGTTCATGCGCGCGGTCGGCAATGTCACGCGCCAGCTTGAGCTCGACGGGCCGGGCTATCGCCTGATGGTCAACATGGGCGGGAACGGCCATCAGGAAGTGCCGCACCTGCATGTCCACATCTTCGGCGGGCGGCAGTTCTTTCAGATGATTCCAGATTCCTGAGCATCATGCCCGCGCATCCGCGAGGGCGTCCTCGGTGCTGTTCCCTCCGCTTCGCTATGGGGCACCTGCGGGCGGGCGGTCGCCCTTGCGGCGCACTGGTCGTGCGCCGAACTCTTCCAGACCAGAGGCGTCTTGACGAAAGGTCGATAAGCAGCCTGATCCTCCCTGTCGCCGCGGGCGATGGGGAGGGGGACCGCGACACCGCAGGTGTCGTGGTGGAGGGGCCGGTGCGTCATTGCCCCTCCGTCAGCCGCCTGCGGCGTCTGCCACCTCCCCATCGCTGCGCGACAGGGAGGATCGTTGAACCGAGTCCCTGCATCGACCACCCGATTCACTCCCCGCTTTCAACTCGTCGCGCCTGCGCGTAAACAGCGCGCCACCATGACCGCCTCTCCCGATCCATCCTCCGGCAGTTTCGCGGACGGCGTCCACCGCTGCGCGTTCCGGGTCTATTTCGAGGACACCGACGCGGGCGGGATCGTCTATCACGCCAATTACCTGCGCTGGTACGAGCGCGCGCGGACTGAGATGCTGCGGCTGCTCGGCGTTGCGCTGGGGCAGGCGCTCGATGACGCGACCGGAACCTATGTCGTCGCCCACCTCGACATGAAATTTGCAGGGCCCGCGCGGCTCGACGATGTCGTGACGGTGGAAAGCCGCGTCGCGGATGTTCAAAAGGCCAGCGTCAGGCTCCATCAGGTGGCGAAGGTTCAGGATCGCGTCATCAACGAGGCGCAAATCAGGCTGGGCTTTGTCGGGCCGGACGGCAGGCCGCGCCGCCAGCCCGAAGACTGGCTCGCCGCGTTTGCCTCTCTGGCCCCGCGTGAGGAAGGATAAGGAATAGAAATGAACGCATTGCAGGCGCTTTCCGGCGGCGCGTCCGACCGGCTCAACCCGGTCCAGCTGTTCCTCGATGCCGATATCGTGGTGCAGGTGGTGATGATCGGGCTGGTGCTGGTCGCGATCTGGGTCTGGGCGATCATCGTCGGCTTTTCGATGCGTCTCGCCGGGCTGAAGCGCAAGTGCGACAAGTACGAGCGCGAGTTCTGGAAGATCAACAATTATGCCTCGCTGCGCGGTGAGCGGGCGCAGGCGAACACGCCATCCTCGCGCGTCGCTCTGGCGGGCGTGGACGAGTGGCAGCGCTCTGTTTCGTCCGAGAAGTTCGATCTCGACGGCGCGCGCCAGCGGATTTCGGCGGCGATGGACATGTCGGTGGCCGAGGAAGCGGATAACCTTGCCAGCCGCCTCAATTTCCTCGCGACGACCGGCGCGGTTGCGCCTTTCGTCGGGCTGTTCGGCACCGTCTGGGGCATCATGAACAGCTTCTTCCAGATCGGCCAGCAGCAGAACTCCTCGCTCGCCGTGGTCGCGCCGGGCATTTCCGAAGCGCTCTTCGCCACCGCGCTGGGCCTCTTCGCCGCGATCCCGGCGGTGATTGCCTACAACCGCTTCTCGCACAAGGTGAACAGCTTCGAGGCGCGTCTGCAGCGCTTTGCCGACCGTTTCCACGCGGTGATTTCCTCGCGGCTGGAGGAAGGCTGATGGCGATCTCGACCGCGGGCGGGGCAGGGGGGCGCTCGCGCCGCCGCAAGCACCGCGCGCCGATGGCGGAGATCAATGTCACGCCGTTTGTCGACGTGATGCTGGTGCTGCTCATCATCTTCATGGTCACCGCGCCGCTCCTGACCGCAGGTGTGCCGATTGACCTGCCCGACAGCCGCGCCAAGGCGCTGTCCGAAGACCCCAAGCAGGTGACGATCAGCCTTGACCGCGATGGGGGCATCTTCCTCGACGAAGAAGCACTGACGCTGGCACAGCTTCCCGAGCGGTTGCAGGCCTTGCCGATGGGGCCGGATCGCAAGCTTCCGCTGGTCACCCTGCGCGCCGACAAGGGGCTCGATTATGGCGCGGTCATGGGCGTGATGGGCGAGCTCAACCGTGCCGGGATCACCGCGATTTCGCTCGTGACCAACGCCAGCGCGGCCGCGCCGGGCGAGGGAGTGCCTGCTGCCGAAGCGTCCAGTGCCGCCAGCGACGCGCCCGCGCCCTCGATCGACCTTGCCCCGCCGCCGGTCAGCGACGGTTCAGACGGCGAGCCATAGGCAGGCAGGATGGCGACGGCTTCGCTCACGAGGGAAGAAGGACTTGGCCTAGCCGTTTCGGTGCTGGGCCATGCCGCGCTGCTTGCTGTCCTGCTTTACCGCGCGCCCTCGGGCGATATCGTCAAGCCGCCCGAGCGGATCGAGGTGACGATCAGCGACGAGGTCGGGCTGGTCTCCTCCTCGCCCGAACCGCAGGCCGCTTCGCAAGGCGCGGTTGCCCCGACGCTGGGCGAGCCTGCGCCTGCTGAGCTGATCGAGAACCTGCCGCTGCCGGTCCCCGTGCCGCTGCCCGCGCCGGTTGCTACGCCGATCACGCGGCCTGCCCCGGCACCGAGGGCAGCTCCCGCTCCGGCACCGCGCGCTGCGCCTGCGCCCACGCGCCGCACCGCTCCCGCACCGACGCGGCGGACCACCACGACCCCGCGCCGCTCCGCGCCCGCCGCCGATCCAATGGCCGACCTGATCTCGGGCTCGTCGTCATCGTCCTCGTCGTCCTCGAGCACCCGCCGCTCGTCCTCCTCCAGCAGCCGCCCCTCGGGCGCGAGCCGCGTGGGCAGCGATTTTCTCGATGGCTCTCGCTCCGCATCGGCCTCCGGCACTTCATCCAGTCAGGCCGCCGCGATCACCGGGCGGGTGCGCTCGGCACTCTCGAGCCAGATCTCGCGCGAACTCAAGCCGCACTGGGCCGCACCCGAAGGCCCCGAGGTCGAAAAGATCGTCACCGTCCTGTCGTGGAGCCTCAACAAGGACGGCAGCCTTTCCGGAACGCCGCGCGTTGTCAGGCAGACCGGCGTCAACTCGGTCAATTCGGCGCAGGCCTCGCGCCATGCCGAACAGGCGATCCGCGCGGTCCAGCTTGCCGCGCCGTTCGATTTGCCCGCAGAATACTATGAGGGGTGGAAGCGCATCACCTCGTTCAATTTCGACCGGAGACTCTCGCAGTGAGACAATCGCTTTTCGCCCCGCTCGCCGCCGCCATCGCGCTGCTCCTTGCCGCGCCCGCTCATGCGCAGGATGAGCCGATCGAGGCCGAGCCGGTCGCCGAGGAAGAGGGCGGGCTGACCGGCACCGTCACCGACGAATCCGAATGGCAAGACCTCGGCATCGCCATCACCACCTTCGCCACCGACCGCGATACGCCGACGCGCACCAACGCGGGCGGTACTGCCGCGCTGGGCCGCGCGCTGGCGCAGATCGTCGCCGACAATCTGCGCAACAACGGCCTGTTCAAGCCTTCGGGGCCGGGCGGCCTGCCGCAGCCTTCGTTCGGGCAGGTGACTTCGCCCGACTACCCGACCTGGTCGCTGCGCAGCACCGACATGCTGGTGCAGGGCTATGTTCGTGCCGCCGGCGATGGCAACCTCGCGGTGGGCTGTTACCTTTACGACGTCTTGCTCAAGCAGGAACTGGCCAAGGCCGGATGGGTTGTTGGTCCGGCGGACTGGCGCCGGGCGGCGCATCGCTGCGCAGATATGGTCTATTCGCGGCTCTCCGGCGAATCGCC
Organism: Sphingomonadaceae bacterium; assembly: GCA_041396945.1. Classification (GTDB taxonomy): domain Bacteria; phylum Pseudomonadota; class Alphaproteobacteria; order Sphingomonadales; family Sphingomonadaceae; genus Novosphingobium. Next base: position 13,476 of record JAWKXP010000016.1, on the reverse strand, counting down.
GTTCTTCGACAGCCGCATCGCCTATATCGCCGAAACCGGGCCGAAAGATCGCCGGGTCAAGCGGCTCGCGGTGATGGATTCGGACGGGGCCAACCACAAATACCTGACCAGCGGGCAGGCGACCGCGCTGACGCCGCGCTATTCGCCCGACTATGGCTCGATCCTGTACCTCTCGTATCTCAACGGCAGCCCGTCGATCTATGTCTATGACGTTGCGGCGGGCACGCAGCGGCTGATCACGCGCAGTTCGAACCCGACCTTCGCCCCGCGCTGGTCGCCCGATGGCAAGTGGATCCTCTATTCGATGGCGGTGAGCGGCAACACCGACATCTACCGCATTTCCGCCAATGGCGGCGAAAGCCAGCGGCTGACCAACGCGCCGGGCATCGACATCGGCGGATCGTTCTCGCCCGATGGCCGCCGCATCGTGTTCGAGTCTGACCGATCGGGCTCGCAACAGGTCTATGTGATGGACGTCGACGGATCGAACCAGAAGCGCATCTCGTTCTTCGGCGGGCGCGCGGCGACACCCGAATGGAGCCCGCGCGGCGATCAGATCGCCTTCACCCACATGGCGGGCAACTTTCGCATCGGCGTGATGAGCCCGGGCGGGGGCGGCCTGCGCTACCTTACCAATGCATGGCAGGACGAGGCCCCGACCTGGGCACCCAATGGCCGCATCATCCAGTTCTTTCGCACCGAGCGCAATTCGGGGCTGACCTCGCTCTGGCAGGTGGACCTCACGGGCCGCAATGAGCGCCGCCTGCCGACGCCGGTCGGCGCGTCCGATCCCGCATGGGGGCCGGTCCGTCCCTGAGCGGATCTGTTCACACTTGCACAGACCGGGAACCCGCGACAATCCAGTGATTTGATACAGATACCGCAAGAAGGAGAGTGCCAATGCCCGCTATGACGAAGACCCTGCCCGTGCTGGCGCTCGCCGCCGGATCGCTCGCGCTGTCCGCTTGTGCCAGCAAGGCCCCGAAGGAACTGCCGCCGCAGCCCGGCCCATCGACGACGACGAGCACCAACGACGGCTCGCTCGGCGCGGTCGTGCCCGGCAGCCAGGCCGATTTCATCGCGAAGATGATGGGCGACGACACGATCTATTTCGACACCGACCGTTTCAACATCGATTCGGCCGATGCCGCCGCGCTGGCCAAGCAGGCGGGCTTCCTCGGCCAGTATTCGGCCAAGCGCATCACCATCGAAGGCCATGCCGACGAACGCGGCACGCGCGATTACAACCTGGCGCTGGGCGAACGCCGCGCCAATGCGGCCAAGAACTATCTCGTCAGCCTTGGCATCGACGCGGGCCGGATCACGACCGTGAGCTATGGCAAGGAACGCCCGGTCGCGCTCGGTTCGAACGAAGACGCCTGGGCACAGAACCGCCGCGCGGTCACGGTGGTGATCGACTAAGCGGAACGTGAAGTTCGCCTAACCATTCCCCGTTCGTGTCGAGCGAAGTCGAGACACGCCAGCGAGACGTGTCTCGACTTCGCTCGACACGAACGGAAGTGGGTCTTTTTGATTTTGGGACTTTGTGGACGGCGCGACCGTCAGTTCGGCAACGAGAGGATCTGCACCGGGCTTGCGATCGGGCTTTGCGCAGCGGCGGGCACCTCGATCTCGACCGGGGCGAGCGGCACAGTTGCGGCCTCGGTGCCGAACAGCACCCAGATCGACATCATCAGCACGGAGATGCTGGCTGAAACTGCGAGCTTGTCGCTCATTGAAGCCCTCGAAATCCTAAACTAGGTTACCTTTGGCACGCGAATCATCGTGCTGCAATGCAGTATTTCTATACTGCGGCGCGCAATAAACCACCTGTCCTTAATGACGCCTAAACCGAAACGCGGGGCTTGCGCGGGCCAGCGCCGCGCGCCTATTCAGGGCCTATGGCAGGCGCTCGCCGTTCTCTTGACTGGGGTTTCCCGCGCTGGCGTGGCTACGAAAGTAGTCGCGAGGCCGCGACCGTGCGCCTTTGCGACCGGGCAGGCTGCACCGAGCCGGGCGATTGCCCCGCGCCGAAATCGCCGAACAATCCCGACCGCTGGTATTTCTGCCAGACGCACGCCGCCGAATACAACAAGGGCTGGGACTATTTCGCCGGGCTCGACAAGGAGGAAGCCGCTCAGCGCGAGGCTGCCGAAAAGACCGAGAACGCCGGATACCGCGAATCCGCGCATTACGGCTGGGCCGATTCGGGCGACGGCTCGCGCACCCGCGACGAGATGCGCGCGCTGGACCTTCTCGAACTCGAAATCGACGCGACGTTCGAGGAGGTGAAAAAGGCCTGGCGCGCAAAAGCGAAAGAGGTCCACCCCGACGTCAAGCCCGGCGATGCCGAAGCCGCGCATCTGTTTCAGGCGTACCAACTCGCCTACGACGTGCTCAAACAGGCCGAAGAACGCCGCGAGTGGCGGGGATGATCGATGCGCCTGTCTCCAAGGGCGCCTATATCCTCATCATCGACCTCGCTTCGCCGTTGGTCATAGCCCGCCCGGTAAAGGCCACCCTGCCACCGGGCCGCTATCTCTATGCAGGGAGCGCCAACGGCCCCGGCGGGATCGCCGCGCGGCTGCGCCGGCATCTGCGCAAGGACAAGAAGCCGCACTGGCATGTCGACGCGCTGACCCTCGCCGCCAGCAGCATCGAGGTGCTTGCCTTTCCCGGCGGCAACGAATGCGATCTCACCGCGCGGCTCGCGGCACTTCCCGGCTCGCATTATCCGCTTCCCGGCTTCGGCAGCAGCGATTGTCGCGCGTGCACCTCCCACCTGCTGGCAATCGAGGCGGGTAGCTAAACCTTCCCCAACGCCTGTTTGAAATCGGCGATCAGGTCTCCTGCGTCCTCGATGCCGATGCTGATGCGCACCAGATTGTCGCCGATACCCAGCATCTCGCGCCGCGCGTCGGGGACCGAGAGATGCGTCATCGAGGCGGGATGGCTGGCGAGCGTTTCGGTGCCGCCGAGGCTCACGGCCAGCTTTGCAACCTTGAGCGCATCGAGGAATCGGAAGCATTCCGCCTCGCCACCTTTAAGGAACAGCGAGAAGGTGCTCCCCGCGCCGAGGCAATGCCGGTCGTAGATGTCCCGCTGGCGCGCATCCTCGATCATGCCGAGGTATCCCAGACCTTCGACCTTTGGGTGCCCGCGCAGGAATTCGCAGACCTTTGCCGCGTTCTCGCCTGCGCGCTGCATTCTGAGTTCGACAGTTTCGAGGCTGCGCAGCAGCATCCAGGCTGTATTGGGATCGGCGATCCCCCCCATCGTATTGCGCAATGCGCGCACCGGATCGAGCCACTGCTTCGCCCCGGCAATCGAGCCCGCGACGAGGTCCGAATGCCCGCCGACATACTTGGTCAGCGAATAGACGACGATGTCCGCGCCATGCTCCAGCGGGCGCTGCCAGAGCGGACCGAGAAAGGTGTTGTCGATGGCGATCGGGCAGGGCTTTTTGAGCTTCGCATCGCGAACCTCGCGCACCATCTCGATATCGACCAGCGCGTTGGTCGGATTGCCCGGGCTTTCGAGGTAGATCATCGCCACCTTGCCGCCCTGCTTGCCCGCATGGCACTTGGCTTCGCCCAGCACCTTCTCGAATTCTTCGGCAGTGGCTCCTGCCGGAAAGTCGAAATAGTCGACCCCGAACTTGCTCAGCACCTTGGCGATGAAGCCTTCGGAGGCGGCATAGAGCGGGCCGGAATGCACGATCACGTCGCCAGCGCGGCAATGCGCCAGCAGCATGACGCAGATCGCGGTCATCCCGCTGGAGAAGGACAGCGCGTCTTCGGCTCCGTCCCAGATTGCCAGTCGGTCTTCGAGGATCTCCTGGTTCGGCCCGTTGAAGCGCGAATAGACGAGGCCTTCCGCTCCGCCTTCGCGGATGCCGGTGATGCCTTCGAAATGGCGTTTGCCCGCTGCGGCGTTCTCGAATGCGAAGGTGCTAGTCAGGAAAATCGGGGGTTTGAGCGATCCTTCGGAAAGTGCGGGATCATAGCCGTGGCCCATCATCAGCGTGCTGGGCTTGAGCTGGTGCCCGCCAATCGCGGTTGCTTCGCGCTTGGGCTTGCGGCGCGGGGTGGGGGTGTCGGCGGAATCGATTGCGTCGGTCATCGACCGGTCCTTCCTCTGCTTCGCGCTCCCAGGAAGGCAGGAGCTTGTGTCTGGCTGCCGGGGCACCCGTTCCTAACCTCCGCAGGAACGCATCTCCGCCGGTCGCCGGATTGCAACGCCTGAAATACCGCTCTCGTTCCGGCGGTTCAAGGGTTGGGCGGTGTCAAAGACTTGTGCAATAAAACGCGCCGTGCGTTACTATGGTCAGACAGAAATGATCGAAGCGGGAGTCGAACGATGAACGATCCGTTCCAGATGCAGCCAGAATTGCGATACGGCGCGCCGGTTTGTGACCAGATCCTGACCGGGCGGCACTTTACCATCGGCTACTCGTGGTATTTCCGGCAGGCCAAATGGACGCTGGAAATTGTCGATCGCGAACGCAAGCTGGTCGACGACTTGCTCACCCCGATCGAGCGGCTCGACAATTTCCGCGCCGATACCCGCATTCCCGAGCGGTTTCGCGCCGGGCTGGGGGCGTTCAGGGGCAGTGGTTACGATCGCGGCCACCTAGTTGCCAGCGCCAACAAGATAAACACCGAGATCCAGAACAGCGAGACTTTCCTGCTCTCGAACATGTCGCCGCAGAACCAGCAGTTCAATCGCCGCATCTGGCGCGATCTGGAAATGGCGGTGAGGAAGCTCGATGCGCAGGAGGATGTGCTCGAAACCTATGTGCTGACCTGCCCGGTCTTCTACTTCGGTGTGCCGGTCGAGACTATCGGCGACGATGAGGATGAGTACGGCATCGACGTTCCGGTGCCGCATGCCTTCGTCAAGTCGGTGCTGACCGAGGACATCCGGGGCCGACACCAAATTTGGACTTTCGAGATGGAGAACAAGCCGCTGGCGGGCAAGCTGAGCGACTATCTCGTGGTGACCTACGATGCCGAACAAAAGGTCGGCGGGCGTTTCTGGGACCGCATCAGCGGCGGGGACCTGCACAAGCAGAAGGCGAAGAAAGGCCGGATGTGGAAGCTCGGCTGATCGGCGATTAAATGAACGCGGCGACGACCCAGACGACACCGACGATCATGAACGCGCCGAACAGGTCGAGCAGCAGGCCCGAGCCGACCATGCGCGAAAGCTGAACGCGTCCGGTCGACCAGGCGATGGCGTTGGGGCCGGTGCCTGCGGGCAGCATGAAGCCCCAGCTAGAGGCCAGCGCGGCGGGCATCGCCAGCAGGAACGGATCGACGCCGAGCGCCGCGATCAGGCTGGCGACGACCGGGATGATGCCCGATGCGGTGGCAACGTTGCTGGCGAATTCGGTGATGACGATCACCAGCGCCACCAACGCGAGCGCGACGACGATCAGCGGCAAGGCTTCGAGCGGGAGCAGTTGCTGGCCAATCCAGTCGGCAAGGCCCGATGCGCCCATGCCCGCCGCCAGCGCGAGGCCGCCGCCGAACATCAGCAGAACGCCCCAGGGCGCACGATCAGCCTCGTCCCATTCGAGCAGCGGCCTGCCGGTGCCGTCGGGCAGCAGGAACAGCGCGAGGCTGGCGGTGACCGCGACGGTGCCCTCGGTCAACGCGCCAGCGGGCAGGAGCGGGGCGATCAGCGGCATGAACATCCAGAGGAAGAAGGTCAGGGCGATGATCGGGACCAGCCGCTTTTCGGCGCTGCTCCACGCGCCATGCGTATCGACGGCATCATGCGCCGCCTGCATGTCGAAAGGATGTTGGCCAAGCTTCTGCACCCGCGCGATCAGCCATGCCGCGAGCGGGATGCCCAGCGCGACGGCGGGCAGGCCGAAGATGCTCCACTGCGCAAAGCTGATGCGCAGGCCAAGCGCTTCATCGATCAGCCCGACCGCGATGGCATTGGTGGGCGAACCGATCAGCGTGCCGAGCCCGCCGATCGAGGCGGCAAAGGCGATGCCGAGCGGCAGCGCTCCCGAAAGCCCGTCCTTGTCACATGCCGCCGCGCCGCCGCCTGCCAGCACGACCATCGCCACCGGCATCATGATCAGCGCGGTCGAGGTATTCGAGATCAGCATCGACAGAATCGCGGCGGCCAGCATGAAGGCAAGCAGCAGGCGGAATTGCCCGCCACCCTTGCCCAAATGCTCGAGCAGAAACAGCGCGAGCCGCCGGTGCAGCCCGGTGCGCTCGATGGCGAGCGCAAGGAACGCGCCGCCCAGCAAGAGGAAGATGATCGGCGAGTAGTAGGCGCTCGCGGTATCCTTCGCGGTCATCACGCCGGCGAAAGGCAGCACGATGAAAGGCAACAGAGCGGTTGCCGAAAGCGGCACCGCCTCGGTCATCCACCAGGCCGCCATCAGCCAGACAAGGCCCGCGACGGTCCATGCCGGGCCGGGCATCCCGGCGGGCGCAGACAACAGCAACGTCAGCAGGAAGCCGGCCAGTCCGACGAGGAGCCCGATGCGGCGCGCGGTCATGCTCTGGCGGGGTCCTCTTTCCTGCGTTCCGGCAAGGCTCTAGCCTGCGTGCAAACTATGGCAAGGCAGGAGACAGGTCATGGCGGGCGGCAAGGTACTTGGTGTTGGCGGCATATTCATCCGCGCGCGCGATCCGGCGGCGCTTTCCGCCTGGTATCGCGACCATCTCGGGATAGACGCCACGCAATCGGGACAGCCGACGCCCGAGGGCAGGTGGACCTGGCTTCAGGAAGCGGGCGATACGGTCTTCGCGATGTTTGCGGCAGAGACCGATTACTGGCCTGCCGAAAAGCAGGTGATGCTGAACCTGCGGGTCTCCGGCCTCGACGAGCTTGTTACTGCGTTGGAAGCGGCGGGGATCGAAGTCGGTAACCGCGAGGAGATGGAAGGCGTGGGGCGCTTCGCCCGGATCCACGATCCGGAGGGTAATCCGTTGGAACTGTGGGAACCGGCGGGGTGATCGCTCCCAACCGTTCAGCCTTATCGTCGGCCCGCACTTGATGCGGGCCAAGGCTTTTTCTCCGGTGTGACGGAGCCAGTAGGAGCCTAGCCCCGTGTCAAGCACGGGGCGACGAGTTAGATAGGTGGAACTCCCCGCCGCCGCTCAACGCGGGGCCAGCACCATCAGCATCTGACGGCCTTCAAGGCGCGGATAGGCTTCGACCTTGGCGATTTCGTCGACATCTTCCTGCACCCGCTTGAGCAGGTCCATGCCGAGTTGCTGGTGCGCCATTTCGCGCCCGCGGAACCGCAGGGTCACCTTCACCTTGTCGCCGTTCTCGATGAACTTGTTCACGTTGCGCATCTTCACGTCGTAGTCGTGCGTGTCGATGTTCGGGCGCATCTTCACTTCCTTGATGTCCTGCGTCTTCTGCGTCTTGCGCGCCGCATTCGCCTTTTTCTGGGCTTCGTAGCGGTACTTGCCGACATCGAGGAACTTGCAGACCGGCGGGTCTGCATTGGGCGAAACCTCAACGAGGTCGAGGCCGACGTCCGCCGCCTGCTCGATCGCTTCGTTGGTGTACATTACGCCGATGTTCTCGCCACTTTCGTCAATGACGCGAACCTTGTCGGACTGGATCATCTGGTTGTAGCGCGGCCCGCTCTTTACGGGCGGCTGAAGTGTGCGCCGGGGTGGGGGTGCTATATGCGGTCTCCTGTTCGGTTCATCTTAACGGTGTTTCGCGCGGGTCTTTAATGCGATTCGCGTGCTCATGCAAAGGTGCAATGTAGCATGGAAGACTTAACGTCTTTCCGGCCTCGCGCGTTGCACCCAAGATAGGAACTCAGGCCGCTGCGCGCCAGAGGGGGTAGGTCACCAGCCGGTCTGACGCGGCGAGAACCGCGTCGATGCTCTGCGCGGGCTGCATGGCGGAGAGGATCGCCGGGTCGGCGGCGTCCATCCCTCCGGTAAGCGCGCCGAAAGCAGGCAGGATCATGCGGCCCGATCCGCTCTCGCTGGCGCTGACAACCGCGCAGGGCCGCGCGATCCGGCGGCCGCGTGCCTTCACCATCAGGCGCGGATGGTAATGGCCGGAGATTTCCGCAGCAGTCTCGCCCCGCCGCGCTTCGTGTCGCAGGACGATGCCGCCGACGGTGATCTCTTCGCAGGGCGTGCCGCCTGCCATGCGCTCGACCGCGTGGTCGTGGTTGCCGGTGATCCAGACCCAGTCCAATGCGCGGGTCAGCGCGGCGAGCATCCCGGCGGCATGCGGATCGAGCCGCTCCATCCCCTCGGCATCGTGAAAGTTATCCCCCAGCGCGTAGACCCTCCGCGCACCCGTCTGCCGCACCGCCAGCGCCAGCCGCTCCAAAGTCTCGCGGCTGTCGTAAGGCGGCAGCATCTGCCCGGTGCGCGCGTAAAAGCTCGCCTTCTCAAGATGCAGGTCAGCCACCAGCAGCGCATTCTCACGCGGCCAGAATACCGCGTTGCCGCCTGCCAGCCGCATTTCCTCACCCGAGAACGAAAAGGGAACCATGCATTGCTCTTGCCGCATCGCCCGCGCCTTGGCAAGGGTGCCTGCGCTTGATTTGCCTCAATGTCGCGCGCGCGGGTCCGGGCCTAAGGCCGGGCCGCTCGCCAATCGTGGCGCAACTGACTGCCGGAGTACCGCATGACCGACTGGAAGCCCTATACCGAACGCGCCAAGGACTGGTTCGAAACGCTGCGCGACAGGATTTGCGCCGAGTTCGAAGCGATCGAGCGCGAGGCGGGCAGCGATGCCTCGTTCGAATATACCCCCTGGCTGCGCGACGCGGTCGAGGGCGGTGCGGCTGGAGAAACCGGCGGCGGCACGCGCGGCCTCATCAAGGGCAAGGTGCTGGAAAAGGCGGGCGTCAACGTCTCGACCGTCCACGGTGCGTTCTCGAAAGAATTTGCCGGGACGATCAACGGTGCCTCCGCCGAACAGCCCGCGTTCTCGGCCACCGGGATCAGTCTGGTCGCGCATATGGCCAACCCGCATGTTCCCGCGTTCCACATGAACACGCGCTTCCTGACCACGACCAAGGCATGGTTCGGCGGCGGCGGCGATATCAACCCGCCAATCCCCTACGAAGAGGACACGGCAGAGTTCCACGCAGCCTACAAGGCAGCCTGCGACGCAAGCGACCCGGAATACTACCCGCGCTTCAAGCAGTGGGCGGACGACTATTTCTACATCCCGCACCGTCAGTGTTCGCGCGGCGAGGGCGGCATCTTCTACGATCACCTCGAATGCGAAGACGAAGCGGCATGGGAAGCCAACTTCGCCTTCACCAAAGCGGTGGGAGAGGCCTTCCTCAACGCCGTGCCGAAGATCATCCGCCGCCGCATGGGCATGGACTACTCGGCGGAGGAAAAAGAGCAGCAACTCGAATGGCGCGGGCGCTATGCCGAATTCAACCTCGTCTATGACCGGGGCACGATCTTCGGCCTCAAGACCGGCGGCAATATCGACGCGATCCTGATGAGCCTGCCGCCAGAGGTGAAGTGGAAGTGATCGCGGGCGTAAACCTTACCCGCCGTTAACCACTTCTTAGCGTTTGCCCGGGCATTCCGGCTGGCAGTCGAACACCAGCCGGAAAGACCGCATGCCAACGCGCGCCACATTGCAAATTCACGCCTTCTGCCTGTTGGCGGTGGCGATCACCGTGGTTGCGATCATCCCCGGCCAGTTCGCCCATGACTTCATGAGCGGCACCTCGAAGCATGTGCTGGCCTTCGTGGTTCTGACCATCGGCGCGATCTACCTCTGGCCGCGCACGCATGGCTTTGTTCTCTGGACGGGGCTCTCGGCCTTTGGCGGGGGCATCGAGATATTGCAGGCAGCGATGGCGATGGGGCGTATGGCCGACTGGAACGACTGGACCACCGATGCGGTCACCACCGCGCTCGTGTTGCTCGTGTTCAGCGCGGTTCGCGGATTTCCGGGCCTCGACCCGCTGGCGCAGCGCCGTGCAAAGGCGGACGAAATCGCCGAACTGCGCGAACTGATCCGGGGTCTCGGCTCGAACGCCTGACCTTTCCTCTTGCCCTCGGGCAGGAAATCCTCACATCGTTAACCGGACATGCTCCGGCAATTCGAACTCGTTGAACGCGTGAAGGCGTATGATGAAGACGCGGATGAGGCTCTCCTCAACCGCGCCTATGTCTATACCGTGCAGAAACACGGCTCGCAGATGCGCGCCTCGGGCGATCCCTATTTCAGCCACCCGGTAGAGGTTGCCGGCCTGATGACCGAGCTCAAACTCGATCAGGAAACGATCGTTACCGCGCTGCTCCACGACACGGTCGAGGATACGCTGGCGACGATCGACGAGGTCGAGAAGATGTTCGGCAAGGATGTCGCGCGGCTGGTCGACGGCGTCACCAAGCTTTCCAAGATCGAGGCGATGACCGAGAACGAGCGCGCGGCGGAAAACCTGCGCAAGTTCTTCCTGGCGATGAGCGAGGACATCCGCGTCCTGCTCGTCAAGCTGGCCGACCGGCTGCACAACATGCGCACGCTGCATTTCATCAAAAGCGCCGAAAAACGCCAGCGCATCGCGCGTGAGACGATGGATATCTACGCCCCGCTGGCAGAGCGGGTGGGCATGTACGAATATATGCGCGAGATGCAGCTGCTCGCCTTCGAACAGCTTGAGCCCGAAGGCTATGCCACGATCACCGGGCGGCTCGAACAGATCCGCAATCAGGACGGCGGGCAGGTCGATGCCATCGCGCTTTCGATCAAGCAGGCGCTGGCCGAAGCGGGGCTGCGCGTCGAAGTCATGGGCCGAGAAAAGCATCCCTATTCGATCTGGAAGAAGATGGCCGAACGCCATGTCACTTTCGAACAGATCACCGACATCATGGCCTTCCGCGTGCTCACCGATACGGTCGAGGACTGCTATGCCGCGCTCGGCATCCTGCACCGGACCTGGCAGATGATTCCCGGGCGTTTCAAGGACTATATCTCGACGCCCAAGGCCAACGGTTACCGCTCGCTCCACACCGCGCTGATCTTCGAAAACTCGATGCGCATGGAGGTGCAGATCCGTACGCACGAAATGCACCAGCGCAACGAATTCGGCCTCGCCGCACACTGGGCCTACAAGCAGGGCGACCGTCCCGACGGGCAGGTCGGCTGGCTGCGCGACCTGATCGAGATCGTCGATGCCAGCCACGATGCCGACGAATTGCTCGAACACACACGGCTGGCGATCTATCAGGACCGCATCTTCGCCTTCACCCCCAAGGGCGCGCTGCACCAGTTGCCCAAGGGCGCGACGCCGGTGGATTTCGCCTATGCCGTGCACACCGACCTCGGAAATACGGCGGTCGGCTGCAAGATCAACGGGCGGCACATGCCGCTGCGCACGCCGCTGGCCAATGGCGACGTTGTCGAGATCGTCAAGAGCAGCGAGCCGGAGCCTCAACTCTCGTGGCTGCGCTTTGTTGTCACCGGCAAGGCGCGCGCCGCGATCCGCCGCGCGGTGCGCATGAAAGAGCGCGAGGAAATTGCGGAACTCGGGCGCAAGCTGTTCGATGCGATCACCGCGCAGGTGCCCGCGAAAATCGGCAAGAAAGCGATCCGCGCAGCCGTCGAGCGTCTGGATATGGACGACGAGGAAGACCTCATGTTCGCCATCGGCTCGGGCAAGATCGAGGATGTCGCGGTCATGGAAGCGCTTGTTCCCGGCAGTTCGGCATCGCTTGAGGAAGACGGCGAGTGGCCGCGCCAGGATGCCATCTCGATCCGCGGGATGACGCCGGGCATGGCCTTCCACCTCGCCGATTGCTGCCACCCGGTGCCCGGCGACCGCATCGTCGGCCTGCGCGAAAAAGGCAAGAAGGTCGAGGTCCACACGATCGACTGCCTCAACCTGGCGAACGGCGTCGACAGCGACTGGCTCGACCTGTCATGGGGCGAGCGCTCGAGCGGCGCGATCGGACGGCTGCGGCTGGAACTCTACAACCGGCCCGGCACGCTCGCCGAGGTGACCGCGATCTTCGCCAATAACCGGGCCAACGTGGTCAACCTCCACATGATCCAGCGCGAGGGAGCGTTCGCCACGGTGGAAGTCGATATCGAGATCACCGACCTTGCCCACCTGACCCGCATCGTCAGCGCCCTGCGCGCCTGCGACGCGGTGGCCGATGCGGAGCGGATTTAGAGCGAAGGTTTCCGCCTTACCGGCACCGGGACGTTGCAGATGTCGGCGCCGCCAGCCGGGCGGATGAAGAATTCGTCCTGCCGGTTGGCGCGCGCATCGACATAACGCGCAAACGTCTCGGTCTCGGTCGAGAGGTATTCATAGGCAGGCAGGCCGACGGCTTCGTTGCCAAGCCTGACCGAGTCGATCGGCACCCGCTCCACGGCGGTTTCATAGAAGCCCAGCGGCCCGGTCCCGCGCGGCAGGCTGGAAAGATGCTCGATCCCCTCGATCACCCGACCGACCAGCGCAATGTTGCGGTCGAGATGGCGCGGCGCATGACCGATCACGGTGTAAAGTTCCGCGCCGGTGCCGGTGTCGGGAGAAAGGTTCCGGCCGACGCCGACCATGCCGTAGCAGTGGACGGGCCATATCTCGCGCGAATTGTGTGCGAAGTTGAAACCGAGTGAGTAAACCGAAGCTGGAGGCCAGTTTTCGATTTCGATGCAAATCTCTTCGTCGAATTTTCCGTTTTCGTCCTCTGCGCCTGCATATAGACATTTCTCGGTGAAGAATGAGTGATCTGGTTCAACCATTATCCAATCCAGCGGATAAGTCTCTCTAAATACTTGAGTATATTCACGTTCTGTGAATCGTTGCAGCCCCTTGGGCAAAGCTTTCGCCTTCGCCGGGTCCTCGCCATCGGCATCGCCCCATTGCACGACGTAATTGTCCTGCACGCGGTTCACGCTCGTGCCGTCGTACCAGCGCGCCTTTGCCAGCGTGCGGATGTTCTCGACCCAGCCTTGCGAGAACGGCGGCGGGATCAGCTGGATCACCACGCGGCGCGGCTTGCCGTCCGCATCGGCGGTCAGGTCCAGCACCAGCAGGTCTTCAGGCGGGATCACTACCCAGTCCTCCGCCCTGGCGGACGCCACGATTTCACCCGGCGAGAGCGGCACGCCGTCGTCGGCGAGGGCGGGAGCGGCGAAGGCGGCAAGCGCCGTGCCAAACAGGAGCAATCTCATGGCCACAACCTGCCATTACCTCGCTGCTTGCGAAAGCTCCGATACGCGGCTAGGGGCATCGCCTTGCCTCAGGGCATGCGGAGCGGTGGCCGAGTGGTCGAAGGCGCACGCCTGGAAAGTGTGTATACGGTAACCCCGTATCGTGGGTTCGAATCCCTCCCGCTCCGCCACCTCGTCATCCGAGACCTTCCCATAAAGCGCTAATTTCCTTGCATTTCTGGGATTATGCGGCCATTATTGTTCCCTAGTTGTTTCGATCAATCCATCTGCATCCGCCCCGATCCGGGGGCACGGATGGGGGCGCAG
>JAWKXP010000015.1:45000-84811 GCA_041396945.1 Sphingomonadaceae bacterium | reverse complement strand
CTGGCGCGCTTCGTGGGGCCGGAACCTGCTGGGCCGCGCTTATCTCGACGAAGGCAACCCGCGTGAGGCGGCCAAGTGGTTCCTGCAGAACTACCAGTCCGACAAGGCCGGCGGCCGCGCGGCGGACAGCCTGCTTTACCTCGCCGTTTCGATGAAGCAGGCCGACGATACCAAACGCGCCTGCATCGCACTGGCCGAATTCAGCGAGACCTACGCTGCCGAAGCGGCGGGCAGGCTCAACAGCCTTTACGAATCCACGCGTCGCGGGCTTGCCTGCTGATCGCGAAGCGCTGAGGCCCGATGCGGCGCTGGTCGCCCGCTTTGCGGCGCGGCTGGATGACTTGTGGGACGATGCCGGGGGCGAGGCACGGCTCGCGGTGGCGGTCTCCGGCGGGCCTGACAGTACCGCGCTCCTCTTGCTGGCTGCCGCCGCCTTGCCCGGGCGGGTCGAAGCGGCGACGGTCGATCACGGGTTAAGGCCCGAAGCTGCCGACGAGGCCGCAATGGTTGCGGCGCTTTGCGCAAGGCTCGATGTGCCGCACGAGACCCTGCGCGTCGAGGTCGCTCCTGGTTCGGTGCAGGCCCGCGCACGAGAGGCGCGATATGCGGCGCTGGCCGGGTGGATGGAGCAACGCGCTCTCTCCGCGCTTGCTACCGGGCATCATGCCGACGATCAGGCCGAGACCTTGCTTCTGAGGCTCAACCGCGCGAGCGGCGTGGCCGGGCTGGCGGGTGTGCGCGAATATGGCGCGGTGCCGGGAACGCAGCTGCCGCTGATCCGTCCCTTGCTCGACTGGCGACGCGGCGATTTGCAGGCGATTGTCGAGGCGGCGGCGGTGCCGGTTGCCGAGGATCCGAGCAACAGCGACGACCGCTTCGACCGCGTGCGGATGCGCAAGGCGATTGCAGCGGCGGACTGGCTCGATGTCGGGGCGCTGGCTGTCTCGGCTGCCAATATCGCCGATGCCGATGCGGCGCTGAGCTGGGCGGCGCGGCGCGAGTGGATCGAATGCGTACGCGAAGAGGGCCCCGGCCTTGCCTATCGCCCGCGTGCCCCGCGTGCGGTGGCATTAAGGGTGCTGGCGCGGATGGTTGCCGAGCTGGGCGAGAGCGAACCGCGCGGCGGCGCGGTGGCGCGGCTGTTCGAAAGCCTGCTGGCGGGCGAGCCTGCGTCGATTGGCGATCTGGTCGTCAGGCCGCTGCGCGGTGCATGGGTGATGACGAAATCGCCGAAACCGCGCAAAGCTCAGGCTGTCTGAACTGGTCGAGAAAACCGCTTGGTGAAGCAAACCGGAGTGGCCCGTAATTTGCCCCGGATTGCTTCACCTGCCTTCCGATCGTTACAATCGGAAGAAATCCCGTGCCGTTTTTGAAACGGGATTGCGTTGCGGTTCGCACAGCTTGCCTGATTCGCGGCTACGAATCGACCAGAGAATCGCCCATTCCGACCGTTTTGCCGCGCGTAATAAACACTCTGTCCCCCAGCTTGGTCCGGGAAAAGACTTTTGCCGCAAATGGTTCGGGCATTCCAATACAGCCGTGGCTGGCATATCCCCACTCCACTTCGGACGCATGGAGTGAAATTCCGTCGTTCGTCAGGCGCTGCATATAGGGCATCGGCGCGTCGTAGAGGTTCGAGACGTGGTGCCGCTTTTTCTGGGTAATCGGGAAAACGCCGGTGGGCGTCGGCTTTTCCTGCGTGCCGAGCAGCACGGCGGTTGCGCCGATCTCGTAGCCGCCCTGGAAGATCGAGAGCACGCGCGCGTCGAGATCGACCGTGATGACGATCGGGCCATCGGGAACGTTTTCCTCGTCCCAGTGCCATTCGCCGTACTTGATTGGGCCGTCAATAGGCAGGATGCGCTTGATGACGAAGGGGCCGTCCTCCTTTGGCGCTTCCGGTTCGGGCGTTTGCGCTGGCGCAGCGGTAACTTCCGCCGATTCCTGCGCCACAGCCTGCGGTTCTATGCGCGCCGCTGCCTCGTCTTCCGGCTTGCTCGCGGCAAAGGCCACGGCCGCCGCGATCCCGGCAAGGCCCAGCACAGCGCCGCCCATCAGCATCGGTCCGCCCAGCGATTTTGCCATCGTCGTACCCTTTCGCAGCCCGGACATAGCCAAAAACCCGGTTAATCGCCAGTTCGCGCCGCTTCGCGTGTCAGAGGGGTACTCTTGCCGCCAAAAGGTTAACCCCGGCTTGGCGCGGTTAGCCGTGCGCTCCGAATTCGTTGGCTATCGACGCGCCGATCCGCAGGTTCAGGGCGTGAGCGCGCTCGATGGGTTCGATGTAGTCGCGGTGGATCGCCTCGTAGCCGGTCGCGCCTTCGTCGGGATAATCGGTCGGCTCCTTGACGGCGAAATCGCCGATCGACGGGAAATTCGCCGGGAATGCGCGGCGCAGCTGGGCCAGTCCCTCATCAACGCGCAGGGTGAAGAACATCTCGATCACGTCCTCGCGGCTGATGTCGTTGGCGCGGCTGAACGCGGGCACCGAGACCGAGCGCAGGAAGATATGCTTGATGAGCGCGAGCCGCAGCGATTGCAGCACGCCAATGTGGCGGCGCGTCATCTCGCGCTCCGGCTGCGGGGTCTCGTCCGGGATCAGCGCAAGCAGCCGGTGCAGTTTGAGCGAATCGACGCGCAGGCGCGAGGCGAGGCGGCGGAACACGCCGGTACGGTCGTCCCTGGTCAGGTATTCCGCCAGCGTCAGGCAGGCATCTGAAATGTGCTGCTCGTTGCCGCGATAGGGGCGGCTCGCCCAGTAGGCGGAGTTGAACAGCTCGCCAAAGGCCGCGACGGTCTTGATTGAGGCCAGCGCATTGGCCGAGCGGATCAGTCGGACCAGCTGCTTGCCGCGCTCGCTGGTGGAAAGCAGGTCGGCCAGCTCCTCGCGATTGCCTTCCGCCGCCGTGCCGAACCCGGCGATGATGTTCACCGGATAACCAAGCTGCTGAAGGATCGCGTTGTGCGGGATCGCGCGAATTTGCCGCAGGCTCATGTCGCGGTCGGCGGACAGGTCCGACTGGCGGCGAGATCGGCGCGAGCCCGTATCGTTGAGCAGGCCAAGCCCGAACGCTGTGATCGCGCGCGAATAGGTGCGGCTTTCAAGGTGCCCCTGCTGCACGCGGCGGATCGCACGGTAGAAATCGAGGCTAAGGTCGGTGCGGCGATAGAAGAGGTCCGGCTCCGCGTTCGGATCGGTGCGGCAGGGCGGGGCTTCGATGAAGCGCGTCAGCGTCGCCAGCGCCAGTTCGTGGGTGCCGAAGAAGAGGTATCCGTCGCCCCCCTGGAACGAGACCTCGGGTTCGAGCCGGATGCCCGCGCGCACAAAGCGCCGCCGCGCCCAGGGCGACATCGGCCATTCGAGCCGGTCGTTCATGCTCGCCGGATGCGCGCCGCGCCCCATGCTTTCGCCGTGGGTGTTGAAGATCAGCGCGGCAATATCGTTGAGGTTGTTGGTCGCCATCGCGTCGGCGAGCCTGCCTTGGAGGCGCTCGATGGCGAGAGCAGCGGGGATCTGCCCGACAAAGCGCCCCGCGTCGGAATAGCCGGTCTGGATACAGACGCGCCCGCGCGCGCGGGCATAGTCGCGGTAGGCAGGCTCGGCGAGTAGAGCGTCAAGGAAGCGCCCGCCGTGTTCAAGCGCCGATTCGGTTTCGAACAGCGGCGAAACATCGACCTTGTCGGCGATGCCGAACTTTTTGGCGAAGAACAGCGCGGCGAGCACCGTCGTCGGCTGTTCGCATTCGGCGACGAGCATGCGGATCGGCGCGTCGCTGTCGATATGCTTGAGGATCTGCGCCATCGCGAGGAACTGGCGAACGGCGGTGCTGTTCTCGATCGCCAAGGCGGCGAAGTTCGAGCGCAGCGGTTTCACTTCGGCGAGCAATTCGCGCATGCGCACCAGCGCGGCCTGGCTGGCGAGATTGAGCACACCGTCGGGGTCGATGCGGCGACGGATCGCGTTTTGTAGCTGCTTGGAGTTCACCCGGAAGTGAATCCAGCCCATCCCTAGCCCATCGGCGCGCATCGCGGCGGCGGCGACCAGCAATGCCCGCGCGCGGTCATGCGCGGCGCGGCCTGCTTCTTCCTCCAGCTCGGCGATCACCGGTTCGAGGCTGGTGAGCCTGTCCGGGTGTTGCGAAGCCAGCGTGTTGGCTGCATCGGAGAGTGCAACGGGATCGGACAGGTCGCCAAGGAAGCGCTGCGACATCTCGTTCGCGAACGCCCCGGCCTTCGCCAGTCGGGCGGAAATCTCCGGCGCGGCCTCGGCCAGCGTCGCGGTATAGCGTTCGAGCCGGAGCGCCTTTTCCTTCAGGCGATAGCCGATCGAGGTCGTCCAGCCGATGTCGGTGCGCCCGTCCATGTCGTAACCGACCCATGAGGCAAAACGCGTCGGCAGCGGCGCAAGGCTTTTCCAGCGCTTGGGCCAGCGCTTCGCCGCGATATCGAACAACTGGCCGTTGATCCGGTCGCGCGCGTCCTGTGCATTGGCGAGCGCGGCCATCACCTCGTCGTGCTCGTAATCGAGTGTGATCTCGTCGCGCTCCGCCGGGGCCGAGCAGACCGCTTCGGCGCTGGTATCGTCCTTCGATGCAGCGGCAGCGACCGCCACGCTCTGTGCCTTGGGCATCAGGAAGGTGGGGTGCGCGGTGAACACGACATGCGCCTGTGCGCGCTGCCAGTGCGCGGTGAAGGCGGCAAAGTCCTCTTCGTCGGCAACGGCTTGCAGGCGCGCGTCGTTCTCGTCGGGCGCGACCGGGCCGATCAGCCGCCCGAGCCGGGCAGTGCGAGCACGCAGACCTTCGCATTCCATCTCGGCGACCAGCGCCGCGATGTCGTCGAGCACCATCTCGCCAGATTCGAGCTTGCGCGAAAGCTCAAGGCCGAGCTGGAATACGGGATTGAACAGCGGCGTTTCGGAGGTGCGGGCGTGCAGCTCCTGAAGCCGCGCGACAAGGTCTGAAACGCCCGTCATGCGCTCAGCTTCGCCGCACGGCGGGCGGCCTCGGCAATGGCGACATAGTCCGAGGAACCTTGCGGCGCGAGCCATGAGCCGCCGACGCAGAGCACCGGATCGAAGGCGAGCCAATCGGGCGCGTTGGCCTCCGATATGCCGCCGGTCGGGCAGAACTTGCACTGTCCGAATGCGCTTGAAATCGCCTTGAGCGCGGGCAGCCCGCCAGCGGCCATTGCCGGGAAGAACTTGAAATGCGTGAGGCCAAGGTCAAGCCCGCGCATGATGTCGCTGGCATTGGCAGTGCCGGGCAGGAAGGGGATGCCCGATGCCGTCACTGCCTTGCCCAGCGGCTCGGTCAGCCCCGGCGAGACGATGAATTCCGCCCCGGCCTCGCGCGCAGCCTCGAAATCGGAAGGATTCAGCACGGTGCCCGCGCCGACCAGCGCGCCGGGGACCTCTTTCATCGCCTTGATGGCTTCAAGCGCGGCATCGGTGCGCAGTGTCACTTCGAGCGCGGTGATCCCGCCCGAGACCAGCGCCTCGGCCAGGGGGCGCGCCTGTTTGACATCGTCGATCACGATCACCGGGATGACCGGTGCCATTGTCATGATATCGGCGATTGCGCTCATGCCGCGTGCTCCCTTGCAAATGCTGCCGCCGCGCCAAGCAGGCCCGGCTGCGGATGGGTGATAAGCCTGACCGGCAACCCGGCCATCATCTGTTCGTAGCGCCCCTTGAAGGCGAAGCGTCCGGCAAAACCCGAGGTCTTGAGCGTTTCGCGGATGCGGTAGCCCAGCCCCCCGGCGATGACGACGGCGGATGCCCCGTGGCCGAGCGCGAAGTCGCCCGCGACCGAGCCGAGCGCCATGCAGAAGCGCTCGACCGCCGCGGCGCAGAGGGCGTCTTCGCGGTCAAGCCCGCGCTGCCAGATCGTGCGGTCATCCATCTCGGAGACCTCGCGGCCTTCGAGCGTGGCGAGCGCGGCGTGAATCTCGACGATGCCGGGTCCGGAAACGATGCGTTCGATCGAGACGCGGCGGTGGCGCTTGCGCAGGCGCTGGAGGATCGCATCGTCGACGGCATCGACCGGTGCAAAATCGAGGTGGCCGCCTTCGGTCGCCTGGACATGATAGCCGCCGTCAAAACGGTGGAAATGGGCAACGCCGAGGCCGGTGCCGGGGCCGATCACAGAGATCGTGCCGGTTTCGGGCAGCGCGAGGTCGGGGCCGGTGAGGTGTTCGAAGTGCTCATGCCCGGCGTTGGCGACGGCATGAGCGACAGCCGCGAAGTCGTTGAGCACGGTGACGCGTTCGAGGCCAAGCTGCTCGTCGAGCCTGCCGGTGTGTAGCACCCAGGAATTGTTGGTCATGCGCACCGTCTCTCCGGTGACCGGTCCGGCAATGGCGACGGCGGCGCGGCGCGGCACCGGGGCGGGCGCGCGGCGCTCGAACTCTTCCCATGCGGTTTCGATGGATGCGAAGTCCGAGGTGCCCAAAGTGATCGGCTCGCCCAGCGTAATCGCGCCGTCATCGCCGACCGAGGCAATCGCAAAGCGCGCGTTGGTGCCGCCGATGTCGAGGGCTACGAGGTCCATCGTCAAAGCCCCCTCCTTTTCAAAGGAGGGGGTTGGGGGTGGTTGCGACGCGCCAGCGTCGAGGCCGCCGACACCACCCCGTTGCGACTAGGCAGCAAGCTGCCAAGTCTCGCTGCCCCTCCTCTGAAGAGGAGGGGGATCTGCTGTAGCGCACTCACAATCCCGCTCCCGCCAGCATCGCAGAGCCGCCCCGTTCCGCCCCATCGGCCGTCGCGCGCATCATCGCGAAGAGTTCGCGGCCCATGCCGTCTTCGGCCTCGGGCATCGGCGCGGGCTCGCGTGCGGCGAGGTCTGCGGTGGTGGATAGTTCGCCCCTTTCGGCGCAGACCTTCACGATGTCACCATCGCGCAGTCGAGCGAGCGGACCGCCGCCAAGCGCCTCGGGGGTGCAATGGATAGCTGCGGGGACCTTGCCGGATGCGCCGGACATGCGCCCGTCGGTGACCAGCGCGGTCTTGTATCCCCGGTCCTGCAACACGCCGAGCGGCGGGGTCAGCTTGTGCAGTTCGGGCATGCCGTTGGCGCGCGGTCCCTGGAACCGCACGACAACCACGACATCCCTGTCGAGTTCGCCCGCCTCGAACGCGGCCTTGACCGCGTCCTGTGTTTCGAAAATGCGGGCCGGGGCCTCGATGGTCCAGCGCTCGGGGTCGACCGCGCTGGTCTTGAACGTCGCGCGGCCAAGGTTGCCTTCGACCAGCCGCATCCCGCCATCGGGCAGGAAGGGATCGGATACCGGCGCGAGCATCGTCGGGTCGCGGGTTTCCTTCGGTCCCGCGCGCCACGCCAGCGCTTCGCCGTCGAGGAACGGCTCGTCGGCATAGGACGCCATCCCGCCTGCGGAGACGGTGAGCACGTCGCCATGTGCCAGCCCCGCACCGAGCAATTCGCCAATGACATAGCCCATGCCGCCCGCCTCGTGAAACGCGTTGACGTCGCCCGAACCATTGGGATAGACCCGCGCGATCAGCGGCACGGCTGAGGAGAGTTCGTCGAGATCGCCCCAGTCGATCAGAATGCCCGCCGCGCGCGCCATCGCGGGCAGGTGCAGAGCGTGATTGGTCGATCCGCCTGTCGCCAACAGGCCTACACAGGCGTTGACGATGGCTTTCGCGTCGACGACGCGGCTCAATGGGCGGAAGTCATTGCCCTTGCGGTCGATCGCGGCGAGCCGGTGTACGGCGGCGCGCGTCAACGCCTGCCGCAGCGGCGTGCCGGGAGAAACGAACGCCGCGCCGGGCATGTGCAGCCCCATCAGCTCCATCATCATCTGGTTGGAGTTGGCGGTGCCGAAGAACGTGCAGGTTCCCGGCGCGTGGTACGACTTGCTTTCGCTTTCGAGCAGTTCCTCGCGGCTCGCCTTGCCCTCGGCATAGAGCTGGCGCACGCGCTGCTTCTCCTTGTTGGCAAGGCCCGTCGGCATCGGTCCCGAGGGCACGAAGATCGCGGGCAAATGGCCAAACCGCAACGCCCCGATCAGCAGGCCGGGCACGATCTTGTCGCAGATGCCGAGCAGCGCGACCGCGTCGAACATTGCGTGGCTGAGCGCAACGCCGGTCGAGAGCGCGATCACGTCGCGGCTGAACAGCGAGAGCTCCATGCCGTCCTGCCCCTGCGTCACCCCGTCGCACATCGCGGGCACCCCGCCTGCCACCTGACAGGTCGCGCCGATCTCGCGCGCATAAAGCTTCATTTGCGGCGGGTAGGCACCGTAGGGCTGGTGCGCGGAAAGCATGTCGTTGAAGGCGGTGACGATGCCGATATTGGCCCCGCGCGCCTGCGCGATCGAGGCCTTGTCTTCCTCGGCGGCGGCGAAGCCATGCGCGAGGTTGCCGCAGGACATGAACGAGCGGTCGCCATGCTTTGCGCCTTCGCGCTCGATCAATTCGAGGTAGCGCCCCCGGCTGTCGCGCGAACGCTCGATGATCCGGTCGGTGACGCGGGCGACGGTGGCGTTGAGATTACTCATGCCAAGTCACTCCGTCCCGCTCGGCCAGAGCGATGGCGGCCGACGGGCCCCACGAGCCTGCAGTATAGGTCTTTGCTTCCAGCCCCTGTTCCTCCCATTCCTCGCGGATGGCGTCGATCCAGTGCCACTGGGCCTCGACCTCGTCGCGGCGCACGAAAAGCGTCTGGTCGCCCTCGATCAGATCGAGCAGCAGGCGTTCGTAAGCGATGCGCCGTTCGGTGCCCGAAAAGGCCGCGTCCATCGAGATGTCGAGCGGCACCGAGCGCAGGCGGATGCCATCGCGGTCGAGACCCGGCACCTTGGCCATCAAAGAAAGCGTGATGTTCTCTTCGGGCTGAATACCGATGACGAGCTTGTTGGGCTGCGTCTTCGCGCCCTTGCCTGCGAAGATCGAGTGCGGAACACAGCGGAAGTGGACGATGATTTCGGTCGTCCGCTCGGGCATGCGTTTGCCGGTGCGCAGGTAGAAGGGGACGCCGTTCCAGCGCCAGTTATCGATATGCGCCTTGATCGCGACGAAGGTTTCGGTGTTCGATGGCTTGCCCAGCTCTTCATCGTATCCGGGCACAGCCTGCCCGCCGATCGCGCCTGCACGGTACTGGCCGATGACGGTTTCGTTCGCTTCGACATGGCGCAGCGAGCGCAGCACTTTCACCTTCTCGTCGCGCACGTTGGTCGCGTCATAGCTGACCGGCGGCTCCATCGCGACAAGCGCAAGCAGTTGCAGCATGTGGTTCTGCACCATGTCGCGCAGCGCGCCCGAATCGTCGTAATAGGCGACACGCGATTCGAGGCCGACCGTCTCGGCGACGGTGATCTGGACATGCTCGATATGCGCCGAGTTCCACAGCGGTTCGAACAGCGCGTTGGCAAAGCGTAGCGCCAGCAGGTTCTGCACCGTCTCCTTGCCGAGATAGTGGTCGATGCGGAAGATCCGGTGCTCGGGAAAGGCCTGAGCCACCGCATCGTTGATGACGCAGCTCGATTCCAGATCGGTGCCGAGCGGCTTTTCCAGGCCGATGCGCGCGTTGCCCTCTGTCAGCCCGGCATGCATCAGGCCCTGGATGGTCGGCTCGAACAGGCTCGGCGCGGTCGAAAGGAAGATCGCGAGACCCTGCTGCGGCGTGCCTACCTTGTCGCGCAGCGCGTCGAAGCCATTCAGAGTACTGGCATCGAGCGCCTGATAGGACAGCCGATTGAGAAACGTGGCCATGCTGCCGCGCCGCTCGGCGGGCAGGAACTGTTCCAGTGCCTCGCGCGCGAAATTGCGAAAGCCAGCGTCGTCCATGTCGGAACGCGCGGTGCCGACAATCTGCAAGGCCGGATCGAGCAGCCCGTCAGCGTCGAGCGCGCAGAGCGAGGGCAGCAGCATACGCTTGGACAGATCGCCGGTGGCGCCGAACAGCAGCAGGCGATCAGCAGTAAAGCTAGACATCCAGATCCTTATCAGCAGGAGTGCGGCGCAAGTCTGACACATCGTACGGAATTCGCAAGTGCAGCATACGAATGCGGCACTGTTTGCCATGCAAGGCTGATTTGCCTTTGCCGCAACGTAGGTTGCCGCTTATGAGGCGGGGCATGGCCATCGAAGCTGCCAACGTCCTTGAGCACCTGCAAACCCCCGCGCTGATCGTGTCGGGCGGGCAGGTGACCTTTGCCAACCGCGCCGCAGAGGTGCTGCTGGGCGGGCATATCAAGGGACAGGACGTGCGCATCGCGATTCGCGATCCGGCGGCGATCGAGGTAATTCTCGACGAACGCGGTGGCTCGGCGATGGTTCACGGGCTCTCGGTCGGTGGCAGCGTCTGGGAAGTCGCCAGTTCGGTGATGGGGCCGGACGAGCGGCTGGTCAGCCTTTACGACCGCTCGGTGCAGGTCAGCACCGCCCGCGCGCATGCCGATTTCGTTGCCAACGCCAGCCATGAATTGCGCACCCCTCTGGCGACGATCCTCGGCTATGTCGAAACTTTGATGAACCCCAAGGCGGGCGGTGACGAGGAGACGCGCGGGCGGTTCCTCGAAACGATCCGGCACGAGGCACAGCGGATGCAGGCGCTGGTGGCAGACCTCATGTCGCTCTCACGCATCGAGGCTGGCAAGCACGAAGCGCCGCGCGAAAAGGTGGACCTTGTGCAGGTCGCCCAAGAGATCGCGGGCGAGTTTCAGGGGGCTCCCGAGGTAGTCGTTGAGAGTAATGCCGAATCGGCGGTCATCTCCGGCGACCGCGCCCAGATTGCTCAAGTCCTGCGCAACCTCGTCGATAACGCGCGCAAGTATGGCAAGCCCGATGGCAGCGTCGCGGTCACGATTGAAACGAGCCAGACGGGCTGGGCATTGCTGGCGGTGCGCGACGAGGGCGAGGGGATCGAGCCCGAACACCTGCCGCGCCTGACCGAGCGGTTCTATCGCGCCGATACCAGCCGCAGCCGCGCGGCGGGCGGGACAGGCCTTGGCCTCTCGATCGTCAAGCATATCGTCGAGCGCCATCGCGGGCGATTCGATATCACCAGCCGGCAGGGCAAGGGCACCACCGCCTCGATCATGCTGCCGCTGCGCAAGGATTGATCGTTCGCGCGTCACTGCGCCTCACAATATCCAGCGAATTTCAGGCTTCCGTTGCTTGTCCACAAGCAAGTCAAAATCTGTCATCAAAGTGTAATCTGCCAGTCATACTGGCGTCGCGTACTCGCAACATCAGGGTAATAAGAGTAACGCGATATGACTTTCAGACAGACCACTTCGATCCTGGCCTTTGCCGTTGCGGCGGGCTGGGCAGTGCCCTCGCAGGCGCAGGCCAGCGATGCCGCCGCGATGCAGCGCGAACTCGCCGAAATGCGCGCGCAGATGCAGATGATGGCACAGCGCATCAACAGCCTCGAATCGCAGCTTGAATCGACGCAGGCCGAGGCCGCTGCGGCGAACACGGCGGCGACCAATGCCGTGGCCGTCGCCACCGAGGTCAAGGATAATCCGCCGGTCAAGGTGGCGTGGAAGGGCGCGCCGAAGCTGGAGGGCAAGGGCGGCTGGAGCTTCAAGCCGCGTGGCCGCCTGCAATACGATGCCGGCATCACCAACGCGCCGTCCTCAACCGGCCGCAGCGACGGCTTCGGCAGCGAAGCGCGCCGCGCGCGGCTTGGCGTCGAAGGCGATATTCCGGGCGGGTTCGGCTACAAGTTCGAACTCGATTTCGCCGGGAGCGAGGTCGAGGTGACCGATGCCATCCTGAGCTACGAGGATGGCGGCATGACGGTCGCGATCGGACAGCACAACACTTTCCAGGGTCTCGAGGAACTGACCAGCAGCCGCTTCACCTCGATGGTCGAGCGTGCCGCGTTCACCGATGCCTTCGGATTCGAGCGCCGCGTCGGTGCCTCGGTTGCCTATGGCGGCGGTGACGTGCTGGTGCAGGGCGGCCTGTTCAGCGACAACATGGCCGACCTTTCGAACAAGAGCTGGAGCGCGGACGGCCGCGTCGTCTTCATGCCGAAGATGGGCGATACGCAGCTGCACCTCGGCGGATCGGTTCACTATACCGATCTCAACGATGCCAGCGACACGGTTCGCTACCGCCAGCGCCCGCAGGTCCACTTCACCGGCGAACGCTTCGTCAATACCGGATCGTTCAGCGCCGATAGCGAACTGGGTTTCGGGCTTGAGGCCGCTGCGATTTCCGGCCCGTTCCACGCCGCTGCCGAAGGATTCTGGCAAAAGGCAAAGCGTCCGGCGGGGCTTGCAGATCCCACCTTCTTCGGCGGCTATGCCGAGGTCGGCATGTTCCTCACCGGCGGCGACAAGCGCGGCTACAAGAACGGCACCTTCGACCGCATCAAGCCTGAAAACCCGGTCGGCGAAGGCGGCATCGGCGCGATCCAGGTCAATCTGCGCTATGACTACCTCGATCTCAACGATGCCGGGATCATCGGCGGCAAGCAGAAGGGATACCTCGCTTCGCTGGTCTGGACGCCGACCGACTATACGCGCTTCATGATGAACTACGGGCGCATGCAATATAGCGACGCCGTCTATGCCAAGGCCGACGGCGACACGTCATACAGCGTCGATGCCTTTGCCGTGCGCGCGCAGGTCGATTTCTGATCGATCGGACCGTCGATCAGTCGCTGCCGGGCTCGCATGTGCCCGGCAGCGCAGCCATTGAAACAAAACTGTCACAAAACTGTCATCAAACCAAAATAGGAGCCGCCTATCCGGCGCTCCGCAAAGGGGAATAACCATGAACAAGATTGCTTCTTTCTCGCTCGTCGCGGTTTCCGCGCTTGCTCTCTCCGCCTGCGGCGGTTCGGGCGGCGGTGACGGTGCGCGCGATTTCGCCCGCGTCGTCGGCTCTTCGACCGTCTATCCGTTCGCCACTGCGGTTGCCGAAAAGGTTGCCGGCGGCGAGGTGAAGGCTCCCGTCATCGAATCGACCGGTACGGGCGGCGGCATGAAGCTGTTCTGCGCCGGTGTCGGTGCTTCGCACCCCGACGTTTCGAACGCCTCGCGCCGGATGAAGGCCAGCGAATATGAAACCTGCGCGGCCAACGGCGTCACCGAGGTGGTCGAAATCCAGGTCGGCATCGACGGCATCGCCTTCGCAGAAGCGCAGAACGGCCCGGACATGAAGCTGACGCCCGAAGACGTTTACAAGGCGCTCGCCGCCAACCCGTTCGGCAAGCCCAACACGGCCAAGAACTGGAACGACGTGAACCCGGCGCTGCCCGCGATTCCGATCCTCGTTTACGGCCCGCCGACGACCTCGGGCACGCGCGATGCGCTCGCCGAGCTGATCCTCGAAGCAGGCTGCAAGACCGACGAGGCGACCAAGGCGCTCAAGGACAGCGACAAGGACAAGTACGAAGCGATCTGCCACGACGTGCGCGAAGACGGTGCCTATGTCGAGCAGGGCGAGAACGACAACCTGATCGTCCAGAAGATTGCGCAGAACCCGAAAGCAGTTGGGGTTTTCGGCTTTTCCTTCCTTGAAGAAAACGCCGACAAGCTCAAAGGTGTGCCCATGTCCGACGTGGCCCCCACCTACGAGTCGATTTCCGACTTCTCCTATCCCGGTGCGCGTCCGCTCTACATCTATGTGAAGAAGGCGCACGTCGGCAAGATCAAGGGCCTGCAGGAGTTCATCTCCGAGTGGCCGAATGCCTGGGGCGCCGATGGCTACCTCAAGGGCAAGGGCATGGTCGTCTCTCCCGAGGACGTGCGCGCGAAGAACGCGGCGATCATCGCGAACATGACCGCGCTCGATCCGGCGGAACTCAAGTAAGGACGTGTCGAAGACATGATCTTCGCGAT
The DNA here is from genome assembly GCA_041396945.1 of Sphingomonadaceae bacterium. Classification (GTDB taxonomy): domain Bacteria; phylum Pseudomonadota; class Alphaproteobacteria; order Sphingomonadales; family Sphingomonadaceae; genus Novosphingobium. The sequence goes on along the minus strand of JAWKXP010000015.1, from coordinate 70,990 downwards.
TGTCCTCCTGACAATCCTGGGCCTTGGTCTCGTCGGCTGGATAACAGCGCGGGCCAGGGCCCGGTTGCTTTATACCGGACGCGGCTCGATGCATTCGATGCCGGGTTATCACGGCTGGCATCTGGCGCTCTGGATCGTGATCCCGGCGCTGCTGGCCTGGTTCGTCTGGTCGGCGGTCTCGCCGGGGCTGGTTGAATCTGCCGTGCTGTCCGATCCGGCGGCGGCGAGCCTGCCCGATTTCGACATGGAGCGGCAGGCGATCCTCGCCGAGGCGCGCACGCTCGCGAACGACCCTTCGGCCATCGCCTTCAATCCGCAGGCAGAACAACTGGCCGGTCCCTATGGCGAAGCGCAGACGCATTACGCCCTGATCGGCGTCGCGTTGACCGTGCTGCTGGGCTTTGTCGGCGGGGCCTATGGCTTCACCCGCATTCGCGAGGATTTCCCGGCGCGCACCCGCGTCGAACATGCCGTCATGCTGCTCTTGTTGCTGGCGTCGCTGCTCGCGATCCTGACGACCTTCGGCATCATCGGTTCGTTACTGTTCGAAACAGGACGGTTCTTCGGTTCGGTTTCGCCGATAGATTTCCTCACGGGCACGCAATGGTCTCCCGGCACCGCGCGGGGCGAGGACATCGGCAAGAGCTTCGGCGCGGTTCCGCTGTTCTGGGGCACGATCTTCATCGGCGCGATCATCGCGATGATCGTCGCCATCCCGCTCGGCCTGATGAGCGCGATCTACCTGACACAATATGCCAGTCACAAGGCGCGCAAATGGCTCAAGCCGGTGCTTGAGGTGCTCGCAGGCATTCCGACGGTGGTCTATGGCTATTTCGCCGCATTGACCGTTGCGCCGATGGTGCGCGATTTTGCCGGTTTCCTCGGCATGGCCAACCCCTCGACCGAATCGGCGCTTGCCGCTGGTCTTGTCATGGGCGTGATGATCATCCCGTTCGTCTCCTCGATGGCCGACGATTCGATCGCTGCCGTGCCATCTGCGATGCGCGACGGCTCGCTGGCGATGGGTGCGACCAAGTCGGAAACGATCAAGAAGGTGATGATCCCCGCCGCGCTGCCCGGCATCGTCGCGGGCGTGATGCTGGCGATCAGCCGCGCGATTGGCGAGACGATGATCGTGGTCATGGCCGCAGGCGCCGCCGCCAACCTTTCGGCCAACCCGTTCGATTCGATGACGACGGTGACCTACCAGATCGTCCAGCTGCTCACCGGCGACCAGGAGTTCGACAGCCCGAAGACGCTTTCGGCCTTTGCACTCGGTCTCGTGCTCTTCGTCGTCACGCTCATCCTCAACATCATCGCGCTGCGCGTGGTGAAGCGGTTCCGCGAAGCTTATGACTGACGCCTGGCAATCCCCCGAAATGGCGAAGCGCATCGCCAAGCGCCACGCCGCCGAAACGCGGTTCAAGCTGCTTGGGCTTGGCGCGATCGTGCTCTCGCTCTCGTTCCTCGCGCTGCTCCTGGTCATCATGCTCAGGAACGGACTGGGCGGAATCGACTGGTCGTTCCTGACCGGATCGGATTCGACCGACCCGGACATTGCCGGTGTCTGGGGCGCGACCAAGGGCTCGATCCTGACGATGCTCGTCACGCTGGCGATCTCGTTCCCGATGGCGGTGCTCGCGGCGATCTACCTTGAGGAGTTCGCTCCGAAGAACCGGCTGACCGACGTGATCGAGGTTTCGATCAACAACCTCGCGGCGGTGCCCTCGATTATCTTCGGCCTGCTCGGCCTCGCGGTTTTCATCAACACGATGCACATGCCGCGCTCTTCGCCGCTGGTCGGCGGGATGACGCTGGCACTGATGACGATGCCGGTGATCGTTATCGCCGGGCGCAACGCGATCCAGGCGGTGCCGCCCTCGATCCGCGATGCCGCGCTGGCGGTCGGCGCAAGCCCGGTGCAGACGGTGTTTCATCACGTCCTGCCGCTGGCGCTGCCCGGTATCCTGACCGGCACGATCATCGGCATGGCCCGCGCGCTGGGCGAAACCGCGCCGCTGCTGATGATCGGCATGCGCGCCTTCGTTTCGACCCCGCCCGAGGGGATGACCGATCCCAGCTCGGTGCTGCCGATGCAGATTTTCCTCTGGTCGGACGAGATCGACGTCGGCTTCGTGCAGAACACCTCGGCAGCGATCATCGTGCTGCTGGTCTTCCTGCTGGCCATGAATGGCCTTGCAATCTATCTACGCAACAAGTTCGAGGTCCGCTGGTAGGGTCATGTCGCAATCCAAGAAACTCACCGCGCAAAACGTCTCGGTCTTCTATGGCGACAAGAAGGCCATCGACGACGTGTCGATCGACATCGACAACGGCATCGTCACCGCCTTTATCGGCCCCTCGGGCTGCGGCAAGTCGACGTTCCTGCGCTGCTTCAACCGCATGAACGACACGATCCCGATTGCCCGCGTCGAAGGCGAGATCGCGCTCGACGGGCAGGACATCTATGATTCCAGGATGGACGTGGTGCAGCTGCGCGCGCGCGTCGGCATGGTCTTCCAGAAGCCCAACCCGTTCCCCAAGTCGATCTACGAAAACATCGCCTATGGCCCGCGCATCCACGGGCTGTCCGCGAACAAGGACGAACTGGACGGCATCGTCGAACGCTCGCTGACCCGCGCCGGTCTCTGGGAAGAGGTCAAGGACCGGCTCAACGATCGCGGCACCGCGCTTTCGGGCGGTCAGCAGCAGCGCCTCTGCATCGCGCGCGCCATCGCCGTCAGCCCCGAGGTTATCCTGATGGACGAGCCCTGCTCGGCGCTCGACCCGATTGCTACCGCGCGGATCGAGGAGCTGATCGACGAGCTCAAGGAAAACTATGCTATCGTGATCGTGACGCACTCGATGCAACAGGCCGCCCGCGTGTCGCAGCGCACCGCCTTTTTCCACCTCGGCACGATGGTGGAATATGGCGATACTTCGGACATGTTCACCAACCCGAAAGAGCAGCGCACGCAGGATTACATCACCGGGCGTTACGGTTGAGGAGCCCCAGATGGTCGAACATACAGTCAAGGCATTCGAAAACGAGATCAGCCAGCTTCGCGGCCTGATCGCGGAGATGGGCGGACTGGCCGAAGTGGCCATTCGCGAGGCGATCGAGGCGCTGGTCAGGCACGACGAAGACATCGCCCGGCGGGTGGTCGAAAACGACGCCAGGCTCGATGCGCTGGAGGCCGAGGTCGACCGGCTGGCGGTGCGCACCATCGCGCTGCGCGCGCCGATGGCGGATGACCTGCGCGACGTGATCGCCGCGCTCAAGATTTCGGGCGTGATCGAGCGCATCGGCGACTATGCGAAGAATATCGCCAAGCGCGTCGGCCGGTTCGAACGGCCGAGCAAGATCGAGCCGCTGACGTTGATCCCGGCGATGGCCGAAATCGCGCAGGGCATGGTCCGCGACGTGCTCAATGCCTATGGCTCGCGCGACGCGCAGCTTGCGGTCGAGGTCATCAGGCGTGACGACAAGGTCGATAATTTCTACAATTCGATCTTCCGCAATCTCGTCAGCCACATGATGGAAAATCCCGGCACGATCTCCGATGCCGCGCAACTGCTCTTCGTGGCGCGCAACCTCGAACGCATCGGCGACCACGCCACAAACGTCGCCGAGATGGTCTATTTCGCTGCAACCGGCGAATATTGCGCCGAACGTGACGAGCGCGAGGCTGACGAGAAAGACGAGGCTCCCGAATGAACCCCGGAATCCTTGTGGTCGAGGACGACAAGGCGCTTTGCGACCTTTTGACGTGGAACCTGTCCGCCGAGGGATACGACGTGCGCAGCACCGGCGATGGCGAGGAAGCGTTGCTGATGGTGCGCGAGCAGGCACCCGACGCCATCATCCTCGACTGGATGATCGAGCAGGTGCCCGGCATCGAGGTCTGCCGCCAGCTGCGCAAGGATCGCGATACGGCGCGCATCCCGATCGTCATGCTCACCGCCAAGAGCGAAGAGGAAGACCGCATTCGCGGCCTCAAGACCGGTGCCGACGATTACGTCACCAAGCCGTTCAGCCCGCGCGAGCTTATGGCGCGGGTCGAGGCGCTGCTACGGCGCAGCCAGCCGTCGCTGGCGGGCGACATGCTGGTTTTCGGCGATATCGAGCTTGATCCAGCCTCGCACCGGGTGCGGCGCGGCGGCGAGGCGCTGCACCTTGGCCCCACCGAATTCCGCCTGCTGCGCTATTTCATCGAGCGCGCAGGGCGCGTGCTCTCGCGCCAGCAGATCCTCGACGGCGTCTGGGGCATGGATTCGGACATCGACGAGCGCACCGTCGACGTGCACATCCGCCGCCTGCGCAAAGCGATCAATCGCCCCGGAGATACCGACCCGATCCGCACCGTGCGCGCCGCCGGGTACGCGATGGATGACGAGTAGGCTTTGACCTGGCTATCCTGACCGGCAATCTCTGACATTCCGGCATGAGCCAAACCAGTTCCCGTTCGTGGCGAGCGCCGGCGAGACACGTTGGCACTGCCCCCGCCCCTCGACACGAACGGAGATGTTGGTCAGAAGATAGGGCTGATACGCATTTGAGTTTGCGAGGGGCAGCATGAGCAAGGTCGGCTTCGGCTTCATTTACGATTTCCGCAACCTGCCAGCCTGGCAACGTCCGCCTGCGCAGCTTTATGGCGAGATGATCGACGCTATCGTCAAGACCGAGCGAATGGGTTTTGCCGCCGCGTGGCTGCCCGAGCATCACGTTGCCGACGATGGCTATGTTCCCTCGCCGCTGACCGTGCTTGCCGCACTGGCTGCGCGCACCGAAACCATGACGCTCGGGTCGGCCATTGCCATCGCGCCACTCTATGATCCGCTGCGCTTTGCCGAGGATTGTGCGGTGATCGACTGCATCGCGGGCGGGCGGCTCGAAATGGGCCTCGCCATCGGCTACCGCCGCCGCGAGTACGAAGCCTTCGGCCTCGATTTCAGCAAGCGCGGCGCGCGTTTCGAGGAATTCCTGACAGTGGTGCGCAGGCTCTGGGCGGGCGAGACGGTGACGCACGCTGGCCAGCATTTCACGCTCACCAACGCCTCTATCGCGCCGCTCCCCCCGCGCGGGCAGGTGCCGCTCTATATCGGCGGCTTCGCGCCCAAGGCCATCGAGCGCGTCGCGCGGCATGGTGATGGCTATTACGGCAATGCCGAGGTCTGGCCGCTGATGTCCGAAAAGCTGCTGGCGGCTGGCCGCAAGCCGGAGGATTTCGGCATCCTCATCCCCGCGCCCTATACCTTCATCGCGCGCGACAAGGACGCGGCGCTGGAAGAACTCGCGCCGCATTACCACGCAATGCACCTTTCCTACGGCGCGTGGATGAACGAGGACAACGCCATCGGCCTCGAATCGGCACGCGCGGAGGAGATGGACCTCGAAACCTTCAGGGCGAGCGGCGTGTTCGACCTCATCACCCCCGACGAAGCGATTGCGCGCTACCAGAAAATTGCGGACGCAATGCCGCTGAAGCACGTCGCGATGACCTGGCCGCCGGGTCTCTCGCCCGAACGTTTCCTTGCCTACGCCAGCGACATAGCCGAGGATGTGATCCCGCGCTTCAGCTAAGGTCGAACGCGCGCCGCAAGCCGGCGCCGAAATCGCGGAGTTCCCAAAGCATCAGGAAATTGCGCGACACATGCAGGAAACCTTGGGCAACCTTGTCGGAAGCCAGCAACGGATCATGCGGGCCGGATGCATTGCCAATCGCGGGCAAACGCGAACGAAGCAGCGCCGGTGCATCGAGCATCAGTGCCATGCCGACTAGCGCGACCGAGAGATCGAAGTGCAGGCCAAGCAGTGCTGGGTCGAGCCGAGGGCCACCACGCGCCGCCAGTTCGCCCGCATAGTGATCGAGCAGCGCGTCAAGTTCGGCCGCCAGCATCGCCGGATCGGACGCGGACAATCCGCCCCATAGCCCGAACCCGACATTCATTTGACGCGCCATGCCCCAGTCGAGCAGGCCGCATTGCAGCTCACCGCTGTCGTTGTGCCAGAACCAGGCGTTGTCGATATTGGTGTTCCAGTGGCAAAGCGCGATGAAGTCCGGATCGGCATGGAGGAAGCGGCGCAGCTTCACCTCATGCTCGAACAGGGCGACGGCGTCCTGTTTAAATCGATCGCGGAATCTGTCGCTACATAGCTGCTCTGGAAAGATCTGTGGCGCGTCTTCGATAAAGGCCAGCCATGCGCGAACCTTCTCGCGCACGTCGGCCTCGCTTGCCGGAAAAGGCATCTCCACCGCCGCTGCGTCACGGTCGAAAGGGAACAGTGCCTCGATCTTACGCGCAAGGCTTCCCGAATGTTGCGCCGCCGCCAGCCGTGCCTGCGCAGCCACCAGCACACGGTAATAGGCTGCCGGATCGGGCAGCAGGTGGTCCATGCATTTCGGGTGGTTCGGCTCGATTGCGTCCGTGCCAAAGGCGATGCGCTCGGTAATGAGCAGCCCGGTGCCGCTTGCAGCGTGGAAATCGGCAAAAACGGCCCGTGGGACCGCGACGGGGAATTCAGGGTCGCGAGAAAGTTGCGCGATGCGAACTTCGGCTTCGAGCTCGAACTTGCGACGATCGCGAAACGGATCGTCGAAGTCGCGCGAAAACTTGGCAAACAGCTGCGTCGGCGCGTCGGTGGCCCTGGCATAATCGACATCGAGCACCAGCTTCTTGCCTGAATTGCCGCCAGCAAACGGCTCGAACCGTGTCACCTGAGTGACCGCGTTGCCCGGTGCAATTGCGCCTTGCGCGAGAAGCGCATCGGTCAGGAAGCGTGCCGGGTCATCGGCAATCGCTTCCGGGTGCACCGGAATCGCAATGCCCGTCGCATCGCCCGATACGAAACCGCTCGTGCGCAAAACGCTTTTATTCCGCTTCGAGCACCAAGAGCAGGTTGCCCGGCATCTTCGAAACGAAGCCATAGCCGGACGAAACGATCAGCTGCCCCCGTTCAAGCACCGCGCCGCCCGAGCCGCTGATCGCGCCGCCCCTGGCCTTGGCGCCGCCGACTGCGTCGAACTCGCGGGCGGTATCGAACTCCGCGACGAGCTTGCCGGAACCCGCATCGAGGATGCGCAAAAAGCCATCGTCCGAACCTGCAATCACGAGGTCTTCGGTCGCCATGATCGACGCGCCGTAGCCGGTGACGCAGCCCGGCCTGCCTTCGCAGGGGTTGGGCGCGGGCGCGCTCCAGAGGCGGTTGCCAGTTGCAACGTCGACAGCATAGATGCCGGGGCTGAGCGGGAAATCCGAAGGCTGGCCATCGGGCAGGTCGCTCACCGGAATGAACAGCCGCCCCTTGCTTGCGGCCATGCCGAAGTGGATGCCGCCCGACATGCCGCCGCGCCCGGCGCGGTGCTGCCAGCGCAATTCGCCCGTGTCGGGATCGACGGCATAGGCAATGCCCGATTTCTGCCCGGCCATGACATAGTCTCGACCGTCGGAGCCCTTTGCGAGCAGCGGGGCCGCGCCGAAATCGAAGTCCGGCCCGGCATCTTCCGGGCAGTTCTCGGCGGTCGGGGTGACGCAGGAGACGTTCCAGGCATCGCCTTCGGTGGCCTGAAAATGCCAGTTGATCGCCCCGGTCTTGAGGTCAAGCGCGACGATGGCATCGCTCAGCTCGTTGGTCGGGTTGGTGTAGTTGTCGCCGGTGGTGACATAGAGCTGGCCGCGCGCGGCGTCGATCAGCGGGGCGGTCCATACGGCAACGCCCGAGGGGCCGAGCGTGCGCACGCCTGCCGTGGTGGTGCCGGTTTGCTCAGGCTCGCCGACCATCCAGGTGCGCCATTTCTCCTCGCCCGTTGCTACGTCATAGGCGACGATCGAGCCCCGGAACGAGCAGCATTCGTAATCCGGTGCGGCGGCAGAGGCTTCTTCAAGAGAGGAAACTGGGACGTAGAGCGTGTCACCGTGAAGCGAGGGCGTGCCGGTGATGACGGCAGCCGGGTGATCGTCTGCCCGCACCTTCCAGAGCTGTTTGCCGCTCTTCGCGTCGAGCGCATAGACGTTGCCCGACCATTCGCCGAAATAGACGCGCGGGCTGGCGGTCTCGTCTCCCGCTTCCCAACCGTCGAGGACAATGCCGGTGCGCACTTCGGCGGAGCCTTCGAAGGTCCAGCGCGCGCAGCCGGTCTCGCGATCGAGCGCATAGACGGTGCCGTCGTGGCTGCCGACGAACAGCGCGCCGGCTCCCAAAGCGGGCTGCGAGCGGGCGCGATTGGCGTTGGGGAAGCCGAAGGCCCATTTGACCTTGAGCGTTTCCGCAGCCTCCGCATCGAGCCCGGCCTTGTCGGCAGGGACGTAGTGCGCGCCACCGTTGTCGATGCCCCAGTTGGTCCAGGCGGGGGTCTGGGCCATGTCGAATTGCGCAGCCTGGCCTTCGCACATCAAAGGCTCTGCCGCCGCCGACGTGCTGCCGAATGAGCGGTTGGTGATATATTGCGCAACCTCGACCTTGTCTTGCTCGCTCAGCGCCGCACCCTGCGCGCGCATCGAGCCGGTGGTCAGCGCCTTGCGGATCGCTTCTGGCGAATAGTGCGAGAGGATCGAGCGAAACGGCGCGCGACCGACGCCGACTTCGTGGCAGGCCGCGCAATTCGCCTCGTAAACAGCCTGGCCTGCCGGAAATTTCGATATGCCGGTGACGATGCCGGGGGCTTCCTTGACGCCTTCGTAAACGTCCGGTTCGGCCAGTGCCCTGCTGCCCAGCGCCATCGCCAGCACCGCCGCAGCCATCGCCAGCAACCTGCCACTTGTCGCCATCCTCGCATCTCCCCGCTCTTGTTGTCGGGAGATTAGCATACCTTGCGCATGAGGTAAGCGCTCTCGCGATGCCTGCGATCAGGCGGCTGCGGACAGCGCAGGCTCGCTGGCTGAGGAAAGCGCTGCGAGGAACTGGTCGGTGGCGCGTTCCACGAGTACTGCGCGCCAAGCTGCGCCGCAGTCGCGCGGTCGCAGGCGAGCGCTGCGGTAATGGCTGCCGCGATATCCATGTCCAGCGCGCCCGACCCCATGCCATCGGGGCCGAGAATGTCGACCGGGCCGGTAACGGGACAGGCAGCGACGGGCGTGCCGCAGGCCAGCGCCTCGATGACCACCAGCCCGAAAGTGTCTGTCAGGCTCGGGAAGACGAAGCAGTCGGCGCTGCGATAGGCCGAAGCCAGTTCCTCGCCTGCCAGCGCGCCCATGAACAGCGCGTTCGGGTAATCGCGTTTGAGCTCGGCAAGCGCGGGGCCATCGCCGACGATGACCTTGCTGCCGGGAACATCGGCATCGAGGAACGCGCGCAGGTTCTTTTCCGGCGCGACGCGGCCGACCGAAAGCAGCACCGGGCCGGGAATGCGCTCTAGCGCCGGGTGGCGGGGGCCATCCGGGCGGAACTGGGCCTGATCGATCCCCCGGCTCCACATCCGCATCGGGCCGATGCCGCGCCCGGCGAGTTCGTCGGCAAGGCTCTGCGTCGAAACCAGCACCGCGCGGCTCTGCGCGTGAAACTTCTGCATCACCGGCCAGAAGCGCTCGGCGCTGAGCCCGGTGCGCACGGCAGCATAGTCGGGAAACCGGGTGTGGAACGCGGTGGTGAAGGGCACGCCATGCGCAAGGCACCAGCCGCGCGCAGCCCAACCGATCGGGCCTTCGGTGGCGATATGCACAAGGTCGGGTTGCCACGCGCCAAGCTTGCGCCGCAGCCCGAAACGCGGCGCGACGGCAAGCCGGATCGCGGCATAGCCGGGCATCGGCACGGTCAGGAAATCAGCGGGTGTGATGGTCTCGACATCGATGTCACGCAGGGCGAGGTGATCCAGCGTCGTCGAAAGCGAACGGACCACGCCGTTGACCTGCGGGAACCATGCGTCTGTCGCCAGCGCCAACCTCACGCCGCGACCCCGGCTTCGGCGCGCGCCGCATTGGCCAACCTCGTTTCCTCGGTCCAGTCGACAATCGCGATATGCCCCGCCTTGTCCTCGACCAGCGCGGTGCAGGATTCGAGCCAGTCGCCGTCGTTATAGTAGGTGATGCCGCCGAACTGGCGGATCTCGGCGCAATGGATATGGCCGCAAACGACTCCGTCCATCCCGCGCGAGAGCGCCTCGTGCGCCACCGCTTCCTCGAAGCTCGAGATGAATTGCACCGCATTCTTCACGCGCTTCTTCATATAGGCGGAAAGCGACCAGTAGGGCATTTTCAGCCGCCGCCGCACCGCGTTGAAGGCGATATTCGCGCGCAGCAGCAGGCCGTATGCTTTGTCGCCAAGGAAGGCGAGCCAGCGCGCATAGAGCACCACGCCATCGAAGCCATCGCCGTGGGTGACGAGCAACTTCCGCCCGTCCGCAGTGCGGTGGACGGCTTCCAAGGCCAGCTCCACGCCGCCGAAGGTCATTCCCGCATAGTCGCGCAGCATCTCGTCGTGGTTGCCCGCGATAAAGACGACGCGCGTGCCGCGATGCGCCATCTTGAGAACGCGGCGGACAACTTCATTATGCGCATCGGGCCAGTACCAGCCCTTGCGCAGCCGCCAGCCATCGACGATGTCGCCAACCAGATAGAGCGTCTCGCATTCGATCGAACGCAGGAAATCGACCAGCAGCCCGGCATTGCAGCCGCGCGTGCCGAGGTGGACGTCGGATATCCAGACGGTGCGATATTTGCGCTTGGGCCGGAAGCCGCGCGGTTCGGGCAGGTCGAGCCAGTCGGGCACCTTGCCCGCGGCAATCCCGGCAAGGTCGGCGCGGGCGTCTCTTTCGGCAAGATTCGTTGCCATCAGCAATCTCCTTCGAGCTTGCCTAGATCGCATAGTCGCCACAAATGGCCGCGCGATGACGGTTTCGCGTCGGTTCGATGACACCGCGCAGGCTTCACAAAGTGTAACGCCCAAAGGACCAGCCGACGCCCTGATGCGATCAGGCGAGCGGCGTTCCCGCGTGACCTCGCCCGATCGCGGCGATATAGGTAGCGATTGATTTGCCCGGAGAATCGGGCGCGCGGCCTTGTGCCGGGGAGACATGACGATGGATCGTGGCCGGGCATTCGCCGCCACCCTGATCGCAGCCATGCTGGCCGGCACCTCCGCCCCGGCGCTCGCCGACGCGCGCCTGAAGCGGCTGGCGTACGATCCCGAAGCCGTGGTCCAGATCGACGGCAAGCTCGGCGTGCAGGCGACGATTGCCTTCGGCGAGGGCGAGACGATCGAGAATGTCGCGGTCGGAGATTCGGCGGCCTGGCAGATCACGCCGAACAAGCGGGCAAACCTGCTGTTCGTCAAACCGCTCGAAGCAGCCGCGCGCACCAACATGACCGTGGTGACCGACCGGCACACCTATTTCTTCGACCTTGTTGCTTCGGCCAAGGCGGACGCGCTCTATATGTTGCGTTTCACCTATGAAGAGGAGCCGGTCGAGGAGCCAGTTGTACTGGCGGCGGCGGAGAGCGAACCCGTTACAGGACCGGTCGCCGAGGAAGTGGCGTTAGCGGAAGCCGACGAGGCGATTGTCGAGGAACCTGCCGGGGAGCCCGACGCTCTTGCCGCGACCGAGCCGGAGGTCGAGGAGCCCGAAGCATTGGCGGAAAGCGCCGATCCCGTGGAGGCCGAAGCGCCGCAACTGGCAGCCACCGAGGTGATCTCCGAGCCGGTGGTTCAGCCGCTGGCCGAGGCAGAAGAGCCTGACGCGCCGCAACTGGCAGCCGCCGAAGTAATTTCCGAGCCCGTCGTTCAGCCTGTTCCCGAGGCCGCGGATTCGGCGGAACTGGCCGAAAACGAGGCCGAGCCTGCGCCTGCCGAACCGGAGGAGCCCGAGCTCGCCGAAGCCCCGGAGGAAATCAGCGAGCCTCAGGTGGCGGCGCGCGAGGTCGTATCCGAGCCGGTCGTGCAGGACATTGCGCTTGCCGATGAGAAACCGGAGGCGGAGCCAGAACTGGCCGAAGCTGACGACGAGCAGCAGCGTGCCGAGGCGGACGAGGCGAGTCCCGTCGATGACGAGAAGCAAACGGAGCTGGCTTCCGCTGCTGAGGCCGACCCTGTGAGCGAAGACGACGAGCCTGCGGAAGGAGGCGAAGAGCGGGTTGCCGAAGGTGATACCGAAGAGGCCGCCCCCGAAGTCGGCGAAACGGATAACGCGCTTGCTGCAAGCGAAGACGCGCCTGTCCCCGACGAGGCGGACGATGAATTCGCGCTTGCGTTCGGCGATGAATTCGACCTCGCCCGCCTCGACTCAAGCGAGGGGCAGGACGGTGCATCCGAACGCGCGGCGGCGCTGAACTTTGCCTGGTCGCGCACCGGCGATTCGGCGCTGCTGCCGCGCCGGATCTATGACGACGGGGCATCGACCTACATCGTCTGGGATGCGGCGCAGGCCGTGCCTACGATCCTGATCCGCGATGCTGCGGGCGAAGAGGGCGAAGCGACCTATGACCTGCGCGGGCAGACCGTGGTGATCGGGCAGGTGCCTGCGCTGATCGTCCTGCGCAACGAAAATGCCAGCGCGACGCTTGAGAACCTGCGCGGCCCGGCAGGCGAGGCGGCTGAAACCGCGAGCGAAGAACCCGCGCAGGCCAGTCTCGATGCCGAGACCGAACCCGACGAGAGGCTCTAGGCGATGGCACCCAATTCCGAACCGCACAAATTGCGCGACGAAATGCCCGACAGCGGGCGCGATGCTCCCGGCAGGGGCGCGCAGATCATCGACATGGCCACGGGCAACCTCATTCCCGAACGCGCGAAAGCTAAGGTTGGTGAGAATCGCCCCGCTTTCTTTGCCGGGCTGGCCGGGCTCGTGGTGCTGGGCGGGCTGCTGGTCTGGGCGTTCTGGGCGCAGGGCGGCGATGATCCGCGCCGCGCGGATGCGGCAGGACAGGATCTCGCTGCTTCTGTCCGGTCGACCTTGCCCGATGCAAACGGTGCCGCATTCGACCCTGCGGCGGACGCTCGCTCGGGCGCTTCGGTGCCAGGGGATCCTGCATCGCCCGGGCTGACACCGCCCGCGCCCTCGCCGGTGCTGTCATACGATCCCGGCGCGGTGCCGCCGCCGCCCGAGCTCGATGTCGAGCTTGAGGTCGCGCCGCTCCCGCAACCGGCAACCAACCGCCATGCTGCCCCGGCGGTGGTCTTCGATGGCGGCAAGGGGCCGGGGTCCGCCGTGCTGATCGGCGATGGCGCGCCCGTTGGCGATGCGGTGCAAGAGGTCGGCAGCCCTGCTGCTGCAAAACCTGCCGCTTCGGCTCCTGCGAAGAAGACCTCCGCACCCCAGCGCGGCGCGACGGTTGCGCGCGGGACGCTGATCCCGGCAGTGCTGGAAACTGCCATCGATACCGACGAGCCCGGCTTTGTGCGCGCGATGGTTACAACCGATGTGAAGTCCTACGACGGCAAGCGCACGCTGGTGCCGCGCTCCTCGAAGCTGATCGGGCAGTACCGCGCTGACACCTCCAACGGTAAAAAGCAGGCTTATGTCATCTGGACCCGGCTCGAGCCGCCCTCGGGCCGCTCGGTCGCGCTCGCGCCAACGGTAGGCAAGGACGATTTCTTCGCGCGCTTCGACGGCGCGAAGCTGATGTCGATCGTCGGCGGTCAGTCGGTGACGGCCGGCAAGAATGGCCCGCGCGTTCGTGTCAGGCAGGGCGAGCCGGTGCGTGTCTTCACCGCAAAAGACATAGACCTGTCGAAGAATTAGGCTTCGGCGCGTTTCGCACCCCATCAAACACTTGCCGTTCGACACGAACGGAACTTGGGAATGGTCAGGTTTCGGCCCCCACCAGTTTCCAGTCGAGCCCCATTGCATCGGCAAGGCGGCGCAGGTTCTTGGTGACGCTGCTGCTGGCCAGTTCGCGTGCCGCCTCGTCGAAGTGGAGCGAAACTGTGCCACCTTTCAGGCGCAGGCTGGTTCCGGCCAGCGCGGGCAGGGCGCCGCCGCTCAGTTTGCGGCAAAGGCGCACGGCCAGCCCCCATTGCGCGGCGCGCGTAAGGTCGGTCTTCGCGGCGAGTTTCAGCAGTGCCTCGGGTGGCTCGACAAGGTTCGAATTTGCCAGCACGGCCATCCCGATCATCGCCCGCCCACGCGCGTCGAGGCCGATCCAGCGTTTGCGCAGCGCCCAGTTCAGCGCCTGCTCGGCGCGCATATTGGGCTCGCCGCGCATCGTCGCGAGCGAGAGCATGACAGCGGCCAACCTCAAGGCGCGGTCCTGCCCGGTTTCCTCCGGCAATGCCCCGGCAATCCAGGTGTCGACGGCGCGCGCGGTGTCAGAGTCGACCGCATAACCCGCCGCGAAGTTCTCGATTCCCGCGATCATCGGATCGAGCGCCTGCGTCTTCTTGCCCAGCGCAGAGAAATGCAGGCCTTCGCGCAGGCCCCACGATGAAAAGACGATCCGCGAGGGCTTGAGCCGCTCGACCAGTACGCCAAGCAGCGCGGCGGCATCGGGCAGGGTGGCGAGCCGTGCGCTGGAAATGCGCGGCACTTCGATTTGCGGTCCCTTGCTGGCAAGCCGCTTGCAAAGCCTGATGGCATCGCCCGCTTCAAGCTCGAAATCGTGCGGATCGTCGAGCGGCCAGCCGGCTTCCTCCATCGCATAGGTCGCCAGCGCGCGCCATGATCCGCCCGCGATATAGAACGCCTCGCCCTTGATCGCTTTCCATCCCGCATCCTTGAGCGCCTTGGCGATGTGCTCGGAAAAGGCCTCGTCGCCCTTCTTGCGCAGCGGCGGGATGCGCAGCGTGCCGAGCGGCAGGGTGATGCTCTTGCCGCACTCTCCAGCATCGACGTGGGTCAGTTCGAGGCTGCCGCCGCCAAGGTCGCCGCAGGTGCCCGATGCGCCGGGAAAGGCGGCAAGTACGCCCATCGCGCTGTACCGGGCTTCTTCTTCCCCAGAGAGCAGGCGCGGATCGAGGCCCAGCTTGCGCACCTGCCTGAGGAACTCGCCGCCGTTGCTGGCATCGCGCGCGGCGGCGGTGGCCACGGTCTGGACCTGCTCGATCTTGAGCATGTCGAGCAAGGCAGCATAGCGCGCCAGCGCCGCCAGCGCGGTCTCCATCGAATCCTCTGCCAGCATGCCCGTTGCTTCGACATCGCGGCCGAGGCGCGGGGTCACCTTCTCGTTGAGAAGTACCACGGGCGCGCGCGGCGGGCCGTTATTGACGACCAGCCGGATCGTGTTCGATCCAATGTCGATAATCGCGTGCCTGTCGCTCATGCGGGTTCCCGGCTGCTGCCCGGGGAGCCTTATGTCAGACGGTGCCCTTGCGGAGCGAGAGCTTGGGAACCTTTCTTCCACTGGTCAGTGACGCCCCGCGTCCTGAAAGCGAGGGGTTGGTCATGAAATAGGCATGCAGGTTGAACGGCTCCTCTGCCTCGCCGAACCGCTCGTACTCACCGTTCTGGTCGAGAATCCAGCTCTGTTCGGTATCGAGCAGGTTGGCGAGCATCACCTGCCCCAGCACCTGATCGTGCACCGTGCGATTGGTCAGCGGCAGCAGCAGTTCGACGCGGCGGTCGAGATTGCGGCTCATCCCGTCGGCGGAGGAGATATAGACCCGCGCGTCGCGATTGGGCAGCTCCGCCCCGGTGGCAAAGGCCCAGATGCGGCTGTGTTCGAGGAACCGCCCGATGATCGACTTGACGGTGATGTTTTCGGAGAGGCCCGGAATGCCGGGGCGCAGGCAACAGATCCCGCGAATCACCAGTGCGACTTCGACGCCCGCCTGACTCGCCTCGTAAAGCTTGTCGATCAGGTCGGGATCGGACAGCTGGTTCATCTTCGCCCAGATCGCGGCGGGCTTGCCCTCGCGCGCGTTGGCAATCTCGGCATCGATGCACTCGTAAAGCTTTGCGCGCAGGCCGAGCGGGGAGATCGAGATCTGTTCTGTCTCGGTCGGCTCGACATAGCCGGTGATAAAGTTGAACAGGCGACTGGCATCGCGGCCCATCGCCGGGTCGGCGGTGAACAGGCTCATGTCGGTATAGATGCGCGTGGTGACCGGGTGATAATTGCCGGTGCCGAAGTGGCAGTAGGTGCGGTAGCCATCGCCCTCGCTGCGCACCACGAGCGAGACCTTGGCGTGGGTCTTCCAGTCGACGAAGCCATAGATCACCTGCACACCCGCGCGTTCCAGCTGCGAGGCCCAGAGCAGATTCTGCTCCTCGTCGAACCGCGCCTTCAGCTCGACCACGGCGGTGACAGACTTGCCCGCCTCGGCGGCAGCGATCAGCGCCGAGATCACGGCTGACTGCTTGCCCGCGCGGTAAAGCGTTTGCTTGATCGCGACGACATCGGGATCGGCAGCGGCCTGCCGCAGGAAATCGACCACCACTTCGAAGGTCTCGTAAGGGTGCTGGATGACGATGTCCTTCTCGCGGATCGCGGAGAAGAGGTCGCCATCGTGTTCGAGGATACGTTCGGGATAGCGCGGCGAATAGGGCTCGAACTTGAGTTCGGGCCGGTCCTCGTCGGCGATGACCGAAAGGTTGGTCATGCCGATCAGGCCGCCGGTCTTGATAATCAGCGCCTGATCGAGCCCGCCAAGCTGGGTGCGCAACATTTCTTCGGCTGCCGGGTCGAACTCGCCCTGCAATTGCAGCACAATGACCATGCCGCGCCGCCGCCGCTGGATCGCCGAGCGGAAGTGACGCACGAGGTCTTCGGCGTCTTCCTCGATTTCGATGTCGCTGTCGCGCAGCACGCGGAACACGCCGTGCCCGCCAATCGCGAAGCCGGGGAACAGCAGGTCGGCATGGCGCGCGAGCATGTCCTCGACCGAGATATAGATCGCTTCCTCACTGGGAATGCGGATGAAACGCGGCAGCGCGCCGGGCAACAGCACCATCTCCATCACCTGCGCCCCGTCTTCGATGCGGGTCAGCGAGAAAAGGATGCCGATCCCCTGATTGGCGACGAAGGGGAAGGGGTGCGCCGGGTCGATCGCCTGCGGGGTGATGACCGGCAGGATATGGCCGGTGAAGTAGTCCTCAAGCCACTTTTCGCGTTCGGGATCGAGCGATTCGCTACCGACGATACGGATGCCGGCCTCTTCGGCGAGCAGGCGCTTGAGCTCGGCCCAGGCTTCCTGCTGCGCGTCCTCCAGCTCGAAAACCTTCTCGTTGATCGCCGCAAGCTGTTGCTGGGCGGTAAGGCCGTCGATCGAGACTTCCTCGATCTTGCGCCGCACCTGTCCGGCCAGCCCGGCAACGCGGACCATCAGGAATTCGTCGAGATTGCTGCCCGAAATCGAGAGGAAGCGCAGCCGTTCGAGCAGCGGGTAGGTCTCGTTCCAGGCCTCGGCCAGCACGCGCTCGTTGAACGAAAGCCAGCTCAGCTCGCGATTGAAGAAACGCGAGGCTGCCCCATCGGCGGCTGCCAGTCCTGCGCTGCTCGTCATGTCGTCCATGCTGATAATCTAATGTCCGGGCGGCGGATTCGCCACGGTAGAGATATGACACACGCGTGACTGTTTCGTGACGGTGCACCGTTGCACCATCTGAGACAAATCAGGCATCGCGGCTGCGCGTTGACCGTGTCCGATCCGCTTTCTAACCAGTTGCCAAGCCCGCAATCGGGCGCGAGGATGAAAAAGGAGTTCTGCAATGGCGAGTCAGGCAGAAGCACCGGTTTTCCCGGACCATGTTCCCGAATCGCTGCGCTGGGACGAATCGCTGGGCAAGTTCGCGCACCACGGCGATGATCCGTTCAAGGCAGTGAGCCGACTGCATGACGGGCCGGACATCATCTATGCGCGCGATGCCTCACAGGAGATTCCGGCCTGGATCCTGACGCGCCATGAGCTGATCTCGGAAGCCTTCGTCGACTGGGAGCATTTCAGCAGCAAGGGCGGCTCGGGCATCAGCGAGATGGTCGGCGACGGCTTCGGGCTGATCCCGATCGATACCGACCCGCCCGAGCAGGTGGCTTATCGCCGGATCATCAATCCGTTCTTCACGCCCAAGGTAGTCAACGCACTTCACGAATCGGTTGTCGACACCTGCGACATGCTGATCGAAAAGTTCGAGAATGATGGACGCTGCGAGTTCATCGAGGATTTTGCAACGCCCTTTCCGAGCTACATCTTCCTCTCGCTGATGGGCATGCCGCTCGATCAGGCGCAGCAGTTTCTCGACTGGGAAAAGGGCATGCTGCGCGGCGAGACGGCGCAGGATCGCGCGGCGGCCAGCATGGGCGTGCTGATGTACCTCAAGAACTTCATCACCGAACAGCGTGCGAATCCCGGCACCGAGCTGATCGAAGGCGTCATCAATTCCGAGTTCGACGGCAAGCCGCTGACCGACGGGCAATTGCTCGGGATATTCTTCACCTTCTACGCGGGCGGGCTCGACACGGTCTATTCGACGCTCGGCTGGACGATGCGCCACCTTGCCATGCACCCGGACCAGCAGGACCGGCTGCGCGACAACCCCGATCTGATCGACAACGCGGTCTATGAATTCCTGCGCGCGTTCAGCGTGGTTTCGACCAAGCGCAAGGTGCGTGAGGATTTCACCTTCCACGGGGTCGAGATGAAGGCGGGCGATACCGTGCTGCTGCCCCTGTTCCTTGGCGGGCGCGATCCCAAAGCCTGGGACAACCCGCACGAGGTCGATCTTGACCGCAAGCCATCGTCGCTGGCGTTCGGTTCCGGCCCGCATCTATGTGCCGGTCGCCAGCTGGCGCTGCGCGAGATGCGGATTGCCCTGAAGGCGTTCCTGGGCCGCTTCAAGAATATCCGCATCGACGAGAGCAAGCCCTATTCGTACCACACCAGCCCGGTTTACGGGATCGACGAGCTGCACCTGACTTTCGACCGGGTCTGACCGCGCGATGCCCGGCGGCGAGTTGCGGTTCGACGGGCAGGCAATCGTCGTTACCGGGGCAGGCCGGGGCATAGGGCGCGCGCAGGCGCTGCTGCTGGCATCGCGCGGCGCTCGCGTAATCGTTGCGGACAATGGTTCGGCGATGGACGGGAGTTCGGCCAGCACCGATCCGGCCAGTGAGGTCGTGTCGCAGATTGCGGCGACGGGCGGCGAGGCTCAGGCCCACAGAGAAGACCTCGCGACGCAGGCGGGGGCTACCGGCGCTGTTGCGGCAGCGCTCGATGCGTTCGGGCGGATCGACGGGATCGTGCACTATGCCAGCCCTTGCCCGGCCCCGACGCCTATTACCGAATCGCCCGATGCCGAGATGGAGCTGCTCCTCGCGGTCAATCCGCAGGCGGCGGCGCGAATGGCGCGTGCGGCATGGCCGCATATGGCGAAGCAGGGTTACGGACGAATCGTGCTTGCGCCCTCGGCGGCAATCTACGGCGCGGCGGGCAACACCGCCTATGCGGCGGCAAAGGCGGCGCTGGTCGGGATCGTGCGCTGTCTTGCCGTCGATGGCGCGGCGCATGGCATTACGGTCAACGGTGTGCTGCCCTCGGCCTCTTCGCGCATGACCGATGCCTTCCTTCCCGAAGACTATCGCCAATGGTTTGCCGAACGGATGCCGCCCGAAAAGGTGGCGAATGCGGCGGTCTGGCTGGTTTCGGAGGAATGCACCGCCAACGGGGAGCTATTCGCCATCGGTGCGGGCCGGATCGCGCGGGTTACGCTGGCCGAGGCGGATGGCCTGCCGGGCGTCGCCGACAGCCCCGAGGCCGCGCGTGATGCCTTTAACGAGGTGCGGGCCGATACGCGACTGAGCTATCCCGCAAACCTCGACGAGCGGACCGCGCATGTTGGGAAACTGCTCGGCGATTAGCGAGCCTTACCGATAATCGAACCCGCCCTTGGGCCGGATGCGCAGGGTGTTCTGCTGCAGCGCCGTCATCATGTAGGAGCCGACGAGCATCGGCATTTCGATCAGCTGCTGCTCGTTCCAGGTCTTAGCCAGAATGTTCCAGGTCGCATCGGACAAGCACTTGTCGGCGATCAGTTCCTCGACCGCGCGCACCACGGCACCTTCGTGCTCGGACCAGCCCTGAGCCGAAGACCCGGCCAGCACCCGGTCGATGTCTTCATCGGTCAGCCCGAACTTGCGGCCGATATCGACATGTTCGGCCCATTCGAACGGCGCGCCGCAAAGGATGGCCACGCGCAGGACCGCCAGTTCGCGCTCGCGCCCCGGAATTGTGCCGTGCCCGGCCAGTTCGATGCCGAGCGCCATCTGCCCGCGAAACATGCCGGGATGGCGCAGCGTAATCAGGCTTACCTCCGGGATCGGGTTGTTCTCGGGAATACCGAACGCCTTCTTGATGTCGGCAATCATCTGGCGCGCTTCATCGCTGGTTTCCTCGGGCGTCAGCGGTGCATAGCGCGGGCCTTCGCCGATGGTCTGGGCCTCGCGTGCGGCGAGATCGTAGGCGACCGGGCCGGTCTGTGGATCGGCGATGGTTGTCATGTCGGTTCCTTTCAGTTCGCGCCGCGCGGCCAGGGCGCCCAGCGGTTCATGCGCTCAAGATAGGGGGCAAAGTCCTTGCGGACCTCGTCGTAGTCGATCCCGAAGACGGCCGGATCGGGCTTTTCGTAACGCTCGCGCGCCTCGTTCTGTTGCCACCAGGCTTCCATCGCGGTCTCGAACTCGGGCGTGACCTTTTCGCCCAGCCAATCGTAAAGCCCGCGCACTTCGCCAATCGGATCGTCCTGCATCGCGCGAAAGTGGATGTCATGAAAGCGCGCGTCGTTACCGTCCTTTTCGCGAAACGCGATCAGGCGGTTCATACCGGTCGTCCAGGTACGCTGGTTGAGCTCGCCGATGTAGTGGAGATCGACCGTTTCGGTGAACTTGGCGATGATCTCCTCGTATACGCAGGCTACCGACAGGATAACGTCGGTCGGATCGCGGTGCGTCATCACGAACTTCGCGTCGGGGAAGGCCGTATCGAGATAATCCATGAAGAGAATGTGCGTCGGCGCCTTGAGGCGCCAGGGGCGCGTGGGCATGCCCCATTGCAACAGCTTTAGCGCGCGTTTCTCGTAAAGGTAGGTCTCGGTCAGGTCGGCCTCCATGAACCAGTCCGAGTAGGTCGGGATCTGGGCGAAGGCCTGGAATGTTTGCGAAGCCATGGTCAGCGCCATCAGGTCCTGGCACTCCATCGCGCCGTCGATGCCCGAGGGTGTGCGCCCGGACTTGCCGTGCATCTCGTCGAACTTGTTGGCGTGCTCGCCGCGGCGCGGGTCAGGCCCTGCAACGGTCGATGGGGGCGGGCAGGGGCGCGAGCTTTCCCAAACGCGCAGGTAGCGGATATGCGGATCGCTCGCGAGCAGGAACGACAGCGCCGTAGAACCGGTGCGCGGCAGGCTGACGCCGAAGAGCGGCGCGGCGATTTCCTCGTCCTCGATCTCGGGATGGCGGCGATACCAGTCCTCGATCTCCAGCCTTTGCTTGAGATGCATCAGGATGCGGTCGCGCAGCGCCGCTTCGCCCATCGCAGTCAGCTTCGCCTCGCGATTGAGCGAATCGACGAGCACTTCGAGGCCTTTGCGATAGGAATCGCCGCCGAAATCGGAGAGCCCCGTTTCGCTCCGTGCGACGTCGATGAGCGTGGAAGCCTGCTCCATCAGGCGAGTTCCCTGAACTTGGCAATGCTGGTGCGGTGCATCATCCTGCCCGAATCGGCGGCATAGGGAATGACCCGGTGCATTGCCGAAAGGTTCTTCCACATGACGAGGTCGCCAACCGCCCATTTATGGCGATAGCGGAAGTCCGGCTGGGTTGCCCATTCCATCAGCCGGGTAAGAAACGCGCGCGCTTCGGGCAGCTCCATGCCGACGATGCTTTCCGCCTGCACGCCAAGGATCAGCGACCTGGTGCCGTCTTCGGCGGTGTGCACCAGCGGCTGCTCGGTCTTGATCGGAACGCCGCCCCATTCCTCCGGCCCGATGCCGAATTCGAGCAGCGGACGCACGCCGGCATAGACCGAGTGCATCGCGCGCATCCCGTCGAGCTTCGCCTTTGCGTCTTCGGGCAGCGCGGCATAGGCGGCGCGGGTGCTGGCGAACTCGGTCTCGCCGCCTTCGGCAGACATCTGTCGTGCGGACAGCAGCGTCGCGCGCGGCGGATCGGCGACGACGGTGACCCCGTCCATGTGCCAGAAGTAAGTGGCGAGGACATATTGCGTCTCGTCCTTCACCGCCGAATCGAGCGTCACGCGGTAGATTTCCGATTCCTCGCCTTCGACGCCGGGATCGCGGCGCGCGAAATCGCTGCGGATGCCGAGCAGGTCGGTAAAGGCGAGCTGTTGCGCATCGGTGAGGTCGATCTCGGGGAAAACCAGAACGTCGCGCCGGTTCAGCAGGTCAAGGCACTCGCGCGCGAAGGCCGGATCGGTCAGCTGTTCGGGCGTGGCACGGACGCGCGCACCGAACGCGGGTTTCAGGTCTGCGTAATCGATCGTCATGGTGCCTCGTCCCGGAATTGCTCGTTGCATTCGAGACTGGAAATCGGCCCCTGCCAAGTCAAGGCGAAGGCTGCCCCGGGTGGCGACTAATCGGCCACGCGCTTAACCATTGCCTTCACGTCCTCGTTCGACAACCGCGAGCGATAATCTTCGGACACGAACTTGGTCAGTACCGTCCCGTCGGGCGCAAGCACGAGGATCGATGCGTAAGGGACGCCCCAGGCATAGCTGCCTTCCTCATACTGCGGATCGCGCAGGTCGAGCGCGTCGATCATCTTGCTGCCCTTGTCGGACAGCATGACATAGCCAAGCTCGTTCTCGGCGGCAAAGGCGGCAAGGCGCGGCGGTTCGTCGTAAGAAAGCGAGGCGAGCGCGTAGCCGTCCGCTTCGAGAGCCTCGCGAATCTGCTCGCTTCGCGCCAGCTGGGCCTTGCAGAACGGGCACCAGTCCGCCGAGCGCACCAAGAGCAGGACCATGCCCTTTTCACCCATCTGCTCCGCCAGCGTCGTCGGCTTTCCCGTCGGGTCGCGCAGTGACATCGCAATCGGCGCCTGTTCGCCCTTGGCGATACCGGCGT
This sequence comes from Sphingomonadaceae bacterium, assembly GCA_041396945.1. Classification (GTDB taxonomy): domain Bacteria; phylum Pseudomonadota; class Alphaproteobacteria; order Sphingomonadales; family Sphingomonadaceae; genus Novosphingobium. Next base: position 48,053 of record JAWKXP010000015.1, on the reverse strand, counting down.
CGATGTTCTCTGGCGGCAGGAGCGCAGGACCGAAGAGCCAGAGCGCAGCGCCCGCCACGATCAACAGCAACACGCCAACCGCGTAAATTGCTTTCCTTCGCCCGCTCACCCGTGTCTCCCTGACTTGCCCCTCGCTCGAGCCTAGCGGTCCGGCGGTCCATGGGAAAGCCCGGATGGGCAGGGTCAGGCGGACTGTGCCTTTTTGCCGCTGTCCGGCATCAGGCCTGCGGCTGCCATCGCGGCAACCAATGCCTCGTCGCGTACCAGCGTAGCCAGCTCGTCGTCCGAAACGCTCGTGCGGTCATAGTGCCAGTTGTTGGTCAGGCCGCGGAAATGGCGGAAGACGAATTCGGCGGTTACCGCGTTGTTGCCGGCTTTGCCGAAGATATTATGCACGCCCCAGGTTTCCCGCCGCTCGAACTTGCGCGGCACGGAGCACCACTTGCCGGTGCTCATCGGTTTGTCGAGGCCCTCGTCGAAGAGGAAATCGCTGTGCCGTAAATGCGCTGTATCGATGTCGCCTTCGGTCCAGGCCGAAATCCAGCGGCCCTCGAACTTGATCATGCCGGCAGGATCGGCTTCGGCCGCTTCGTAGACCGAGCGCGGGCCATTGGCGATGACCAGCTCGTCAATGTCGTTGTGCATCACCGAGCGTGCCTTTTGCAGGAACCGGAAGCGCGCGTGCTGAAGCATGCCGACCTGGCAAAAGTCCGAATCCCAGTCCGGCTCCTCGCCGTTGACCGCCCAGTGCGGCCCTGCCTGAGGTCCGTAGATATAGGGCCAGTCGACCACGAGCACGTCGATGTCGCGAATCGCTTCGGAAAGCTTCGCCTGCAATTCGTCGCGGTCGTAGATCGTCGAATTGTTCTCGTAGAACAGCACAGCGTCGACGCCGTGGAGCCGCTGATGGTAGCGAATCCAGTCGATGATCCACGCAACCTCGTTGTCCTTCGACTGGGTCAGCAGCACGCGTTTGTCGGCAAAGCGCTCGCTGGCATCGGGCTGGACCGCAAGGTCGAAATGGCCGAGCGGCCCCGAGATGCGGATGTGATTCGCGCTTGAGCGCAGCCATATCTCGCCGCGCTTGTTGTGGCCGATGTGTTTCGCCTTCCGGAACGGCCAGCGCAGCGCCTTGTCGAATGGCTGCGAGCGTTTGAGTTCGTCGAGCAGGTTGAACAGCGGCGGTCCCTGCAGCACGACATGCTCGCCAAGCCGGTAGACATCGTAGAACAGCGTCTTCCAGTCGAACTTCGCAGCATAGTCTTCCTGCTGCAAATGCACCGGGCGCGGCGCTTCGCGCACGATGTCGGTCTGGATGAAGGCAGGCGAAAGCTGGATGTCGGCGCTCATGCCTTGTCTCCAATCGGCGGATAGAGCCAGCGCGGCACCGCCACCGGGAAGGGCAGGATGCGGTTGAGGATCGGCAGGCCGGTTGCGATCATGTCCTGCAATGCCGGGTGGCGCACGGCGAAGAGCGAAACGAACCACATCAGCCCCCCGGCAATCGAGACGACCAGCATCTGCCCGAAGTTCATCGCCTCGGGGCCGACCCAGAAGGCGTAGGCGAGGATGATCGGGGCGATCGTCGCCAGCGTCACCAGCGAGCTCTTGGCCATGATCGAGAACCAGTCACCGACCTTGAAACCGACGACCTGGCAGATGAAGTTCATGTAGATGAAGAAGAAGGCGAAGGCATAGACGACGCGCGAAGCCGCCGCGCCGGTCGCGCCGCCCAGATACGAGCCGGCGATAAGCAGCGCGATGGCGGTTGAAGCCTCGATCACGTTCTTGACGATCAGCTTGTTGATCTGGCCGGTCAGGATAGGCAGCTCCGAGACAAGCGGCAGGCAGATCATCAACCCGGACTGGATCGCGATCATCGAGAGCAGCGGTGCGGTCGCGATCCACTCTTCGCCATACAGAACCATCACCAACGGCTCGGCCAGCAGGGAAAGCGCGATCATGCCGGGCAGCACCAGCACGGAATAGCCCGCGCAGACCCGCAGGTATGCCGGGCCAAGCGGATCGCCCCGGTCGCGGATGCGCGCGAAGGTGGGATAGAAGACCGAGCCGATGGCACCCGCGATCAGCAGGCGGAAGGTCTCGGCAAGGCTGGTGGCGCGGCTGAACAGGCCGGTCGCGGTCAGCCCGACGATCTTGCCGACGATCATGTCGGGCGTGCGCGAGCCCAGCGAGCCGACAATGTAGAGCATGCTGGTCTTGCCGCCGAAACCCATGATCGGCTTGAGGCCATCGAGCTTCATCGGGAAGGGGCGGGCGGGCTGGAGCCATTGCGCGATCACCGCCCTGGCAAGGTAGGAGCAAAGCGTCGCCCATGCCAGCGAGTAGGCGGAGAAGCCCTGCCAGGCGAGCACGATGGCGACGATTGCATGCGTGATCGCCGAACCGACGTTGACCGCGAAGTGACCGGTAAAGCGCATCGCCCGGCCCATCACCGCCATCGGCACGACCGAGAAGGGGATGAAGAAATAGCCCGCCGCGATGATGAGCAGCAGCGGCGCGAGATCGGGCATGCCGTAAAGCAGCGCCATCGGCCAGGCGGCCAGCGCGATCAGTCCGGCAATGATCAGCGAGAAGAGGAACGCGACCGAGGAGCAGCGTGAGAGCTCGTCCTTGTCGAGAACTCTGAGCCCCGCGATGTAGCGGGTCAGGCCGAAGTCCTGCAGCACCGCCAGCAGCAATGCGGCAGCCAGTGCGATCGAGAACAGGCCGACCTCGTCGGGCAGCAGGAAATAGCGCGAGATGATCACCGAGGTGGCGAACATGATGACGAAGGTCGCGTACTGCGAGGCCATCGCCCAGATCGCGGCGTGGCCGACGCTCATCTGCGGCGGTTCGCGGTCGCCTTGCCCGGCAGGCGGCGTCTCGGCTTCGGGAGGGCGGCTCATCGCGCGCTCACCAGTGTTCCGGCAAGCCGCATCGCGCGCAGAGGCTCACCGAAGCGTACGAGCCGGGCGACGGTGCGCCACATGCCTTCGTGGCTGCCGCCTTCGCGAAGGTGGCGCATGATCAGGTCGAAGCCATGGTCGCGC
>JAWKXP010000015.1:0-37500 GCA_041396945.1 Sphingomonadaceae bacterium | reverse complement strand
CCGAACGCAATCACGGCGATCTTTATGACCTGGTTATTCGTTGACTGGCTGGGAACGCCAGTCTGGTTCTGGCTGGCCTTTCTGGCCATCGTCATCCTCCTGACGGCATTCGATCTTGGTTTCCTGCACAAGGAGGACAAGGAACTCGGCATTTCGGAAAGCCTCAAGCTCTCCGCATTTTATATCGGCGTCGCCATGCTGTTCGGCGTCTGGGTCTGGATCGAGCGCGGCGCGTCGTCCGGGATGGACTACTTCACCGGCTTCTTCATCGAAAAGGCGCTGTCGATCGACAATGTCTTCGTGATCAGCCTCATTTTCACCTACTTCGCGATCCCCGCGAAATACCAGTATCGCGCGCTGCTCTGGGGAATCATCGGTGTGATCATCCTGCGCGGTCTGATGATCGCGGGCGGCGCGGCCTTGCTGTCGCAGGCCTACTGGGTGTTGTACCTCTTTGCCGGGTTCCTGATCCTGACGGGGATCAAGATGATGTTCGGCACCGACAAGCCGATGGACGTCGGCAACAACCCGGTGGTGCGCTGGATCAGCAATCACATGCGGGTGACGCCCGAATTGCACGAGCAGCATTTCATCGTGAAGGTACCCGACGAGAAGACCGGGAAGATGGTGCGTGCGGCAACGCCCCTGCTGCTCGCGCTGGTCTTGATCAACATTGCCGACCTCGTCTTCGCGGTCGATTCGGTGCCGGCGATCTTCGCGATCACAACCGACACCTTCATCGTCTACACCTCGAACATCTTTGCCATTCTCGGCCTGCGCGCGCTCTATTTCGCGCTCGCGGCGATGGTCTATCGTTTCCACTATCTGAAGTACGCGATGGCCGCGATCCTCGTATTTATCGGCTCGAAGATCTTCGTCAGCGACTTCCTGATGGGCGGGGCAAAGTTCCCCCCTGCAGTCAGCCTTGGCGTAACGCTCGCCTTGCTGGTCGGCGGGATACTCGCTTCGCTTTGGGCAACGCGCGGGGAAGAGCCCGCCACTGCAGGAGCTTCGCATGAATAGCCGCAGCCGTATCCGCCCTGCACTCGCGGAATTCGTCAAACAGGAGTCGAGCGCCGGCATCGTCCTTATGGGCGTTGCCGTGCTCGCCCTCCTGCTGGTCAACCTTGGCGGTGGCTGGCTCTATTCCTCGTTCCTGCAGACGAAAATGATCGTCGGCGTCGGCGATATCGTGATCGACAAGCCGCTGCTGCTCTGGATCAACGACGGATTGATGGCGGTCTTCTTCTTCCTCGTCGGACTCGAGGTGAAGCGCGAGGTGCTCGACGGCCAGCTATCGAGCTGGAGCCAGGCGAGCCTGCCGGTCTTCGCCGCGATTGGCGGGATGGCTGTCCCTGCTGCCGTCTTTGTGGCGATCAATCAGGGCGTGCCCGCGAACCTGCAAGGCTGGGCAATCCCGGCGGCGACGGACATTGCCTTTGCGCTCGGCGTGCTGGCGCTGCTCGGCACGCGCGCGCCGACCGCTCTCAAGGTGCTGTTGCTCGCCATCGCCATCATCGACGACATTGGTGCAATCCTGATTATCGCGGTCTTCTACACGACCAACCTCTCCCTCGCCGCGCTGGCGGGCGCGGCAGTGGCGGCAATCGCGCTTTTCGTAGCAAACCGGGCAGGGATAGTGCGGCCTGCCTTCTATGTCCTGATCGGTGTGGTGATGTGGGTCTTTGTGCTCAAGTCGGGTGTCCACGCGACGCTGGCGGGTGTGCTGACCGCGCTCGCTATTCCGCTGCGTACCAAGGCGGGCGGCGAGGGGCCGCTGCGCGAACTGGAGCACAGCCTGCACCCTTACGTCGCGTTTCTCGTCCTCCCGGTCTTCGCCTTCGCCAACGCGGGCGTCCTGCTCGCGGGTGTCGGGCCTGACGAGATATTCGCGCCGCTGCCGCTCGGAATCATGGCAGGGCTGTTCATCGGCAAGCAGGTCGGAGTTTTCGGCGCCTGCGTCATCGCGGTTAAATCGGGTCTGGCAAAAATGCCCGAAGGCGTGAGCTGGATGCAGCTTTATGGCCTGTCGGCGCTCACCGGGATCGGTTTCACCATGAGCCTGTTTATCGGCAACCTTGCCTTTGCCGACCCGGCGACGATCGACGCGGTCAAGGTCGGCGTGCTGGGCGGATCGGCGCTGGCCGGCGTGTTGGGCTTTGTCCTGCTGCGCCTCGCCTGTCCCGATGCGGACTGCGAGGACGAAGCGGATTACTCGGAAGGCATGGCCCGGACGTAGTCGGCGATTGCCTCCATCTCCTTGTCTTCGAGCACGCCGGTCCAGGGCGGCATGCCGTCCGAAAGTCCGACCGCGCCGCCGCCTTCGCGAATGGCCTTGACGATTTCCGCCCGGTCCTTCGCCTTGAATTCGGGCGTGTGGAAGTTTGTCGGCTCGACGCCCCAGGCCTCTCTCATCAGCGCTTTGTCCGGCCCGTCGCCATAGCCGGTTTCGCCGTGGCAGCGCGCGCAGTTGGTGACATAGGACTCCCTGATCGAGGCTTCGGTCAGCTCGTCGGCCCCGGCCGCCGCTGCCGCCGCGCCGCCGCCGCCGATCGATTGCTCGACGCCGCCTTCCTTGGTGACCAGTTCTGCAATCTCGCCATTGGGCGCGGATGACGAGCCCATCAGGGTGATGAGGATGCGGCCATCGGGGGCCTCGATGATAGAGGTAAAGCCGCGCTGGGCGAACTTGGTCGCCTGCCCCAGAACCTCGACCGTTGCGACCTTCTGGTTGACCGCAGGCATCGCCCAGAGTGTGCCCGAATAGTTGTCGCCGAAGATGTATTTGCCGGTCAGATCGGGCCAGCGCGTGCCGCGATAGACGATCCCGCCGATCACCGAGCGATCATAAGCGGTGTGCTGGTAGGTATAGACCGGGCCGGTTTCCTTGCCGACGACCTTCCCGGGCTTCTTGAATGAGGTCGGTTTGCCGCCCTCGTTGTAGGGGTACTGGTAGTTGCCGCCCTTCGCGACGGCGTTGACCTCTTCCCAGACATTCGAGCCAACCTCGCCGGTCCAGAGCAGGCCGGTCTCGGCGTCATGGTGGAAACGGAACGGATTGCGCAGGCCCAATGCGTAGAACTCACCCAGCGCGCCGGGTTCACCCACAAAGGGATTGTCGCGCGGGATGTAATAGCCCTGCGTCTTGCCCGCTGCCTGCTGGTTGGCGATCGGCATCGAGACATCGCCGCCCTGTTCGAGGACGTCGATGCGGAAAATACCGCTGACCAGTTGCTTGTCGACACGCTGGTGCGCATCGGGCAGCTCCATTTCGCCGACCGAGAGGTAAAGGAAACCGTCCGGGCCAATCTCGACATGGCCGCCGTTGTGATACTGCGTCGGCGGGCGCGGGATTTCGATCATGTCATAGCGCGTGGCGACGCGTGCCGCCGGATCGGCAGCGGAAAGATCGAAGCGCGAGAGGTAGTTGACCTGCTTACCCTCGCCATAGCTGGTGTAATAGACATAGACGAACCGCCGGCCGTCCTCGCCCCACTTGGGATCGAAATCGAAGCCCAGCGCACCGTTTTCGAGGTTCACCTCGCCGACGCGTTCGGCAAAGTCGATCACCAGTTCCTTGGTGCCGTCGTCGGGATAGCGCATCCGATAAAGGCGGCCTGCGCGCTCAAGGACGTAGAGACTTGTGTCGTCGCCGGGTTCGAATCGCGCCATGATCGGCTGCAGCAGCTGCGTCTTGGTGTTGATCGGCACGGTCATCCAGTCGCCCTCGACCGAGACGTTCTGCTTCACCCGGAATTCGGCCACGGCATCGCGGAAATCCTGGCTGACGACATAGGCAGCAGCCGCGATCAGCGGGGTGATCGTGATGAGAAGTGCCAGCCAGGTGAGCGGTTTGAGCAACAATTTGAAGGTCGCGCCGATGACCGAGAGAAACCGCCCAACGATACCATCGCGGTCCCGCCCGAAGATGGCGTAGCCGAGCCAGAACAGCACGATGCCAATCACGAAAGCGCCGACGAGGATGTCGTGCGGGAAAACATTGCTGCTCATCAGGAACAGGTAGAGCGAGCCAACGCCCCAGGCTGCGCCCCAGAAATAGACCTGTTTTGCGGTCCGCGCGGCGGTGGCGAAGAGGCCGTCCTTCAGGAAAAACGCGGCGATGGCAAAGGCGATGAGGCCGGCAACCAGCAGGTGGACCATCGCTGCGCGGCTGATCGTCGCATCGAGGTCGATGTCGGGCAGCGGAAGGACCAGACGGATCGCGGCCTGCGTAAAGTCGGCAACCTGCGTGCCGATCCATGCAGAGACCGCCACGATGACGAGGCTGATAACGACCGAGAGAAATCTTTGCATTGAAACCCACCGAGGCCAGCGATAACGACCGCGCCAACGCGCGAATGGCACCCTATGCCCGCGCAACGACATTGCAACAAGCGGGCAGCCGGTCGCCGGGGTTATACCAATCAGATTATGAATATGTTTCCGAAAGTTACATTTTTGCGCGGGTTTGCGCGAGTGACCCTTGCGACGCTCCTTGCAGGTACCCCTGCCGTGGCAGACGACGGGATCGAGGTTATTGCCAGCCTCGACGATCCGGCGGGCGATACCGTCGCGCCGCAGCGTTCGCTCGGCAAGGAGGCGCTTGCTGCCAATGCACCCGTCTCGGCATTGGATAACCTTTCGCTGCTGCCCGGAATCGACGCTTTCGAGAAGGGCGGCATCGGCGGCGGCAGTTACCTTTCGGTGCGCGGCGGCGAGCCCAACTTTACGCTGGTCACGATCAATGGCGTGCGGGTCAACGATCCGATGCAGTCTTCGGGCGGCGGGTTCGACTTCTCGCTGCTTGCGCCGGGCGACCTTGAGCGGATCGACGTGCTGCAGGGGCCGCATTCCACCGCCTACGGTGCCGATGCGCTTTCGGGCGTCGTGAGCGTGCGGCTCGCGCAGCCGGAGGAGGGCACCCATGCCCGCTTCCGCGCCGGAATGGGCAGCGGCGAGCGTTACGATCTCGGCGGCTCGGTCTCGCTTGGCGGCAAGGCCGGATCGCTGCTCGTCGCGGCATCGGCGAGCGATACCAACGATTTCCTCGCCGGGTCGGAAAACGAGCGGCAATCGGTCATGCTCGCCGCCTCTCCGGCGCTGGGCGCGGGCTTCTCGCTCGACCTGTTCGGGTTTTACAGCGATGCCTCCGGACGCGGTTTTGCCGAAGACAGCGGCGGGCCTTTGCTTGCCGTAATCCCCGCGTTCGAAAGCCGTGAGCGCGAACAACTGGCGCTGGGCGGCGCCTTCGCGGCGCAGCTGTCCGAGGCCGTGACCGCGCAACTGCGCGCGGGCTGGAGCCGTAACGACCTTGCCACCGACAATCCCGGCATCGCCCCCGGCGTGCTTGACGGTATCCCGCCGCTCGTCACCGACAGCCGCTTCGAACGTTTCGAAGTGGTCGGCAGCCTCTCGGCGCAGGCGAGCCGCGAACTTGGCGTCACCCTTGGTGCTTCGCTGGTCGAGGAAGACGGGCGCAGCACCGGCACGCTCGACTTCGGCTTCCCGATCCCGACCGACTATCGCCAGTCGCGCGCGCTGCCCGGCCTCTTCGCGGGCGCTGACCTCCTGCTCGATTCCGGGCTGCAACTGCGCGGCGGGCTGCGCGTCGATTTCCCCGATCAGGGCAAGGCGCGCTGGACCCCGCGCCTCGGTGCGCGCATGCCGCTGGGCGAAACCGGGCTGGCGGTGCGCACGTCCTGGGCGCAAGGCTTCAAGCAGCCGAGCCTCTTCGCACTTGGTTTCCCGCTGCTCGCCAATCCCGACCTTTTGCCCGAGCGCAGCCGCACTCTGGATGCGGGGCTGGAATGGCGCTCTCCAGATGGCGCATGGCGCGCGGATGTCACCGGCTTCCGTTCGGTCTATCGCGACCTGATCGACTTCGAGCCTGAGCTTTTTACGAACGTCAACCGCAGCCGGGTGACGGCGCGCGGTATCGAGGCTGCGCTGCGAGGTGGCACCGGGCCGCTGCGGCTGACCGGCGCGCTCACTTACATGAAAACGCGCTCCGCCGACGGCGCGCCTTTGCGCTTCCGGCCTGAGTGGACAGGGCGGCTGGCAGCGGACTGGCAGGTGGCCGAAACCCTCGCGTTGCGCCTCGATGGCCAGTTCAACGACGGTTTCCTCGATTCCTCGGTGCCGACGGGCTTCGTCAGGCTCGGCGGGTTCGAGACCCTCGATGCGCAGGTCATCTGGCAGGCGCTACCCGGCATCGAACTGCGCGCCGCGCTGCGCAATCTCACAAACAGCGACTACGCCCGGACGATTGGTACGCCAGAGCCGGGGCGCAACGTATTCATCAGCCTCCAGGCCGCGCTATAGTTTCTCCCGGACAATCGGGAGAGGATCATGAGCGCAACCGGCGGTGTTTTCGAAGGCGTGCGCGTCATCGAACTGGCGCAATTCGTCTATGTGCCCGGCGCGGGCGCAATGCTTGCCGATCAGGGGGCGGAGGTCATCAAGGTCGAGACGATCGAGGGCGATCCCTATCGCACCCTGCAGGCGGGCGGGAACCGCAATCTCGGCAATATCAACCTTTCGATGGAACAGAACAACCGCAGCAAGAAGAGCATCGCGCTCGATCTCAAGAGCGAGGCGGGGCGCGAGGCGCTGCTCAGGCTGGTCGAGACCGCCGATGTCTTTCTCACCAGCCTGCGGCCCAAGGCGATCACCGCGCTGCACCTCGATGTCGAGGATGTGCGGGCGCGCAATCCCAAAGTGATCTACGTTCGCGGCAATGGCGTCGGCTTCAGGGGCGAAGAGGCCGACCGGCCCGGTTACGACGCCTCGGCCTTCTGGGCGCGTGGCGGTGCCTGTCATGCCTTCACCCGCCCCGGCGAAGCGCCCGCGAGCCCGCGCCCGGCCTTTGGCGACCACACCGGCTCGATTGCCATCGCCTACGGGATTGCCGCCGCGCTGTTCAAACGCGCGACCACGGGCGAGCCGTCGGTGGTCGAGAACTCGCTGCTTTCCACGGCGTCATGGGTGCTATCGGGCGACCTCACGCTCACCCAGATGCCCGGATACCAGACGCATATGCCGAACCGACCGATGTCGCCGCTAATGCACGCCTACACCGCGCGCGATGGCAAGATGATGCAGCTCATGGTGCTCAATCCGCAGCCGCGCTGGGCGGCGGTTTGCGCGATGCTGGGGCTGGAGACCCTTATCGAGGATCCACGCTTCGCCGCGCAGAAGGACCGGATGGAAAATGCCGCAGAGCTCATCGCGCTGATGCAGGAAAAGTTCGCGACGCGCGACTATGCCGAGTGGAAGCCGCGCCTTGATGCCATCGACATCCCGTGGGAGCCGATCGCGACAATCGAGGATGTCGTTGCGGACCCGCAGCTGCGCGCCAACGCGATGATGCAGACGATGGCGGTGGGCGATCAGTCGGTCGAGATCGTCTCCTCACCCACCGCTTTCGATGGCGCGCCGATCCACGGCACGCCGCGCGCTTCGCCAGAGCTTGGCGCGCATACCGGAGAACTGCTGCGCAGCGCGGGTTATAACGATGGTGCTATTGCGCAGCTACGCGAGAGCGGGGCGGCGCGGTAGCGTCAGAAGTCCGTTCGTGTCGAGCGAAGTCGAGACACGGCGTTCCTGGGCGAACGTCTCTCGACTGCGCTCGAGACGAACGGTTTTCTGGCAAACTGTCCTAAAAGCTGAAGCGCAGTGAAATCAGCCCGCGTACCGCATCGGCCTGCACGATCTTGACCGGGCCGGCCTCGATCCGCGCTTTCTCGTAATTGACCCCGGCATTGACCGAGAGCCCGCGCGCGAAATCGTAGGATGCGCCGAGGCCAACCGAGCGCTCCTTGTCGCCCGCCGCCTTGCCGTAATGCGCTTCGCCGGAAAGACGCCAGGGGCCGATCTGCGTCTGCATGCCGGTGGACAGGAACCAGCGGTCGACATCGACCGTGTCCGATTCGAGCTTTTCGTAACCCGCGCCGATGTCGAAAACGGTGCTGCCATAGACAATCTCGCCCACGGCCATCGCGCCCTTGGTGTCGAACTGCGTCGTGCCATCGTGCGAGGTCAGGCGGGCGTTGGCAAAGCGCAGCGCAAAGCGATAGTCGCGCTGGCCCAGCGGGCGCTGGAAGAAGCCGCCGAGCTCGAAATCGCCGTTCTCATCGACCGCCGCGCTGACCACGGTAGGGCCATAACGCCCGACATAAGCGCCGCCCCAGTTGTCGAGCTTGCCATAAAAATCGTCGAACGAGAGGAAGCCATTGCCGACGCCGCGCCGCCTGCGCGTGACTTCGCGGACCTGCCCGTTGACGTTGCCGCCGAGCACCGTGCCAAAGCTTGTGCCGATGAAGCCCGCGACATTGTCGTGATAGTCGTCGCGGTTGTCGTAAAGCTGGCTGGCGTCGGTCGCGTACTGGCCGAAGTAGGCCGCACCCAGCCGCCAGCGATTGGGCAGCTGCGTCTGCGCGGAAATCTGGAAATTGCCGATGAAGCCCGGATCGACATTGTCGACCATCGGGTCGCCGTCGAGATCGAACTCGATGGGCACGTCCATCACGCCGGTCAGTTCGACCGTCACCTGGCCAAGATCGACCGCAATCGGTTCTTCGAGCGAGGACAGCCGGTCGTAATTGAGATCGACCGACTGCGCGAAGGCGGGCGCGGCCCAGATGCCGCCCGTTGCCGCAACGAACGGCGCTGCCCCCCACTTCGCTTTCATGCCGCTCACGCCTTGCGCGGGAACATGGTGGCAAAGGCCTGCCGCGCGATTGCATGGCCGGCCTTGGTCGCCGCATCGTGGTCGGCTTTCCAGTGAACGCCGCCGTAAAGCCGGCTCAGGCCGTTCTCTTCCTCCGCCTGGCTCAGGCTGGTGAAGTGGCGGCGCTTGCCGGTGATGGTCGGCCAGAGCACCTGGTCGGGCGATTCGTGGTCGAAACTGACCGCATCGGTGCCGATCAGCAGCCGCGTCATTTCCGCGCCGGTCGCGCCGAAGGTCGAGTGGCCAGAGGTATAGGCGGGGAAGTTGGGTGTCGGGATGTAGCTCATCCAGCCATCGACGCAGGCCACGCGTTTGTCGCCGCTGCCGAACCGGTCGGCGCGAAAGCAGATTGCGGTTTCGGGGCGCAGCACGTCGTGATGATACTTGTTGTCCCAGGCGTTGATCGAAGCGTCGGCCTGCGTCGCGCCCAGCAGCGCAAAGGCGCGCGCCATGTCGATGAAATCGAAGCCGCGGTCCTGCATCACCTGCATCGCGATATAGAGGAAGTGGCCCGGCGGGGTGATGCCCCAGGGCCCGTCTTCCCAGAACAGCGCGATTTCGGACTGGTCGGCGGTGCGCTCGGTGCTGTTCTTGCCGCCGATGCGGCAGATCAACTCGTAATCCTCGGCAAATTCGGGGCTGCGCGGATCGTGGAATTCATCGGAGCGGAACTGCGAGGAGGTCTTCATCGTCCAGGGCTTGATCGCACCCTGTCCGGGGTAGAGCCCGCGCGCATAGGAATCGACCGCCGGGCCGGGATTGGCGCTGTAGGCCGGGCCGGTCGGCGTCCATTTCAGGATGTCTTCGCGGCGCGGATAGCGGCCAAGGTAATAATTCACCTTGTTCGGCTCGGCTCCGTCGCGCGTTCGCATCTTGTTGATGGCGATGCCGACGTGGCGGCCCCACTTTTCACCGAGCGTCTTGGCCTCGCCATCGGCGAACTTTGCCTTGAAGGCGTTGCGTTCCATCAGGAACGGCTGCTGGAAGCACTCCGAAGCCGCGGTGGCGAAGGCCACGCCATAGGCGACTTCCGGGTCCGCGCCTGCAGGTGCTTCGCCGAAATCGTAGGGCGTATCATAGCGCCCTTCGATAGCATTTGCGGCGACGAAGCCGGCCACCATTGGCGCTGCAAAACTGTAGGCCGCGCGCGGCGGCGCGGTGCGCTGGTCGCGGACCTGCTGCATGACGATGTCCACCCAGTGAAACACCGTGTTGCGGTTCTGCGGTTGAATCGCGTTGGTCAGGTAGCTCGACCGGCTGCCATAGCCCGCCGTCGAACAGCCCGAGACCGCGTAGCTTGCTGCAAGCAAACCGGCTCCGCCAAGCCATTTCCGCCTGGAAATCCCTGTTGTCATCAGTCTTTGCCCAATTCCCTCAACGCAATTGTCGCGCAACGCGCGGCTCCATGCAAGCTGTTTGGCGCAATTGCCGACTGGGGGATCTGCGAATTCGCCTCGCGGGACCGGCGGAAATCCTTGACTTCCCGGCGCAATCGACCTAATTGCGCCGCTTCTCGAAGATTCTGTTTTTCTGGAGTGCTCATGGCGCGCGTTACCGTCGAAGATTGCGTAGACAAGGTTCCCAACCGATTCGATCTCGTCCTGCTTGCCGCCGAGCGTGCGCGCGAGATTTCGGGCGGTGCCGAGCTGACGATCGACCGCGACCGGGACAAGAACCCGGTTGTTGCGCTGCGTGAGATTGCCGACGAAACGATCCGCCCGGCGGACCTCAAGGAAACGCTGATCACCTCGCTGCAGCGCGTCCTGCCCGACGATGACGACGAGATGGACGAAATTGGCTCGCTCAGCCAGTCGGCCGAGGCGCTGCGCATCACCGCGTCCGCACCGACGCGGAACACCTCGATCGGCGCCGATTACGACGGTTAATCCGGGGCATTGCCCAAGAAAGTCCGCACCTTACCCACGATCCCCGGCGTTCGGAACGGCGGGCGCGCGGGCGATTCCGCAACCATCGCGATCTATTCGGTCAAGGGCGGCGTCGGCAAGACGACGCTCTCGGCCAACCTTGCCTTTTGCTCAGCGCAGGCCGGGCGCAAAACGCTGCTCTGGGACCTCGATGCCGCAGGCGGCGCGGGCTTTCTTTACGGCGTAGATGCGCGCGAGGCGAAGCCAGCCGAAACGGTGTTTACGCGCGAGCGCGATCCGCAAAAGCTGATTCGCGGGACCGGTTATCAACGGCTCGACCTGCTGCCCGCCGACGAATCGATCCGCGCGCTCGACGAGCAACTCCTGTCCCTCGGCAAGCGCAAGCGGCTGGCCAAGCTCGCCACGACGCTGGGCAAGCAGTATGAGCGGATCATTCTCGATTGCCCGCCGGTGCTGAACGAAGTTTCGGCGCAGGTCATGCGCGCGGCCGACCTTGTCATCGTACCGCTGCCGCCGTCGCCCTTGTCGGCGAGGGCGTTCGATCTGGTGGTTCGCGAGGTCTCCGAGAACAGCAAGGTCCATCCGCCGATCCTGCCTGTGCTCTCGATGCTCGACCTCAGGCGCAAACTCCACCGCGAAGCGCGCGAGGCGAACCCGGACTGGCCGGTGATCCCCTACGCCAGCATCGTCGAGCAATCGGCGGTCCACCAGCGCCCGGTCGGCGCATTGGCCCCGTCAAGCCCGGCGGCGCAGCGCTTCGCCGCACTATGGCGGGCAATCGAGCGCAAACTGGCGGGGCGCAAGTAGCGTTTCACATCGCCGCTGCTCCTGTGTACCCTTCGCATCTGCGAAAGGGGGACGATGAGCGAATTCGGTGAAGGACTGGGCACAGCCATCGAAGGCGGCGCGCTGGCGGGCGCGGTCGAGAAGGAGCGCCCCGGTGCGGGAGCGGCCGACGACGGCTTCACGCATGAGGGCAGCTGTCTCAACTGCGGCACCGAGCTGATCGGCGCGCATTGTCATGTTTGCGGACAGAAAGCGCATCTTCATCGCAGCCTGCGGGCCGTCGCGCACGATCTCGTCCACGGCGTGCTGCACCTCGACGGCAAGCTCTGGCGCACTTTGCCGCTGCTGGCGTGGAAGCCGGGCGAACTGATGCGCCGCTATCTCGATGGTGAGCGCGCCAAGTTTGTCTCGCCGATGGCGATGTTCCTGTTCTCGGTGTTCCTGATGTTCGCGGTGTTCCAGATGGTCGGGATATCGACACCGACCGATATCAAATCACCGGTCGGATCGCGTGAGGAGCTGGTCTCGGCGCGGACACAGGTCGAGGAGCAACTGGCGGCGGCGAGGGAGAAGGTCGAGCAGGCCGGGGCGGATGCGCAGGCGCGGATAGCGGCGGAGCGCGAACTGGCGGACCGGCAGGAAGCGCTCGAAAACCTTGAAAAGGTGGAGGCTGTGGTCGTTCCCGATGTGAACGATGCCGATGTCGAATGGAACGTCACCGGGGTCAAGGCGATCGACAAGGGGATCATCAAGAAGTGGAGCGAGCATCCCGAGCTGATGCTCTACAAGCTGCAGGCGAACAGCTACAAATTTTCCTGGCTGCTGATCCCGCTTTCGATCCCGTTCGTCTGGCTAATGTTCGCCTGGCGGCGGCGCTTTCACGCTTACGATCACGCGGTTTTCGTGACCTACTCGCTGGCGTTCATGTCGCTCTTGCTGATCGTGCTGTCGGTGCTCGGCAAGACGCCGCTGGCGGGGCCCTGGCTCTTGCTGGCGCTGATCGTGATCGCGCCGCTGCACATCTACAAACAGCTACGCGCCGGTTACGAGATCACGCGCTTTTCCGCGCTCTGGCGAACCTCGGCGCTGGTCCTCGTCGTGATCTTCGTAGTGCTGGCGCTGTTCCTGCAGATACTGCTGCTGCTCGGCGCGCTTTAGGTCCAGGACCCAAAGAATTCCGTTCGTGTCGAGCGCAGTCGAGACACGTTTGAACGTGCCAGCGTCTCTCGACTTCGCTCGAGACGAACGGCAATCAGGTATCGGCTGCGACGCAGGAAAGGCGAATCACGCCCCCTGCGGAGCCGCGCCGCCGTCGCCGGAGAACTTCTTGCCCGCCTTGGGGATCGAGGAGCCGTGGACCGGCTGCGTGATCGTCGGGCCGGAAGGCTGGTCCGGGCGGTCGAGCTTTCCGGTTTCCATCAGTTCCTTGATGTCATCACCGGTCAGCGTCTCGTATTCGAGCATCGCTTCGGCGAGCAGGTGTAGCTTGTCGTTCTCGGTCTTGAGAATATCCGTCGCCCGCGCGTGCGCGGTATCGACAAGGTCGCGGATTTCGGCGTCGATCAGCTTGTTGGTCTCGTCCGACATCATCAGCCGCTGGGTGCCGCCCATGCCGAGGTAGCCTTCCTGGGTCTGCTCGTACTGGAGCGGGCCAAGCTTGTCCGACATGCCCCATTGCGTGACCATGTTGCGCGCCAGACTGGTGGCGTACTGGATATCCGAGGACGCCCCGCTAGAGACCTTGTCGTAGCCGAAGATCAGCTCTTCCGCGACGCGCCCGCCCATCGCGACCGATAGATTCGCGAGCATCTTGTCGCGGTGGTACGAATAGGAATCGCGCTCGGGCAGGCGCATCACCATGCCCAGCGCGCGCCCGCGCGGGATGATCGTGGCCTTGTGGATCGGGTCCGATGCCGGCTCGTTGAGCGAGACGATCGCGTGGCCGGCCTCATGAAAGGCGGTCATCTTCTTTTCGTCCTCGGTCATGACCATCGAGCGGCGTTCCGCGCCCATCATGACCTTGTCCTTGGCGTCCTCGAACTCCTGCATGGCGACGAGGCGCTTGTTGCGCCGCGCGGCGAGCAGCGCCGCCTCGTTGACGAGATTGGCAAGGTCCGCGCCCGAGAAGCCGGGCGTGCCGCGCGCGATCACGCGCGGATTGACGTCGGGGGCGAGCGGCACCTTCTTCATGTGCACGCCGAGGATCTTTTCGCGCCCGTCGATGTCGGGGATCGGCACCACGACCTGCCGGTCGAAGCGGCCCGGACGCAGCAGCGCCGGATCGAGCACGTCGGGGCGGTTGGTCGCGGCGATGATGATGATGCCTTCGTTGGCTTCGAAGCCGTCCATCTCGACGAGGAGCTGGTTAAGCGTCTGTTCGCGCTCGTCGTTCGAATTGCCGAGGCCGTGCCCGCGATGGCGGCCGACCGCGTCGATTTCGTCGATGAAGACGATGCAGGGCGCGTTCTTCTTGGCCTGCTCGAACATGTCGCGCACGCGGCTGGCACCGACGCCGACGAACATCTCGACGAAGTCCGAGCCGGAGATGGTGAAGAAGGGAACACCCGCTTCGCCCGCGATCGCGCGCGCGAGCAGCGTCTTACCCGTACCCGGCGAACCGACCAGCAGAGCGCCCTTGGGAATCTGGCCGCCAAGCTTGGAAAAGCGCGAGGGATCGCGCAGGAACTCGACGATCTCTTCGAGCTCCTCGCGCGCCTCGTCGATACCCGCGACATCGTCGAAGGTAACGCGGCCCTGCCGCTCGGTCAGCAGCTTGGCTTTCGATTTGCCAAAGCCCATCGCGCCCGAGCCGCCGCCCTTCTGCACCTGCCGCAGCGCGAAGAACGCAATGCCCAGGATCAGCACGAAAGGCAGTGCCTGGATCAGGATATAGAGCAGCAGGTTCGGTTCTTCGGGCGTCTTGCCCGCATAATTGACGTCGTTATCGCGCAGGAGTTGCGGCAGCGTGGTATCGTTGGGGACGGGAACGGTGCTGAACGCCTCGCCATTCTTGTATTTGCCGACGATGCGGTCTTCGCTGATCTGAACCTCGGAAACCTCGCCCGCGGCAACCTTGTTCTGGAAATCGGAATAGCGGATCGAACCGGTGGGCTCGCTCTGCCCGCCGAATGCCGAGACAACCATCAGCAGGACGAGGAAAATGCCGCCCCAAACGAGCAGGCTTTTCATCCAGGGATTGGGTTCGGGTTCCTGGTCGTTGTCGTTCATCGATGCGCGATCCCACTAGAGTACGGGATGCAATGTAGGCGCAGCGGTCTGAATGACAAGTTAGCGAAGGGGCAGAAAACGCCCGGATGTCGCTGGAATGCGGGGAGCGGCGCGTAGCTCAGTTGCGCAGCAGCGGAACCAGCAGGCCCAGACGCGACGTACCGCGCACGAAACCCCGGCGGCGGTCATCATCGAAGGCGGCGGCTTGTTCCTGCGCGAGGCTCAGCCGATTGGCAATCGAGCGCTTGGCGGAACGGTTGTTGTTTCTCCCAGTCATATGCACAGCTTATCCACAACGAAACGTTAAGTCCAGTCCGTTGCACTTTACGGCAAGAAAATTGCCGAAACGCCTTCGATTCGAGTCAGGGATTCCCCGGTCAATCGAGCAGCAAGGCGCGGATGTCCTGCTGTGCCTCGCTTGAAATACCCAGCTCTTTCAAGTAATTGCCGGCATTTTCCCAGCGCTGTGCGATGGTATCGAGAAATGCGGCGATGTAGGACGGGCGCGCGGCGGAAAAGGCCCTGCGTATCTCGGGATCGAGCTTCGCATAATGGGCATAGCGTGGATTTGGCTTCTTGCGCATCAGCACCTTTTGCAGGTCGACCGCGCGCTCGGTCATGGTGAAATCGGCTATGATGGTTTCGCGCGGCACGCCGAGCAGTGAGAGGATCAGCGCCGCGCCGCCGCCGGTGCGGTCCTTGCCTGCGGTGCAATGGAACGCAAGCGGTGCGCCGCCTTCGGCCAGCCGCCGGAAAAGTTCGGCATAGGCTTCGGCCTGCTGTTCGGGCAGCATGCGAAAGCCGCTTTCCATGATCTCCTCGGCATCGCGGACAGTCCCGATCCCGTCGCGCGCCATTGAATGCATGTTGCCGAAAACGAGGTCGTGCGGGCGACTCCAGTAACCCGGCCCAAGCGAAAGGCCCCAGTCGTTCGGGCTTTCCTGCTGCTCCGCGCGCGAGCGCAGGTCGATCACGGTGCGAATGCCGCGCTCGTCCAGATGCGCGCGATCGGCCTCGGTCAGCCGGTGCATCGCCCCCGAGCGGTACAGGTGACGCCATTTGACGCGGCGGCCATCGACAGTTTCGTATCCGCCCATGTCCCGGAAGTTGACCCCGCCTTCGAGGGGCAACAGGCGCTCTGCGATGTCCTTATCCATGAACCGGAGCCTATCGCAGCCCGATCAGGATTTCACCAGCTCATAGTCCCCGGCATCATCGACGCGGGCTTTCCAGCCGGGATAGACGACGATGGTCGTGAAGGTTTCCTCGATGATCGCGGGGCTGGGCACTTCCATGCCGGGCGCAAGGTCCTTGCCGAGATAGACCGGGGTGTCGGCAAAGCCGTTGCCGAGATTGGCGCGGCGGGTCTTGGCGGGGCTGGGCTCCGCGCCCGATGCGGTGAAGCCGCCAGAGGCCGCAGGCTTGGTCGTTTCGACATAGGCGGCGAGGCGCACGCCCGAAATTTCGGGCACCTCGTGTTCGCGGATGTGGTTGTATTCGGCCATGTGGCGCTGGTTGAACAGTTCGATGGCGCGCGCGCCGAAATCCTCCCCGATGAACGATAGATCGCCCAGCTTGCCGTCGGCCTGATAGTCGAACGAGAGCGAGAAATTCTGCCCCGGATAACGCATGTTGAGCTGATAGTTCACCTTCATGTCCGCAGGCCTGAACTGCGCGTCGGTGAAGTACTTCTCGGCGCGCACGCACATTTCGCTCCACAGGCTGCGCACCTTGTCGAGGTCGAGCGCGTTGGCGGGCGCAATATAGGAGCGCTCCTCGTCGATGGTCGGATTGGCGACCAGCGTGCCGAGTGCCGAAAACGTCGGCGAGGCCTTGGGCACCAGCACCTTGGTAATGCCAAGGTCTTCGGCCTGGATCGCGGCAAAGGCCGGGCCGTTGCCGCCGTAAGCCAGCATCACGAGGTCCTTGGGGTCGATGCCCTTGCCCGCCGTAGTGCGGCGCACGCCCTGGCTCATGTTGGCATTGACCACGCGCCAGCAATCGAAGGCCGCGTCCTCCGCGCCATAGCCCATCTCCTTGCCCAGGGCGGCGAAGGCTTCCTCGACGCCCTTGCGAGACAGCGTGAACGAGCCGCCGGCAAAGCCTTCATCGGTCGAAAGTATACCGAGCATGACCAGTGCGTCGGTCACGGTCGGCTCGGTGCCGCCGCGCCCGTAGCAGATCGGGCCGGGTTCGGACCCGGCAGAGCGCGGGCCGACCTCGATCAGGCCCTTGTTGACATGGACGATCGAGCCGCCACCCGCGCCCAGCGTCTCGACCTTCACCATCGGCACGCCGATCAGGTAGCGGTGGTGCATGTTCCAGCCCGCTTCGGCCGGGGCCTCGCCATCGACAACCAGCGACATGTCATACGAGGTGCCGCCCATGTCGACGCAGAGCAGGTCGCGGTGCCCCTTGGCAACGCCGGTATGCGCCGAGCCGATGACGCCGCCGGCCGGTCCCGAGGCGAGCACGCGGATCGGTGCGCCGTCGATATATTCCTTGGTCATCACCCCGCCCGAGGCCTGCATGACCATGAGCTGGTTCTTATAGCCGCCCTCGATCAGCCGCTTGACCAGCTGTTCGAGATAGGCGGTGACGCGCGGGCCGACATAGGCGTTGACCACGGTGGTCGAGGTGCGGTCGTACTCGGGCGCGCGCGGCAGGACTTCGTGGCTCGCCGAGATATAGGCGTTCTGGATTTCCTGCGTGACGATCTCTTTGGCGCGCTTCTCGTGCTCGGGATTGACGAAGGAGAACAGGAACGAGATCGCCACCGCCTCGACGTTCTGCTTGCGCAGACGGCGGCAGGCTTCGCGCACCGATTCCTCGTCGAGAGGTTCGTGGACAGTGCCGTCGTGGAGCATGCGCTCCTTGACCGTCAGGCGGCGGCGGCGCGGGGTGATCTGCTTGGGCGGGGCGAGCCGCACGTCCCAGATGTCCTCCTTGAAGCCGCGCCGATATTCGATCTCGTCGCGGAACCCTTCGGTGGTGATAAGCCCGGTCAGCGCGCCGTTCATCTCGATCAGGGTGTTGTCGGCAACCGTGGTGCCATGGACGATCGCCTCGCACTTCCCGAGGAAATCGGCGAGCGAGAGGCCTTCCTTTGCGGCAAGAGCGCCGAGCCCTTCCATCACGCCCAGCGAGCGATCCTCGGGCGTCGAAAGGTTCTTGTGCAGGATCACTTCGCTGCCCTTGAGCAACGCGAAGTCGGTAAAGGTGCCGCCAATGTCGATGCCGACGCGATAGGTCATTCAGGTATCCTCAATCCCAAATTTAGCCCATCCCCTTCAGGGGAGGGGTTGGGGTGGGGGCTCTGCAACCAGCGCAATGCTCGTGGCCAGTGCCCCACCCCACTGCGACTAGGCAGCACGCTGCCAAGTCTCGTTGCCCCTCCCCTGAAGAGGAGGGGCGGTCAGTTCTTACTCCGCCGCCTCTTTCAGCAGTTCATCGCGGCCCATGCTCTTGCGCAGCGCCTCGGTCGCTTCGAGATCGACGGCAAGGTCATATTCCTCGAGGCTGCCGGTCAGCACCACGCCATACTTGGCGCGCGCGGCGGCCATGCTGACGTATTCGTCGAGCACGTCTTCCTTCACTTCCTCCGCATCGCGCAGCAGGGCATGGCCGAAGCCTGCGCCGCCGCCATGCTGGTAAGCGATGACCGCGCCTTCGGGCAGCAGGTCTTGCGCGGTATGCTCGATCTTGCGTTCGCGCTCGGAGCCGACTTCGAAGTGGTTCTCATAGGGGATCGCATCGTCGCCGCCGCACATCCCGCGCAGGGGGTGCTCGGCCGAAACCATCCACGCGACCGCCGAAGTGGGTTTCAAGACCTGCTTGACGTTCAATGATCCGGGTGCGCCGCGCCACTGGCCTGCGCCGCCGCCGTCGGTTTTCATCTCGCGGCTGAGGTTAAGGATCGGAAAGCGCGATTCGCCGTCCTCGGCTTCGGAGAGGATCAGGCTGCCCAGAGCATTGGGGCACGAGCCCCAGCCGTCGATCCCCTGCACGGCGGAAACGTCCATCGAACGGCAATCGACGCCCTGGTCCATCCACATCATGCCGTTGTCGTCGAAGCCGATCACCGCGTTGGGCATGCCGATCTTGTAAAGCTGCGGCTGCGCGCGTTCGGGCGCGACGTTGCTAAGCGCAAGGCAGACCGCCTCGGTAATCTCGCAGGCCGGGTGGAACGATCCGGTCGCCGCCGGTTTGTTGGGCGGCGGCTGGGCGATGCAGCCTTCGGGAATGATAATATCGACCGCGTTGAAGAAACCTTCGTTCTTGGTGATAGTCGGGTCCATCGAGGCGACGACCTGGCACATGACGTAAGAGCGCGAATTGGCGAAGGTATTCCAGACGCCGACCAGGTCTTGCCGGTCATCGGTGCCGGTGAGATCAACGGTCAGTTGGTCGCCCGCGATGGTGCAGGCGACGTGGACCTTGACGTCCTTGGTCCCGGCGGTGTCGTGGTCGATCAGCACGGTCGCCTCATAGGTGCCGTCCTGCCACTTCGAAACTTCCTCGCGCACGCGCGCTTCGGTGTGCTCGATTGAATAGTTGATCGCCGCCTTGATCGTGTCCGATCCCCACTTGGCGATGAGGTCGTGCAGCATCCCCTCGGCATGCTGTACCGCGCCGATCATTGCCGCGATGTCGCCCGCGAACGTCGCGAAGCGGTTGTTGCGCACCACGAAATCGAACACGTCCTTGCGCAGCTCGCCCCGGTGGACGAGCTTGAGGCAGGGGTAGATCACGCCTTCGGTGAAGATGTCAGTGGCCTCAAGCGTGAAGCCGCCCGGGTCCTTACCGCCGGTGTCGCCCTGATGCGCCTGCAAGGTCTGAATGCAGATCAGTTCGCCCTTGTCGTCATAGACCGGGCCGTAAACGTTGTAATCGGGCAAATGGCCGCCACCGTGATCGGGGTCGTTGGCAAGGAAGACATCTCCCGGCCCCCAGTCGTAACGCTCCTGGTTCATCAGGCCCCAGCGCGTTTCCATCTGGTTGACGAAGGTCAGGTGCGGCGTGCCGACCGCGCCCATCGCGAGGCGCCCGTTGGCATCTACCAGAGCCGCATTGCGCTCGTTCGACTGGTTGATGATCGGCGAGGATGCCGCGCGCCCGAGAAAGGTCGCCGCCTCGAAGCAGACGGTGTCGAATGCGCCGCGAATGATGTCGGCGGTGACGGGGTCGATTTCGACGTTGGTCGGCAGCGGATCGCGCCGCGCCGCCAGCTTGCGATTGAGTTCGTAGGACATGGGTATTCTTTCTCCGGGCAGTCCTCTTATCGGGATCGGAGATAAGCTAGTGCAGTTGCCCGCGCTCTACAAACGGCGCGGGCGTTTGTGCAGGAGGCGAAAGCAGTCGCTCTCAAGACCGTTCGTCTCGAGCGAAGTCGAGAGACGCTGGCAATGCGCCACGGAAACGTGTCTCGACTGCGCTCGACACGAATGGATTTCTAAGTGTTGAGGCCGCCGTTGATCGAGATGACCTGCCCGGTAATCTTCGCCGCGCCGTCGCCGCAGAGGAATACCGTGATTGGCGCGATATCTTCGGCGCTGGGCAGGCCGAGCCCGGCGCGCGCCTCCGCCTTTGCCATGCGCTCCGAGCCCATCGCCTGCGCCGAGGCGCTGCCCGCGACGTAGCTGGGCGAGATGCAGTGCGCGCGGATGCGGTCGCGCGCTGCCTCGACCGCAAGGTTGCGCACAAAGCCGATGGCCGCCGCGCGCGCCGCGCCGATCACCGTCTGGTTGGGCGCGGCGAACTTTCCCGCGTCGGAGACGAAGGCGATCAGGATGCCGCCGCGTTCGGCGAGATAAGGGTAGGCGGCATGGGCGAGGCGTTGCAGCCATGCGGCGGAGAGGTCGTAGAATGCGCCGTACAACCCGGGCGTGGTATCCTTGAACGGCCCGGTGAGCTTGCCGCCGCCTGGCCCGGTGGCGACGCAATCGACCACCGCATCGATCCGTCCGAATTGCTCGGCAACATCGGCGACGAGCGCCTCGGCGGCATCGGCCTGATCGACATTTGCGGCGAAGCATTCGACCCGCCCATGTTCGCTGAGCGCCCCGGTAAGAGCATTGAGTCGCTCCACATCACGCCCGTGCAGCGCCACCGCCCAGCCTTGCGCCAATGCCTCGCGCGCGACGGCCTGCCCGACCGAGCCGGAGCCGCCTGCGATCAGCATGACCGGGCTGTCGATCATAAAGCCCCCTCCTCTTCAGAGGAGGGGGTTGGGAGTGGTGCCTGAGGCGTGCATAGCCACCACCCCAGGTCGACCAGGCAGCAAGCTGCCAGGCCCGCTGCCCTTCTCCTTCTTTGAAGAGGAGGGGGATTACTCACCTCACTCAAACTCGTAACTCTGCGAATTCGGCGAGGTCGGAGAAGCGGGTGATCCGCGTTGAAGCGCATGCGCACCTTGCCGGTCGCGCCGTGGCGCTGCTTGGCGATGATCAGTTCGGACAGGCCCGTTACCTGCTCCATCTTCTCGCGCCAGGCTTCCCACTTGGTGTGCACGTCGGGCGGGTCGCTCTCGGTCGGCACCTTGGGTTCGGTCGCCTTCACATAGTAATCCTCGCGATAGACGAACCAGACCATGTCGGCGTCCTGCTCGATCGAGCCCGATTCGCGCAGGTCCGACAGCATCGGGCGCTTGTCGTCGCGCGATTCGACCGCGCGGCTCAGCTGCGAGAGCGCGATCACCGGGACTTCGAGTTCCTTGGCCAGCGTCTTGAGGCCGCGGCTTATCTCGGAAATCTCGTTGACGCGGTTGTCGTTGGCGCGGCCCGAGCCTTGCAGCAGCTGCAGGTAATCGACCACGATCAGGCCGATATCGTGCCGACGCTTGAGCCGCCGCGCGCGGGTGCGCAGCGCGGCGATGGTCAGCGCGGGGGTGTCGTCGATGAACAGCGGCAGTTCGGACAGGCGCTGGCTGGCGAAGGACAGCTTCTGGAAATCCTCGCGGCTGATCTTGCCCATGCGCAGCGCTTCGGAGCTGATCTCGGCCTGCTCGGCAAGGATACGCGTGGCGAGCTGGTCGGCGCTCATTTCGAGGCTGAAAAAGGCAACCGCCGCGCCGACCGACTTTTCCTTCTCGATCCCGTCGGCAAGGTCGCGCACCAGTCGTTCGGCGGCGTTGAAGGCGATGTTGGTGGCGAGCGAGGTCTTGCCCATGCCCGGACGCCCGGCGAGGATGATGAGGTCCGAATCGTGCAGGCCGCCGATCCGCTCGTTGACCGAGGTCAGGCCGGTGGTCTTGCCCGCGATATGGCCACCCGAATTGAACGCGCGCTCGATCGCGTTGATCGCGGTGCGCGTGGCGACGCCGAAGGCCTGCGCTTCCTTGAGGCCGTCGGCGCCCTCGGCGACCTTGTAGAGCGCGGCTTCGGCATGCTCGATCTGCTCCATCGGCTCGACCGATTCGGAGGTGTCCATCGCCCCTTCGACCAGCCCGCGCCCGACCGAAACCAGCTCGCGCAGCAAGGCGAGGTCATAGATCTGGCTCGCCAGTTCGCGCGGGGCGAGCAGACCCTGACCATCGGCGGTCAACCGCGCGAGATAGGCAACGCCGCCCAGTTCCTTGAGCGCCTCGTCCGCCTCGAAATAGGGTTTGAGCGTCACCGGCGTGACCACTGCCTTGCGGTCGAGAAGCGTCAGGATGCGCTCCCAGATGCGGCCATGCACCGGTTCGAAGAAATGCGCCGGGGAAAGCTGCACCGGCAATTCCTCGATCACGCGGTTGTCGATCAGCGCCGCGCCCAGAAACGCGGCCTCCGCCTCGACATTGGCGGGGAGCGCGCGAACGGCAGGCTCTTCGGAGCGGATGAGGAGATCTTCTTCGGCCATGAGGCGGCGGACAATGCTACGCGCCGGGGCGCTCGGCAAGCGATCTTCATTCCCAAATTTACCCACAGGGTGTGGAACCTGTGCGTTCCGGCTTGCCCCCTTATGCTGCAACCGCGTAAAGGCCGCCGAATGTCCGACCCGCGCATCTCGCATATCGAACTCGACGACGCGACGATCCTGTCGCGGAACGCCGATATCGAGCAGGAGCGCAAGGTCGCGATGTTCGACCTGATCGAGGAAAACACCTTCAAGCCCGAGCGCGCCTTTGCCGCCGGCCACGAAGGGCCGTACCGGCTGCGGCTTTCGGTGCAGGACGGACGCCTCGCGATGGATATCGACGACGAGGCTGGGCAGCACCTCGAGACGCTGGTGCTCGGCATGGGCCGTTTCCGCCGCCCGATCCGCGAGTATTTCGCGATCTGCGAATCGTACTATCAGGCGGTGCGCAAATCGACGCCCAACGAGATCGAGACGATCGATATGGCGCGGCGCGGCATTCACGATCACGCCGCGGAAATGCTGGTCGAGCGGCTCGAAGGCAAGGCCGAGACCGACTTCGCCACCGCGCGCAGGCTCTTTACCCTGATCTGCGTCCTCCATATCAGGGGTTGAGATTTTTTGGGGGAGCGGGCTGGCACCGAGCCTCTGACAAGAAACAGGGGCGCGAGGGTCATGGCGAGAGGCAGGCGGGGCGGCTGGAAGCTGCGCCTTACAGGGACGGTTATCCTTCTGGCGATTCTCGCGGGCGGCTACTTCTGGTGGCACATGCGTTACTGGCAGCCCGATCGCGGCCTCTATCGGATGCAGGGAATCGAGATCGGCGCGATCGATGGCGCGGTCAACTGGCGCGCGCTCAAGGCAGTGGGCGTCGATTTCGCCTATCTCGACGCCAGCGCTTCGGCCTTTGCCCGCGATGACGGGTTCACCAGTAATCTCGATGCGGCGCAAGCGGCGGGCGTACAGGTTGGCGCGGTCCATCGCTACGATCCCTGCCAGCCCGCCGACAAGCAGGCGGCCAATTTCGTGACCGTCGTGCCGCGCGATGCGGGCCTGCTGCCGCCTGCTGTCGAGCTCGACATGCTGGCCGACAATTGCGCGACCAAGGTCACCGACGCAGCGGTCGAGAGCGAACTGATGACCTTCCTCAATCAGGTCGAAGGGCACACCGGAAAGCCTGCGATCCTGAAGCTCACTGCCGGGTTCGAGGCGAAGTACGGGACGGCGGCGAAGGTCGATCGCAACCTCTGGCTGGTGCGCGACCGGGTGCTGCCCGACTATGCGGGGCGGCCCTGGACGATGTGGACCGCGAACTCCTCGCTGGTGCTCGATGTGCTTGAGCAGCCGGTGCGCTGGGTGGTGGTGCAGCCGTGAGCGCGGCGCTGATCGCCAAGGCGCGCGAGGCGGCGCGGCAGGCCTATGCGCCTTATTCGAACTTAGCTGTCGGCGCGGCGCTGGGATTCGCCGATGGCACGGTGGTGACCGGCACGAATGTCGAGAACGCGAGCTACGGCCTCTCGCTTTGTGCCGAGACGGTCGCGGTGGCGAAAGCAATGGGCGAGGGGCAGCGCGAGGGATTGGTCGCGGTAGCTGTCACCGGGCCGGGCGAGGCACCTGTCACGCCATGCGGGCGGTGCCGTCAGGTGCTCGCGGAGCTGGCCGGGCTCGATGGCAGCGATCCGTTGGTGACCTGCGCAGGTGAGGGCGACGCGGTGCTTGAGGTGCGCCTGTCGGAACTGCTGCCGCATGGGTTTAAGTTGGCAACTGAATAAATCCTCCCCCACCAGGGGAGGATCTCAGGGAGCAAGCCACTCCAGCAACGCCGCCAGACAATCGCGTCCCAGCACCCTGGAGCGCTGCGGGCTCCAGCCGCGCTTGGGATCGGGCGCGGCGTTGTGGTCCTTGAAGGGCATTTCCAGCGTCATCGAGACACAGCCGAAGCGCTCGGCAAGCTGGTTGGTCGCCATCGCGAGGTTGCCCTTGCCCGGCTGCGCGGTGGGATAGCCAAGCTCGGTCTGGAAGTCGGGCGTGCGGCGGTCGAGGATCGCGCAGTAACGTTTGTAGCCTTCCGATTGTTCAGGCTTCAGCGAGGGAATGCCTTCGAATCCGGCCATGAAGACGCCGGGGATCGCCTCGTCGCCGTGAACGTCCATCGCGAAGTCGACACCGGTCGCGTCCATCGCGCCCCGGATTGCGACGACTTCGGGGTGATTTCTCCATGCGACGGCGTATCCCATCTGCGGTTGAGGTTCGTGCCAACCGCATTGGTTCGTAAATGCCCCCGCATGAACCGTCTGCCGTACTGGGCACGATATGCAGGCGGCAGCGGCGGCGCAGTTCGCGGCCTACCGGGCTGGCGGGATCGGTCAAAGCTTCCACTGCGCCTTTCCATCCACCATTCGGGCCATCGATCTGCCCGGATGCTGGCGCGCGAAAAGCCAGACCTGCGTTTGCCCGCCGCCCATTTCTCTTCGAGGCAGTCGATCGGCTGCCTTCGATCGAATGGCCAAGGCCGGCGATGCTCGACCCTCGGATGCAGCGCCATGCGCGACACGATCGTGTGCCGCTCCATCGAATAGGGCGCGAAATAAGTAAACCATGCCAGCGGGCCGCCCATCGTGTGCCGTATCGTGAGCGTTCCGCCACCCGCCTCCTGTCCCAATGCGTTCCCCTGCGCGTAGCCAGTCTGCCGGTCCTTTGAAACGCAGGCGTGGTAATCGGCCAGCCGAACGGATAGGCCGATCTTGCCAAGGCCAGCGCGATGCGCAGTGTGACCGGTTGCCCTTCGCCTCGGCGATGCGGAAGTGGAACCACTGGAAGAAGTCCGACTGCGGTCCTTGTGGATCGAGAGCGTCGCCCTTCGCCGCCGGAGATGGACTGGACTTCGATATTGCCGGAATCGAATGCGGCGCAGATTTCAATGTCGCTCATTCGACGAGGATAGTTTCCCCTGACTGTCCGGGAAAGTCCCTGAACAGCGCTTCGGCCATCTTTGCCGCGCCAAGCGAGGTTTGCGCCAGCGGCGATATCGCCTTGACCGCAAAGCTGGCGCGGCCTTCCCAGAGCGTTTCATTGCTCGTGCGGTCGCGGATCTGCACCGCCATGCGCGTTTCGACCTGCTCGGGCGGCGGACCGGAGAGGTCGAAGCCGATGCCAAGGCCTACGCCCGAACCATAAGAGCCGGTCGATCCGCCGACGCCGACGGAGACCGGCCGCCATCGCGTCCTGGCTGGAACACCGCGCGCTCGATGCCCAGCAGCGCACCTGGTTGTTTGTCTGTGCCGGTATCGCGATAACCGATGCGTGCCACCCGCGGCTGACCGCTGCGGCATAGGTGCGGAACTCGAGGCTCGCCGGATCGCCGCCGGGGCCGGGCCTTACGCAATCGCGCCAGTGCCGAGCCGCTCGATCTGCGTACATGAAAGCGCGTCACCTCGACCGGGCCGACCGGCGCGACGCAGGCGGCGGGCAGGGCAAGGGCAAGGGCGATTGCGAGGGACTTGATCGGTTTCATGCGGCATATCCTTCCGGCGCGGATTGCGAGACTGCGCGCCGAGCCTTAGAAGGGCAAGCATTTCCCGGGTCTTAACCATTGCGTGATAGCCGCAACGCCCATGACAGATAAGCCTTCAGTGCTCGTGACCGGCGGTGCCGGATATATCGGCAGCCACGCCGTGCTCGCGTTGAAAGACGCGGGCTGGCCCGTCGCGGTGATCGACAACCTGACCACCGGGTTTCGTTTTGCCATCCCCGATGGCGTGCCGCTTTACGAAGGCGATATCGAGGATGGTGCGCTGCTGGCGCGCATTTTCGACGAGAAAGGCACGCGCGCGGTGATGCATTTCGCCGGCTCGATCATCGTGCCCGAATCGGTCGAGAACCCGCTCAAGTATTATCACAACAACACCGCCAAGAGCCGCGCGCTGATCGAGGCGGCGGTGACGGCGGGCGTGTCGCACTTCATCTTTTCCTCGACCGCTGCGACCTATGGCATCCCCGATACTGCCGGTTACCGAGGACAGCCCGAAACTGCCGATAAATCCTTTACGGTATGTCGGAAGTTGATGACCGAGACGATGCTGGCCGACACGGCGGCGGCGCATGCGTTCAACTTCTGCGCGCTCAGGTATTTCAACGTCGCGGGTGCCGATCCGCAGGCGCGCACCGGGCAATCGACGGCGGGCGCGACGCATCTTATCAAGGTTGCGGTCGAGGCGGCACTGGGCAAACGCGCGGGCGTCTGACCTTCGGCACCGATTACGACACGCCGGATGGCACCGGCGTGCGCGACTATATCCACGTTTCGGACCTGGCCGCCGCCCATGTGCTGGCGCTTGAAGCGCTGATTGGCGATCCGGAGACATCGCTGACGATGAACTGCGGATATGGCCGGGGCTTCTCGGTGCTCGAAGTGCTCGATGCGGTCGACCGCGTCACCAACAACAGGATCGAGCGCACGATGGAGTGACCGCCGCAGGCGATCCCGATCTGCTGATTTCGACAATCAAGCCGGATCAAGGCGACGTTGCCCTGGCAGCCGAAATACGCCGATCTCGACACGATCGTGACCCACGCGCTGCAATGGGAACGCAAGCTGACCGAGATTCGCGGCTAGGGTGGCCGGAGCGGCTTGACTTTCAGGCTCCAGCGACTATCTGCGCGTCTTCCATTTTCCGGCGGCTGCAAGGTCGCCCCTGAAGCAGTGCAAACGAGACAGTCATGAAAGTCCGCAACAGCCTCAAGTCGCTGAAGAACCGCCACCGCGATTGCCGCGTCATCCGCCGCCGTGGCCGTACCTACGTCATCAACAAGACGAACCGCCGCTTCAAGGCCCGCCAGGGCTGATTCGCGTCGATTCGGGCCGAATTGAATTCGGCCCTGCGCGCGGTGCCGGCCCTCTCCCCCGCCCGGCCACCCATGGGATTATCCTGTTGGGTGGCCGGGCGGGGGAGAGGGCCGGAGCCGTTTCCGGCGCGCCGACCTGTCAGGGGATCGTCAGGTGAGCGATAGCGCCGGATCAATAAGAGCCGTAGTCTTCGATGTCGGCCGCGTGCTGGTCCAGTGGGACATGCGCTGCCTCTTCGCCAAGCTGGTTGAGGACGAGGCCGAGCTCGACTGGGTGCTCGCCAATGTCGTCACCGAGGAATGGCATTTCGAGCATGACGCAGGGCGCGAGCTGGTCGAGCTGGTCACCGAGCGCAAGGCAGCCTTTCCCGATCACGCGCATCTGATCGACGCCTATGCCGCGCGCTTTGCCGAGACCATTCCGGGGCCGGTGCCCGGCACGCCCGATCTCGTGCGGGCATTGGCGGCGCGCGATGTGCCGCTCTTTGCGATAACCAACTTCGCCGCGCCCTTCTGGGCGGACTACCGCGCCAGCGAGCCGCTGTTCGACCTGTTCGGCGACATTGTCGTTTCGGGCGTCGAGAAGATCGCCAAGCCCGATCCGGCGATCTTCCGGCTTGCGGCACAGCGTTTTGGCCACGCTCCAGAGGCGATGCTGTTCATTGATGACAACGTTGCGAACGTCGAAGCGGCGCGCGCAGAGGGATGGCAGGCGCACCTCTTTACCGATGCACCGCGCCTTGAGGTAGAACTGAAAGAGCGCGGGCTGCTGGGCTAGGTATAAGGATTTAGGCCCCGAATCCCGTTTGTCCTGAGCCTGTCGAAGGACCGTTCTTCACTTCTGGCGATTCACCAAAAGAAAGTGCGGTGCTTCGACAAGCTCAGCACGAACGGATCTCCTGGGCCGCTCGATCAACCCGCGTTGCAGGCGGCGAGTTCTTCGGCGCTCAATTCGCCCTTCGGCCCGGCAAAGCGTGCAACCTTGCCGAATTCGCCCGCGACGCGCTTGCAGGTCAACTCTGCGCGCGAGCCGGAGATCTGGCCGATGCAGCGATCGCCCTGGCACTTCCAGACCTTGCCCTTGATGATCTCCTGACGCGGAGCCTCAAGCGCCTGTTCGAGCGTCACCGAATAATGCCCCTCGCCGCGCGCGGCCTGTGCCGGACTGGCCGCGAGCAGTGCGCCGGTTGCGAGCGCGGTGAGCGGAAGAAGCAGGGAAAGGCGGGTCATCATAGGTCTCCTGGGGAAGAAGGTTTGTCGTGGGCAACCAATCAGGTTGCGAATCGAAACTTATATCGATCAGTTGTAAGTTGCAACTA
This sequence comes from Sphingomonadaceae bacterium, assembly GCA_041396945.1. Lineage (GTDB taxonomy): Bacteria > Pseudomonadota > Alphaproteobacteria > Sphingomonadales > Sphingomonadaceae > Novosphingobium. The sequence goes on along the minus strand of JAWKXP010000015.1, from coordinate 8,872 downwards.
GAAACTTAAATAGGGGGAGCAAGAGCGGCGCAGGTGCGCTAGGCTGCTTCGTTCAGGAGAATGGATTTGGGCGAATTGCGCGAACCGCTGGAAAATCTCGAAGCATGCGGCTTGCCACCGGCGCTGGCCGTGATGGGCGAAAAATGGGCGTTCCTGATCCTGCGCGCGGCCTTCAACGGGATCGTCCATTTCGAGGATTTCCTCGAGATACTCGGTATCGCTCGCAACATTCTTTCGAACCGGCTGACCAAGCTGGTCGAAGACGGCATCCTTGCGCGTGAACCTTGCGAACATGATCGCCGCAAGGTCGAGTATCGTCTGACCGAGAAGGGCATGGACCTGCTGCCCGCGATGCTTGCGCTGCGCCAGTGGGGCGAGAAATACGGGCTGGGTGTGCCTTCGAATCCGATGCTGGTCGATCAGCGCGACCGCCAGCCGATCGGCGCGATCGAGATTCGCGCGCACGACGGGCGTGTGCTCGAATGGCGCGACCTGATGTGGCAGGATCGCACGCGCATCGGCGAGCAGGCGGACGATTGCTGCGGCCCGGGCGAACTGCCCGGCGTGAAGGAAAAGCTCGACGCGCGCTCCTGACCGGAGGTTGTGATACAGCGTTACTCATAGATTGACGCATGGCCCATGCGCGCTGTAGCTTTGCGTGAGAGAGGAGTCGGGCCGATGACCAATGTTTCCGATGTCGAGATGTACTCGCTGCCGATGAGCGATCCGGCGATGGGCGAGGATCCTTTTGCCGAATTTGCCAGGGCGCGCGAAGTGCATCCCTGGCTCGCGAAGTGGGACGAGTTCGGTTACGTCATCCACGAATATGCCGCGATCCGCGAACTGTTCGCCGACGAAAGCAAGCTGCGCCCGCCCTATGCCGATGTCGTCGACCAGCTCGGCCAGCAGGGCACACCCTGGGGGCGCTTCACCAGCCAGCAGATGATCTCGCTCCCGCCCGAGGAACATCGCCTCTTGCGCAGCACTTTCGCCGCCAAGTTCACCCCGCGCTTTGCCAACCAGCTGCGGCCGATGATGCGCCAGCAGATCGGCCGCCTGCTCGACGAATGGGCACCGCGCGGGGCAATCGATTTCGAGGAGTTCGCCTCGCATTTTCCGATTTCGGTGATGTTCTCGCTGGTCGGCGCGCCGCATGAGGATATTCAGGGCATGGTCGACGACCTCGAAGTCATCGGCCTTGCGCACTCCTACCAGCTCGACCTGTTCCCGCGCATTCAGGAAGGGATGGTGCGGATCGAGGCCTATGTCGAAGAGCTGATCGCCAGGCGCCGCGCCAATCCTTCGGGCCATGCCGAGGGCGAGGAAGACCTGCTCGACCTGCTCATCCGCGTCGGCGACGATGGCAATATCAGCCACCAGCAGCTGAAAGACCTCATCAGCTTCTTCTTTATCGCCGGGTACGACACCTCGAAGAACGTGCTCACCTACACGATGTACACCCTGCTCGATCACCCGGAGATCTACGCGCGTTGCGGCGAGGATCACGACTATTGCAAGCGGGTGATCGAGGAAGCGCTGCGCTGGTTCAATCCGGGCACCGTGGCGCGCTATGCCGATGCCGACTTCGAATTTCGCGGCGTGCATTTCCCGAAGGACACGATGCTGTTCTTCCCGCTTTCGGTCTCGGGCCGCGATCCGGTGACCTATCCCGACGGACAGCTCTTCGATCCCGACCGCACGATCGAGCCGGAGCGCCGCCACATCGCCTTCGCGCTCGGCAAGCACATGTGCCTTGGCCAGTATATCGCGCGCGCGCAGCTACAGGAGGCGCTGCACCAGATCGCCCAGCGCATGACTATGCCGAAACTGGCGGGCAAACCCGGCTGGCGGCTGTTTCCCGGCACCTGGGGCATTCGTGGCCTGCCCATCGAATTCACGCCCGGCGAGGCGCGCGTGGGAGAGCTGGAACCGGCCTGACAGCGGCTGGCCCAACCCGCAACTGCGTAACTTTTTATTTCGCACTTGCAGCGAAACCCGTTTCCGTGCGTTACTGACACTCCAACGTCCATTAACGCGGAGTCGCGATGTCATCGCCGGAAGGCCCGGACTACGACGAGATGTACTTTCCTGACGGGTCGGTCCGGCCCGCATATCAGGACTATTGCGAATGGTACGAGCAGCAGGACCCCGGGGCGCTCAAGCGCAAGGGCGACGAGGCGGAGCGGTTTTTCCGCCGCTCGGGCATCACCTTCAATGTCTGAGCGAGGACGATGCCGAAGAACGGCTGATCCCTCGACATGATCCCGCGCATCATAACCGCACGCGAATGGCGCAAGCTGACGCGGTATCGAACAGCGGGTGCGGGCGCTTAACGCCTTCCTTTCAGGATCTTATCACCGGCAGGAGATCGTGCGTTCGGGCCGCCTGCCGATCCACCATCTGCGCGATGCCAATCGAGGCGTTCGCAGATGGTCGGCTTCGTGCCGCCGGGCGGGGTCTATACCCATATCGTCGGCATCGACCTTGTGCGCACCGGGCCGGACGAGTTCCTTGTTCTCGAAGACAATGCGCGCACGCCTCGGGTGTCTCCCTACATGCTCGAGAACCGGGCGAAGAGACGATGATGGCGATGTTCTCTCGAGCTGTTCTTCGCATCGCCGGTGCAGCGCGTGTCGGACTATCCGCGCCGCCTCGCCCGGAGCCTGCGTGCGCCTCTGCGCCCGATTGCGCCGATGTGCTGCCGACAATCGCGGTGCTGGACGCCGGGCGACCATACCCTGCCTATTACGAACATGCCTTCCTGGCTGAACAGATGGGCGCGGAGCTGTCGAAGGCGGCGACCTGCGCGTGGTCGAGGGGCGCGTGGCGATGCGCACGACCACTGGTTCAAACCGATCGACGTGATCTATCGCCGCGTTGATGACGAGTATTCGACCCGCTGATCTTCAATTCCGATCTGGTGCTGGGCATCGCCGGGATCATGGATGTCTACCGCGCGCCGGGAACATCACCATTGCCAATGCCGGGCACCGGGATTGGCTGACGACAAGGCGATCTATTCGTTCGCGCCTGATATCGTCGAGTTCTGGTATACCGGCGAAAAGCCGGTCCTGGAAGAACGCCGAGACATGGCGCTGTTCGAAGAGGATCTGCTCGCCTATGTGTTCGATAACCTTGCCGACCTCGTCGTCAAGGAAGTGCACGGATCGGGCGGCTACGGCATGCTGATCGGCCCGACCGCATCGAAGCGCGAGATCTGCCAGTTCGAGAAGAAGCTGCGCGAAACCCGAAAACACATCGCGCGCCCACGCTCTCGCTCTCCTCGGTGCCATCTTCACCAAGGCGGCTTGCGCCGCGCCATGTCGACCTGCGGCCCTTCGTGCTGGTTTCGCCCGATCTGGTCGACATCACGCCCGGCGGGCTTACGCTGTCGTGCTCAAGAAGGGTCGCTGGTGGTGAACCTGCCGCAGGGCGGCGGGACATGACACCTGGGTGCTGGAGGACTGATGCCTTTGACGTGCAGCCCATGGCGTATTCTGGATGTCCCGCTACCTTGAGCGGGTGGAGACCACCGCGCGCCTGCTCGATGTCGGGTTCCGCCTCGCGCTGACGCATGGCAACAGCGATGCGCCCGAGGACGAGTGGCGCTCGGTGCTGGTCACGACCGGCCAGCTTGCGGGCTATGAATACAGCCACGACGAGATCACCGGGCCGCAGGTCTTCAACTATATCCTGCGCGACAAGGACAATCCCTCCTCGGTACTCGCGATGATCGAGAATGCGCGGACCAACGCGCGGATGGTGCGCACTTCGATCACCAGCGAGGTCTGGGAAGCGACCAACGAAGGCTGGATGGTGCTGCGCGATGCGCTGGCGCGGCCGGTGCGCGAAACCAACCTTGGCGAAGTGCTGGCAGCAGTGCGGCGGCAGACGACGCTGGTGCGCGGCGCGATCGAAGGCTCGATGCTGCGCAACGAGGTCTTCAACTTCTCGCGCATCGGCACCTTCATCGAACGCGCCGACAACACTGCGCGTATTCTCGACGTGAAGTACTGGGTGCTGCTACCCTCGGTCGCGTGGGTCGGGTCGAGTTATGACAACGCGCAGTGGGACACGCTGCTGCGGTCGGTTTCGGGCGACCGCGCCTATCGCTGGCTGAGCAAGGGGCAGCTCGATGCGCGCGGAATCGCGAACTTCCTGATCCTCGACGGCCAGTTCCCGCGCAGCCTGATCTTCTGTTATGACAAGATCCGCAGCAATCTGCGCGGGCTTGCGCTCGAATACGGCACCGAAACCGCTGCGCACAGCCTGATGCGCGATGCAGGCTCGCGGCTTCACCAGCTGACCATCGAGGAAATCCTCGATCAGGGGCTGCACGAATTCCTCCTCGGCTTCATCGCCGAGACAACGCAGATCGGCAACGAAATCGCCGCCACCTACCGCTTCATCGAGTAGGGGCGCGGGAGAACCATGCGACTATCGATTGAACATACCACGAAATACCGTTTCACCGAGCCTGTCGTGCACGGGCTGCAACGCCTGCGCCTCAAGCCCAAGGATACCCACGGGCAGGAGATCGTCGACTGGAACATGCACCTCGTCGGCGCGGAGATGGAGGTCGAATACGACGACCAGCACCACAACCGCACGACGCTCGTCGGGTTCGATCAGGGCACGCAGGAAATCATCGTTACCTGCCACGGCGAGGTCGAGACCAGCGACAAGGCCGGTATTGTCGGCCAGCACGCCGGTCACATGCCGCTCTGGTGCTTTCTGCGCCCGACGCCGCTGACCCGCGCGGGGCTCAAGGTGCGTGCGCTCGTTGCCAATGTCGATGCCGACCGGGAAGACACGCTGACTTTCCTGCATGCGCTCTCCGAAGCGATCCGCGAGGCAGTGAAATACGAGAAGGGCGTGACCGATCCCTCGACCAGTGCCGAACAGGCGCTCGCGCTCGGCATGGGCGTGTGCCAGGATCAGGCGCATGTTTTCCTGTCTGCGGGACGGCTGCTCGACATCCCGATGCGCTATGTCGGCGGCTACCTTATGATGAACGACCGCATCGACCAGGAAGCAGGGCATGGCTGGGCCGAGGCACATGTCGGCGATCTCGGCTGGTCGGCTTCGACGTGTCGAACGGCATCAGCCCGACGAGCGCTATGTCCGCGTCGCGACCGGCTGTGACCATACAGAGGCCGCGCCGGTGACCGGTGTTTCAGTGGGGCCGAATCCTCGCTGCACGTCGACCTCAAGGTCGAGCAATTGCGGCAGGCGGCGTCACGGCAGCAGCAACAGCAGCAATCCTGACAGGCAGGCTTGTCGTTCCGCCGCATCCGGGTAAAGCCGGTGCAGCGCGCGCAATGGGGGTTAGAACGGGCGAATGACATACTGCGTAGGCATGATGATCGATCGCGGGCTCGTGCTGATGAGCGACACGCGCACCAATTCGGGCGTCGATAACGTCTCGGTCTTCCAGAAGATGTTCCACTGGTCGGTGCCGGGCGAGAGGATCATCACCATCATGACCTCGGGCAACCTTGCCACCACGCAGGCGGTGGTGAGCCAGCTTGAGGAGCGCAACAAGGCGCCCGAACACCGCACCAACTCGCTGCTCGAAGCGCCGACGATGTTCCAGGTGGCAACGATGGTTGGCACGCTGCTGCGCGACACGATTGCGGCGACGCGTGAGGACAACGGCCAGCGCGCGGGTACGACGTTCAATGCCTCGATCATCGTTGCCGGCCAGATCGAGGGCATGGAGCCGCGCCTGTTCCTGATCTATCCGGAAGGCAACTTTATCGAGGCGAGCTTCGACACGCCCTTTTTCCAGATTGGTGAGACCAAGTACGGCCGCCCGATCATCATCCGCGCTTATGACCGTGACATGAGCTTCGAGGATGCGGTCAAGCTGCTGATGGTCTCCTTCGATTCGACATTGAAGGCGAACCTTTCGGTCGGCCTGCCGCTCGACCTGATGGTGATCGAGCGTGACAGCTTCGAGCCGGTTCACCAGCGGCGGATCGAGGCGACCGATCACTATTTCCTGGCGATCTCCAATGGCTGGGGCGACGCGCTCAAGCAGGCTTTTCACGGCCTGCCCGATTATTCCTTCTATCAGGGCGATGAAGACGAGGAGATCGGCGGCGAGGGCGCGGGGGGCAAGCTGCTGCCCGAGTGAGCGCTCGCTTGACCGGCCCGGCAATCGCGCCGGTCGGCATCTTGTCATTGGCAGGAATTGGGGCAGACTGCGCGCCGGAAGGATGCCCCGATGCAACGGATTGAAGAGCTCGACCTCTACACGCTCGACTGGAACGAGCCCGCGTTCGCCGCGAACCCCTGGCCCGAATTCGACGAGGCGCGCGGGAAGCATCCCTGGCTGGCCAGAACCGAGACGGGCTATGCCGTCTTTGGCCTGAAGGCGATCCGCGACCTGCTCGGCAACGATGAAGCGCTGCGCCCTTCGTTCGACGGCATTGCCGAACTGATGGAATGCAAGGGATCGCCCTGGGGCCGGTTCTGCGAGGAACAGATGATCGCGCTGCCCGAACGCGAACACAAACTGCTGCGCGATACCTTCGCCGCCAAGTTCACCCCGCGCTATGCCAACCAGTTGCGCCCGATCATGCAGGAGACAATGAAGCGCCTGCTGGCCGAATGGACGCCGCGCGAACGCATCGATTTCGAGGAGTTTGCCTCGTATTACCCGGTGGCGGTGACCGCGCAGATGGTCGGCGCTCCGCTGGAAGCCATCCCGGGCCTGAGGAAGTCGATGGAAACCCTGGGACTCGCGTTTTCGATGGACAAGGCTCTCGTGCCTGCACTCGACAAGGCGTTCCTCCATATGGACGGTTTCGTGCAGGAGCTCGTCGTCGGTCGCCGCGCCAGCCCGACGCCCGAAGGCCGGGACGCCGACCTGCTCGACATCATGCTCGAAGCGGCGGGCGAGGGCGGCATCTCCGACCGCCAGCTTTACGACATGCTGATCTTCCTCTTCGTCGCGGGCTACGACACATCGAAGAACGTGCTGACCTACATGATGCACCTGATGACGGCGCACCCGGCGATCTACGAGCGCTGTGCCGAGGATCACGAGTACTGCCGCCGCGTGGTCGAAGAGACGCTGCGCCTGTTCAACCCGAGTTCCACCTTCCGGCTCGCCTCGCAGGACATCGAATACGATGGCGTCCTGATCCCGGCGGGCACGATGCTGTTCTTCAACCTCAACGTCGCGGGCCAGGATCCGGCGGCGTTCGAGGATCCTGCCGCGTTCGATCCCGAACGCACGATCGATCCCGCAAGGCGCCACGTTGCCTTCGGCCTCGGCAAGCATATGTGCCTCGGCCAGTTCATCGCCCGCGCGCAGCTGCAGGAAGGCATCCACCTGATCGCGCAGCAGATGCGCGAGCCGCACGAGACGGGCGAACCCGGCTGGCGACCGTTCCCCGGCGTCTGGGGGATCAAGGGCTTGCCGATCGAATTCACCCCGGCATGAGCGAGGCCGATCCCGCCATCGTGACAAGCTGGCTCGAACGCACCCGCGCGCTTGGCCCGATGATCGATGCCGAGGCAGCCGCCAACGAGCACGCGACCGAGCTTTCGCCAAAGGTGGTCGAGGCGATGGACGCGGCTGGCCTTTTCGCAATCCTCGCCCCGCGCGAGCTGGGTGGGGGCGAAGTGCATCCCCTCGACGCCATCGACGTCGTTTCGGAGCTGTCCTACTGGGATGGTTCGGCGGGCTGGTATGGCCACGCGGTCATGGTCGGCGGCTCGGTCGCTGGCGCGTTCCTTGGTCCCAAGGCCGCCGAGGCGATCTTCCCCGATGGCCGCTATGCCCACGCCGCCGGGCAGGCTGCGCCGACCGGCAAGGCGGTTCGCGACGGCGATGGCTACCGCGTCTCGGGCCAGTATTCCTTCGCCTCGGGCTCGCCGCATGCGCAGTTCCTCGTTGGCGGATTCATGGTCGAGGGCAGAGAACCGCCGACCATGCTGATCGGCCTCGTCCCGCGCGAGAATGTCGAGTTTCTCGGCAACTGGGACGTGCTCGGGCTGCGCGGCACCGGCAGCTATGACTTCGCCGTGCCCGAGTGCTGGGTGCATGGGGATTTCTTCTTCAACCCTGCCGCACCCGAGCAGCAACGCGGCGGCGCGCTTTACCGCATGGGCTTCATGGCGCACCCGCAGATGTGCCACGCCGCCTTTGCGCTCGGCGCAACCCGGCGCGTGCTTGACGAATGGCTCGCCTATGCGCGCGGCAAGGTGCGGGGCGAGGGGGCTTTGGCCGACCAGCAGAGCTTCCAGCGCGACTTCGCAATGGCCACCGGAGAGCTGCGCGCCGCCGATGCATACCTGCGCCAGACCTTTGCCGGGCTTTACGCCGCCGCCGAGGCGGGCGAGCCGACGCCAGAGCAAATCCTCGAAGGACAGGTCGCTACCAGCCACGCATTCACGATGGCCAAGCGCGTCGCACAGACCGCCTTCAACGCAGCGACCACCGCTGCCCTGCGCAATGGCAATGCCCTCCAGCGCGCTTATCGCGACGTCATGGCGGGCTCGGCGCATGTCATCAACAGCGACCAGGCGCTCCTCGATCTTGGTGCGGCACTGGCGAAGAGCGGTTAGCGAGCGCCGGATTCGCAGTGCCGGTCCACAGGCATGGGCGCGCGACCAGAACCCTTTGCGGCAGGCACCCGGTCACACGCGTCTGGCCAAGGCTGGCAGAAGAGTGGCTGCGATCGATCGGGATGCTTCAGGAATAGTCAGGAGCGCCAGACCGACGCCAGGAACTTGCGGACCTCGCGATTGATATGATCTTCCTCAGGCGCGCCGTGAAAGTTCCCGTGCGAGGCGGCTTCGGTGATGTGGAGCTGCGCGTCGATATCCAGCGCCCGCAAGGCGGCGTGCATGCGCACCG
>JAWKXP010000014.1:0-94273 GCA_041396945.1 Sphingomonadaceae bacterium | reverse complement strand
ATATTCGCCGCAGGCCGCAGATACGGTCTTCAAGACCCCGCGCGGCAATCTCGCCGCCCCGGCACGCAGCGCGCTTGGCTGGCATGTCATGCGCGTCGAGGCGATCGACCTGCGCCCTGCGCGCGAGCTTGCCCAGGTGCGCGACGAGCTGGCGAAGGAAATCGCGGCCGACAAGAAGCGCGTGGCGCTCACCGAAACGCTCGAAGCGATCGAGGACGAGTTCGATTCGGGCGGCAGCCTTACCGATGTCGCCAAGACCTATGGCCTCAAGATCGAGACGACCAAGCCACTGCTCTCGGACGGAACGGCATACGGAACGGCAAACGAGCGCGGCCCTGCCGAGCTTGCCTCGGTGCTGGCCAATGCCTTCACGATGGAACAGGAAGAGCCACAACTGGCCGAAGTCGAGCGCGGGACGCAGTTTATCGTCTATGACGTGACCGAGATTGCCGAATCCGCCGCCGCTCCGCTCAAGGAAATCCGGCAGGACGTGCGCACCGCCTATATCATGGACAAGGCGTCGAAAGCGGCGAAGGTTGCTGCCGAGAAGGTCCAGGCCGAGGTCAAGAAGGGCAAGTCGCTGGCGCAGGCTTTGCAGGGCGTGGGCAAGCGAATCCCGCCGCCGCAGATGGTCTCGATGTCGCGGCCCGAGCTTTCGCGCATGCAGCAGCAACAGCAGCAGGTTCCGCCGCCGCTCGCGCTGCTGTTCAACATGGCCGCTGGCACGACCAAGGTTCAGCCCGCGCCGGGAGACCGGGGCTGGTTCGTTGTCTCGCTCACCGACATTCAGCCGGGCAAGGTCGCCAAGGACGACCCGATGATCGAAGGCGCGCGGCGCGAACTCGGGCAGGTGCTTTCGAGCGAATATACCGATGCGCTGGGCCGTGCGATCCGCGCGCAGGTCGGCGTCGAGCGCAATCCCGACGGCATCCGCGCCGTGCGCAATGCGCTCAGCGGCGAAGGCGGCTGAGCACACACGCGATGAGCGGCACCGCGCTTGAGAATCACGAGGCGGCGCGCGCCGCGCTTGGCGAGGGCCGCCCTGCCCTCGTCTGGCGCAAACTCGTCGCCGATACCGAAACGCCGGTTTCCGCCGCGCTCAAGCTGTTCGAGGACGGACGCGGCGATTTCCTGCTCGAATCGGTCGAGGGCGGCGATACGCGCGGGCGGCACAGCCTGATCGGGCTTGACCCCGACCTGGTCTTCCGCGCCACCGAGCACGCCTGCGAGATCAACCGCAACTGGCACACTGACCGCGAGGCCTTCGCGCCCCTCGCTGGTGACAGCCTCACCGAACTGCGCGCGCTGGTCGGCGAATGCCACATCGACGTTCCCGAAGCGCTGCCCGACGCGCTTGCGTGCCTCGTCGGCTATTTCGGCTACGAGACCATCGGCCTTGTCGAAAGCTCCCGCGCGGCGGAAAACGAAATGGGCTTGCCAGACATGCTCTTCGTGCGCCCGCGCCTGATTCTGGTATTCGACAGGCTGGGCGACGAGGCGTTCTGCATCGCCCCGCTCTGGCCAGGTGAGGCGCCCGAACGCCCTGCTCAGATCCGCGCAGGAGCGGATCGAGCTGAGGCGCTGCGCAGGCTCGCGCAACCGGTGCCGCAGTCCGAGACCGTCACCGACCTGCCCGAACCCGAGCGCAACCCGGTCTGCCGCCCGGCACTACAAGGGCATGGTCGCGCGCGCGAAGGACTACATCGAGGCGGGCGACATATTCCAGGTCGTGCTGGCGCAGCGCTTCACCTGTCCCTTCACGCTGCCGCCGATTGCGCTTTACCGCGCGCTGCGCCGGGTAAATCCCTCGCCGTTCCTGTTCTTCCTCGACCTGCCCGGTTTCGCGCTGATCGGATCGAGCCCGGAAATCCTCGTGCGCGTGCGCAATGGCGACGTGACGATCCGCCCGATTGCCGGAACCCGTCCGCGTGGGCGAACACCGCAGGAAGACCGCGACAACGCGACCAGCCTGCTCGCAGACAAGAAGGAACTGGCCGAACACCTGATGCTGCTCGACCTTGGCCGCAACGATGTCGGCCGCGTGGCGAAGAGCGGGCACGGTGCGCGTCACCGAAAGCTACACGATCGGGCGTTACAGCCACGTCATGCACATTGTCTCGAATGTCGAAGGCAGGCTCGACGATGAAAAGCGACGCGATCGACGCGGTCTTTGCGGGCTTCCCCGCAGGTACGGTCAGCGGCGCGCCAGGATCACGCCTGCGAGATTATCGCCAGACTGGAGCCGAAACGCGGGCGCCCTGTCGCCGGCGGCGTCGGCTGCTTCGCACCAGACGGCAATCTCGATTCGTGCATCGTGCTGCGCACGGGCATCGTCAAGGACGGTGTTCTGCACGTTCAGGCAGGCGCAGGGATCGTCGCCGATTCGAACCCCGACTACGAACAGGCCGAATGCGAAAACAAGTCGCGCGCCCTCTTCGCGGCGGCAGCCGAAGCGGTAAAGTGGCGGGGAGAGCCCGGTTTCAGGCAATAGGCGCAGCATGATCCTCGTTATCGACAATTACGACAGTTTCACCTGGAACCTGTTCATTACGATGGTGGGCGCCGGTCGAGGTGGTGCTGGCGCGATACGTCCACGGCGGACGAGGCGATGGCGTCGGGCGCGGCGGGGTTCCTGATTTCGCCCGGCCCCTGCACGCCTAACGAGGCTGGCGTGCGAGCCTCGATCTGGTTGCCGCTTGTGTGCAGCGAACACCCGCCCGCTGCTGGGCGTTTGCCTTGGCCATCAGTCGATTGGCCAGCATTTCGGCGGGACGGTCGAGCGCGGCGGGCTGATGCATGGCAAGACATCGCCGGTCACGCGCGATGGCAGCGGGGTTCGCGGGGCTCCCCTCGCCGTTCAGGAAGGCGACGCGCTTTATCGCTGTCGCTAGTGGTGCGGGACATTCGGGTGCTCAAGGTCAACGCGCGACTTCGGACGACGGTTTCGTCATGGGTTTCAGGGCTTTGAGCCTGCCGATCCACGGGGTTCAGTTCGCTCCCCGAATCTATCGAGGCCGAGCACGGCCACGCGCGCCAGCTTTGCGGCGCTCTGCGGCATCAATCCGAAGGTGCCGGCATGAGCGCGGCGATGGCGGAACTGAAGCGCTGTTCGGGCGGATGCTCGATGGTGAGATGGATGACGCGAAAATCCGCGAGGTTCTGGTCACGCTTGCCGACAAGGGCGAGACGGCCGAAGGCATCGCCGGGGCCGCCTCGGCTATGCGCGCGCGCATGACGAGGGTCTCCGCGCCCGCCAATGCTATCGACGTATGCGGGACCGGCGGCGACGGGCAGCACAGCCTCAATGTTTCGACGGCAGTGGCGATTGTCGTTGCCGCCTGCAACGTGCCCGTCGCCAAGCACGGCAACCGCGCGGCATCGAGCAAGGCGGGTGCTGCGGACACGCTGGAAGCGCTGGGGCTCGATCTCGCGAATGCCAGCGAGCGTGCGGAACATACCCTTGCCGACATCGGCATCGCCTTCCTTTTCGCGCAGGCGCACCACCCGGCGATGCGGCATGTCATGCCGATCCGCAAGGAACTGGGGCGGCGCACGATCTTCAACCTGATCGGTCCGCTTGCCAACCCGGCGGGTGTCTCGCGCCAGCTGGTCGGCGTGGCCAGCCCCGACCTCGTCGAAACCTATCGCGATGCGATGGCTTTGCTCGGCACGGATGCGGCGCTGGTCGTCTCGGGCGAAGAAGGCCTCGACGAGATTTCCATCGACGGCGCGACAAGGCTCGGCGCAATCGGCCTTGGCGGCATCGGCGATTCGATCCGTCCCGAAGACGCCCTTGGTGCCAAGCCATCCGCTCGAGAATTGCGCGGCGGCGATGCGGCTTACAACGCGGCGGCGCTGAGGCGGCTGCTCATGGGCGAGGACGGGGCGTACCGGAATGCCGTGCTGCTCAATACGGCTGCTGCGCTGATCGTCGCGGGCGAAGCCTCGGGCTGGCGCGACGGGGCCGAGGAAGCGGCGGAAGCGATTGACCGGGGGCTGGCGAAGGCCTTGCTCGATTGCTGATCAGCGGCTGTAAGTAGAAACAACGCCGTTCGGGTCGTGCGCAGTCGAGGACACGCCCGCGCCAACGTGTCTCGACTGCGCTCGACACGAACGGGTATGAGAGAAAAATGACCGACAAACTCACAGAAATCTGCGACGCCAAGCGCATCGAGGTAGGCGCGCGCCGGGCCGAACGCTCGCTCGATGCGCTCGACCACGATGCCGCCTCACAGACGCCCCCGCGCGGTTTTCGCAAGGCGCTGGAGGCCAAGGCCGCCACCGGTTTCGGCCTGATCGCCGAGGTCAAGAAAGCCTCGCCTTCCAAGGGCCTGATCCGTGAGGATTTCCAGCCCGCCGCCCACGCCCGCGCCTATGAGGCGGCCGGCGCGGCCTGCCTCTCGGTGCTGACCGACGCGCCCTATTTTCAGGGGCATGAGGACTACCTGATCGAGGCGCGCGCGGCATGCTCACTGCCGGTGCTGCGCAAGGACTTCATGGTCGAACCCTGGCAGGTTGCCGAAGCGCGCGCGATCGGGGCCGATGCGATCCTGATTATCGTTGCTGCGCTGGACGACGGCGCAATGCACGAGATCGAGGCCGCCGCCATCGAACGCGGCATGGACGTGTTGGTCGAGGTTCACAACGAAGCCGAGATGGAGCGCGCCGCCAGCCTCAAATCGCGGCTGATCGGCGTCAACAACCGCGATCTCAAGCGCTTCGTCACCGACCTTGCCGTCACTGAACGCCTCGCCCCGCTTGCTCCCGAAGGCACGCTGCTGGTCAGCGAAAGCGGGATCAGCGGGCACGCAGACCTTGTGCGGCTCGCCGAATGCGGCGCGCGCTGCTTCCTCGTCGGTGAAAGCCTGATGCGCCACGCCGATGTCGAGGCAGCGACCCGGGCGTTGCTCCTAGGATAACAGCCGTAAGATTCCGTTCGTGTCGAGCGAAGTCGAGACACGCCCGCGCCAACGTGTCTCGACTTCGCTCGACACGAACGGAGCATTTAGCGACGCTGAAGGCTAATCCGCATCCGCCGCTTCAACCTGATCCGCCTCTCGCTGGTCGGCAAATATCGTCCAGACCGTCAGGAACATCGCCGCGATGATCGGCCCGATGATGACGCCGTTGAGCCCCATCAACGCCAGACCGCCGATTGTCGCGATCAGCACGATGAACTCGGGCAGCTTGGCATCGTGCCCGACAAGGATCGGGCGCAGCAGGTTGTCGATCAGGCCGATGACGAAAAGCCCGCAGAAAATGAGGATCATGCCCTCGGGAATCGAGCCGGTCGCCAGCAAATAGATCGCCACCGGCACCCAGACGATGCCCGTGCCCACCGCCGGGAACAGCGAGAAGAGCGCCATCAGTAGGCCCCAGAGGATCGGCGCGTCGATGCCGAGAATCCAGAAAATCAGACCGCCGGCCAGCCCTTGCAGGATCGCCACCACGACCGTGCCCTTCATCGTCGCTTTCACCACGACAAGGAAATGGTCGATCAGCGGATCGCGGATATGCGGCTTGAGCGGCAGCGCGCGGCGGATATTGTGGCCGATGGTCGCACCGTCCCGCAGCAGGAAGTAGGCGACGTAAAGCATGACGCCGAGCGAGGCGAGCAGTTGCAAGGCACCTTGCCCGAACCAGAGCGCACGCGCGGCAATCGCCTGCAGCAGCGTCGAAAGGCTCGACCCGACCATCCGGCGCATCGCCTCAAGATCGGTCCAGCCATAGGAAACCAGCAGGTCGTCGGCCCAGCCCGGCAAGGACGATCGCAGTTGCGAGAACATCAGCGCCAGGTCGATCTCGCCCGCCTCAAGCCGGTTGTAGAGCGAAGCCGCCTCGCCGACGAGACTGACACCGAGCAGCAGGCCGGGAATGATCACCACCAGCAGGATCAGGAATATGCACATGAACGCGGCGGTATTGCGCCGCCCGTTCAGGTTTTCCAGCATGCGCAGGTAGATCGGCCGGAACAGGATGCCGACGATCGCCCCCCAGAGGATCGAGCCAAGGAACGGCGCGACGAGCCAGGCGAACGCAACCGTAACCAGCACGATCAGCGCGATAAAGCCGCCTTCCTCGATTCGTGCCCGCTGCATTGGTCTCTCGCCGTCTCCGGTTGCAATTCGCGGCTCTTCGCACATGGCGGCAAATAATCCAATTGCTTGCGTCGCCGCGTGATTGCCTTATCCCTGCGCGGGTTATGACGAAAGACGGCACGGAAGGTTCCCGGCGACTTACGCACATCGACGAAGAGGGTGCAGCGCGCATGGTCGATGTCGGCGCGAAGGCGGCGACGCAGCGCGTGGCGGTCGCTTCGGGCCGGATTCGCATGTCTGCCGAAGCACTGGCGGCGGTGAAGGCGGGCGATGCGCCCAAGGGCGACGTGCTCGGCACCGCGCGGATCGCAGGTATCATGGCGGCGAAAAAGACTGCCGAGCTGATCCCGATGTGCCACCCGCTGGCGCTCGATGCGGTGACAGTCGACTTCGCCTTCGAGAACGATGCAATCCACGCCACCGCCTCGGCTGCGCTGACCGGAAAGACGGGCGTCGAGATGGAAGCGATCACCGCCGTCTCGATCGCGCTCGTCACGATCTACGACATGGCCAAGGCGCTCGATAAGGGCATGGTGATCGAATCTGTGCGGCTGATCGAAAAGAGCGGCGGCAAATCGGGCCACTGGCGTGCGCAGGACGCATGAGCCAGCGGCCCGCTCCGATCCCGTTGGAAGAAGCGCAAAGCCGTCTGCTGGCGCTCTGTGAACCCTTGCGGGTCGAACGCGTCGCGGTAGCCGATGCGCTGGGCTTCTATCTCGCGGAAACGCTGGACGCCCGCCGCACCCAGCCCGCCGCCGACCTTTCCGCGATGGACGGCTATGCTGTCGCCTTCGGTGACATGGCGGGGCCATGGCGGGTCATCGGAGAATCTGCGGCGGGGCATCCGTTCTCAGGCAGCATTCGAAAGGGAGAAGCGGTGCGCATCGCAACCGGCGCGGTTCTCCCCGATGGCGCGGGTGCTGTCATCCTTCAGGAAGACATCGCGCGCGAAGGCGATACAATCTCGCTCTCGGGCGAGCCACCCTCGCCGCCCGACAAGCACATCCGGCGCAAGGGCATGGATTTCGGCGAAGGTGAGCTCGTGCTGCCCGCCGGAGTCAGGCTCGGCCCGGCGCAGGCCGCACTCGCCATAGCAGCAGGCTACACTGTGCTTCCGGTGCGTCACCGGCCTCGCATCGCCGTGCTCGACTCGGGCGACGAACTCGCTGCCGCGCCCGGCGCCCTCGATCCGCACCGCATGCCGGCCAGTAATGGCGTGATGCTGGCGGCCATGGCGAAAAGCCTGCCTTGTGAAGCGCGCGCGCTCGGTCCTGTCGCGGACAGCATGGCGGCGATGGCGGAGGCCCTCTCACGCGCCGGGGACGTCGATATCCTCGTCACCAGCGGCGGCGCTTCGGTGGGCGATCACGACCTTGTAAAGCCCGCGCTGGAAGCATGGGGCGCGAAGATCGACTTCTGGCGGGTCGCGATCAAGCCGGGCAAACCTTTGCTTGTCGCCACGCGCGAGGCGAAAGGCCGCAGACAGCTGATCCTCGGCCTTCCCGGCAACCCGGTATCGAGCTTCGTAACCGCACAACTCTTCATGCTGCCGCTGCTGCGCCATCTGCTCGGAGCCGCAGACGCAATGCCAAAGAAAACCATCGCGCGCGCAACCGAAAACCTGCCCGCAAACGGCTCACGCCAGACATTCCTGCGCGCCCGCTGGGACGGGGAATTCGTCACGCCCGTGGCCAATCAGGACAGCTCCGCCCTCTCAGCCCTGGCAGGCTCGAACGCCTTGATCGACAGGCCCGTCGATGCCCCGGCAACATCCGCCGGAGACGCAATTTCGGTGATTTTGCTCGAAAATGGCGGGATCGCTTGACTTGTGGATAAATGTTGCCTACCTGTTCCACATTAGTTCTTGATAAGAACCAATTTAGGACAGGGCACTATGCTTACGCGTAAACAGCACGAACTCCTTCGCTTTATCCAGACTCGACTTGAGGAAACCGGCATTTCCCCGAGCTTCGAGGAAATGAAGGAGGCGCTTGACCTGAAATCGAAATCGGGTGTGCACCGGCTGATTTCGGCACTTGAGGAACGCGGGTTTATTCGCCGCTTGCCTAATCGTGCCCGGGCTTTGGAAGTGATCCGCCAGCCCGAGGACGCGACCGGCAAGGCGCAGGCTCCACAGGCTGCTAATTCGAACGAGACCGCGCCAACGGCAAAGCCTGCATCGGGCGTGCCGATTGCCGCGAACGATGTAATCGAAATTCCGCTGCATGGCCGCATCGCCGCCGGTGTTCCGATCGAGGCACTGGAAAGCGATACGATGCTGCCGGTTCCCGCGGCGCTGCTCGGCTCGGGCGATCACTATGCGATTGAGGTTTCGGGCGATTCGATGGTCGATGCGGGCATTCTCGATGGTGACTTCGCGCTGGTGAAGCGCACCGATACGGCGCGCGATGGCGAGATCGTCGTGGCACTGGTGCGCGGCGAGGAGGCAACGCTCAAGTATTTGCGGCGCGAGGATGGGCGTGTGCGCCTCGATCCGGCCAACGCGGCATACGAACCGCAGATCTACGACCCGCGCGAAGTAGTCGTGCAGGGCAAGCTCGCCGGACTGCTACGCCGCTATCACTGACCCCGGCGGGCATCGGGTTGGTGGGCAAGTTTCCACCAGCCATGTGCACCCTCGTGGTCTGCCACTGACGTCACCGTGCCGCGATCAAGGTCGATCGCCAGCCCGCCCGACTGGCTAAGCATGCGCTTGTCGGCCTTGAGCCAGCGCGGTTGGCAGCTTCGGGGTAACCAACGGTCGGCAATGACGATGTCGGCCCGGGCGCAAGACGCTGCCAAGGCGCGTTCGGGAACCCGGTCGCGGCCGCGTGCAATCAGCAGATCCCAGTTGCGTCCGCCCCGGTTGAGCCTGACCGCGCAAAACTCGGCGTTGCAACGCGCTCCGGGCCAGTCGGCGAGTGTCGCGGTCTCGCCGCGCATCCCGGCCAGCTCGGTCAGGTTGTCGCGTACGAAATCGCTCTTGCTATCGCGCAGGACCAACAGTTCAGTTTCGCTTTCGCCGGTTATCCCGACGTGCCGGCCATCGCTCGATACAAGAATATCGGGTGGTTCGAGTGTAGCGATCAGGAACGTCCCGATGGCCGCGGGCACAAGCCCGAGTGCGCGGATGCGCCCGTTCCAGAGCGCCAGCCATAGTCCGCCGATGACGAAGAGCAGGAATGCGTCTGTTCCCATCGCAGGCAGCGTTTTCACCGCACCCGGCTGCGCAGCAACGCCGTGGGCAATCCCCAGCAGCACCGAAATCGCCTTCTCTGCCAGCCACCAGACCGGCGCACCCAGCCCGACAATATCGAGCGTGAGCGCTATGGCGATGAGCGGCATCACCACCACCGTCGTGAGCGGAATCGCAATCACATTGGCGAACGCACCGTAAAGTCCGGCGCGGTGGAAGTGGTGCAGCGCAATCGGCATCAGCACGATCTCGATCACAAGGCCGGTCAGGAACAGCATCGCGACATAGCGCGCGGCGCGACGTGCCCAGTGCTCCTCACGCGGCCCGAGAAAGCGCTTTATCGGTTCGCTGGTGCTCAGGCCGATGATCGCGATCACGGCTGCAAAGCTCATCTGGAAACTCGGCCCGACCAGCGATTCCGGCCAGAGCAGCAGCACCGCGAATGCTGCCACCGCGAGCAGCCGTAACGAGAGCGCCTCGCGTCCGATGGCCAGCGCGATCAGAACCAGCAGTGCCCCGATGCACGAGCGCACCGTCGGCACCTGCGCGCCGGTCAGCAATGTATAGCCGATTCCTGCCAAGGCCCCCGCCCCTGCAGCCAGCACCGGCAATCGCACCCGCAAGGCAAGCCAGGGCCAGAGCGCGAGGAGCTTAAGCGCGATCAGGTAGGCCGCCGCAATCACTGCGCTGACATGCAGCCCGCTGATCGAGAGCAAATGCGCAAGCCCTGCATCGCGCATCGCCTGTGCGTCATCTTCAGGAATCGCGCCGCGATCGCCGCTCGCCAATGTCGCCGCAATCCCGCTCGCGGGCGAGGCAAGCCGCTCGCGAACATGCGATGAAAGCCGCGCCTGCACCCCCTCGACCAGCGGAGAGACCTTCGCCTCTTGTAGGATCACGGGCGCTGCCGTCACCGATCCGGTCGCCACAAGCCCGTCGAACCATGCCCGCCGCGCGAAGTTGTAGGCCCCCGGCAGCATCGGCGGTGCAGGCGGCATCAGGCGTGCCGAGACCCGGATCCGCGCGCCTCCGGTCAACCCTGCCCGGTCCATCTCCTCGGGCACATTCACACGAACCTTGACCGCGTCGGCGCGGTCGGGAAGCCGGGTCGCGAGAACCAGACGCACGCGATCCTGCGCCGGTTGTGCTTCCCGCGAGAGGATCGTTGCATCCAGCGTCGCGAAGATCGGCCGGTCTATCGGCGGCGCGCCGACCAGCGCCGACTTGGTCCAGACCGTCGCGCAACCCAGCGCTGCGAGCAGGCAAAACGCGGCAATCGCGCGCGAAAGATAGGGATATCGCTCCCCTCGCCCGAGCCCGAACCACGCCAATCCTGCTGCAATAAGGCACGCGGCAATCAGGCCGCTCCAGTAAACCGCGCTCGGCAAGGTAAACCAGGCAGCAATCCCCGCCGCAAAGGCCACCGCCAGCCAGGGCGCGCGGTCGAAGCCCGATTCATCGAGAAATTGCTCGATTTTGGCCAAACCCCTCGACAACGGGCCTTGCCTGCGCCAGAGGGTATGCTGCACTGCAGCGCCCGGTGTAACATCACCGGGCTGAGCATCCATATCCGTGGCATTGCTGGCCATGGACCGCATAGGACAGGAAGGGGCTATCGATGGCAAGCGCGGGTGAACAGGGCGGAGCGGCAAGCAAGCCGGTCGTCACGCGTTTTGCGCCCTCTCCCACCGGTTTCCTGCACATCGGCGGCGCGCGCACCGCGCTGTTCAACTGGCTCTATGCGCGCCACACTGGCGGAAAATACCTGCTGCGCATCGAGGATACCGACCGCGCCCGCTCCACCGACGAAGCGATTGCCGCAATCCATGACGGGCTCAACTGGCTCGGCCTTGGCGGCGATGAAGAGCCGGTGTTCCAGTTTTCGCGCGCCGACCGCCATGCCGAGGTGGCGCAGCAGCTCCTCGACGCCGGGCAAGCCTATCGCTGCTATGTAACGCCCGAGGAACTCGCCGAGCGCCGCAAAAAGGCGCAGGAAGAGCGCAAGCCCTTCCGCATCGACAGCGAGTGGCGCGATGCCCCTCCCGACACATACCCCGCCGACAAACCCTATGTCGTGCGCATGAAGGCCCCGCGCGAGGGCGAGACGGTGATCGAAGATGTCGTCCAGGGCCGCGTCGCGGTGCAGAACGCGGAGATCGACGATTTCGTCATCCTGCGCTCTGACGGCACGCCGACCTATATGCTCGCGGTTGTCGTCGATGACCGCGATATGGGCGTCACCCACGTCATCCGCGGCGACGATCACCTCAACAACGCCTTCCGCCAGCTCGTCATCCTGCGCGCGATGCAGGGTATCGAGCCGGGCTGGGACGATCCGGTCTATGGCCATATCCCGCTGATCCATGGGTCGGACGGGGCCAAGCTGTCGAAGCGCCACGGTGCGCTCGGCGTCGATTCCTATCGCGACGAGCTCGGCATCCTGCCCGAAGCGATGTTCAATTACCTGCTCCGGCTTGGCTGGGGCCACGGCGACGAGGAAACCGTCAGCCGCGAGCGCGCCATCGAGCTGTTCGAGATGTCGGACGTGGGCAAATCGCCCTCGCGTTTCGATCTCGCCAAGCTGCAGAACCTCAACGGCCATTACCTGCGCGAAGCCAACGATGCGCGCCTTGCCGCGCTGGTCGCACCGCGCATTGCCGCCGACAACCTGGACGAAGCGCTGCTCGCGCGCGCGATGCCCGAACTGAAGGTGCGCGCGAAGGATCTCAACGATCTGGCCGAAGGCGCGGCATTCCTTTTTGCGAAGCGCCCGCTCGATCTGACGGAAAAGGCGGCAAAAATTCTCGATGACGATGCGCGCGAGCGACTGGCACAGGTCCACGCGCGTCTAAGCAATGAATCGGACTGGACAATCGAGGCACTCGAAGCCAGTCTGAAAGCAATGGCCGAGGAGCTCGAACTGGGCCTCGGCAAGCTCGCGCAGCCGCTGCGCGCAGCCCTGACGGGTCAGACGACCTCTCCGGGGATTTTCGATGTATTGGTTCTGCTCGGTCGGGACGAAAGCCTCGCGCGGATTGCCGCGCAGGCTAGCGAGACTGCCGGGTCGCAAGTTTAAGTAGGGAGTATCAAGGTGGGCGATCAAGCGAAATTCAGCGTTGGTGGACAGGATCACGAGTATGCGGTCCTCAAGGGCAGCGTCGGGCCGGATGTCGTCGATATCCGCAAGCTTTACGGCCAGACCGGGATGTTCACCTATGACCCCGGCTTCACTTCGACGGCGAGCTGCGAATCCGCGCTGACCTATATCGACGGCGAGGAAGGCATCCTGCTCCATCGCGGCTATCCGATCGGCCAGCTCGCCGAGGATTCCTCGTTCATGGAGGTCGCCTACCTGCTGCTCAACGGCGAACTGCCCTCGCAGAAGGAAATGGTCGATTTCAACTGGACGATCAGCCGCCACACGATGGTCCACGAACAGCTGCTGCAGTTCTTCCGTGGTTTCCGCCGCGATGCGCACCCGATGGCGGTGATGTGCGGCGTGGTCGGCGCGCTGTCGGCGTTCTATCACGACAGCACCGACATTTCCGATCCCGAGCACCGCAAGATCAGCTCGCACCGCCTGATCGCGAAGATGCCGACGATTGCCGCTGCGGCTTACAAGTATTCGATCGGGCAGCCGTTCCTTTATCCCGATAACTCGCTGTCCTACACCGGCAATTTCCTGCGCATGACCTTCGGCGTTCCGGCGGAACCTTATGTGCTGCACCCGGCGGTCGAGCGGGCGATGGACCGGATTTTCATCCTTCACGCGGACCACGAGCAGAACGCGTCCACCTCGACCGTGCGCCTTGCCGGTTCCTCGGGTGCGAACCCGTTCGCCTGCATCGCGGCGGGCATCGCCTGTCTCTGGGGCCCGGCGCATGGCGGCGCGAACGAAGCGGCGCTCGAGATGCTGCGCGAGATCGGCACGCCCGACAAGATTCCGCACTATATCGAGCGCGCGAAGGACAAGAACGATCCGTTCCGCCTGATGGGCTTCGGCCACCGCGTTTACAAGAACTACGACCCGCGCGCGACGGTCATGCAGAAGACCGTGCGCGAGGTGTTCGACGCGCTCAAGGTTGACGATCCGCTGTTCGAAACCGCGCTGCGGCTTGAGGAAATCGCACTTTCCGACGATTATTTCGCGGAGAAGAAGCTGTTCCCGAACGTCGATTTCTACTCGGGCATCATCCTTTCGGCGATCGGCTTCCCGACGACGATGTTCACCGTGCTCTTCGCCCTCGCCCGCACCGTGGGCTGGGTCGCGCAGTGGAACGAGATGATCTCGGACCCCGGCCAGAAGATCGGCCGCCCGCGCCAGCTCTACACCGGCCCGGTCCAGCGCGATTACGTCCCGCTCGACAAGCGCTGATCGCGGCGCATGGCAATCCTTCGCGGCATCCTCATTGTGGTCGGCGTGCTCGCCGTCCTCATGGGGTTGCTCTGGATCGGACAGGGCACCGGCCTCGTCATGTGGCCGGCCTCCAGCTTCATGCTCGCCGAGCGGCAGTGGGCCTGGAACGGTGCAATTCTCGCGGTGGTCGGTCTGGTGCTGATCCGGTTCGGTGCACGACGACGTTAAGACACCGCGTTAAATCATCTCCGTAACAAAACCGTTCGTGTCGGAGAAATCCGGCGGTCAGGCAGCAGGCAGGTCGAGGATAAACCGGGCACCCTGTCCCGGCGCGGATTCGACCGATAGTTCGCCGCCCATCGCGCGTGCCAGCCTGCGAGAAATGTAGAGGCCGAGGCCCGATCCGCCATCGCCCGAACGGCCCAGGCGCTCGAACTTCTCGAAAACGCGGGCGGCGTCTTCTTCGGAAAGGCCGGGGCCCTGATCGGCGACGATCATGCGTGCCTTGGTGCCCTCGTTCTCAAGTCGCACCCAGACTTCGGAGCCTGCGGGCGAATAGTTGATCGCATTGCCGAGCAGGTTGAGCAGGACCTGCAAAACCCGGCGGAATTCTGCCGTTGCCTCAAGCGAGTCGCCACCATTGGGCAAGACGAGACGAATGTCCTTGTCCTTTGCCCGCACGCCAAGGATTCCCGCCGCCTGCCGTGCGACATCGGCAAGGTCGATCAGGTCGGGCGCGGTGCTGAAATCGGGCGATTCGACGACTTCGAGGTCGGTCAGGTCATCGAGCAGGCCAAGCAGGTGTTGCCCTGCCGCCGCGATCTCCGAGGCATAGTTCGCGTAATCATCGGCAAGCGGTCCGGCGAGCCGGGTGCGGATCGATTCGGCATTGGCGATAATCCGCGAGATGGGCTGGCGCAGCGCCGGGGCCACTTCCTTGCCGACCATGCGCGCGCCTGAGGTCGCGCCGCCAGTGTCGCTCGCGCGGCGATTGCGCCGCACTTCGGGCGGAGGTTGGTCCGAAACAAGCAGGAGTTCGAAGCCATTAGGCTCGCCTGCCTGTCCGAGACGCGGAACGAGGTTTGCCCGCCAGTCACGGATCGAGCCTTCGATCTCGACGGCCGAGCCATCCAGCAAGCGCCAGTGCATCGGCTGCAAATGGCTCATGCCCTTGGGCACGATGAAATCGGTCCAGGGACGACCCAGCCCCTCATGCATGGCCGAAACCACCGCCGAAATATCGGGCGCATCGCCCTGCACCGCCTGAAGTCGCTGGTCCTTGTCGAGCAAGGCCCAGACCTCGGCAAGGTGGCGGTCGATGACGGTGCGACGGTGATCGGCCTGTTCTTCGGTGACCTGAGGCACGGCGGTCGCGCGCCAGTTGCGGACGATGACCTCACAGCCCTCTTCCCCATCGCGCGGCAGCACTTCGATAAAGGCGGTGTAACGCTCCTCGCCATCCTGCGCGGTCAGTGTGCGCGCGAGCTTCATCCCGTAGCGGCGTGACTTGCGCACCGCCTCGAGCAGGATCGGGATGGCGATTGTTCCCGGCAGCTCGCCGCCACAGCGCAGCTGCAACCCGGCAAGCGGCTCTTCCGCCTCAAGCAGGCGGTCCTCGGCGTCGGTGAGCGCCTTTGCAGCAAAGCCCGCCTTGCCGGACATGCGTTCAGCCTCCGGGGTAGCTGCCACCGGCAGCAAGGATGGCGGCGGCGCGGTCGACGCCAAGCTGTTCGAAACCTTCGGGCAGCGTGATGTCCGGATGCAGCGAGACGAACTGCTCGTTCACACCCTCAGGCTTCATGCCTGCAGAGCGGAGCGCCAGGGCAAGCCGGGCAAGCTGGCCATCGTTGGTCGAGAGCGTTGCCGCATCGCGATCCTGCCCGGACCCGATGGCAAGCGCGGTCAGGAACAGCGCCGTCCCGGCATGCGTCAGCGAAAGCGCGGCAATCGCGCCGCTACCCATGCTCATGATGAGTTGCGACAGCATACCGAGCCGCGTCTTGCCCTCGTCATAGCGCGCCCGGATTGCGGCCTCGGCGCGCTGTGCGGCCTCGTCCTCGCCTTCACCGGCGAGATTGCGCAGGCAGAGCAGTGCGAAGTGCAGGTGATCTCCCGGCATTTCGCTCAGCGGCAAGGTCATGCGGCGCTGCGCCTGGCAGAACCGCGCCTGCGATGCGAGCGCCTTCATCGCCAGCGCCTGCGTTGCCTCGTCCTTCGATGCCACCAGTGCCTGCACCAGCGGCGATAGCACCGGATCGAGCGTGAAACGCGCCAGCATCCTCTCGGAAAGCTGCCATTCCATGGCGAGAGCGTGGAGATGCGCAAGGAACGGCGCATTTTCGTAGAAGGCACCGGTCAGCGCGGTAATGCGCGCCTCCTTCCCCTCAACTTCGTCATCGCCTGCCAGCTCGTCGAGCAGCTGGCAGGCGATATGCTCGGCCATGCCGCGAACGCGCGCGAGGATGTCGTCGCCGAAGACCGAGTTGGTCTCGTTGGCGAGCAAATGGCGCAGGATCGGCACGACCGTTTCGGCGCGCGCGTCGCCCCGGGCGAGTTCCTGGCGCAGGACAATTTCGACCGTTTCCGGCGATGCCGTAGATGCAGCTGCTTCGATCATGCCCCCGCCATAGCCCAACATGGTTAAGCTGCCGTTATCCGCGGCTTGCTTGCTGTAAGGATCAGGCCTGCGACAGCCAGCACCACCGCAAGCACCCTGACGCCTCCGGGAAGGACTCCGAGCAGCGAAAGCACGATGAGGAGCGTGGCGAGCAGGGCTCGGTCCCGGATCCAGTCGGTCCAGTCATCGCCGAGAACCTGTGGAATCAGGCGTATCAGGAGGATGAGCATGAGCGGCGGGAATACAGTCTGGGCGACGGTGTGCGTCGTCGCCTCGCCAATTGCGATAACCATTGTGGCGATAATTGCCAGATCGACAAACCATTCAAGCATGTTCAACCGGCTACTGCCATCCGGATCGAGGATCGGTGGTGCAACCTCCAGCTTTCGCAGCAGCAGTGCCGTCTGTAAAACCAGCCAGGATATCGCGAAGAAGGCGAAGGCCGCTCCGGTCCAGCCCAGCCATGCAATTGCAATCCCCAGCACGACGACGGCAGCAGCGGTTCCGCCAAGGATCGCCCCGGCATTCCCGCCATGCAGCAACGAAGGCCCGAAGGTCAGCGCAGCAAAACGGGCGATCACTTTCGATGGCGACGTGCCCCTTGCCTCGCCGATCCGGTGCGCTATCCAGTCATTATCGAGGGCGTAGGCGTCCATTTCGCTTGAGACGAGCCGCCAGATCACCCCGGTCCGTGCCGCAGCGGGAATTTCGCGCATGGCGACCCCGGCCTGCAAGGCGATGCGCGTCAGGGCCGAGGGGACATCGCTGTCGACCGGCAATTCAACCAGATTATCGACGAGCCGGCCCGGAATACGCAGGATTCCCGCCGATGCCCGATTAAGATCGAGGCGCTCGAAACCTTCGGGGACGCCGGTTTCAACGGGCTGGACCAGCACTGCGGCGCCGGGTTCGAGGTGGTGGCGCAGGACGACCGGATCGACCAGCAAACCTTCGGCAAAGACCACCATCTCGTCCCCCGAGGTGACGATCCCGGGCAGATCGCGCGGCGATGCAACGGAATGGAACGCCCGCCCCGCAGCCTCAACCCCTTGCTGGAGCGCCGCCAGATCCGCCGTCATCTCGCGTGCGAGACAGACCACCTTGTCGCAACCACAAGCCAGCGCCGCCTCGGCCTGATGCTGGGCAAGCGTCTTGCCGCCCACACGCAGATAAGCACGGCGCAGGGGCTGGCCAGGTCCGGCCGGTTCGATCATGGACAAAAGCGCGATACGCAGCGTGCGTCTCCGGGAAACAGGCAGCGTGTCTAGGCAATGGCCGGGCAGGTGCCAAGCGGCGATGCGTTATGAACCGGCGAGTTCGTCCACATATTCGCGCAAAGCGCGCACCACCGTCGGCTCACCGGGAGCAGCCTCAAGCGCGGCATCGGCCAGATCGATCAGCGGATCGGCATGAAATGTCGCGGCAAGGCCCTTAAGGCGCATGGCGGCCACGCGCCAGTTGCCATCGCAGCGCGCCCGCCCGAGCAGGTCCACCTGCCGCGCCACGGATTCGCGGAACGCTTCATGCAATTCGGCAAAAAGCTCCGGGTCATTGCCCGCAGCTGCCGAAATCGTGGTGTCGAGGGCGCCGGATTCAAAAGCCATGCGCAGAATCTAGTCCTGCGAAGGTTAACCCCCGGTTTAAAATGCGTCCCGATTGCGACAGGCCGCTGCGAAATCCACCTCAAAACATCAAGTGGGCTTTATCCTTGCATGTAACGTGATATTCTCTCGCAATGACTGGGGGATCGCGCATCATCGCATTCGGCGGCGCCGAAGGACATTCGGGCACCACCGGGGAGACCGTCGAGGAGCTTGCCGAGGCGCAAGTAGCCGAGGCCGGGGAAGCTCTCGACGAGCCCGGGCAAGAGCCTGAATATGTGGAGGAATGGTACGAGGAACCTGCCCCCAAGACAGGTCTTCCTGGCTGGGTTCCGGCTAGCGTCGCAATCGTTCTCGCCCTCGCCTGGACAGGCTTTTTCGGATGGGCGCAGCGCGGCGAAATAACCGGGGGTGCTTCTCCCGAAGTCTGGACAGGCCTGGTTGTAAACTGGTCTGTGCCGCTGCTCCTGATCGCCGTGCTCTGGCTGGTCGCGATGCGCAATTCCACGCGTGAGGCGCGCCGGTTCGGCGATGCGGCGGGGCTTTTGTCAGCAGAATCGGCGCGGCTTGAAGAGCGCATGCATACCGTCAACCGCGAGCTCAGCCTTGCGCGCGAGTTCATCGCGGCCCAGTCGCGCGATCTCGACGCGATCGGGCGCATCGCGGTCGAGCGATTGACGACCAATGCCCAGAAGCTCGATGCGCTGGTCGCCGAAAATGATGAAAAGGTCGAGCGGCTCGGCACGGTCAGCGACACGGCGGTTTCCAATATGGAGAAACTGCGCGAGCAGCTGCCGGTGATCGCCAGTTCGACCAAGGACGTCACCAACAATATCGGCAATGCCGGACGCACCGCGCACGCGCAGATCGAGGAAATGGTGCGCGGTTTCAAGCGGATAAATGAATTCGGCAAGGCCAGCGAGACGCAGGTGCACAGCCTCCGCGAGGCGGTCAGCGAAACGCTCGAACGGCTCGGCGATCAGGCGGACCGGCTGGAGGAACTGGCCAGCACCCGCTTTGCTGCAATCGACGGCAAGGCGCTCGAACTGCGCACCCAGCTCGAAGAGCGCGAAATCGAAGCGCTTGCCTCGATCCGCAACCGGGTTTCGGTGCTGGCTGAAGAGCTCGAAGCAACCGGGCGCTCGCTCTCCGCCCGCGAGGACGAAGCCTTGCAGACGGTGCAGGCGCGGCTTTCCTCGCTGCGCGACGAAGGTGGCACGATCGCGCGCGATCTGCGCGAAGGCGAAGACCGCGCGCTGGAACGCTGGCGGGGCGCACTTTCGGGACTGGAAGAGGAGCGTTCGATCTTCTTCGCAAAGGTCGAAGAGGCCGAGAATACGGCCATAGAAAATGCGCGCACCCGCCTTGATGCGATTGCCGAGGAAACCGCCGCGATCGAGCAAGGCCTTGCCGAGCGTGCCGAGAAGCTGCGCGGCGAACTCGAGGATCAGCGTGCCCGGTTTCGCTCCGCCGAAAGCGAGGCAATGTCCGCACTGGACGGGCAGTTGGCCGCGATCGAGGCCAAGCTTGCCGAACGCATGGATGCGCACGAGGCGCGCAACAACGCGATTGCCGGGCATACTGCCGCAATTTCGGGCAAGCTCTACGACACCGCCAGCCAGCTCGACGCGATTGCGGGCAAATCGGACGAAGCCAGCCAGCGCATTGCCGCCACCCTGCGCGAAATTTCGTCAAACGTCGCCGAGACGCAGACGAGCCTGAGTAACGCCGAGAGCGAACTATCCCGCCTGACCGATGGTTCGGTGCGCCTGCTTGAACTGATTCAGGCAAGCGCAGTCCACAGCCGCGAGGCACTGCCTCTGGCCATGGCGGATTCAGAAACCAAGCTGGTCGATCTAGAGCAACGTGTGCAGGCGCTCGCGCAATCGGTCACTGCGGCGACCGGCAACGGCGAGACGCTGTTCGACAAGATCGAGGCGTCGGACACCGCCCTCAAGTCACTGCTGATACAAATCGAGGAACGCCAGTCCGCCTTGCAGCGCCAGGGTGCCGCGCACCGCGAGACCTTGTCTTCACTCGCCCGGGCACTGACCGCGCTCGAGGAGCAGGGCGACAAGGTATCCAAGAAGGCGCGCGCCGAACTCTCGGCATCGATCACCAAGCTCGAACTTTCGGCACGCGAGGCGGTCGAATCGATCGAGAGCAAGGGGGCTGCGGGGATCAATGCGCTGGCAGAGAAACTGGGTGAAGCGAGCGCCGAAGCCATCGAAAAGGCGGTGCAGGAGCGCGCTTCGGATGCCGCGGCGCAGCTTGAAAAGGCCGCTGCCGATGCTGCGGGCCTGAGCCGGGAGGCGACGATCCAGCTGCGAGACCAGCTTGGCAAGGTCGCCGAACTGGTTGCCAACCTGGAGCAACGCGTCACCTATGCCCGCGAACGCGCCGAAGAGCAGGTCGACAACGACTTCTCGCGCCGGGTCGCCCTGATCACGGAGTCGCTCAATTCGAACGCCATCGACATTGCCAAGGCGCTGTCGACCGATGTCTCGGATACCGCATGGGAGGGCTATCTGCGCGGAGACCGGGGCATTTTCACCCGCCGCGCCGTCTCGCTGCTCGACGCCAACGACACCAAGGCGATCCACCAGATATTCGAGCGCGACAACGATTTCCGCGAGCACGTCAGCCGCTACATCCACGATTTCGAGGCGATCCTGCGCGAAGTGCTCTCGACACGCGACGGCAACGCGCTGGGCGTAACTTTGCTCTCTTCGGATATGGGCAAGCTCTACGTCGCGCTGGCACAGGCGATCGACCGCTTGCGTAGCTGATCTCAGTCGTAGAAATCCTCGGGCGGCTCGACGATGTTGATGTCGTCAAGCGTGATCCACTGGTTGACGTAGTTCAGGTAATAGAGCCCGAAGAGCACCGCCGCGAGGATCGTCGCCCGCTTGGCGATCAGGCCGGGGCGGAAATTGACCGGTGCAGAGTCGGCCTGGCCCGGCACCTTTTCCTCACCCGTCTCGTCCGGCGTGCGCAGGCCGATGGGCATGACCAGGAATGCCGAAAGCACCCAGTACAACAGGTAGATCGCCAGGATCGAGGTCCATGCCATCGCTGCGTCAGTCCTCGAACAGCAGGACTTGCACCTGTGGCTTCGTCCCGCACCAGCGCGTTGCCGCACGGCGGGCAGCAAGCCTTACCGCCTCGTGGCGGTCGGCATAGTCCTTGCCGCGCACTTTCTTGAGTGCTTCGGCGACGTCTTCCGCGGCTTCCTGCGTGAAATCGTCGTAATCCTCGTCGAGCGGCAGGCCCATCGTGGCAATCCCGATCTCGCCCGAGGGCGCAACCGCAACCGACACAACCCCCGCATAGGAGAGCCGACGGCGCATGACGACCGCCTCACCATCGGCAGGCGCGATGATGTCACCATCGAGCACCAGCCTGCCGTTGCGCACCTCGTCGAGCTTGGCGGGGCCATTCGGGGCGAGCCGGATCAGGTCACCGTTCTTCTGGACAATCGTCTTCCCGATCCCGGCCTCGCGCCCGACCTTCGCCTGTTCGCGCATGTGGCGCATCTCGCCGTGGACGGGCACGAGCATCTCGGGCCGCAGCCAGCCATAGAGCGCTTCGAGTTCGGGACGGCCGGGATGTCCGGAAACGTGGATCATGCTTTGCCGGTCGGTGACGAGTTCGATCTCGTCCTCGGCGAGCTTGTTCATGATCTTGCCGATGGCGACTTCGTTGCCCGGGATCTGGCGGCTTGAGAAGAGGACGACATCGCCGGGATCGAGACTGATCGGATGATTGCCCTCAGCCACGCGGGCCAGCGCGGCGCGGGGCTCACCTTGCCCACCGGTTGCAACGATCAGCACCTCGCCGCGCGGGAGGCTCATCGCCGTATCGAAATCGACCGTATCGGGCAGGTCGCGCAAATATCCGGAAGCCTTGCCCGCCGCGATGATCTTGTCGAGCGAGCGGCCCGCCACGCAAAGCTTGCGGTTTGTCGCGCGCGCGACTTCGCCGAGCGTCTGGAGCCGCGCGACGTTGGAGGCGAAGGTTGTCACCAGCACGCGCTTGCCGCGATGCTTCTTCACTTCCTCGACCAGCTCGCGATGGACCACGCCCTCAGAACCAGAGGCGTTCGGGTTGAACACATTGGTCGAATCGCAGACCAGCGCGAGCACGCCCTCGTCGCCGATTTCGGTCAGTTCCTCCGCCGTGGTCGGTTCGCCGATGATCGGCTCGTCGTCGAGCTTCCAGTCGCCGGTATGGAAGATGCGACCGTAAGGCGTGTCGATCAGCAGCGCGTTGCCCTCGGCAATCGAGTGCGCCAGCGGGACGTAGCGGATGCCGAAGGGGCCGAGGTTGAACAGGTCGAGGTGGTCGATCACGTTGAGCTCAACCCGGTCGGCGATCCCCGCCTCTTCCAGCTTGCCCATGATGAGGCGCGCAGTGAACGGCGTTGCATAAAGCGGGACGCCCAGTTCCTCGCCGAAATAGGGCACCGCGCCGATGTGATCCTCGTGCGCGTGGGTGAGGACGATGCCGACCAGATCGTCGGCTCGCTCCTCGATGAACTCAAGGTCGGCGAAGACGAGATCGACGCCAGGGTACTCGTTGCCGCTGAAGGTCATGCCGAGGTCGACCATCAGCCATTTTCCGTCGCACCCATAAAGGTTGACGTTCATGCCGATTTCGCCCGAGCCGCCGAGCGCGCAGAATAGCAGTTCCTTGCCGGGTTTCACTTCTTGGCAGCCCTTTCAGCGAGCAGCGCCAGCCCGTCGAGCGTCAGGTCCGAATCGACCGCATCGAACATCTCGGTTGCCTCGTCGAACAGGATCGCAAGGCCGCCGGTGGCGATGACCTTGGCCGGCCTGCCGATCTCTTCGCGCATGCGGGCGATCAGGCCCTCCATCATCGCGACGTAGCCCCAGAACACGCCGATCAGCATCTGGTCCTCGGTATTGCGCCCGATCACCGAGCGCGATTCGGGGGTGGCAATGGCGATGCGCGGCAGCATCGCGGTATTGCCGACCAGCGCGTCGAGCGAGAGGTTGATGCCCGGCGCGATGATTCCGCCCTTGTACGCGCCGTTGAAGTCGATGGCGTCGAAGGTGGTCGCGGTTCCGAAGTCGATGACGATGAGGTCGCCTTCGTACTTGGCAGAGGCGGCAATGGCGTTGATCGCGCGGTCGGCGCCGAGCGAGCTGGGCTCGTCGACGTCGATCTCGATGGCGTAATCGGCAGGCGAGACACCGGCAACCAGCGGCTCGATCTGGAAATAGTTGCGCGCGAGGACATGCAGGTTGTGCAGCGCACGCGGGACGACCGTGGCGATGATGATCCGGTCGATATCCTTGCGCGAAACGCCCCGGATTTCGAGCAACTGCATCAGCCAGACAGCATATTCGTCGCCGGTGCGGCGCGGATCGGTGGCGATGCGCCAGCGCGCCTTCAGTTCGCGCCCATCGAAAAGCGCGAAGACGACATTGGTGTTTCCTGCGTCGATTGCGAGCAGCATGGTCTTTCCTCAGTTCGTAGCCGTTGCGAGGTCTACGTCGCCCGCGTGAATGACACGCAGCGAGCCATCCGCCAAGTGGAGCTTGAGGGCACCTGTCTCGTCAAGGCCTGCGAAGCTGCCTTCGATGGTGACGCCGGAGGGTTCGTGGACGGTGAGCGCGGTGCCTGCCGGGTGGGCAGCGGCGGTCCAGCGGCGGATCACCGGGGCCAGGCCGGACGACCGCCACCGTTCGAGTTCGAGGTCGAACTGGGCGGCGAGTTTTTCGGCGAAGGTGTCACGATCGAGGTCGATGCCGAGGCTGGCCAGCGAAACGGTCTTGCGGTCGGGCAGCGACGGGGAAGAAACCAAATTCACGCCGATGCCAACGATGACGCGCTCCCCCTGCCCTTCAAGCAGGATTCCCGCCAGCTTTGCGCCATCGAGCAGCAGGTCGTTCGGCCATTTGAGCATCGGCGCGTGACCGCCCGCCAACGGTACGAGTGCCTCATGCAGCGCAAGCCCCGCGAGCAGCGCCAGCGATACCGCAGGCGGATCGCCCTCGCGGCGGTGCACCACGGTTGAGCCCATGAAATTGCCCGCGCCATCGATCCAGTCGCGCCCCTGCCTGCCCTTCCCCGCCTCTTGCCGGTCGGCGACCAGCCAGTCGCCCTCGCGCAGATACTCGCCCGCGACAAGGCGCGCGGCGAGGTCCGCGTTGGTCGAGCCGGTGCTGGGAACGGTGTGGATCAAGCGGCGACGAACAGCGCGGCGGCAGCGTTATCGGCCAGCCCGCCGAGCCACTTGGTCAGCAGGTAACCCAGTGGCGAGACCACCAGCGCGCAGAGGAACAGTAGCGCCTGATGCGCCCAGTCGCTCTTGCCCGTTACCGTGTTGGCCGGTTCATCGAAATAGATGATCTTGACGATCTTGATGTAGTAGAACGCGCCGATCACCGAGGCGGCGATGCCGAAGACCGCGAGCGCGACCAGTCCGGCATCGACCGCCGCCTGGAACACCACGAACTTACCCCAGAAACCGAACAGCGGCGGGATGCCCGCAAGGCTGAACATGATCATCGCGATGCAGAGCGAAAGCACCTTGCGATGCTGCGACATGCCAGCGAGGTCGGCGATATTCTCGACCTGGTTGCCCTCGCCGTCCTTGAGCATCAGCACCGCGACGAAGCCGCCCAGCGACATCGCGACATAGATCGCGAGGTAGACAAGCATCGCCGATGCGCCCTGCGGCGTCGCGGCGGCAAGGCCGATCAGCATGAAACCGACGTTGTTGATCGAGGAATAGGCCAGCAGGCGCTTGATATTCGCCTGACCGATTGCGCCAAGCGCGCCGACCACGATCGAGGCCAGCGCGGCGAAGATCACGATCTGCCGCCATGCGTCCGCTTGCGTGCCGAATGCTTCGAGCGCGACGCGCATCGTCAGTGCCAATGCGGCGACCTTGGGCGCGGTGGCGAAGAAGGTCGTCACCGGCGTCGGTGCACCTTCGTAAACGTCGGGGGTCCACATGTGGAACGGGACCGCGCTGATCTTGAACGCGAGGCCTGCCAGCATGAAGACGATGCCGAAGACCGCACCGGTCGCAAGATCGCCCGAAAGCGCATCGCGGATGCCGCCGAAGCTGGTCGTGCCGGTAAAGCCGTAAGTCAGGCTCATACCGAACAGCAGGATGCCCGAAGCCAGCGCGCCGAGGACGAAGTACTTGAGGCCCGCTTCGCTGGAACGACCGTCGGTGCGCAGGAATGCGGCAAGGACGTAGGCAGCAAGCGAGTTCAGTTCGAGGCCGATGTAAAGCGTCAGCAAGTCGCCTGCCGAAACCATCATGCCCATGCCGAGCGCTGCGAAGAGGATCAGCACCGGGTATTCGGCACGCATTGCTCCGAACCGGTCGAAGAATTGCGGTGCCACCATCAGCGATGCACCCGCCGCTGCGTAGATCAGCAGGTGGGCAAACGCGGAGAAGGCATCGGCGCGGTACTGGCCGAGGAATGCCTCTGTTTCCGGCCCTGCCGCCGCACTACAGAGCGCAGGCGCGACGAGGAAACCGGCGGCGGCAAGCACCGCGACCGAGGCAATCGAGATCGCGCGCGAGGCGGAATCACCCGCCCATGCAGCAACGAGCAACAGCACGAGGCCCGAGACCGAGAGCAGGACTTCGGGCGCGACGAGCGCAAGGGAGCCGGCAAATTCCATCAGTGCGCCTCCCCGTGCGCGGCGTCTTCGCCGTGATCGTCAGCTTTCTTCGGTTCGCCCATTGTCAGGCGCGAGTCGCCTTCCGGCTTGGCGCGGGCAATGCGCGCGTCGAGCGCGGCAATATCCTTGCGCATCGGCGCGAGGAAGCTCTCCGGATAGACCCCCATCCAGAGCACGCCCAGCGCCAGCGGCACCACCAGCGCAATCTCGCGCAGCGAAAGGTCGCTCATCGCGGCGGCGTCCTCGTTCTTCTGAACGCCGAAAACGACGCGGCGATAGAGGTAAAGCATGTACCCAGCGCCAAGGATGATGCCCGTGGTCAGCACCAGCGTCACCGTGGTCGATACCTGGTAGACGCCAGCGAGGCTCAGGAACTCGGCGATGAAGCCCGAGGTGCCCGGCAGGCCGATCGAGGCCATCGTGAAGAGCAGGAAGAACAGCGCATAGCGCGGCATGTTGATCGCAAGGCCGCCGTAACGGTCGATCTCGCGCGTGTGCAGCCGGTCGTAAATGATGCCGACGCAAAGGAACAGCGCGCCCGAAACGAGGCCGTGGCTCAGCATCATCACCATCGCGCCTTCGAGGCCCTGCACGTTGAACGCGAAGAGGCCCGCCGTCACGATCGCCATGTGTGCGACCGAGGAATAGGCGATCAGCTTCTTCATGTCGTGCTGCACCAGCGCGATCAGGCTGGTGACGACGACCGCGATCATCGAGAGGATCAGCACCAGCCAGATGAACTGTTCCGACGCTTCGGGGAACATCGGCAGAGAGAAGCGGATGAAGCCGTAGCCCCCCATCTTGAGCAGCACGCCCGCAAGGATGATCGAACCGGCGGTCGGAGCCTGAACGTGCGCGTCCGGCAACCATGTATGAACCGGCCACATCGGCATTTTCACCGCGAACGAGGCGAAGAACGCCAGCCAGAGCCACTTCTGCGCGGCCGGATCGAAATCATAGGCCATCAGCGTGGGAATGTCGGTCGTGCCCGCCTCGTTCACCATCCAGAGCATCGCGACGAGCATCAGCACCGAGCCGAGCAGCGTGTAGAGGAAGAACTTGTAGGCTGCGTAGATGCGGTTATCGCCGCCCCAGATACCGATGATGAGGTACATCGGGATCAGGCCTGCCTCGAAGAAGATGTAGAACAGGAACAGGTCCTGCGCCGCGAAAACGCCGATCATCAACGTTTCCATGAGCAGGAACGCGGCCATGTATTCGCCGACGCGCCTGGTCACGCCTTCCCACGACGCGCCGATGCAGATCGGCATGAGGAAGACCGAAAGCACGATCAGCATCAGCGCAATGCCGTCGATGCCCAGTGCCCATGAGAAGCCCGCGAAGAGCTCGAGCCGTTCGGTGAACTGCCACTGCGCCCCGCCGACGTCGAAATTCGCCCAGAGGACGATGCCGATGGCAAGGTTGATAAGCGTCGTGATGAGCGCGACCTGACGCGCGGCCTGCGCCTGCACGAACAGGCAGATCGCGGCGCCCACGAGCGGGACGAGCAGCATCAGGGTGAGGATGGGAAAGCCGTTCATCGCAAATTATCCCGCAATCACCCAGGTGATCGCCGCGAGCACGCCCAGCAGCATCACCAATGCATAGGAATAGAGGTAGCCCGACTGGATCTTCTGCGCATAGCCTGAGCTGCGCGCGACGACCCATGCCGCGCCGTTCGGACCGAAGCGGTCGATGATCCCGACATCGCCCCACTTCCAGAACTTCTGGCCCAGCCAGAAGGCCGGCTTCACGAAGAGGAAGTTGTAAAGCTCGTCGAAGTACCACTTGTTGTAAACGAACTGGTGCAGCGCCGAGAACGCCTCGACGAACTTCGCCGGGAAGTCGGTGCGGCGAATGTAGGCGTACCAGGCAAGGGCAACGCCGAGCAGCATGACGATCGTCGCGGCAAGCTTCACCAGCAGCGGTACCTCGTGCATCGCGTGCATCAGGTGTTCGTTGTAGAAGACCGAACCGCCCCAGAATTCCTTGGAATCGAGGAACGAGTGGCTAAAGACCCAGCCCGCGAAGACCGCGCCCAGCGTCAGCACGCCCAGCGGGATCAGCATGGCCATCGGGCTCTCGTGCGGGTGATAGCCACCCGTGGTGTCTTCGCCCGCCTCTTCCGGCGTTTTGTGAACCGAATGCTGGATATGCTCGCTCTCGATCCAGCGCGGCTTGCCCCAGAAGGTGAGGAACATCAGGCGCCAGGAGTAGAAGCTCGTCAGCAGCGCGGCGACAACGCCCGCCCAGAAGGCCAGCATGCCGGTTTCGGTGCCCGAAGCGAATGCAACTTCGAGGATCGCGTCCTTCGAGTGGAAGCCTGCGAAACCCGCGTGCAGCCAATAAACGCCGACACCGGTGATCGCGAGCGTACCTGCCATCATCGCCCAGAAGGTGAGCGGGATGTGCTTACGCAGGCCACCGTAATAGCGCATGTCCTGCTCGTGATGCATCGCATGGATCACCGATCCTGCGCCAAGGAATAGCAGCGCCTTGAAGAAGGCATGCGTGAAGAGGTGGAACATCGCCGCGCCATATGCGCCGACACCTGCGGCAAAGAACATGTAGCCGAGCTGCGAGCAGGTCGAATAGGCGATGACGCGCTTAATGTCCCACTGCGTCGTGCCGATAGTGGCCGCGAAGAAGCAGGTTGCGGCACCGATCACCGTGACAACGCCCATCGCGATCGGCGCAGTTTCGAACATCGGCGAAAGGCGGCAGACCATGAACACGCCTGCCGTCACCATCGTTGCGGCGTGGATCAGCGCGGAGACCGGCGTCGGGCCTTCCATTGCATCGGGCAGCCAGGTGTGCAGGCCAAGCTGCGCCGACTTGCCCATCGCGCCGATGAACAGAAGGATGCAGAGCACCGTCATCGTATCTACGCGGTAGCCGAGGAAGCCGATGCTGCTGCCTGCCATTGCCGGGGCCGCTTCGAGGATGGCCGGGATCGAGACCGTGCCGAAGACTAGGAACGTGCCGAAAATGCCGAGCATGAAGCCAAGGTCGCCGACGCGGTTGACCACAAAGGCCTTGATCGCGGCGGCATTGGCAGAGGGCTTGCGGAACCAGAACCCGATCAGCAGGTACGAGGCAAGCCCCACCCCTTCCCAACCGAAGAACATCTGCACGAGGTTATCGGCGGTCACCAGCATCAGCATGGCGAAGGTGAAGAGTGAGAGGTACGCGAAGAACCGGGGCTGGTCCGGGTCTTCTTCCATATAGCCCCAGGAATAGAGGTGCACGAGCGCCGAGACCGTGGTGATCACCACGAGCATCACCGCCGTCAGCGTATCGACGCGCAGCGCCCAGTCGAACGACATCACGCCCGACTGCACCCAGGTCAGCACCGGGGCGACATAGGCCTGTTGCTCACCCGAGATAAAGCCGAGGAAGATCGGCCATGACAGGAAGCACGAGACAAACAATGCGCCGGTCGTCACAACCTTGGCGGCGGTGTTGCCCAGCTGCTTGTTGCCAAGGCCCGCGACGATCGCGGCCAGCAACGGCAGGAAGACGATGGCGAGGATGGAGGAGTTCACGCCTGAGTTACCCCTTCATCCGGTTGACGTCGTCCACGGCGATGGTGCCACGGCCACGGAAATAGATCACGAGAATGGCAAGCCCGATGGCCGCCTCGCCCGCCGCCACGGTCAGCACGAACATTGCGAATACTTGCCCGGTCAGGTCGCCGAGGAAGGCGCTGAACGCGACGAGGTTGATGTTCACCGCGAGCAGGATCAGCTCGATGGCCATGAGGATGACGATCACGTTCTTGCGGTTGAGGAAAATCCCCAGCACGCCCATCACGAACAGGATCGAGCTCACCACGATATAGTGTTCGATGCCAATCATGCTGCGCCTCCAAATTCCGTTCGGTTCGAGCGAAGTCGAGAACCGTTGGCGCGACGTGTCTCGACTACGCTCGACACGAACGGGGATTTAGCACTGTAAATCACAGCGACACCCCCTGCCCCACTTCGGGCTGCGTATTGACGGTTGCGTCCTCCGGACGGCGCGCGATCTGCTTCGAGATATTCTGCCCGCGTACGCCGCCGCGCTGGCGGTGCGTGAGGACAATCGCGCCGATCATCGCAACCAGCAGGATGATGCCCGCCGCTTCGAACAGGAACAGGTACTTGCCATAAAGCAGCGCCCCGATTGCCTCGATGTTCGATTCCCCGGCAGGCGCAGCGGCGGTGCCATCGGGCGTGCCCAGCTCCACGGGTCCAGACTGGAGCGCGAAGAGGCCGAACATCAGCTCGGCGAACAGGATCACCGCGACAAGAATGCCGAACGGGAAGTTCCTGACGAACCCGGCGCGCAGCTCCGCAAAGTCGATGTCGAGCATCATGACGACGAAGAGGAACAGCACCGCGACCGCGCCGACATAGACGATCACCAGCAGCATCGCGATAAATTCGGCACCGACCAGCACCATCAGGCCCGCCGCGTTGAAGAACGCGAGGATCAGCCAGAGCACCGAGTGCACCGGATTGCGCGACAGGATCACCAATGCGCCCGACGCAATTGTCAGCGCAGCGAAAAGGTAAAAGGCGAATACGTGAATCATGGCCCCCGCGCGCCCCTATCGATACGGCGCATCGGCTTCAAGGTTCGCGGCGATCGCCCGCTCCCACTTGTCCCCGTTCGCCAGAAGTTTGGCCTTGTCGTAAAGCAGTTCTTCGCGCGTTTCGGTCGCGTATTCGAAGTTCGGCCCCTCGACGATGGCATCGACCGGGCAGGCTTC
Source organism: Sphingomonadaceae bacterium (assembly GCA_041396945.1). Lineage (GTDB taxonomy): Bacteria > Pseudomonadota > Alphaproteobacteria > Sphingomonadales > Sphingomonadaceae > Novosphingobium. The sequence continues at coordinate 63,980 of JAWKXP010000014.1, read as the reverse complement.
CTGGCAGAAACCGCAGTAGATGCACTTGGTCATGTCGATGTCGTAGCGCGTGGTCCGGCGAGAGCCGTCGTCGCGCGGTTCCGCCTCGATGGTGATGGCCTGCGCCGGGCAGACCGCCTCGCAGAGCTTGCAGGCGATGCAGCGTTCCTCGCCGTTGGGATAACGGCGCAGCGCGTGTTCGCCGCGAAAACGCGGGGAGAGCGGGTTCTTTTCGAACGGATAGTTGATCGTCGCCTTCGGCCTGAAGAAGTACTTCAGGGTCAGCCAGTGGGCCTTGAGAAATTCCCACAGGGTGAAGGATTTGACGAGTTGGGCGACGGTCATACAGCGTACCTCGTCAGCATCAGGTAGCCCGAGACGAGCACCACGAAGCCCAGCGAGAGCGGCAGGAAGACCTTCCAGCCAAGCCGCATGAGCTGGTCATAGCGGTAACGCGGCACGGTGGCCTTTACCCAGCTGAACACGAAGAAGAAGAAACAGATTTTCAGGATCAGCCAGAGCCAGCCCGGCACCCAGTAGAGCGGTGCCCATTCGACCGGGGGCAGCCACCCGCCGAAGAACAGGATCGCGTTGAGCGCACACATCAGCAGCACGTTGGCATATTCGCCGAGCCAGTAGAGCGCGAAGGACATCGAGCTGTATTCGGTCTGGTATCCGGCGACGAGCTCCGATTCCGCCTCGGTCAGGTCGAACGGCGCGCGCGCGGTTTCGGCCATCGCCGAGATCAGGAACATCACCCACATCGGGAACAGCAGCGGGTTGAACGCATAGGCGTTGATGAACCCGAAGATATGCCCCTGCTGGTCCTTGACGATATCGTTCATGTTGAACGTGCCCGCCCAGAGGACGACGCAGATCAGGATGAAGCCGATCGAGACCTCGTAGGAAATCATCTGCGCCGAGGCGCGCATCGCCGAGAAAAACGGGTATTTCGAGTTCGACGACCAGCCGGCAATCACCACGCCGTAAACGCCCAGCGAGCTGATCGCGAGGATATAGAGCAGTCCGACGTTGATGTCCGCCAGCACCGCGCCCGAATTGAACGGGATCACCGCCCAGGCCATCAGCGCGACGGTGAAGGTGATGATCGGCGCGATCAGGAACAGGCCCTTGTTCGCGGCCGAGGGGATGATCGTTTCCTGCAGGAAGACCTTTAGCCCGTCGGCAAACGATTGCAGCAGACCGAACGGCCCAACCACGTTCGGCCCCTTGCGCAGCGCCATGGCCGCCCAGATCTTGCGGTCGGCATAGATCACCATTGCCACCGAGACCATCACCGGCAGCGCGATCAGCAGGATGCCGCAGATCGTGGCGACAAACCACGCCCAGTCGTGGTTCATGCCGAGGGACATGAAATATTCGGTCATTGTTTCCCACCCCCGTTCGCTTCGAGCGAAGTCGAGAAGCGTTGCGAGGCGTGTCTCGACTGCGCTCGACACGAACGGATATTCTGTTTCCGGGTCATTCCGCTGCCTCCGCCATGTCGTTCGCGTGGAGCAGTTCTGCCGAACATTGCTGCATCACCGCAGAAGCGCGCGCGATCGGGTTGGTGAGGTAGAAGTCCTTGATCGGATAGGCGATCTCGCCCGAAGCGCCGCCCTTGCCCGCCGGGAACGTCGCGCCGTAATCGGCCAGACCTTCTTCGCCCAAAGCAGGTACTTCGGCAATCATCGCCGCGCGCAGCTGCTCGAAGCTGTCGAAGCCGACCGACACACCCAGCGCATCGGCCAGCGCGCGCAGGATCGTCCAGTCCTCGCGCGCGTCGCCCGGTGCGAAGACCGCCTTGTCGGCGAACTGCACCCGCCCTTCGGTGTTGACGTAGGTGCCCGGCTTCTCGCTGTAGGCAGCAGCGGGCAGGATCACGTCGGCGGCATGTGCGCCCTTTTCGCCGTGGTGGCCGATATAGACCTTGAGAGCGCCGTCGAACTGGTCGAAATTCACCTCGTCCGCGCCGAGTGCGAGCACAACCTTCGGCTTGGCGGCGACGATGTCGGCAATGCCGCCCTTCTGCGCATAGCCGAGCATCAGCCCGCCCATGCGCGATGCGGCCATGTGCAGGACGTTGAAGCCGTTCCAGCCATCGCGCACGAGGTTGAACTCGCCCGCCAGCGCCAGCGCCGCTTCGAGACCGCCCCCGCCCAGACCTGCGCCACCAACGATAATTGCAGGCTTTTCCGAGCGCTTGAGCGCGTCGGTCACATGGCCCGGCAGGCTGCCGAGGACCGAGAGGTCGCTGCCAAGGAATTCGCCGCCAAAGGTGGTGTCCCACTCCGGCCCGATCAGGAAAACCTTTGTCCCGCGCTTGACCGCCTTGCGCAGCCGCACATTGACCAGCGGTGCTTCGACGCGCACGTTCGAGCCGACGATCAGGATCGCGTCGGCATGCTCGATGCCCGCGAAGGTTGAATTGAAGTTGACTGCGGCAAGGCTGGAAACGTCATAGTCCATGCCCGTCTGGCGGCCTTCGAACAGGCTCGAACCCAGCGCACCCACAAGCTTCTTCGCCGCGAACATCGTCTCGCAATCGAGCAGGTCGCCCGCAATTGCGGCAATGCTGCTGCCCGGATTGGCGGCGGCGATGGCCTTGAAGGCTTCGTCCCAAGAGGACGCCTCAAGCTTGCCACCCTTGCGCACGAACGGCTTGTCGAGGCGGCGGCGGGTCAGGCCTTCGACCTGATAGCGCGCCTTGTCCGAGATCCATTCCTCGTTGACGTCGTCATTGATGCGCGGCAGCGCGCGCAGCACTTCGCGGCCCCGGCTGTCGAGGCGGATATTGGCACCGCAAGCGTCTGACACGTCAATCGACAGCGTCTTCTTCAATTCCCAAGGCCGTGCCTCGAAAGCATAGGGACGCGAGGTCAGCGCGCCGACCGGGCAAAGGTCGATCACATTGGCGCTCATCTCGTGCGTCGCAGCGCGTTCGAGATAAGTCGTGATCTGCATGTTCTCGCCGCGATAAAGTGCGCCGATCTCGTCCACGCCCGCGATTTCCTCGCTGAACCGGACGCAGCGGGTGCAATGGATGCAGCGCGTCATCACCGTCTTGATGAGCGGACCCATGTATTTCTCGGTGACGGCGCGCTTGTTCTCGTCATAGCGCGAACCGCCCCGGCCATAGGCGACCGACTGGTCCTGCAGGTCGCATTCGCCGCCCTGATCGCAAATCGGGCAATCGAGCGGATGGTTGATGAGCAGGAACTCCATCACCCCTTCGCGCGCGGTCTTGACCATTTCGCTGTCGGTGCGGATTTCCTGACCCTCGGTCGCCGGAAGCGCGCAGGAGGCCTGCGGCTTGGGCGGTCCCGGCTTCACCTCGACGAGGCACATGCGGCAATTGCCGGCAATCGAGAGCCGCTCGTGATAGCAGAAACGCGGGATTTCCTTACCCGCAAGCTCGCAAGCCTGCAGCACGGTCGCGCCGTTGGGAACCTCGATTTCCTGTCCGTCTACTGTGACCTTGGGCATGATTCTATTCCGGCCTCGCGACGTAGCGTTGCCACATTCCGTCTGCGGCAAATGAGCGAATGTTGGTGATCGAAAGCTCCAGTTGTTGCCCGGCCGCCAGACAGGCACCCAGCGTCCCGACCAGTGCCTTTGCAGCCTCGCGCTCCTCACTGGTGCCCGAGGGCGTGCGCAGGAGCGCGTCGGCGCCTGCGGGATCGTTCTTCGCGATGCAATCCGAAAACGTACCAAGTGCCTTTGCGGCAACAAGTTTTTCCCCGGTGGAAACGTAGCTACGCTCCACCGGCGCGGATGTGCCGTCATCTGCGGGCAGCTCGCCGAAGAGATAAAGATAGGCCGCTTCGAGCATCATGTAGCGAAAGGCAGTATCCGACATGCTGATCTGGCTGCGCAGGCTATCGGGATTGACCTCGAAGCACGCGCGCAGCGAGTTGTTGTCGAACATCCGGTTCATCCTGATGCCCGCCCCTTCGAAATCGGCGGTCAGGGGGTCGCTCAGCGCCAGAAGCCTGTCGATGTCCTTGCGGCTCGGCCCATATGTGCAACTGACATAAAGATCGCGAAGCGAACCGGCGCGGACCGGATCGACCTTTTCCATGCGACGCGGGATCTTGGAGCCGGTCTCGATATTCGGATCGACCTGCGCGCTTGCGCCCGAGGGCACGAGAGCGACGGCAAGTGCCAGAATTGCGCTGTGCAGCGCTTTCGTGAAGGTCATTCCGCCGCCTCCCGCACGTTCTCGTTGATACGGCGCTCCAGTTCGGGGCGGAAGTGACGGATCAGGCCCTGGATCGGCCATGCTGCGGCGTCGCCAAGCGCACAGATCGTGTGGCCTTCGACCTGCTTGGTGACCTGCTGCAGCATGTCGATCTCTTCGATCTCGGCATTGCCTTCGCGCAGGCGTTCCATCACGCGCCACATCCAGCCCGTGCCTTCGCGGCAGGGGGTGCACTGGCCGCAGGACTCGTGCTTGTAGAAGTAGGACAGGCGCGAGATGGCGCGCACGATGTCGGTCGACTTGTCCATGACGATGACGGCGGCGGTGCCAAGGCCCGAGCCGAGTTCCTTGAGGCCGTCGAAATCCATCGGGGCCTTGCGGATCTGTTCTGCCGGGACCAGCGGCACTGAAGAACCACCGGGGATCACTGCGAGCAGGTTGTCCCACCCGCCGCGAATGCCGCCGCAGTGCTTTTCGATCAGGTCTTCGAAGGAAATGCCCATTTCCTCCTCGACCACGCAGGGTTTTTCGACATGGCCCGAAATCTGGAAGAGCTTGGTGCCCTTGTTGTTGTCGCGCCCGAAGGAGGAGAACCAGGCCGCGCCGCGCCGCATGATCGTCGGCGCAACCGCGATAGACTCGACGTTGTTGACCGTTGTCGGGCAGCCATAAAGACCCGCGCCTGCCGGGAACGGCGGCTTGAGCCGGGGCTGGCCCTTTTTGCCCTCAAGGCTCTCGATCATCGCGGTCTCTTCACCGCAGATATAGGCCCCTGCCCCGCGATGGACGAAGACGTCGAAATCGTAGCCCGAACCGCAGGCGTTCTTGCCGATCAGGCCGGCATCATAGGCTTCCTGCACGGCGGCGAAGAGCGTTTCGGCCTCGCGGATATATTCGCCGCGAATGTAGATATAGGCCGCCCGCGCGCGCATCGCGAAACCGGCGACCAGCGCGCCTTCGATCAGCTTGTGCGGATCGTGACGGATGATCTCGCGGTCCTTGCACGAGCCGGGCTCGGATTCGTCGGCGTTAATGACGAGGAACGAAGGCTTGGGATTGCCGAGGTGATCGGTCGGCGGTTCCTTGGGCATGAACGACCATTTCATGCCGGTCGGGAAGCCCGCACCGCCGCGACCGCGCAGGCCCGACGCCTTGATCTCCTCGATGATCGCGTCCTGGCCCTTTTCGAGAATGGCCTTGGTATTGTCCCAGTCACCGCGCCCACGCGCCGCGTCGAGGTTCCAGGGCTGGAACCCGTAGACGTTGGTGAAGATGCGGTCCCGATCAGCGAGCATGAGCGAGCGTCCTTAAATTGACTCCGGCAAGCATCAGTAACCGTCCCCGCGACTGTCATCGTCCGCATGTTCCTGGCTCATGCCGATGAAAAAGCACGCCGCCGCGCCGCCAAAAAACGGCAGCGACCAGAGATAGCGACCCGTCACCAGCATGAGTGCGCCGATGATGATCATGAGGGCGCAGGCGATGAAATAGATGTTATAGCTCACGCAATCGCTCCCTGTGACAGGAACCACAAAGCACCAAGGACGACCGCGCCGGTCATCGCAAACTTGATCAAACCGGTCAGGACTTTCCAGACGATCGCGATCACAACCGCCGCAACGAGGATGGTGCCGATTTCCATCACCATTCCCCCCGGTAATCGTGGTTTTCGGTGACCATTTCCTTGAGCGTGGTCGGCCCGCCCGAAGGCTCGGACGTGTGACGGCCCGGCTCCTGCGTGCCTTCCTTGGGCGTCTCGCCCTTGGCCAGCGCATCGAGCACCGCATCGAGGCGCTCGGGTGTCAGGTCTTCGTAGTTGCCGTCGTTGATCTGGACCATCGGCGCGGTGGCGCAGTTGCCCATGCATTCGACTTCGGTGAACGACCAGAGGCCGTCTTCCGAGATATGCCCCGGCTTCATCCCGCGCTTCATGCAGGCGGCGATAATGTCATCCGAACCGCGCAGCATGCAGGGCGTGGTGCCGCAGACCTGCACATGGAATTTGCCGACGGGCACGAGGTTATACATCGTGTAGAACGAGGCGACCTCGACCACGCGGATCACCGGCATGTCGAGATAGTCCGCGACATATTCCATCACCGGAATCGGCAGCCAGCCCTGCGTCTGCGTTTCCTCGCCAACCTGGCGCTGGGCATAGTCGAGCAGCGCCATGACGGCGCTCTTCTGGCGTCCTTCGGGATAGCGCGCGATGGCGGCATCGGCCTTCGCCTTCCACGCATCGGTGAAAGCGAACGAGCCCCAGCGCTCGCGCAGTTCGGGCGTATCGGGTTCGAGATGACGGTCAGCCACGGATCAGCCTCCGTTCGAGATAGCGCCCGGCATAAAGGCCGATGACGGCGGCAAAGGCATTGGACGCGATGTCCTTGAGCGACGCCTCGCCATGAAACACCGCGAGGTATGCCGCAATGGCCGAGGCAAATGCCGCGAATGCCGCGACGAGGATGAAGAGTTCGCGGGCGATCACCGATCACACTCCCCGAACACGACGTCGATCGCGCCCAAGATGGCGGTCGCATCAGGCAGCATGTGGCCCTTGCACATCATGTCCATCGCCTGAAGGTGAAAACGCAGTCGGGCGGATCTTTGCAGCGGTAGGGCTTGTTCGAGCCATCGCTGACCAGATAGACGCCGAATTCGCCCTTGGGGCTTTCGGTGGCGACATAGACTTCGCCTGCCGGGACGTGGAAGCCTTCGGTGTAAAGCTTGAAGTGATGGATCAGCGATTCCATCGAAGATTTCATCTCGGCGCGTTGGGCGGGACGACCTTGCGGTCGGTGCTAGCCACCGGACCCTGCGGCATCTCGGCAAGGCACTGTTTCATGATGAGCTGACTGGCGCACTTCCTCGACGCGGACCATGAAGCGGTCGTAGCAGTCCGAGTTGGTGCCCACCGGCACTTCGAAGTCCATGCGGTCGTAAACGTCGTAAGGCTGGCTCTTGCGCAGGTCCCATGGGATGCCCGCGCCACGGATCATCGGGCCGAAAAGTCGCGCCGATCGCATCATCGCGCGAGACATGCGCGATATCGACATTGCGCTGCTTGAAGATGCGGTTGTCGACGACGAGGCTCATCGCGTCCTCGAACAGTTCGGGCAGGCGCGTATCGAGCCATTCGCCGATGTCGACGAGCAGCTTTCGGGCACGTCCTGGATGCACGCCACCGGGGCGGAACCAAGCCATGTGCATGCGCGCACCCGCCGCGCGTTCGAAGAAATTAAGGCAATCCTCGCGCATCCGAACATCCAGAGGTTCGGCGTCATCGCGCCCACGTCCATGACGTGGCTGCCGAGGTTGAGCATGTGGTTACAGATGCGCGTCGGTATCCTCGGCGAAGAGAGCTCGCGCACGCTCGGGCACTTCGAGGTTGAGCAGCTTCTCGATCGCAAGGACGTAGGAATATTCCATGCCCAGCGGCGAACAGTAGTCGAGGCGGTCAAAGTAGGGCAGCGCCTGCAGGTAGGTCTTGTGCTCGATCAGCTTTTCGGTGCCACGATGGAGCAGGCCGACGTGCGGATCGACGCGTTCGATGATCTCGCCGTCCGCCTCCATGACCATGCGCAGCACGCCGTGCGCCGCCGGGTGCTGCGGGCCGAAGTTGATCGTGTAGTTGGTGATGACCTCATCGCCGGTGGTCGGCGATTCCTCGATCTGGAAGCCGCTCACTTGTCGTCCTCCTTCGTCCATTGCGGGTGGATCGGCATCGGTGCCTTCTCCCGCCTTCTCGTCGGTCTTGTCCCCTGCCCCGGTCTGCTTGGTGCTCTCGGTGGTCTTGGGTTCGTCGACGGGCGGCATGTCCGCCTTTTCGTCGCCCGGCAGGACATAGTCCGCGCCTTCCCAGGGGCTCATGAAATCGAACTGGCGCAGGTCTTGCGCGAGCTTGACCGGCTCATAGACGACGCGCTTGTCCTCTTCGGAATAGCGCAGCTCGACATAGCCGGTGAGCGGGAAGTCCTTGCGGAACGGATGGCCTTCAAAGCCGTAGTCGGTGAGGATACGCCGCAGGTCTTCGTTGCCTGCGAAGATTACACCGTACATGTCGAAAACTTCGCGTTCGAGCCAGCCCGCGACCGGCCAGAGCGTGGTGACGGTCGGCACCGGGGTGTTCTCGGCGGCATTGACCTTGACGAGGATACGGTGGTTCTTGGTCAGCGAGAGCAGCATGTAGACGACTTCGAAGCGCTCGGGCCGCGAGGATAATCCACACCCGCGATCTCGACGAGTTGCTGGTATCCAGATCGTCACGCAGGCTGCGCATTGCGTTCGATCCGGTCGCGCGCGACGGTCGCACGGATCCCACCGTGCTCTTCCTTCGAGGCAACGACCATGTCGCCCAGCGCGGAGGCCAGCGCCTCACGGACGCCATCATTCAAAGCGATCTTCGGTGCGGAATGCAGGACGGTTGCCATTACGCCACCTCCCCGTTCGGTTCGAGCGAAGTCGAACCGGCGCGACGTGTCTCGACTGCGCTCGACACGAACGGAAGTTTGGTCAGGTTCATCGGATCACCGCTCCACCGTGCCGACGCGGCGGATTTTCCGCTGCAACTGCATCACGCCGTAAAGCAGAGCCTCTGCGGTCGGCGGGCGCCGGGGACGTAGATGTCGACCGGCACGATCTGCCGCAGCCGCGCACCACCGAATAGGAGTAGTGGATAGTACCCGCCGCCATTGGCGCACGAACCCATCGAGATGACATACTTAGTCCGACATCTGGTCATAGACCTTGCGCAGCGCCGGGGCCATCTTGTTGCAGAGCGTGCCGGCCACGATCATCACGTCCGACTGGCGCGGGCTGGCGCGCGGGGCAGCTCCGAAGCGTTCCATGTCATAACGCGGCATGTTGACGTGGATCATCTCGACCGCGCAGCAGGCAAGGCCGAAGGTCATCCACCAGAGCGAGCCGGTGCGCGCCCACTGGAACAGCTCCTCGGTCGAGGTGACAAGGAAGCCCTTGTCCGAAACCTCGGCATTGAGGTCGTTGAAAAACGCCTGATCGGGCGCGGTCACTTCGCTCGCCTTCGACAGCGGCTGACCGTTCTGGTCGACAAGAGTGCTCATTCCCAGTCCAGAGCTCCCTTCTTCCATGCATAGGCAAGGCCGATCGCCAGTTCGCCGAGGAAGACCATCATCGTGATCCAGCCGGGCCAGCCAGTCAGATCGAGCGAGACGGCCCAGGGGAACAGGAACGCGGCTTCAAGGTCGAAAATGATGAACAGGATCGCGACAAGGTAAAACCGTACGTCGAACTGGCTGCGCGAATCCTCGAAGGCGGGAAAGCCGCATTCGTATTCGCTGTTCTTCTCCGCATTGGGATTGTGCGCGCCGGTAAGCCGCGCAACACCCATCGGCAGGAATACGAAGATCGCGGAAAGCGCGAGCGCAATGCCGAGAAAGATAAGGATCGGTAGATATTCGGAGAGGTCGACCAAGGCCCTGACTCGAAAATTGTCGGTTGCCCGCGGCCCTAGTCCCGCAGCCGCGAAGGTGCAAGGCCCCGACCGTGCAAATCCCGCAATCTTCGTTCCGGAAATGTGTCGCGGCACTGCGTCCAACGCGATTGCATTTGCCGCAATGCAGCATTATCCGGGGCGCAAAGCACAAGCCCCTTATCGAAAGGCACAGCCAGATGGCGCAGATTTCCGCAAACGATCCGATTGTCGTTCTCTCCTATGCCCGTACGCCCATGGGTGGCCTTCAGGGCGCGCTTGCCGATGTCGATGCGACCGAACTGGGCGCGACTGCCGTCAAGGCAGCGGTCGCGCGCTCCGGCGTGGCGGGCGAGGATATCGAGCGCATCTATATGGGCTGCGTGCTGCCCGCCGGTCTCGGTCAGGCCCCTGCCCGCCAGGCCGCGCTCAAGGCCGGACTGCCCGATTCGGTGCAGGCGACGACAGTCAACAAGGTCTGCGGCTCGGGCATGCAGACGGTCATCATGGGCGCGGAAGCGCTGGCGTCGGGTTCGCTCGACGTGGTGATCGCGGGCGGCATGGAATCGATGACCAATGCGCCCTACCTGCTCAAGAAGCACCGCTCGGGCGCGCGTGCCGGGCATGACACGGCATACGACCACATGTTCCTCGATGGGCTCGAAGATGCTTACGAAGGTGGCTCGATGGGTTCTTTCGCGCAGGCGACTGCCGATGAATACCAGCTCACCCGCGAGGATCAGGACGGCTATGCCATCGAATCGCTGCGCCGCGCGCAGGACGCAATCGCCTCGGGCGCATTCGCCGACGAGGTCGTGCCGGTCACGGTCAAGACCCGCAAGGGCGATGTCGTCGTCGATACCGACGAACAGCCGGGCAAGGGCAACCCCGACAAGATCCCGACGCTGCGCGCCGCTTTTGCCAAGGACGGGACGATCACCGCAGCGACGTCCAGCTCGATCTCTGACGGCGCGGCGGCGATGGTCCTCTCACGCGCTTCGGTGGCCAAGGCCAAGGGGCTCGATCCGGTCGCCACGGTTGTGGCCGTTTCCGCCCATGCGCAAAAGCCTTCGCAGTTCACCACCGCCCCGGTCGGCGCGATCACCTCGCTGCTGGAGAAGGCGGGCTGGTCGATCGACGATGTCGACCTGTTCGAAGTCAACGAAGCCTTCGCCTGCGTCGCGATGTTCGCAATGCGCGATCTTGGCATCCCGCATGAGAAGATCAACGTCAACGGCGGCGCGACCGCGCTGGGCCATCCCATCGGCGCATCGGGCACGCGGATCATCGTGACGCTGGTCAATGCCCTGAAAACCAAGGGCCTCAAGCGCGGTGTTGCCTCGCTCTGCATCGGCGGCGGCGAGGCAACGGCAGTCGCCATCGAACTCGCCTGATCGCACGGGCACGCACAATCGTTTGGCAGGCCCCTGACGCTGTGTTAGCCCTGCGCGCCTGTTCAAAGGAGGGATTACCCATGAAGAAGATCGTATCGTTCGCCTCGGCCATCGTGCTTGGCCTCACCGTGGCCGCCTGTGGCGGTTCCGACGAAGCCGCCGAAGATGCGGCCGCTCCCGCCGATGATGCCGCCGCCGCTGCGGCAGACGCACCGTCAGGGCTCACCGAGCTGCCGGTCGGTGTTGCCGAAATGACCAAGGCGGACGGCAGCAAATCGACCGTCACGATCAGCGCCGATGGTGCCTATGAAATGCAGCCCGCCGAAGGACTTGCCGAAGCGGGCATCGCCTCTGTCGCCGATGGCAAGCTTTGCTTCGACCCCTCGGGCGATGCAGGCGCGACCTGCTGGACCGCTTCGGCGCCGGGCGAAGACGGCAGCTACACCGCAACCAGCGATGGTGGCGACACCGTAACGATCAGCCCGCAGGCCGACGCGGCAATGTGATCTTGTGACGAGGCCCGGTTGGTGCAACGCCGACCGGGTCTTGTTTCGCGCCAGTCAGGGCTCGCCAACGCCCCAGATGCGTTCCTGCGCGACGTAGCCCTTGTGCCTGCCCACGGCAAAGGCACACCAGCCCTTTTCGCATGAGCCAAGCTCGCCGGTAACGCCCGGCTCAACCCGCCACATCAGCTTCGCGGCGGCGCTTGCCTCCTCGCGTATCTCTGCGGGGTCATTTCCGGTAACGATCGCGGCCCGCTTGCGCGAAAGGAACCGCCCGAGCATCCAGCCTTTCTCTCCATCGGGATCTTCGACTAGCCGCCAGCCTTCCATCTTGCGCAGGACTTTCAGCGGCAGGCCGACGCGCCTGTATACCCACTCGATCTTGTAGGACGTCGCCGGGCCGACGCGCATGTTCACTTCCTCAGCGCGGATCGAGGCCCAGTAGGGCACATCATCACCCTGCGCAGCGGCAGGAACCGCACCAGCCAGGAGGCACGTCGAAAGGGCAAGGCGAACAAGGCAACGCATCGCCATTGCATAAGGCTGTCCAGGGTGAGTCGGCAAGCACCTGCTTGTATGGACAGTTCAAAGCCAAGCGGCTTGTGACTCGCGCCCCTTTTCGTCTATCGCCTTGACGGAAGACGAGGCCGCGCGATGCGGCCCGGATACAGGGGAGAATTCCGGATGTCGAAGCCGGTAGCGTATCTTGCGGCCATCTTGATGACTGCACTGCCGGGCATCGCGCTCGCGCAGGATGGCCAGGTCGATGTCGCGAATTCTGGCGATACCGCGTGGATCCTGACATCCGCCGCGCTTGTCCTGATGATGACGATGCCGGGGCTTACGCTGTTCTATGGCGGACTTGTCCGCGCGAAGAACTTCCTCTCTGTGCTCGTGCAAACCGGCGCGGTGGCGGCGATTGCCTCGATCATCTGGATCATCGTCGGCTACACGCTGGCCTTCGGTGACGTGACCAGTGGCTGGCTTGGCGCGGGCAATGCCTGGATGCTGATCGACCTCGGCAATGTCCGCGACGGCTACGAAATCCCCGAGATCACTTTCGCGCTGTTCCAGATGACCTTTGCCGCGATCACCCCGGCGCTGATGGTCGGCGCATGGGTCGATCGCGCACGGTTTGGCTGGGTCGTCGGCTTTTGCGCGCTCTGGGGCCTGATCGTCTATGCGCCCGTTGCCCACTGGGTCTGGGGCGGTGGCTGGATGTCCTCGCAGTTCGGCACGCTCGACTTTGCCGGTGGCATCGTCGTTCACACCACTGCCGGTATTTCGGCGCTGGTCGCGGCAATGCTGCTCGGCAAGCGGCAGGGTTTCCCCAAGGTGCTGATGCTGCCGCACAGCCCCTCGCTGACGATGGCGGGTGCCGCGCTGCTCTGGGTTGGCTGGTTCGGCTTCAATGGCGGCTCTGCGCTGGCGGCGAACGACGATGCGGCCTCGGCGATCATCAATACGCATGCCGCTGCGGCAACCGCGGCGCTGGTCTGGATCCTCGTCGAGCGGATCATGGTCGGCAAGCCCACCTCGGTCGGCTTTGCCACTGGCGCGATTGCCGGGCTGGCGACGGTCACCCCCGCGGCAGGCATGATCTCACCGGGCGCAGCGATCCTGTTCGGCGCGATTGCCTCGGTGGTCTGCTACGCGGCGATCCAGCTGGTGAAGCAAAAGCTCGAGATCGACGATTCGCTTGACGTTTTCGCGGTCCACGGCGTGGGCGGGATGACCGGCTCCCTGCTCCTCGCCTTCTTCCTGTCCGATGCGCTTGGCGGCACCGGTTATGCCGAAGGCATGACGATGAGCAGCCAGTTCGTCGCCCAGCTTGTCGGCGTCGGCGTCACGCTGGTCTGGTCGGCAATCGGCTCGGTCATCATCGCGCTGATGGTCTCGGTCCTGATCCCGATGCGCGTGAGCGAAGACGAAGAACGCGAAGGCCTCGACATCACCAGCCACGGCGAACGTGCCTGGGAGATGGATTGATCCTGCAGGAGCCGCAGCGTTGTTGCGGCTCCTGATCAATCCCCCGTCAAAATACGGTCGACCAGCTGCTTCACCGATGGCGTGAAGTTGTTCGAGTAGAACGGGTCCTGCTTGAAACGGTACGCCGCGTGGCCAGCGAACATCAGGTTCTCGTCGACCGGCTCGCCGTGGGCGATGTCCTGAAGCGTTTTCTGGATGCAGAAAGAGCGCGGATCGGCGAGGCGACCGGTGGTGTAATCGTCGTGGTCCTTCCATGACGAGAAGCCGCAGTGCGAGAGGCAGCCCATGCAGTCCTTCTGGTCCTTCTGGATCATGTCGCGCTCTTCGGGGCCGACGAAGATGATCGTGTCGTCGGGCGTGCGCAGGCCTTCGCTGTAGCCTTCGGCAACCCAGCTGCGCGCGCGCTCGAGGTCCTTTGGCGCCACCCAGAAGTTCTTGTTGCCAACGCCGACATCGAGCCGCGCGGTATGCTCGCCCGCCTCGACCTTCGAATAGGGCACCTGCCGCTCAGAGCGCGCTTCGAGGCTGCGCAGGAACGGATTGCGCACGGCGGAGGAATAGAAGCCCGTCGGCGAGAAGCGGTGCAGCAGCACGTCGCCCGGCTCCAGCTCGCGCAGGCGGTCTTTCCAGCCCTGCGGGATCGGGCTTTCCTCGGTGAGCAGCGGGCGCGTGCCGAACTGGAAGGCGATCTGGCCCAGCTCGGGGTTATCGATCCAGTTGTCCCACTCGCGCAGGAACCAGACACCGCCAGCCATGACGATCGGCACCTCATCGGAAATGCCTTCCTTGCGCATCACCTCGCGCAGCGCGGCAACGCGCGGGTACGGGTCTTCGGGCTTCAGGGGGTCTTCGGCATTGGACAGGCCATTATGCCCGCCCGCCAGCCATGGGTCTTCATAGACCACCGCGCCAAGCAGTTGCGGCACCTTGTGATAGGCCCGCTTCCAGAGCGCGCGAAAGGCGCGGCCCGAGCTCACGATCGGCAGGTAAAGCACGTTGTGGCGTTCGGCGATTTCGCTGAGCTTGTAGGGCATGCCCGCGCCGCAGGTTACGCCCGCAACCATGCCTTTGGTCTGTTCCAGCACGCCTTCGAGGATTTCCTGCGCCCCGCCCATTTCCCAGAGCACGTTGATGTTGATCGCGCCCTTGCCGCCAGCGATCTCGTGCGCTCGTTTCACCTGTGCAACCGCACCGTCGATACCGTACTTGATAAGCTGCTCGTGCCGCTCGCGGCGGGTCAGCTGCTCATAGACCTGGGGGATAATCTTGCCCTCGGGATCGTAGCTGTCGGCATTGACCGCCGAAACCGTACCGATGCCCCCGGCCGCCGCCCATGCGCCCGAGCTGGCGTGGTTCGTGGCGGACACACCCTTGCCACCCTCGATCAGCGGCCAGACTTCGCGGCCACCGTAATTGATGGGTTTGAGACCCTTGAAACTCATTGCTCCCCTGACTTCTTTCAATTGACCCGATGGTCACTTCTTTGCGGCTGCAAGCGTTTCCGAAAGCTTGCAGGGCTTGATCTCGGACGGCTCGGGCCGGTCTTCTTCCAGTTCGAACTGGGCGTAATACCCTTGCAATTCCGGCTTACGGACAAATTCACCCAAACGAAAGCCCAGAGCGCCGAATTCGCAGAACAGCAACGCGGGCGGAATGCCATGCTTGTCGGTTGGCCGGTCGACATCGACCACGATCACCCGCCCGTTCTCGCGCAGCGCCGAGCGCAAGCGCCAGAGGAACGCGTATGGTTCGGTGACCTCGTGATACATATGGACGAGGAATATGCGGTCGAAGCTGCTGTCGGGAAGACGCGGATCGTCTTCGGCGCCAAGCTTGATCGAGACATTATCGAGCCGCTCGCGCTCGACGCGCAGGCCGAGCTTGCGCAGCGCTTCTTCGTCGATGTCCTGCGCGAGCACCCTGCCCTCCGCACCGACGCGCTCGGCGAGGCGCACGGTGTAATAGCCCTCGCCCGCGCCGATGTCGGCCACGGTCATGCCTGACTTGATTTCGGCAAGGTCCATGACGGTCTGCGCCTCATTGACCGCCTCGCGCTCGGTTTCGCTCGAAAAGCGGTTCGCGCCGAGCTCGGACACGGGCCGGTCAGGACGCGGAAATTCACGCGCCGTCGCCGGGCGGTCGGTATCCGCCGTTTGCTGCTGGCAGCCGCTCAGGGCGACTGCGGCAAGGCAAAACGCGGCGAGCGCGCGTATCAATCGATGTCCTCCACATCGACCTTCTCGCCGGTCACGCGCTGCGCGAGGGCGGCGGCCATGAACTGGTCGAGATCGCCGTCGAGCACATCGTCGGGCGAAGTCGAGATTACGCCGGTGCGCAGGTCCTTGACCTGCTGGTAGGGCTGCAGGACGTAGGAGCGGATCTGGTGGCCCCAGCCGATCTCGGTCTTTTCCTGATATTCGCCCGCCGCCTCTGCCTCGCGCCGCGCCAACTCCGTCTCGTAAAGCCGCGCCTTGAGCTGGCTCATCGCCGCTGCGCGGTTCTTGTGCTGCGAGCGGTCGTTCTGGTTGGCGACGACGATGCCGGTGGGGATGTGAGTAATGCGAACGGCGGAGTCGGTCGTGTTGACGTGCTGCCCGCCCGCTCCCGAGGCGCGATAGGTGTCGATGCGCAGGTCAGACTCGTTCACCTCGATCTCGATGTCGTCGTCGATCACCGGATAGACCCAGACCGAGGAGAAGCTGGTGTGGCGGCGCGCGGAGCTGTCGTAGGGGCTGATGCGCACGAGGCGGTGGACGCCGGATTCGGTCTTGGCATAGCCATAGGCGTTTTCGCCCTTGAACAGCAGCGTGCAGGACTTGATGCCCGCCTGCTCGCCCGCGTGGTAATCGAGCACCTCTACCTTGTAGCCGCGCCGCTCGGCCCAGCGCGTGTACATGCGCTGGAGCATTTCGGCCCAGTCCTGGCTTTCGGTGCCCCCTGCCCCGGCGTTGATCTCGACATAGGCGTCGTTGGCATCGGCCTCGCCCGCGAGCAGCGCCTGCACCTTGTCTTTGTCGGCCCGTTCGGCGAGCTTTTCGAGCGTGGCAATGCCTTCGTCGGCAATGTCGTTGTCGCCCTCGGCCTCGCCCATTTCGACGAACTCGATGGCGTCCGCCATCTCCTGGCTGATCTCGTTGACGGTGCCGATTGAGCCTTCGAGCCGCCGCCGCTCTCGCATTACGCCTTCGGCTTCCTTGGGATCGTCCCAAAGCGTCGGATCTTCGACCCGGGCATTCAGTTCATCGAGGCGACGCACCGCGCGATCCCAGTCGAGCGACCTGCGCACGAGCGCGAGCGCCGATTCGATCCGGTCGATGTGTCCTTGCCCTTCGGCGCGCATTCAAACTCTCCGCAATCAGTTGCCTGCGCGCCTAGCGGGTATGCCGGAAAAGGAAAAGCCCACCCGCGCGGGATGGGCCTTGTTTTGTGCCGTCTTGTGGACGATCAGGCGCGCGCGAACTTTCGGCGCAGCGGCAGCATCGCGGCAGCCATCGCGAAAAGCAGCAGCGCACCGGGCGCGGGCACCGGCACGGCGCTCTTGGTCGGCGCAACTTGCGGGGCCTGCGCGACCGAAGGCGGCGGGGTTTCGACCACGAAGGGAAGCGCTGTCGCCGTCGCACCACCGACCGGCTGCGGTTCGCTTGCGGGTGTAGTCGCTGCAAGGGTGACCGGTTGGCTTGCCGGGACGGGTTCGGCGAAAACCGTCGGTGCCGGTTCAGGGGTCCCCTGTTCAGCAACCGGCGGCGGTGCTGCCTGCACGAATTCGGTGACGACTGCCTGCGCAGCGGGCTGCGGCAGGCTGCCCGAAAGCACTTCGGTTTCGCCCGTCTCGGAATTGAAACCCACCTGATAGGACGCGGAGAGCGGTCCGCTCTGCTGGCCGGGGACTTCGCCGCCTTCGGATCCGGCTCCGCCGCCAAGCACGTTCCAGCTGCCCGAGCCGCCCTCAAGCTGCTGGTTCACCGAAATCTTGTACTGGCCATCGACGGCGACCTGGCCGTCATACGAAGAGCCGCCGAAATCCATGCCGGCAGGTTTGCTGACATTGAAACTGAAGTTGATCGTATCGCCCGGACGAACAGCAAAATCGGTCGGCAGCGGTCCGCGGTATTCGGTGAGGCTGCCATCGGGCTGGATGATGCGGATCGAATCCGCGAACCAGTCCATCGCAATGCCGGTATAGGACACGGGCACCGTTTCCATCATCGGTGCCGATTGCGTGACAGCCGTCACGGGGCTCATCACGAGGATGATCGCCGCTGCGTGGACTAGCCGTTTTTTCGTACCGATTGCCATCTTCACCAGGTTCGCATCTGCTGCTTCTTCACGAGCGTGGCTTCTGCGGGGCAAATCGGGGCATCACAAGCAGCATATCCGGGGTGTAACATAATGGAACAATTTACATCGCGCCGTTAACGATTTCATTTGCGCTTTAAGGCCTTAACCGCTTGCAAAGTCAGGCGAACGTGATCGCGGTAATCGAGGTCCGAATGGACGAACGCGATCTTTCCCGACGGTGCGATGACATAGCTGGTGCGGTCGGTAACGCCTGCGGGCAGGCCCGGACGCTTCAGTTCTACATCGTATCCCTTGATGATAGCAGGCGTCGCCACGCCCACGGCAAACTTGCTGCGGCACTCCTCGGTCGAGAAGCGCTTGAGCGTGGGAAGGTCGTCTGCGGACATGCCGATTACGGTTGCACCGGCGGCACGAAATTCGTCATGAGCCTCGGCAAAGGCGCGGGTTTCCAATGTGCAGCCCTGTGTGAAGGCCTTGGGGTAGAAATAGAGCACGACCGGCCCGCGCGTGATTGCCCGCCTGAGGTTGAAGCGCGTCGCCTTGCCCGCCTTGGCAGCGGCGGTGACGATCTGCGGCGCGGTTGCCCCGACCGGCAGGTTGGCATGGGCCGAGGCGGGAAGAACAAGGGCCAGAGCGGCGGCGAGGCTGGTGAGCGTCTTTTTCATGCGGCGATTGTGGACGCGCACCGCCCCGCTGTCCAGCTTCTCCTGCGGTCAGTTGCCCGCGAATGCCGCCTGTTCGAGCGCACAATCGGGCGCGGGCTTTTCATCGCCAAACGCCGCGATCTCGGCGCGAGCCGCCGCTACGTCTTCCTGAAAGCGCGGAATTGACTGCAGCTTCGCAACCACAGCCGCCGCGACATGGCGGCCCTCCTCTACATCGCTGAGCCAGTGGACGTTACAAATGCGGCGGCTTTCCCCAAATTCACGGCCCCGCGCGACCAATTCGGCGGCCTTTTCGGGCATGACCTGCGCCATGATGAGGCCCCAGCCATAGCCGATCGCAGAGTGGCCCGACGGATAGGAGCCATTGCCGCGCAACATCGTCTCTTGCCCCGGCGTGCAGGTCGGCTTGCCGTTCACCATGAACGGGCGCGCGCGCATGTATTTGTCCTTGGTCGGCGATGTCGACATGCCGAGCGAAGGGAGCGTCTGCTTGAGCAGCGCATCGAGCTTTGGCGTGGTGTCGGCGGCAATGCGCATGCCTGCAGTGCAGGAGAAGATCGACGAGCCGTCCGGGTTGAACATGGCAGCATCGACGGCAGCAAGCCGGAATCGCGGCTTGTCCTGCAAGGCCACTGCAGCAGCCTGCGCTTCGCTGTCGCGCGCCTCGGCGGCTGATCCCTCCGGAGGCGGCGGCGGATTAATCGCGAGGCTGTCGGGGATCTCGTCACGCCCCATATAGCCCTTGGCCATCAACGCGCGGTAGGCCTCGGCCATCTCCTCGCGCGTCATCTCGGCGTTGGAAACACCCGGTTGTGCCGCCGCGCATCCGGCGAGTACCAGCGCGAGCAGTGCTGCCTTGCGTCCGAGACCAACCATCTCAGAATTCTTCCACGATGACGGCGCGATAGGGCGCAGCTTTCTGGCGAATTTTGGCGCGTTCGAGATAGTCGCCGTAGTACCAGTCATGCGCCTGCTGGCGATCGCCGAACTGCAGGATGACGATGCCGTCCGCGGGCTTGCCTTCGAGCCATTCCATCTCGCCATAGACGACCAGCGGCTTCATCTCGACGCCATCTGGCACGGCGCTGTTGCCGGACTGGTACGCGGCCATTGCTTCCTGATCGACCACTTCGCCTTCGCGGATGAAAATTGCATAGGCCGCCATCGCGGACACCTCCCTTTCAATGTTGAAGAAGGAATGCCCGCGAACGGCGGCTCATGCAAATCGCTCAGGCGGGTTCTGCGACCCCGTCCTCGTGCGCCATCCAGTGGACGAAGCGGTGCATCGCGTACATCGCATCGTGTGGGTTACCGATGGTCGACGGACCCGCCTCGCCGAGATGGACGATGCGCTGCGCCCCGCCCGATGCCAGCCGGTCGCGATAGTCGGCCATGCGCTCGAACGGGAAAAAGCCGACGGTTTGCGTCGCGACGTTGATATACTTCACCGCATCGTCGAGCGATTTGACGTGGACCACGTTGGCGATCTTGTTGATCGGGTGGAAATCGACCGGCTCGTCGGAGCGGATCACCAGCCCCTTGCCATCGGCCTTGCCCCAGAGGCGGAACTCGTCGTCGAGCATCATCAACGTCTCGACCTGTTCCTTCAGGTCCATGTCGAGCGGGCGGATATCGCCCGATGCGGCTGCCTTGGCGGCGATGTGGTGGTGGAGGCGCTCGCAGAACGCATCGACCTCATCCTCGCTGCCTTCGACGAACTGGAAGCGCGAGGCGACGCAGGCCTCCTGGTTGAGCGTCATCACGTCCGAAGCGGCCATCTCCGCCGCGCGGTCCTGCGTTTCGGCATCGACATGCGCCTCTCGCCCGACCATCGAGATCGAGGTCTTGGGATCGAACGAGACGAGCTGGAAGCCCGGCATAAGGTATTTGATGACGTTATTGATCGCATCGCCCCCGCCCCATGCGACGATCTTGTCGAAGTACTGCGGGCGATAGAGGATGCGCTCGGTGCGGTCATCGCCGCCGCGCCAATAGACCGCCGACATCGATTTGACGATGGGATGCTCGGGATCGATCGCCTGCATCGTGCGCAGAATCGCGACCATCGTGAAGGGGTCGGAGGACGGCATCTTGAACAGGTTCACCGCCTTGACCAGCGCGCCCTGCGCGATCGACTTGACCGCAACGCCCGGCGAATTGCCCGGCATGACGTGGATCAGACGCGGCGCGAAGGCGCGCACGAAACTTTTGCGCCCGGTAAAGTCGCTCTTGGGCACCCAGCCGTCGAGCGCGGCGGGATCGGGGAAAGAGTCCTCACGCTCCTTGGTCAGGACGCGGCGGTCGAGATAGTTCGAGGCATAAGCCACCGAATGCTCGACCACCGAGCGCGGCAGGATATGCGTCGAGCACATCCGGTCGATGCATTCCTGCATCACGTCATTGCCCGGATCGCGCAGCCGCTCGCCAGTCTCGATCAGGAAATCCATGATCTCCGACGTCGGCACGTTGAGCAGCGGCGGTACTTCGGTGCGCGGCGCCACGACCTTGTCTAGCGGGATCTTGGGCGTGGTGAAATTCACGCCCATGTCGCGCGAACGGTGCGTCTCGTCCGCGCCTTCGAGTAATTCTCCGCGCAGGAAGAACGGCGCGGGCACGACCGTTTCGGCACTCGCGGTATCGGTCTTGGTCAGTTCGTTCATGATACACCTCGCACATAGGCATCCACGGTTCCCGCGCAGCCGATCTTGTCGTCTCCTTCAAGGTCGGCATAGCGCACGATATTGTCGGCGATAGAGGGCGACTTCGCGCCGCATTTGCAGGGGCTGAAATCGATCCGGATCTTGTCACCCGAGATCACCCCGCCCCAGCGTCCGTCCATCGACAGGTCGAAGAACGCGGCGCGGCCTTCAACCTCGCCCTCACCCATCGGCATCAGCGCATCGCCTTCCTTGTTGAGCAGGAGCGGCACCAGCCACGGCGGCAGGTGATAGCGCCCGCCTTCCTGGCAGCGCGGCATCGAGGAGTTGAGTTCCTGCATGCCGTACATCTGGTAGATGAAACGCGGCTGCAGGTTGAACGTCTCGTAGACGTATTCCCGATAATTGTCGGGCAGTTGCGCGCGCTTGAGCCCGCCGCCGAGATAGACGCCGTTCTCCGGGTGGAAATCCTTGCCCGAATACCCCTTGGCGCGAACTTTCTCCGCGAAGGGGTAAAGCGCGCCCCACATGCCGGTGATGTAAAGCCGCTCGCCGCGCTTGGCGATAATGTCCTCGACCGCGCCTTCCTGCGCATCGTCGAGCGCTTTCTGGCGGCGTTCGGATTCTTCCTCGAAAGCGGCGATCTCGCTGGGATCAGCGGTGCCCTCGGCAATCGCCTTGCGCAACGTCACCATCTTGGTGAGCGAGCCGACCGTGACCGGCGGCAGGCCGGATTCAAAGCGCTTCGCATCGGGATCGACGAAGGCCCCCATCAGCCCCATGCCCATCGCCACATTGCGCGGCGTATAGGCGACTGCCGAAGCTGCTCCCGCCGAAACGCGCATGTCGCCCCGGCGCATGTCCGATCCCCATTCGACCGCCGAAACCCCGTCGCGGCTCGCAAAATCGAGGTCCGCCTGCGAGGAGACAAGCATGGCCGACTTGCCGGTCGTGCCCGACGAGCACGAAACGAAATGCCCCGCCTTGCCGCAGGCATCGACCCAGGCGTCGATGTCCTCGACTCCGGTCAGGTCGACGTTGTCGGTCGGGTAGGCCGAGACGGTGCCGAGCCACTTGGTCAGCCGGTCCCACCGCTCGTTGACGAGAAAACTCTCGGGATAGGACTTGTAGGCGGTGTGCGGGAGGAGCAGCGGCACCGCGTCTTCCAGCGATTTGACCGAGTTGATCCCCGCCTCGTCAGCGCGGAACTTGACGACCTTGATCGCGTCGATCTTTTCCTCAAGCCGCTCGTTCAGCGCCGCGATCTGTGTGTCGCGAACCTCGTCCCAGCCGAGATCGTAGCCCGCCGGATCGCCCATCATATCCATGAGTTTGCGGACATTTGCGCCCGCGGGGACTGTCGTTATTGCATCCATCGTCTATCTCCCAAACGCCGCTCAGGCCATGCCGCGCACATAAGCATCGACCGTGCCGGCGCAGCCGATCTTGTCGTCACCCTCAAGGTCGGCATAGCGCGCGATGTCGTCGCGGATCGAGGCCGAGCGCGCCCCGCAGGCGCAGGGTTCGAAGGTGATCGAGACCTTGTCGCCGGAGATGACCCCGCCCCAGCGCCCGTCGAGCGAAAGGTCGAAAAACGCGGCGCGGCCTTCGTATTCGCCCTCGCTCATCGGCAGAAGGTTGTCGCCCGACTTGTCGAGGATCAGCGGCACCAGCCAGGCCGGCAGGTGATAGCGACCGCCCTTCTGGCAGCGCGGCATGCCAGATTGCAGTTCCTGCATCGAATAGTTCTGGTACAGCCGCTCGGGCTGGATGTTGAATGTCTCATAGACGAACTCGCGATAATCGTCGGGCAGCTTGGCACGCTTAAGCCCACCACCGACATAGATCGAGTTTTCCGGGTTGAAGTCCTTGCCTGAATAGCCGCGCTCGCGCACTTCCCTGGCTACGTCGTAGAGGCCCTTCCAAAGGCCCGTGATGTGCAACCGGTCGCCGCGTGCCTCGATAATCGCATCGGCAGTCAGCCCCACCGCGTCCTCGACCGCCTTGGCGCGCATTTCGGAGGTTTCCTCGAACCGGGCAAGTTCTTCCGGCGTGATCGTGCCATCGGCCATCTTCTTGCGCGCGACGACCATAGATGTGAGCGAGCCAACCGTGATCGGCGGGACCGGATAGTGGAACCGCTCCGAGTTCGGGTCCTGCAAGGCCGCGACATAGGCTTCGCCCGTTGCCTCGTTGCGGGGCACCGTGGCGACGGGGGCAAGCCCGAAGATGCGCCGGTCCTGCGCCAGCGGCACGCCCGAACCCCAGGTATCGGCCTGCGGTGCTTCCTTGCGGACCCAGTCCATGTCCTGCGCCGATGCGACCAGCATCGCCGACTTGCCGGTCGTGCCCGAGGAACAGGAGACAAAGTGACCGCTCTCCTTCATCTTGTCGACCCAGCCGTCGACATCCGCGATCTCGTCGGCATCGATCTTCGGCACGCGATGCGTCGAAACGGTATCGAGCCATTTCGACAGCCGGTCCCAGCGCTCGTCGATCAGAAAGCTCTCGGGATAGGACTTGTAGGCGGTGTGCGGCAGCAGCACCGGCACCACGTCCTCGAACGAGGTGATCTCGGTCAGCCCGGCTTCCTCGGCGCGGCGGCCGAGCAGCTTGATCTGGTCCTTCCGTTCCTGAAACCGCTCGTTCATCGCCGCGATCTGCGTTTCGCGCAGCTCGTCGGCGGAAAAGTCGTAGCGTTCGGTACTATCGACCATTGCGGTCAGCTTGTCTGCGGCGGCGCCCATTTCCTGTTCTCCCTTGCAATCGAATCAGTAATGGCTACTGATGCGTTTCATTATTCACGATTTGCATTTCGTGGCAAGACGAATTCTGGAAAGGTCGGACGATGGATCAGATAACCGGCACAGTGCAGGCCCGCAGAGGCCGCCCGACGAAGGAAGAGGCAGAAGCGCGGCAGGAGCAATTGCTCGAATGCGCGATCGATCACTTCCTTGAGCGCGGGTACGAACGCGCGACGGTCGAGGCGATTGCCGCCGACGTGAGCATGACTAAGCGCACCGTCTATGCGAAATACGAGGACAAGGCGGCGCTGTTCCATGCGGCGGTCTATCGCGCCATCGATCGCTTCGCACCGGCTGCCGAGGCCATCGAAAGCACCAGCAGCGGTGATCTGGAACAAACGCTCACCAATATCGCGATGCTGCGGATCGACCTCATCGGCACCCGCGACGGGGTGCGACTGCAACAGATCATCAATGTCGAATCCTACCGCTTCCCTGAAATCTTCACGCGCTATTACGAGGTGGCCGCGAAGCCGACCGTCGATTTCCTCAAACAGGTGCTGGTCGATGCCACGGCGCGCGGCGAACTCGTGATCGACAGGCCGGGTCTGGCCGCCAACACCTTCATGAGCATGGTCGTCGGCGGGCCGGTGCGGTTCATTACATCGGGCAACGCCCTGCCCCGCGCAAAGGTGGAGGATCAGGTCGGTTTCGCCGTTCGCCTGTTCCTCGACGGCGCACGAACACGAAACGAAGGAGTATCGGGGAGATGACGAAGACAGTCGTAGTGACGGGCGCAAGCTCTGGCATCGGCAAGGCAAGCGCGGAAGCTTTCGCGCGAATGGGCTGGAACGTGATCGGTACGGGGCGTGACGCAGACCGCTGCGCCAATGCCGAAACCGAAATCCGCTCGGTCGCGAAGGATGGCGCGCAGGTCCACATGCTGCGCGGCGATTTCTGCGAGATGGCGGACGTCAAACGCATCGCTGGCGAGATCGCAGGCCTGACCGATCGCATCGACGTGCTCGTCAACAACGCTGGCGGATGGCGCGACCAGCGCTATGTCTCGTCCGAAGGGATCGAGGCGACGATGGCGGCGAACCACTACGCCACATTCCTCCTGACGCGCGAACTCCTGCCGATCCTGAAAGCCACGGCAGCCGATGCGCCGGAGGGATCGGTGCGGGTCATCACCGTTTCCTCGACCGCGCACCGGACGTGCGAGGGGATGCGCTGGGACGATATTGACTGGGACGAGAACTACCACGCTGCCGGAATTTACTGCCAGGTGAAGCTCGCCAACCTGCTGTTCGGGCGAGCCCTGCACCACCGCCATGCAGCCGACGGCATCGTCTCGCTCATCATGCACCCCGGCGTGGTCGACAGCAACTTCTTCACCCACGGCGATGAGGGCATGAACTCGTTCGGGCAGAACCGGCCCGAGATTGTCGGCCCCGAGTACCCGGCGCGCACGATCGTCTGGCTCGCATCCGCGCAGGAAAACGGCGCGGGCGGCGGCAAGTACTTTTACGACATGGCGGAAGAAGAACCCGCGGCGCAGGGCCTTGACGACGAGGCGGCCAGGCGGCTCTGGCTGGAAACCGAAGCCCGCCTTGCCACGATTGGATACTGACCCGATGCCGATACGCCCGCGCCGTTCCGCGCTTTACCTGCCCGCCACGAATGCCAAGGCGCTGGCCAAGTCGAAGACGCTCCCCTGCGACATCGTGATTCTCGATCTCGAAGACGCGGTTGCGCCCGAAGCGAAGCTCGAAGCGCGCGAGGCTGCGGTTGCCGCCATCGCCGAGGGCGGGTTTGGCCACCGCGAGGTCGCGATCCGCGCCAACGGGCTGGATACCGAATGGGGCGCGGACGATCTTGCCGCGATTGCCGGATCGGGCGCGGACGCGGTGCTGGTGCCCAAGGTTTCCTCCCCGGGCGATATCGAACGCTGCGAGGAGGCGCTGAAGGCCGCGCCGCCCGAAATGCAGCTTTGGGCGATGATCGAGACCTGCTCGGCGGTGCTCAATCTCAACGCCATCGCCGCGATGGCCCCCGCCTCGCGCCTCTCGCTCTGGATCATGGGGATCAACGACCTCGCCAAGGAAATGCGCGCCGTGCAGGAGCCGGGGCGCGTGCCCTTCCAGCCGTTTCTCTCGATGGCCGTCGCCGCCGCCCGCGCGCATGGCCTGACGATCCTTGACGGCGTATGCAACGAGTTCCGCGACCTCGACGTGTTCCGCGCCGAGGCAGAGCAAGGCCTGCTGTTCGGCTTCGACGGCAAGAGCCTGATCCACCCCGCGCAGGTCGATCCGTGCAACGCGGTGTTTTCACCCGGCGAGGAAGCATTGGCCTGGGCACGGACCGTCATCGCCGCCTTCGACCTGCCCGAAAACGCGGATAAAGGCGTGATCCGCGTCGAGGGCAAGATGGTCGAGCTGCTGCACCTCGATCAGGCGAAGCAGGCGGTTGCCATGGCCGAGGCGATTGCGGCAACGAACGAATGACACCCAATGTACCGTTCGTGCTGAGGAGGAGCCGAAGGCGCATGCCTGAGGATACGTCTCGAAGCATTTGCCTGTCCTTCGAGACGGCCTTCTCGGACTGCGTCCTCGAGACCTCCTCAGGACGAACGGAATTTGATTTGTAATCTTAGGAATTTGTCATGCCCCGAATCCCCTACCCCGACGCTGAAGACCTGACCGATGACGTGCGGGCAGCGATTGGCAGGAATCCGGCCAATGTGATCCGCATGCTCGCGGGTCTTTCTCCCGGCGTTTACAAGGGCTTCGGAGCCTTCACCAATTCGCTGTTCAAAAGTTCGGCCCTTCCCGCCACCTTGCGCGAACTGGCGATCGTGCGCGTCGGACACCTTTGTGGCTCGGCATACGAGGTGTTCCAGCACGAAGCCTTTGCCCGGTTCATCGGCATGCCTGGTAGCCAGCTCGACGCGATCCGCATCGGCGACCCCGCATCGCCCGAGTTCGACGAAGCCGAACGCGCGGTGCTCGCCTTCACCGACGATGTGGTTCGCAACGTACGCGCCAGCGACGAAACGCTTGCCGCCCTACGCCAGCACCTCGACGATGCACTGGTGCTCGACCTCATCATGGTCATCGGCGCGTACATGACCGTCTCGCGCTTTCTGGAAACCACCGGTGTGGAAATCGACGAGGACGCGATCGACTGGCAGGGTTTTACCAACGAGGATCAGGACTAGCCCCGAAGCCGACCCGGACAATGGCAAGTCCGTTCGGTCCGCTTGTCAGGTGTCCATCAAGGCCGCTGAAACGCCTCCGTCAACGAGGAGGTCTGTGCCCGTGATGAAGGACGCTCGCGGTGACGCGAGGAATTCAACGACATCGGCGATTTCCAGCATCGTGCATTCCCGTTTGAGCGGGGTTTTCGCATAATTTTGCCGCTTGGTCTCGCTGCGCTCGAATTCACGCGCACCCATCGGCGTCGCAATCATTCCGGGCGAGAGCGATACAATCCGGGCATCCCGCTCGCCCCACGCGGCGGCTTGCCTGCGAGCGAGGAAATTCAGGCCCCACTTCGAAATCGGATAGGCTATGCCGGTTTTTGTCGCCTCTGACCCGATCAGCGCTTCGAGCCTTTCGGCAAGGTCAGGCGCGGTCGGATTGCGCAGGATTTCGACCATCTCGGGCGCAGGAACGTAGCGGTGCGCACCGAGCGACGAGATCAGGATGGCCACCGCCCTCGGCGGCGCGATTGACCGAAAGGCATCGACAACCAGAGCTGCTCCGTGCAAATTTACGTCGATTATCTGATGAAACGAACCAGTCGCAGGAGAGAGGCCAGCCACCTGCACCACGGCATGGAAGCCGCCGCTCGCGTCCACCTCTCGCGCCAGGTCGGCAACCGATTGCGATGACGTGATGTCGCAGGCTGCTGCCGTTACGTCGCAACCTTGCGCGCGCATACGCTCTGCTTCCGCTTCAGCCTTGGCACCATCGACATCGACCAGCAGGACGCGATACGCGATCGCCATGCGGCGGGCGATTGCCGTGCCAAGCGCACCAGCCCCGATAACCACGGCGCGCTGCAAATCGGGTCTCTCGCTACTACCGATGCGATGCATTGCTTGGTCCACTCCCGGGTGCCGATGGTCTTGTCGTTCTAGGCTCTAGGACGCCAGTCAGTCCGCGTCCATATGGCGATCTTCGTGGCCTCTCACCGCGTTCACGCAATCGCCTCCGCGACATTGAACCCGATCGGCAGACCGTCGACTCCCAAGGCGCCCGGAAACGTCCGCCAGCCTGACTGTGCCCAACGCGATATGACCGCATCGGCAACGCGCCCGCTTGCCCCCTGCCCTGCCGCCCTGTAGGGGCTGCGGCAATTCTCCAGACACGCCAGACCCAGAGGTATCCGATGGCCGCCCAATACGCCTTCGTCATGAAGGACATGACCAAGACTTTCCCCGGTGCGCAGAAGCCGGTTCTCGCCAACATCAACCTGCAGTTCTATCAGGGCGCGAAGATCGGCATCGTCGGCCCGAACGGCGCGGGTAAATCCACGCTGATGAAGATCATGGGCGGGATCGATACCGATTTCACCGGCGAGGCATGGGCGGGCGAAAACATCACCGTCGGCTACCTGCCGCAGGAGCCCGAACTCGACACCAGCAAGACCGTGCTCGAAAACGTCAAGGACGGCGCGCGTGAAACCGCCGACATGGTCGAGCGCTTCAACGAAATCTCGATGGCGATGGGCGATCCCGATGCCGAGGATTTCGACGCGCTGATGGAAGAGATGGGCGTGCTTCAGGAAAAGATCGACGCGGTCGATGGCTGGACCTTGGACAACCAGCTCGAAATCGCGATGGAAGCGCTGCGCTGCCCTCCCGGCGACTGGCCGGTGGACAGCCTCTCGGGCGGTGAAAAGCGCCGCATCGCGCTGACCCGCCTGCTGATCCAGAAGCCCGACATCCTGCTGCTCGACGAGCCGACCAACCACCTCGACGCGGAATCGGTCGAGTGGCTGGAAAACCACCTCAAGGAATACGCCGGCGCCGTCCTGATGATCACCCACGATCGCTACTTCCTCGACAACGTGGTGGGCTGGATCCTCGAACTCGATCGCGGGAAATACTTCCCTTACGAGGGCAACTATTCGACCTACCTTGAGAAAAAGGCCAAGCGCCTCGAACAGGAAGAGCGCGAGGAATCGGGCCGCCAGAAGGCGCTCTCGCGCGAACTCGAATGGATCCGGCAGACCCCCGCCGCGCGCCAGACCAAGTCCAAGGCGCGTATCCGCAAGTTCGAGGAACTCCAGGAAGCGCAGGCGGGTCGCAAGCCGGGCAAGGCGCAGATCGTCATCCAGGTGCCCGAGCGCCTTGGCGGCAAGGTGATCGAGGCGCACAACATCTCGAAAGCCTATGGCGACAAGCTGCTGTTCGAAGACCTCTCGTTCACGCTGCCGCCGGGCGGCATCGTCGGCGTGATCGGCCCGAACGGCGCGGGTAAATCGACGCTGTTCAAGATCATCACCGGCAAGGAAACGCCCGATTCGGGCAAGATCGAGATCGGCGACACCGTCCACCTCGGCTACGTCGACCAGAGCCGCGACCACCTCGAAGCGAAGAACAACGTCTGGGAGGAAATCTCCGACGGGCTCGATTACATGCAGGTCAACGGCCACGACATGAGCACGCGCGCCTATGTCGGTGCATTCAACTTCAAAGGCGCGGACCAGCAGAAGAACGTCGGCAAGCTGTCAGGCGGCGAACGCAACCGCGTGCACCTCGCCAAGATGCTGAAGGAGGGCGGCAACGTCCTGCTGCTTGACGAACCAACCAACGACCTCGACGTCGAAACGCTGGCAGCGCTGGAAGACGCCATCGAAAACTTCGCGGGCTGCGCCGTGGTGATCTCGCACGACCGCTTCTTCCTGGACAGGCTGGCGACGCATATCCTGGCGTTCGAGGGGAACAGCCACGTCGAGTGGTTCGAGGGCAACTTCGAGGCGTATGAGGAAGATAAGCGGCGTCGTTTGGGTGACGCGGCGGATAGGCCGACTAGGTTGGCGTACAAGAAGCTGACCCGCTAGGCGCTCAAGGCACCACCCAGCGCCCCTCGCCGCTACCTAAATCGAACTGCGCTCTCCGATGCCCGGTATGCGCGAGGTAAAGCCAGTCGGCGCTTTCCAGCCGCACCAACAACACAGCGAAATTCTCTCGCGCGGTGATCAGTGTCGCATCGTCGGGTTCGATACCTTCGACCTCCGGGGGCAGGCCCGATGTCGGACTATCCGAGGGCGCCCCCGGTGCGGCTTCGGCCAGATAGCAACGGCGGGCGAAGTTGTTTGCCTCGGCCCAGGCCTTGTCCGCCACCGGTCCCGCGCTCTCGACCCGCCCTATGCCCTTCACGCGGATCTGGACCTTTGCGCCCGGATCGTAGAGCAGCACCGAGACCGGCGCGCCTTCTCCTATCGTCGCGACCTTCGGGCTGCGCGCGTCGGTGTGGAAGCGCAGGGTCCACGAACCGGTATCGAAATCGCGCATCACCATTACCCGCATCTCGCCATCGGCGGTGCCGACCACGGGCGTGTGCATGGGCGATTTGCGGTTGCTCGCGGCCTCGGAAAGGCGCTCGGCAATGTGGCTGCGGACGGCGTCTAGCTGGTCGAACATCGGCCCATATGGGCGGTTTTGTGCGGCAAATGTCAATCGCGCCTTTGTTCAGAATAGCCTTACTCAACATTAACGGCAGCCTGACAGGCCGGTTCAGGGATACGACAGGGCGAGCCTTGTAAAAGCTTCTACATCGAAGCCGTTTTCGCCGGACGGCCATTGGAGATGGAGAAAGTGATGATGGCGACTACCCGTACCCTCAACCCCGTGAGCGCGTTGCTCAAGACGAGCGCATGGAGCGCCGTTGCCGCCGCGATCATGGCGATGGCTATCCCGGCGGAGGCCCTTGCGCAGAACCGTGGCGAGCGCGGCCAGCGCGCCGAGCGCAGCCAGCAGCGCCAGAACACCAGCCGTCCACAGCGCAGCAGCGGGCAGCAGATGAACGTCCAGCGGCGTTCGGAAAACCGTGCCCAGCGCGTCGAACGGCGCGGCAACGCGCGATCGATGAATGTCGAGAACAGCTCGCAGCGCCGTGCCCAGCGGATCGAAAACCGTGGCGATCGCGCCGCAGCCCGCGCGTGGAGCAACGGCAATACCCAGCGTTCGACCCGGATCGACCGCTCTTCGGAGCGCGCCGCCAACCGTGTCGAATGGAGTGGTCAGCGCCGTGCGAACCGCGTGGACCAGCGCAGCGAGCGCCGCGCAGACGCAATCCGCTCGGGCGCAAACCGGGGCGAATATCGCAACCGCACCTACAACCGTGCCGAGCAGGGCCGCGACTGGCAGCGCAACCGTTCCTATCGCGATGACAGCCGCAACCGGACCTACCGCGATGGCTATCGCGATGGTCGCCGCGCGGACAACTGGCGCGATAATCGCAACCAGCGCCAAGCCTATCGCGATGGCTATCGCAGCGGCAACCGGTCCGCCTATCGCGACCAGCGCAGGTGGGATCGCAACTGGCGCAACAACAACCGCTACGACTGGCACCGCTATCGCACCAGCAACCGGCATATTTACCGGGCTGGCCGCTATTATTCGCCCTATCGCAGCTACAGCTACCGCCGCCTCGGCATCGGCTTCACGCTCGGCTCGCTGTTCTATTCGAGCCGCTACTGGATCAGCGATCCCTGGCAGTACCGCTTGCCCGAAGTCTACGGCCCCTATCGCTGGGTCCGTTATTACGATGACGTGCTGCTGGTCGATATCTACACCGGTGAAGTGGTCGACGTGATCTACGACTTCTTCTGGTAAGTCAGACAAGTCTCACCTACCGGCCCTCCCTCCCGGCCGGCACCTTCAAAGCCCCCGCCACCCGTGCGGGGGCTTTTTGCTGCGGTAGGCGCAAAGCCGGTTCCCTACCGCCCCGGATTTCGCTAGCCACTCGCCAGATACAGGATCGAAAGCTGTGAGTGAGCCATGTCGAAATATCTGATGGCCTTTTCCCCGGACAAGCAGGCACTGGCCGACGTCGGCAAACAG
The DNA here is from genome assembly GCA_041396945.1 of Sphingomonadaceae bacterium. Classification (GTDB taxonomy): domain Bacteria; phylum Pseudomonadota; class Alphaproteobacteria; order Sphingomonadales; family Sphingomonadaceae; genus Novosphingobium. Next base: position 32,026 of record JAWKXP010000014.1, on the reverse strand, counting down.
GTGCGCGAGCGGCTCAAGGCGGACCCGTCGGTCTATCAGGTGGTCGAGGAAAAAGCCGAAGTCTATGTCGCGGCCGACTTCCTCGACGATTTCGAATGCAGCGAGCTGATGAAACTGGTCGACGAGACTGCGCGGCCCTCCACGCTGTTCGAGGAAACCTTCAAGGAGGGCTATCGCACCAGTTATTCCGGCGATCTCACGCCCGAGGCAAGCATTGCCAAGATGATCGACCGCCGCCTGAGCGACCTGCTCGGCCTCGACGAGACCTGGGGCGAGCGCGCGCAGGGGCAGCGCTATGCACCTGGTCAGCAGTACAAGGAACACTGGGACTGGTTCGACACCAATTCCAGCTATTGGGAGACCGAGAAAAAGCGCGGCGGGCAGCGCGCCTGGACGGCGATGGTCTATCTCAACGATGTCGAAAAAGGTGGCGCCACCGAGTTCCGCAATCTCGGCATCAAGATCGAGCCGCAAAAGGGCGCGGTGCTGATCTGGAACAACGCCCACCCCGACGGCACGCCCAACAAGAACACGATCCACGCGGCGTTGCCGGTGGAGGAAGGCGCGAAATACGTCATCACCAAGTGGTTCCGTACCCGGGCGTGGGTCTAGCGGCCTAGCGCGCCAGAGCCTCCGCGATCAGGCGGCGGGAATTGGCAACACCGTAAAGCGCGATAAAGCTGCCCATGCGCGGCCCCTGGCTGGAGCCGAGCAGCGTTTCGTAAAGCGCCCGGAACCAGTCGCGCAGGTTCTCGAAGCCGAACTCCTCGCGCTTGCCGATTTCATAGACTTTCGTCTGGATGTCCTCGGGCGGCGAATCTTCGGACAGACCATCAAGCTCCGCGTCGAGCGCACGCAGCGCTTCTGCCTCGTTCGCTGCAGGCGCGCGCTTGTCAAGGGTCGGAGCAATGAAGTCGCGAGTATAGTTGACCGCCGCTTTGACCATCTCGAAGAATCCGGGCGTATCCCAAATGTCAGCCTTGTCCACATACTTTCGAAGATAGTCTTCAAGATGCTCAGGCGTCGCCTCCGCACCAAGCACACTCGCCAGGTTTAGCAGAAGACCGAAGCTGACGATGGGAACATCACCGGCTCCACTTCCATCGCCCATTGCCCGCAAGAGGTGCCAGACCGGGTTGCCAAGCTGCTTGTCGAGCGCCTGATCGGCAAGGTTGCCGCGAAACTGCCAGTATTCGTCGACCGCCTTGGGGATCACGCCGATATGCAGCTGCTTGGCGCTCTTGGGTTCACGGAAGAGGTAGAAACCAAGGCTTTCCTCGGTGCCGTAGGTCAGCCATTCCTCGATGGTGAGGCCATTGCCCTTGGACTTGGAAATCTTCTCGCCATTCTCGTCGAGGAAAAGCTCGTAGATCATCCCCTCAGGCTTCCGCCCGCCAAGGATCCTGGCGATCTTGCCCGACTGTGTGACGGAATCGGTCAGGTCCTTGCCGCACATTTCATAGTCGACGCCAAGCGCAACCCAGCGCATCGCCCAGTCGACCTTCCATTGTAGCTTTGCCTGCCCGCCGAAGATCGACTGCTCGACCGTCTCGCCACCGTCGTCGAAGCGGATCATGCCGGTTTGGGGATCAAGTACCTCGACCGGCACCTGCAAGACCTCGCCCGTGCTCGGAGAGACCGGAAGGACCGGTGAATAGGTCTGGCGGCGCTCTTCGCGCAGCGTGGGAAGCATTACGTCCATGATCGCGTCGTAGTTACGCAACACGCCGCGCAAGGCATCATCGAACGCGCCCGAATTGTAACGGTCCGAAGCCGAGACGAACTCATAATCGAATCCGAAGCGGTCGAGAAACTCCCGCAGTTTGGCGTTGTTATGCGCGGCAAAGCTCTCGAACCCGGTGCCGAACGGATCGGGAATGCGGCTGAGCGGCTTGCCGAGATTGGCCGTCAGCATCTCGCCATTGGGCACGTTGTCGGGCACCTTGCGCAACCCGTCCATGTCGTCGGAGAAGGCAACCAGCCGCGTCGGCGCGCCGCCGGTCAGTGCTTCATAGGCGTGGCGCACCAGCGTCGTGCGCAACACCTCCTGAAACGTGCCGATATGCGGCAGGCCCGAGGGACCGTAGCCCGTCTCGAACAGCACCGGCTCACCACCGGGTTTCCCTCCCGGGAACCGCTTGGCCAGCTTCTGGGCTTCCTGAAACGGCCATGCCTTCGAGACACGGGCGGCTTCGATCAGGGCGTCATCGGTCAACGTATCGCTCATGCGCGGCTCCATCGCCTTTCGCCGGGGTTTTCGCAAGTGCGAAGGTGCGCGGAACCTTCATCCCGCCCGTCGCTTAACGTTCACAAGGCAACAGAAAAAGAAGGGCAAGGATGAACTACGTCGAGACATTGCAGAACCAGTTGCAGGCGATGGCCACAGGCGCGGTAGAGATGCTACCGACTCTCGTGATCGCGCTGGTTATCTTCATCATCACCTGGCTGGTCGCGAGATCGGCAGTCAGGATCGCCGACCGCATCACCCGCCGCACCGAGCTGCGCACCGATCTCAAGCGGCTTATCCAGACGATGGTAAAGCTGGCGATCTGGCTGATCGGCGTTACCCTTGCACTGACAATAGCGATTCCCAGCTTCACACTGGGCGGACTGGTCGCTGGCCTTGGCGTCGGCGCGCTGGCTATCGGTTTCGCGTTTCAGGACATCTTCGAAAACTTCCTCGCCGGCGTCCTGCTGATGCTGCGCGACAAGATGAACGTCGGGGACGTGATCGAGTTCGAAGGCATTCGCGGCAAGGTGGAGAAGACCACCCTGCGCGAAACGCATATCCGCCAGATGTCCAATGAACTCACTGTCGTGCCCAATTCGATGCTGTTCAAGAACCCGGTGCAGATCCTGACTGACCTCGACGTGCGCCGTTCGGAGGTTGTCGTGGGCGTCTCGTATGACACGGACCTTGAGGCAGCGATTCCGGTGATCCACAAGGCGGTGGAGTCGGTCGATCATATCGTCGATGGCCGCCCCATCGATATCTTCGCGCAGGAATTCAATTCCAGCTCTGTCGATTTCCTAGTGCGCTTCTGGTGCGAGTCGAAGCCGCGCGACATCTGGGAAACCAAGAGCCATGTTATCCGGGCCATCAAGCGCGAGTTGGATGCGGCGGGAATCGAGATCCCGTTCCCCTACATCACGCACACCTTCAAGGAAGACGTGCCGCTCAAGCAGGTCGGCGCGAACGACGCGGGGTAACCCACGCCCTATGGGCTGGTCAGGAAAACCTGCCGGATCAGCCCGCCGCGCACGACATATTCTGCTTGCGAACAGCAGATGACCTGGCCGCCGGGCATGGTCATTCGTTCTGTATCGACAACGCGCTCGCCGCTGACTTCACGCGAGACGACGCGAACGTCGTATCCCGTCGCTGCAAAGTTTAGCGCATAGACATCGCGGATTGCGGCGCGGCCTTTTATCGGCCCGGCGCCATCGAGATAGACTTCGGCGTCGGCGGCATAAAGCGAGAGAAACGCCGCCATGTCTTTGGCGCGATGTGCTGCTTCATGCTCTTCGACGACAGTCCGCGCGTCCTCGGCAAGCGCGGGTGATGAAGCGGCCAGTAGCGCGCAAAGGATCAGCTTTTTCCTCATTTCCGGCCTCCCGATCACCTTCTTCTGTCGGGAAATAGCCAGCCGATGTTTACAATTCGTTCTCATCGCGGCAGCGTCTTACGATGCCCACGCTCGCCCTTCCTGCCCTACATGCCAGCCATAGCGGCTCCTGGCTGAAGGAGAGCGAAGGCGCGACCCGAGCGACATCGAAGGGCGAAGCGGTTACGGCAGCGGCCGACACGCCGCTTTTGCTCATCAATGCGCCGCTGGTGGCGACGCGGCTTAGCTATCCCGACCTTTCCGGGTTGGACCTGCTGGAACTTTACGCCTTTGTGCGCCCTGCCCGGTTCGTGGTGCCCACCCTCAAGGGCTGGCGCATGCGTTGGGCTTGGCCGAACCCGGACGGCGACGACGCAGTCCCGGCGCTCTTGCAAGAGGCTTCAGGTGTTTTGCTGGCCGAATGCGAATCCGCTGATTGGGAGTTCCGCGAGGGTGCGTGGACCGCACTTCAGGCGCTGACCCGTTTGCGCTGGCCCTGGGCGAACCTGCTCACGGCGCGGATCGCCAAACCCGAGCGGGCCGAGCGCTGGTTGTTCTCGCGCCTGCCCGAATGGGACGAGAGCCCCTCGCCCACGCAGCCGCGTCCGCTGGACATGCCCGAGGAAGCGGTGCTGGCGCAGCTGGCTGCACTCACCGGAGCACAGGCTGAGCAACGCCCGACGCAGCGCGCCTATGCGGTCGACGCATCGCATATCTTCGAGCCGCGCCCGGCCAAGGGTCAGCCACGCGTGCTGCTGGCACAGGCCGGGACCGGGATCGGCAAGACTTTGGGCTACCTCGCCCCCGCGTCCTACTGGGCGCAGGAGGCGGGCGGAACGGTCTGGGTCTCGACCTTCACCAAAGCCTTGCAACGCCAGCTGCGCGCCGAATCCCGCCGCGCCTGGCCCGAGCGTCGTCCCGATGGCTCACGCCCCGTCGTCGTGCGCAAGGGCCGCGAGAACTACCTCTGCCTGCTTAACCTCGAAGACGCACTGCAAGGCGGCTTTGCCGGGCGTGCGGCGATCCTCGCGCAACTGGTGGCGCGTTGGGCCGCGTACACGCAAGACGGCGACATGATCGGCGGCGACCTGCCGGGCTGGCTCGGCACCTTGTTCCGCAAACGCGGGATCACCGCGCTCACCGACCAGCGCGGCGAATGCGTCTATGCCGGGTGCCCGCATTACCGCAAATGCTTCATCGAGCGCGCAGCGCGGGCCAGCGCCAATGCCGACCTCGTGATCGCCAACCATGCGCTCGTCATGGTCAACGCCGCGCGGGGCCGCGACATGGCCTTGCAACCCACTCGCATCGTCTTTGACGAGGGCCATCACGTCTTCGATGCCGCCGATTCGACCTTTGCCGCGGCGTTGACCGGGAGCGAGGCGATCGAACTGCGGCGCTGGGTCATCGGCCCGGAAAAGAATGCGCGTGGGCGGCGGCGCGGACTTGCCGCGCGACTCGCCGACCTCGCCAGTTATGACGAGGCAGGGGCAATCGCCATTGCCGAAGCGCGCGAGGCGGCAGGGGCGCTGACCGGCGATGGCTGGCTGCAACGGATCGTCGAAGGCGCGCCGTCGGGGCCTCTGGAGCAATTGCTCGCTGCAGTCCGCACGCTGGTTTACGCCCGCGACGAATCGGGCAGTGTCGAAGCGGGTTACGGGCTCGAGACAGAAGCTGCACAGCTTGAGGGTCCGTTCGTCGAACTGGCACAAGCCGCCCGCGCCGCGCTCGCCGAACTGCGCCAGCCCTTGATCCGCATCGGCGGGCGACTCGAAGCGCTGCTCGAAGAACCGCCCGACTGGCTCGACGGACAGGGCCGCGCCCGGATCGAAGGCGCGCGCCATTCGCTGTCCTGGCGCGTCGACCTGCTAGCGGCATGGGAGGCGCTGCTTGACCGGCTCGGCGGCCCGGCGGACCCCGAATTCGTCGATTGGCTCGCGGTGGACCGCTCCGATTCGCGAGAGTTCGACCTCGGCATCCACCGCCGCTGGCTCGATCCGATGAAACCCTTTGCCAAGGTCGTGCTCGAACCCGCGCACGGCGTGATGATGACCTCTGCGACACTGGCGGACGGGCATGGGCTTGGCGACGAGCAATCGTGGTCAGCAGCCATCGAGCGCAGCGGCGCGCCGCATGTGCCGGTCACGCCGGTCGTTGCCAATCATCAGAGCCCGTTCGACTATGCAAGCCAGGCCGAGGTACTGATCGTCACCGATATCAAGCGCGGAGACCTCGCCGCATTGGCTGGAGCCTATGCGCGGCTGATCGAAGCATCGGGAGGCGGCGTGCTGGGGCTGTTCACCGCGATCCGCCGCCTGCGCGCGGTGCATGGCCGCATTGCGGATCGACTCGCGCGCGCCGACCTGCCGCTTTATGCGCAGCATGTCGATCCGATCGACACCGGCACGCTCGTCGATATTTTCCGCGACGATCCCGCTGCATCGCTGCTCGGCACCGATGCCTTGCGCGATGGGGTGGACGTGCCGGGTCATTCGCTCCGGCTGGTGGTAATGGAGCAGGTGCCCTGGCCGCGCCCCTCGATCCTGCACCGCGCCCGCAGGCTTGCGCATGGCGGCGCTGCCTATGACGATGCGATCATTCGGGGAAAGCTGGCACAGGCCTTCGGGCGGCTCGTGCGCAGCCGTGAGGATCGGGGGCATTTCGTAGTTCTCTCCGCCGCCTTCCCCTCGCGCCTGCTTTCTGCTTTTCCTGAAGGCACCCCGGTGCGCCGCGTTTCCCTTGACGAAGCGCTGTCCGCAATCGCAGAGGGACATGCGGGCAGCCAGACCGGCAAAGCCCAGAGCGACGCAGTGGAAACCTGATGAAGACCCTCGGACTGTTCCGGCATGCCAAATCAGACTGGAACGACGCGCGGCTGAGGGATTTCGACCGCCCGCTCAATGAGCGCGGTCGCAAGGGCGCGGCGCTGATGGGCAAGCATATCCGCGATCATGGCCAGCGCTGGAACAAGGTTATCGCCTCGCCAGCCGTGCGCGTGGCCGAAACCATCGAAATTGCCTCCGATGCCGCGGGCTCGACGCCGCCAATAAACTGGGATCGCCGGGTCTATCTTGCCAGCTCGGCGCAATTGCTCGACCTGCTGCGCGAACAGGACGAGAGCACCGAAGCGCTCATCATTACCGGGCACAATCCGGGGCTTGAGGACCTGATCTTCGATCTCGTCCCCGACGACGGCAGCAGCCCGCTGCGCGAGATTGTCGAGGTAAAGTTCCCGACGGCGGCCTTTGCCGTCCTCGAACTGGATATCGACAGCTGGGACGATGCCGACGAGGAATGCGCCCGCCTCGTCCATCTCGTACGCCCGCGCGATCTCGATGCCGAGCTGGGGCCGCAGGCTGTAAGCTGAACGGGCTACTCAGGCGCGAGTGAGCGCGGCGGATAGCCGGGTGCGGATCGCCTCAAGCCCGGCCTTCAATTCGGCAATCTCCGAAGAATTACCCGAGACATCGCCAGCCGGAGCAGGTGCGGTCCCCTGCCCCGCCTCGATCGCCTTGCGCGCCCCGCGCAGGGTATAGCCTTGCTTGTGAACCAGCCGGTCTATCGTCGCGATGAGGGTGACATCCTCGGGCCGGTAGTACCGCCTGCCGCCGCTGCGCTTTACCGGGCGCAGCATCGGGAATTGCTCTTCCCAGTATCGCAGCACATGCTGCCGGATGCCGAGCGCCTTGGAGACTTCTCCGATCGTACGCATCGCGCCGGGCGCCTTGCCGTCGCTAAACAGCGGCGAGAGCGCGGGGCCGCTCATCTCCCGGCCTTGATCCGGTCCTTGAGGATCTGGCTGGCGCGGAAGGTCAGCACGCGGCGCGGCGTGATCGGAACTTCGACGCCCGTTTTCGGATTGCGCCCGATGCGCTCTGCCTTGTCGCGCAGCAGGAAGGTGCCGAAGCCGGAAATCTTTACATTCTGGCCATCTTCGAGCGCATCGCAGATATGCCCGATGATCGATTCGACCATCGTCAGCGATTCAGATCGCGACAGTCCGATTTCAGTATGGATGGCGTCCGCAATGGCCGCCCGTGTCAATGTATCGCTGGAGCCCATGACGCCCTCGCCCTCCGTGCGCGACCTCCCGGAAAGGTTGAATACTATACGAAAATGTCAGCGACGCAATGCCTGCGGTTTTACAAAAGTGCCGAGCCTCCGGGGAGGCTACATCCGCACCAGGCTTGCGCCCCATGTAAAGCCGCCGCCCATCGCCTCGAACATCACGAGATCGCCGGGCTTGATGCGCCCGTCCTTCACCGCAACATCGAGCGCCAAAGGCACCGATGCGGCAGATGTGTTGGCATGCTGGTCGACGGTGACGACAACCTTCTCCGGCGGCAGGCCAAGCTTGCGACCGGTCGCGGTGAGGATGCGCGCATTTGCCTGATGCGGCACAAGCCAGTCGATATCGGTCTGCGCAATGCCCGCTTCCTCGACGACTTCCCTGAGCACCGAGGAAAGGTTGACCACCGCATGCTTGAAGACTTCGCTGCCCTTCATGCGGACGTGACCGACGGTCTTCGTGGTCGACGGCCCGCCATCGACATAGAGCAACTGGTTGTGCGCACCGTCGGCATGCAGGCGTGTGGCGATAATCCCGCGTTCGCCTGCCGCTTCCGCATCCTGCGCGTCGAGCACGATCGCGCCCGCACCGTCGCCAAAAAGGACGCAAGTGGCGCGGTCGTCCCAGTCGAGAATGCGGCTGAAGGTTTCCGCGCCGATCACCAGCGCGCGATTGGCCATGCCAGAGCGCAGCATCGAATCGGCGACGCCCATCGCATAGAGGAAACCCGAGCAGACCGCCGCCACGTCGAAGGCGATGCCGCCGTTGCAGCCCAGCGCTTGCTGAACGATCGTGGCGGTTGCCGGGAAGGTCTGGTCGGGCGTCGCGGTCGCCAGCACGATCAGGTCGATCGATGTGGCTTCGACGCCCGCCGCCGCGATCGCCGCCTCGGCCGCACCAATGGCGAGCGAAGAGGTCGTCTCGTCATCGGCGGCGATATAGCGATTGCGGATGCCGGTACGCTCGACGATCCATTCGTCGCTGGTATCGACTGTTTTCGAGAGTTCCTCGTTGGAAACGGCGCGCCGGGGCAGTGCCGATCCGGTGCCAAGCAGGACTGACCTTCGCATCAGCTGCGGCTCTCGGCCTGCGGCTGAATGCGCAGTTCGTCTTCCCCGACCCGGTCAAGGTCGGCCATGATGCGTTCGGTCACGTTCTCCTCCAACAGCCGCGCGGTTACCGCAACTGCATTGGCAACACCAGCCGCCGTGGCGCTGCCGTGGCTTTTGACCACAATTCCGTTGAGGCCAAGGAAGACCGCGCCGTTGTGATTGTTGGGGTCGAGATGGGTCTTGAGCAGCTCGGTCGCCGGGCGCGAAATCAGGAACCCGAACTTGGAGCGCAGCGAACTGGAAAAGCTGCGGCGCAGGAGGTCGGCAACAAAACGCGCGGTGCCTTCGACCGCCTTGAGCGCGATATTCCCGGAAAAGCCATCGGTGACGACCACGTCGATATCGCCCCCGCCCAGCTTGTCCGCCTCGGCATAGCCATCGAAGCTGATCGAAAGGTCGTTGGCGGCTTCTCGCAGCACGGCTGCGGCGATCTGCACTGAATCGGTGCCTTTGATCTCTTCGGTGCCGATGTTGAGCAGGCGCGTGCGCGGGGCATCGCGGCCCGTGACGACACGCGAATAGGCCGCGCCCATGATCGCGAACTGGATCAGGTTGCGCGCATCACACTCGGTGTTCGCGCCAAGGTCGAGCATGACAAGGTCGTTGTCGCCCAGCGTCGGCAGCAATGCGGCAAGCGCAGGCCGGTCGATCCCCGGCATGGTGCGCAGCGAGAGCTTGGAAATAGCCATCAGCGCACCGGTATTGCCGCCACTTACGGCAGCCCCGGCATCGCCCTGCTTTACCGCGTTGATCGCCATGCCCATCGACGTGGTCTTGGCACGGCGCAGCGCCTGCGAAGGCTTGTCCTCGCCGGAGATCACGTCGTCGGCATGCAACACTTCGGATGCGGCGCGCAGGTTCGGGTGATTATTCAGCGCGGCTTCGATCCGCGTCTGGTCACCCACCAGCAGGAACTTGAACCGGTCGTGCCGGTGACGCGCCAATGCGGCGCCCGCGATCATTACGCGCACGCCTTCATCGCCGCCCATCGCGTCAATGGCGATACGCGGCAAAGTCATTGGAATTCTCCGGCTTCGCTAGGACTTAGAGTCCGACCGCGACGATTTCGCGCCCGTTGTAGTGGCCGCAGGCCTCGCACAGGTTGTGCGGGCGCTTGAGTTCACCGCAGTTCGAGCATTCGTGGAATGCTTCGGCCTTCAAGGCGTCATGGCTGCGGCGCATGCCCCGGCGGGACGGGCTAACTTTTCTTTTAGGGACAGCCATCTCGGCACCTGTTCCTGAATCTGTGGTTTCGTCAAAAAGGCCGCCATAACCACGTCGGGCCCGGCGGCATCGAAGGCGCGCCTATAACGCAATTCCCGCGACTTGCAACCCGGCAAAGCATGGCGCAACGTGGCTTTGAGAACAAGGGAGAGGAATAAATGATCCTGCAAACCACGCTGTCGCTCTCGGCGGCTGCCGTCGTCATCAATGTCTGGCACATGATTCGTATCGGGCGGGTGCGCGCGGCGGAGAGAATCATCCACGGCGATGCCGGTAACGAAGCGCTGATTCGCCGGATGCGGGCACAGGCGAACTTCATCGAGAATGTCCCCTTGGCGCTGATCCTGATCGGCCTGATCGAGATGACCGGCGCGGGCGGGACCTGGCTGGCGATTGTCGGGGCGGCGTTCATGCTTGGCCGCGTGGCGCATGTGATCGGGATGGACGCACCGGGGCCGCATGTCGGGCGCATGGTCGGTACGCTGATAACCATGCTGACCCATGTCGGGCTTGCGGTGGTTGCGGTGCTGATCGCTACCAAGAATTTCCCGACCTGAGCCGATTCACGACAACGCAGCGTCCCCGACAAAGGGATTGCTGCGCCGTTCCTCACCGAAAGTGCTGGTCGGGCCATGCCCCGGCACGAAGGTGACGTTATCGCCCAGCGGCCAGAGCTTTCCGGTGATCGAATCGGCAAGCTGCTGGAAATCGCCGCGCGGGAAATCGGTGCGGCCTACCGAGCCGCGAAACAGCACGTCGCCGACGATGGCGAAGTTCGAGGGCGCGTGGTGAAACACGACGTGGCCGGGGGTGTGGCCAGGGCAGTGATAGACATCGAGCGTCAGGTCGCCGACTGTCACCGTGTCGCCGTTGTTAAGCCAGCGGTCGGGCTCGAAGGTTGCTGCGGGAACGCCCCATTTTCCGCCGTCTTCGCCCAGTTGCGCGATCCAGAAGCGGTCTTCCTCCTGCGGCCCTTCGAGCGGGACGCCCATTTCCTTCGCGAACTCGCCGGCAAGGCCGCAATGGTCGAGGTGGCCGTGGGTAACGAGGATCTTTTCCAGCGTCACCCCTGTCTTCTCCAGTGCCTCACGCAGCAAATGCAGGTCGCCGCCGGGATCTGTGAAAGCACCCTTCATGGTCTTGGTGCACCAGATCAGCGTGCAGTTCTGCTCAAGCGGCGTCACCGGGATAATCGCGGCGCGCATTGGGATATCGGTCGTTTCGGTCATGGCGGTGAGATGGCGTTATCGCAGGCGGATTGCAACGCCTAGAGCCTGCCGCTCTTCCAGACGACCTTGCCGACGATCTCGACCTCGCCCTGCGGCAGTTCCATAGGACGGTAGGCCTGATTGTCGCTGATCAGCGCGACGATGCCGGGGCGGCTCATGTCGATGCGCTTGACCAGAAGACTGTCCTCAATGCGCACGACGTGAATACCGCTCATCGCAGGGCGCGGGCTACGGTCGACAAGGATTTCGTCTCCGTCGCGCAAGGTCGGCTCCATCGAATCGCCGGTTACGGCAATGGCCGAGAGCATCGTGCCGTCGAGGCCCTGTTCGCGCAGCCAGCGGGTCGAGAAGCGGAATGCGCCGATAGCCGATTCGTCTTCGGCAAGATGGCCGGGGCCAGCTGAGGCGCCGAGCGCAAGCCGCGGAACGTCGATCCAGTCCGCGCTCCGGCCTCCTGAACTGACGTAGGATATTTCTTCCGCCGAGCGCAATTCGTCCTCGGAAACCGCGAAGAACCGCGCCAGTTTGCCGCGATCTTCCTCGTCGAGCTTGCGCGGGCTACCCTTCTTCACGAACTGCTGGAGATAGCTGGCGTTCTTACCGATCATACGCGAAAGCGCGGCGAGACTGACCTTGCGGTCCTCCGCGAGTTCGACGAGTCGGGCCTGTGCGGTGCCAGTTTCCATTCCCTCTTCCTACGCGAAAGAAATATCCTAGACAAGTAGGATTTCAAATGGAACAAAAGTAAACCATTGTAACCGATTCGCCAAGGAGGACGCCCCATGCTGCTGCGCAAGATCGAACGATTCCTGAGGGATACAGGCATGGCCTGGACGCGATTCGGGCGGCTTGCCGCGCAAGATCCGCGTTTCGTCGCCGACCTGCGCAATGGCCGCACCCCGCGCGAAGGCACGGCGAAGCGAATCGAACAGTTCATGCGAAGCTACACGGAGGCGAACAATGCAGGTTGATTGCGCAGCCGACCGCGCAATGGCCCGCACCGCTCGTCGCCATGTCGAACGCGGGCCGAGACGGCGGCTCGTGGCAGAACTGATGCGGCTCGCCGACGATCGGGCGGAACTCGTCAGCCACGCCGAACGTCCGTGGAGCAGCATAACCTTTTCAGGCGCGCGGCATACATTGGTCCTGCACTTTGAAGGCAGCGAAGCGATCGAGGCAGGCGAGCACCTGATTGCCGCCCTCCCCGATCACGAGTTCACGATCCCCGGCCAGCTGGTCGCGGATGCGGTGATCGTGAAGGTCGATCATGTGACGCTGCCGGAGGCGGTATTGACGGTCGAGGCGGAACTGCTGCTGCTTGAGGAGTGCTGAGCGGGCGCGAGACCTCTACCTGCCGTTCAATATGGGCTGGTCCTACCTCAACCCGCCGATTCCCGCCGGATAATCAGGTTCCGGATCTCGCTCATGTCTTCCATCGCGAAGCGGATGCCTTCACGGCCCAGCCCTGAATCTTTCACCCCGCCATAGGGCATGTTGTCGACGCGATAGCTGGAGACATCGTTGACCACGACACCGCCCATATCGAGCAGGTCCCAGGCATCGAGCACCTTGTGGATGTCACGGGTGAAGATGCCCGCCTGAAGCCCGAATTTCGAATCGTTGACCTCGGCCAGCGCCGCGTCCCAGTCGCTGAATTTCGACAGGATCGCGAGCGGACCGAAGGCTTCTTCCTTGCTCGCGTCGCAATCGCGGTCGACGCCTTCCATCAGCGTCGCTTCGAGCATTGCACCTTCGAGATTGCCGCCACAGAGCAGCGTCGCCCCGGCGGCAACTGCCTCGTCGATCCAGCCCTTGAGACGGGTCGCCTCCTTTTCGGAGATCATCGGGCCGATGAAGGTGTCGCGGTCCTTGGGATCACCCGCCACCAGCGTCTTCGTCCTGGCGACCAGCATCTCCTTGAAGCGGTCGTAGATGTCCTCGTGGATCACCACGCGCTGCACGCCGATGCAGCTTTGCCCCGACTGGTAGAACGCGCCAAAGATGATGCGCTCCAATGCATGGTCAAGATCGGCATCCTTGTCGACGATCACCGCCGCATTGCCGCCCAGTTCGAGCACGACCTTCTTCTTGCCCGACTTCGCCTTGAGGTCCCAGCCAACATCGGGCGATCCGGTAAAGCTCAGCAGCTTGAGCCGGTCATCGGTGGTGAACAGCCCTGCCCCGTCGCGGCTTGCCGGAAGGATCGAGAACGCGCCTTCGGGCAGGATGTCGCACTCGCTCAGCACTTCGCCCATGATGATCGCGCCCAGCGGCGTCAGGCTTGCAGGCTTCATCACGAAGGGGCAGCCCATCGCGATGGCAGGCGCGATCTTGTGCGCGGCAAGGTTCAGCGGGAAATTGAACGGGCTGATGAAGCTGCACGGCCCGATCGGCACGCGCTTCCACATGCCCAAATAGCCCTTGGCGCGCGGGGAAATGTCGAGCGGCTGCACTTCGCCATAATTGCGTGTGGCTTCCTCGGCAGCGATGCGGAAGGTGTCGATCAGGCGCGTGACCTCACCCTCGGCATCCTTGATCGGCTTGCCCGCCTCGACACAAAGCGCATAGGCCAGCTCGTCGAACCGCTCACGAAAGCGCGCGACAGAGTGATCGAGCACCTGCTGCTTTTCGTAAGAGGCAAGCCGCGCCATCGGCTCTGCAGCGCGCACCGTGCCCGCAATCGCCTCGTCGATCACATCGGGCGTCGCCAGCGCGACGCGGAACGCCACCTCGCCGGTGAACTTGTCGGTCACCGCCAGATCGGTGTTCGGCTGCACCGCCTTGTTGTTGAGGTAAAGCGGATAGGTGTCTTTGAGCTGGACCATTCACATCTCCGTTCGCGCTGGCGAGACAGCGCGTGTTCCTGAGTTACCCACGCAGTGCAGGATTTGCGCCGCGCCGACAACCGGCCCGCGCCACATATCGCGACGGGGTTTCACCGGCAGGCAAGCCTCATAGCTCTTTGGCGAGCCGGGCGATCTCTTCGTTGAGGATTCGGTCGTTCTCCGAATAGTCGACCGGGCAGTCGATCAGGTGGACGCCCGGCGTTTCGCGGCAATGCGCGAGCACTTCGACGAGATGTGCCGCGCTTTCGATGCGGTGACCGATCGCGCCGTAGCTCTCGGCGTGGGTGACGAAATCGGGGTTGCTATAGGTCAGGCCATAATCCTCGAAGCCCATATGCGCCTGCTTCCAGCGGATCATGCCATAGGCATCGTCGCGCAGGATCAGCACGGTGATGTTAAGCCCGAGGCGGACGGCGGTCTCCATCTCCTGGCTGTTCATCATGAACCCGCCGTCGCCGCAAATCGCCATGACCTTGCGGTTCGGATAGACCATAGCTGCGGCCATCGCCGAGGGCAGCCCCGCGCCCATTGTCGCCAGCGCGTTATCGAGCAGGACGGTATTCGGGCGATAGGCGGTGTAACCGCGCGCGAACCAGATCTTGTAAACGCCGTTGTCGAGGCAAATGATCCCGTCATCGGGCAGGCAATCGCGCACCTTCGTCACAAGATGCGGCGGGAAAATCGGGAAGCGCTCGTCCTCCTCGAGCTTGCCCGTGTGTTCGAGCTCTGCCGCGTGATAGGCCAGCATGTGGTCGAACTTCCACGCGGGCGAGGCGACGATGTCTTCCTTGATCTGCCAGATGGCGTTGGCGATGTCGCCGATCACCTCGATATGCGGGAAATAGACCGGGTCGACCTCGGCGGTCTTGGTCGAAATATGGATTACCGTCGGGCCGTCGGGCTTCATGAAGAACGGCGGCTTTTCGATCACGTCATGGCCGATGTTGACGATGCAATCGGCATCGTCGATCGCGCGGTGGACGAAATCGCCCGATGACAGCGCCGCGCAGCCAAGGAAGCGGGGGTGACGCTCGTCGATCACGCCCTTTCCCAGCTGAGTGGTCAGGAAGGGGATGCCGGTCTTTTCGACGAACTGGTTGAGCATGCGGCTCGTCATCGTGCGGTTTGCACCGGCGCCGATCACCAGCACCGGGCATTTCGCCTCTTCCAGCGCTTTCACCGCCTGCCGGATCGATTTCACGTCTGCGGTCGGGCGGCGCACGGTGCTGCGCTTGATGGGCCTGACGTCTGTCTTTTCCGCCGCGATATCCTCGGGATACTCGATATGCGTCGCGCCGGGCTTTTCCTCCTCGGCTAGCCGGAAGGCCTCGCGCACGCGGCTGGGCAGATTGTCCGATGACGCCAGCTGGTGCGCGTATTTGGTGATCGGCTCCATCATCGAGACCACATCGAGGATCTGGAAGCGGCCCTGCTTCGATTTCTTGATCGGCTTTTGCCCGGTAATCATCAGCATCGGCATCCCGCCAAGCGTCGCATAGGCTGCAGAGGTCACGAGGTTGGTCGCGCCCGGCCCCAGTGTCGCAAGGCAAACGCCGGTTTTGCCCGTCAGCCGCCCGTAAGTCGCTGCCATGAAGCCCGCGCCCTGTTCGTGGCGCGTGAGGATCAGCCTGATCTTCTCCGAGCGCGAGAGCGAGTCGAGGAAATCGAGGTTTTCCTCACCCGGCACGCCGAAGACATATTCAACGCCCTCTTCCTCAAGGCAGTCGATGAAAAGGTCGGAACATTTCCTGGTCGCGTCGCTCATTCTGTCCTCTCGGCCGTGCTTGGCGGCCCGCGTAACAAAGGGATTCGCGCAAGTCACCGCCGATCGCCGAGACCCTGCGACAAAGGACAGCGAGACTTTTAGCTAGTACCCGAGGTCGTAATCGACCGTGGCGGCAAGAGGTTCCCCGCGTTTCCAGCGCCCGAGGTTTTCGAGGAAACGCTCAGCGCCGAGGCGAAACAGCGTCTCCTGCGAACGGCCCGACAGGTGCGAGGAGATGTGGACGTTGTCGTAATTCCAGAGCGGGTGATCGGCAGGCAATGGCTCGGGAACGGCAACATCGAGGAACGCCGCACCAAGGTGCCCGGCATCGAGCGAGGCCATGAGCGCGTCCTGATCCGCCAGTTCGCCACGCGCGAAATTGAGGAAGGCCGCGCCCTGCTTCATCGCCGTGAATTCAGCCTCGCCAAACATGGCTTCTGTCGCGGAGGATGAGGGCACGAGGCAGAGCACCCAGTCGAACTCGCCGAGCCGCGCGCGCCATTCATCCGGGCCGAGCGCCCCGTCCGATGCGCTGCGGCGTACTTCGGTGACGGAAACGCCCCATGGACCGAGCAGTTCACGCACCCGCTGGCCGATGCCCCCTGCCCCGACGATCAGCATGCTGGTGCCGTTGAGCGAACGCGTGCCGGGCGGCTGCAACAGCCATTCCTTGCGCTCCTGCGAGCGCGCGACCTCGCGATAGCCCTTGGCGATGACCAGCATGCCCATCACGACATATTCGGCAATCGGCACCGCGTTCAGCCCCGCGCCATTGGTAAAGACTACGCCGCGCTCCTTGAGCACATCGAGCGGAAAACTCTCGATCCCGGCGGCGATGGTGTTGAGCCACTTGAGCTTCACGCCCTCGCGCATGCCCTGCCGGGTGTAGCTGAATTCGAAGCTGTCGAGCCACCCGATCTCGGCTTCTGGTGCCAGTTCGACAAGTTCCTCGTTCGAGGAAAACCAGCGCACATCGACCCAGTCGGGCAAATGCGGCTCGACCAGCGGCCGGATCATCGCATTGAGGACGGTGACGGTCATCTTCTCCCCTCCCGTTTACGGGAGGGGCCGGGGGTGGGCCTGTCCCGGTACTGGATCGCGCTACAATGCCCACCCTAACCCCTCCGCACTGGGAGGGGAACAGGGCAGGTCAGGCTTCGAGCTTCCACTCCCAACCGAGCGGATCGCCGTCCATGACCTCGACGCCCTTGGCGGCAAGCTCGTCGCGGATCGCATCGGAGGTGGCGAAGTCCTTTTCGGCGCGCGCGGCCTTGCGACGGACGAGCGCGTCTTCGATTTCGGTTTCGGTGATCTCGGCGGCCTTGGGGCGGATGCGGAGGTCGGTCCGGTTCAAGCCAAAGAGGTCGAGACCAAGCACAGCATCCATCTTCCCGATCACCGCGCGTTTCACGGCTGCGTCCACTTTCTTGACCGCCAGCGCCTCCTCAAGCGCGGTCAGCGCAATTGGCGTGTTGAGGTCGTCGGACATTGCCGCGTCGAACTTCTCGATGAGCGAAGCAAACTTGGGGTGCGAAGGATCGCCCGCCTCTGCATCGGACAGCTTCTCCGCCTGCATAACCATCCGCTTCAACCGCGTCAGCGCCGCGCCCAGCCCTTCCCAGCTGAACTCAAGCTCCGAGCGGTAATGCGCCTGCAGGCACATCATGCGGTAGGCGAGTGGGTGGTAGCCCTTGTCGATCAGCAAGGACAGCCGCAGGAATTCGCCCGCCGACTTGCTCATCTTGCCCGAGCGCTCGACGAGGAAGTTGTTGTGCATCCACACGCGCGCGCCCGAGTTGGCGACTTCCGACAGCCCGCCGCAGCCGCAGAACGCCTGATTTTGCGCAATTTCGTTAGGATGATGAATTTCGCGGTGGTCGATCCCGCCGGTGTGGATGTCGAAGGGAAACCCGAGCAGCTTGCCCGACATCACCGAGCACTCGAGATGCCAGCCCGGCGCCCCCGGCCCCCAGGGAGAATCCCATTCCATCTGGCGCTTTTCGCCCGCCGGAGTCTTGCGCCAGATCGCGAAGTCGGCCGCATGCCGCTTGCCCTCAACCGTTTCGATCCGGCCCTCGCCTTCGTCGTCGGTCGCAGCGCGCGCGAGGCGTCCATAATCCTCGACTGTAGACACGTCGAAGTAGAGCCCCGAGTCCAGCTCGTAGCAATGCTTCGGCGCGATTTGCTTCGCGAAATCGAGCATATCCGCAATGTAATCCGTCGCCACCGACCACTCGGCGGGCTGGCGAATGTTCAGCGCCTTCACGTCGGCCCAGTATGCCTCGGTATAGTGCTGCGCGATGTCCCAGATCGACTGCGCCTTTTGCGCCGCCATCTTCTCCATCTTGTCCTCGCCCGCGTCGGCGTCATCGGTCAGGTGCCCGACATCGGTGATGTTGATGACGTGGGTGAGCTTGTAGCCCTTGAAGCTGAGCGTCCGGCCCAGAATGTCGGCAAAGACATAGGCGCGCATGTTGCCGATGTGGGGGTAGTTATAGACCGTCGGCCCGCAGGTATAGACGCGCGCCTCTCCGGGATGGACGGGCACGAAATCCTCGATCTGGCGAGTGAGCGAATTGAACAGGCGCAGCGGCGTATCGGTCATGGCCCTGCGCTGTAGGCCGCGCGCCGGTCAGGTCAAGCGTCGGGGCCTGCTTCGCGTTGCCAGACCTTAACAGAATATAAGCCCTTCGCCCCTAGTTCCCGAAGCACGATGAAGCCGGCCCCTGCCCCTTGCGGTCCGGCATGCGATAACGGGATTGCGAAGGTGCAGAACAAGCTGAGCGGCTGGATGGGACTGGGCAGCAGCGCCCCGCGTCCGATGCGCCTCGACAAGACGCAGGCCGCCACCTTCTGTGACACTTACGAAAGCCTCGATCTCGGCGGGTTCTGGTCGACCGACAGCGACGGCAACCTGACCTACCTCTCGCCCAATGTCGCGGCGATCCTTGCACCGGGAGAACATCTCGGCGGCAAACCGTTCCTCGAATTGCTGCGCGCGACGACGCGCGGGAAACAGGCGCACGCGAGCCTGCCGATGGCACTCGCGCGCCGCAATGCGTTTTCCGAGATCGTGCTTGAGACCGGCAACGGCGAAAATCGCCAGTGGTGGTCGCTCTCGGGCCGCGCGCAGTACAACGCAGCAAAGGAATTCGTCGGCTTCGTCGGGTTCTTCGCCGACGTGACGCGCGAACGCAGCTCTGCCGAAGAAAACGCCGAGCTGGCCAACAAGGATTCGCTGACCGGTCTCGTCAATCGCCGCCACATGGGCAACCTTCTCGAACGCGAGATGACCTCCTGCAAGGCACGCGAACTGCCCTGCTCGCTGCTGCTGATCGACCTCGACCGGTTCAAGCATGTCAACGATACGCTGGGCCATTCGGCTGGCGACGCATTGCTGCAGCAGGTCGCCGAGCGGCTGGTCGCCATCGTCGGCGACAAGACACGAGTCTGCCGCCCCGGCGGTGACGAATTTCAGGTGATCCTGCCCGAAGTCGAAGATCGCGGCGCGCTGGGCGAACTGGCCGAATCGATCATTTCGGGCCTCTCGCAAGCCTATTCGGTCGACGGCAACCGCTGCTCGATCGGCGCCTCGATCGGGATGGCCGTCAGCCCCTTCGACGGAACCACGCCCGAAGACCTGATCCGCAATGCCGACCTTGCACTCTATGCCGCCAAGCATAGCGGGCGCGGGCGCTTCCGGTTCTTTTCCGGCGACCTGCTCAAATCGGCCGAGGACCGGCGCAGGCTGGAGGTGGACTTGCAGGATGCCATCGCCAATGGCGAGTTGGAGCTGCATTACCAGCCCGTCGTCGACGCCCTGACCAACGAAGCCATCGGCGCGGAAACGCTGATCCGCTGGAACCATCCCAAGGACGGCAATATCTCGCCGGCGGTGTTCATCCCGATTGCCGAGGAATCGAGCCTGATCTGCCGCATCGGCGAATGGGTGCTGCGCAATGCCTGCCAGGATGCGGCAAACTGGCCGCAGGGCCTGCGCCTTGCCGTCAATGTATCGCCGGTCCAGTTTGCCGAGGAATCGCTGCCGGGAATTGTCGCTTCGGCGCTCGCCTCATCTGGCCTCGATCCCGACCGGCTGGAGCTGGAGATTACCGAGTCTGTCTTCGTGCGCGAAGGCAACGGGACCGATGCGATGTTCAAGGCCTTGAAAGCGCTGGGCGTGCGGCTGGCGCTCGACGATTTCGGGACCGGCTATTCGTCGCTCAGCTATTTGAAGACCGCGCCGTTCGACAAGATCAAGATCGACCAGTCGTTCGTGCGCGGCGCGACGCAGGAAGGATCTCGCAATGCCGATCATCGCGGCCATCGTCGCGCTTCGCCAACGCGGTGGACATGGACACCACCGCCGAGGGGATCGAGTCCTGAAGACCAGCTTGCCATGATCCGCGAACTGGGCGTCACGCTGGTGCAGGGTCACATCTACAGCAAGGCGCTGCCGAACACAGAATTCGTCGAGAACGTATCGGATGGCAACTGGGTCATCGAACCCGAAGGCCCGTCACGCCAGCGCGACAATCGCTTCGCCATGTACCGCACCATCGGCGCGGTGCATGAGGACCACTACTATCCCGTCGTCCTGCGCAATCTCTCGCGCTCGGGCGCGCTGATCGAAGGGCTGCTCGGCGTTCCGGCCGATACCCAATTTGTGCTCGATTTCGGCGAAGGCCAGCTTGCCGTCGCAACCGTAAAGCGCGCGATGCGCGACAGTCAGGGCGTCGAATTCGAAACCCCGCTGGTCAACGACGGCAATGGCGGTCTCTGCACCCGCCACCGCGTCTCGTCCTATCACCTCGCGCAGGCAGGCCTGCCTAACTTCATCGGCGAATATGTGCCCGACGAAGGCCTGTCGGCAAAATCGGGCAAGGTGAAGCTGCCAAGCTTTTCGACCAAGCGGGAATGGCTGAGGTTCGGGTCGAGGGGGGATGCTGCGGCGTAAGGCTGAGCCTCGCTGAGATTGACAATGTACCGATTGTTGTACATATCTTGAGTCAAGGAGACCGGATATGGACGTCGTCACTTACTCGGATGCGCGCAAGAACCTCAAGGCGGTGATGGACCGCGTCGTCAACGATTGCGACCACACCGTCATCACCCGCCAGGGCGGCGAGCCGGTCGTAATGCTCTCGCTGTCGGAATGGAACTCGATCCAGGAAACCGCGCACCTGCTGTCCTCGCCGAAAAACGCGGCCCGGCTGGCGGAAGGGATTGCCCAGCTTGAGGCGGGTGACGTGGTAGAAGTCGATCTCGACGAGTTGCTCAAGGCAGCGGAATGAAGATCGTCTTCGTCCGCAATGGCTGGACGGATTACCAGCACTGGATTGAGCACGACAAAGCTACTTATCGAAAGCTCACAAAACTGATCGAGGAATGCAGCCGGTCGCCATTTACGGGCACAGGCAAGCCCGAGCCGCTGCGTCGAAATCTTAGAGGCTGGTGGTCACGCCGCATAACCGACGAGCATCGGCTGGTTTACCGAGTTGTCGGATCAGGCGACAACCAAGCGCTAGAGATACTTCAGTGTCGGGGGCATTATTGAGGCAATTCCGCTGGAATTGATTAGTTAACAATGTGCAGAATCCGCTCTGCCAGTGCTATGAAATGACCATCGTGGACTATCTTTATAATTTTTGGTCTCCCAGTGCGCTTGCGAATTATCAAGCCATCCAAAAAAGAATCGACCTTTGCAACAGAACCAAATGTCACCCGGTCGTTGCGACGTTCTGTTTCGATTACGAATGCCTTGTTCGTAATAAGCACTCTGCCATCTTCATCCGCAATCTCAGCCCACGCTAGAACCTCCTCGCCTTGGACACCTCGATAATCCAAAATTCCCGCCGGAACCACAGCCAACTCGTCAATGGAAGTCACGAAGCTAAGCTTCGTCCTCCATTGATCAATCTGTCGTTGCTGTTGAGAATCCTCTTTGGATTTGCGCATACTTTCGTACGCAATCGCAATCAGTCCAATTGACAGGAGGAGGATGATTGCCAAGGCGATAGACCCGGACACTCACTCCTCCTCGAACAGCCCCGCAAGCTGTTCGATCATCGTCCCGCCGAGCTGTTCCGCGTCCATGATCGTCACCGCGCGGCGGTAATAGCGCGTCACGTCGTGGCCGATGCCGATGGCGACGAGTTGTACGGGCGACTGGCGCTCTATCCATTCGATGACCTTGCGCAGGTGGGCTTCGAGGTAACCGGCGGAGTTCACCGAGAGCGTCGAATCGTCGACCGGTGCGCCGTCGGAGATGACCATCAGGATGCGGCGGTCTTCGGGGCGGGCGAGCAGGCGGGTGTGCGCCCAGAGCAGCGCTTCGCCGTCGATATTTTCTTTGAGCAGCCCCTCGCGCATCATCAGGCCGAGGTTACGGCGCGCGCGGCGCCAAGGCTCGTCGGCCTTCTTGTATACGATATGCCTGAGGTCGTTGAGCCGCCCCGGGTGCTGCGGCTTGCCGTTCGCCAGCCAGTGCTCGCGGCTTTGCCCGCCTTTCCACGCGCGTGTCGTAAAACCTAGGATTTCAGTCTTCACGCCGCAGCGCTCCAGCGTGCGCGCCAGCACGTCGGCGCTGATCGCGGCGATCGAGATCGGCCGCCCGCGCATCGAACCCGAATTGTCGATCAGCAGCGTGACGACGGTATCCTTGAACTCGACATCGCGCTCGACCTTGTAGGACAGCGACTGGCCGGGCGAAACAACCACGCGCGCCAGCCTTGCGGCATCGAGCAGCCCCTCTTCCTGGTCGAAATCCCACGAGCGGTTCTGCTGCGCCATCAGGCGGCGCTGGAGCCGGTTGGCAAGCTTGGTGACGACGCCTTGCAGGCCTTTCAGCTGCGCATCGAGATAGGCGCGCAGGCGGGCCAGCTCTTCCTCGTCGCAAAGCTCGGGCGCATCGACGACCTCGTCGAAATCCTCGGTCCAGACCTTGTAGTCGAAGGTTTCGGGAATGTCGGTCCAGGGGCGGTTGGGGCGCACCGGCATCATGCCGTCCTCGCCCTCTTCGCCCGCATCGGCCTC
Source organism: Sphingomonadaceae bacterium (assembly GCA_041396945.1). Classification (GTDB taxonomy): domain Bacteria; phylum Pseudomonadota; class Alphaproteobacteria; order Sphingomonadales; family Sphingomonadaceae; genus Novosphingobium. The sequence continues at coordinate 9,141 of JAWKXP010000014.1, read as the reverse complement.
CTGCATTTCCTCACCGGCCTCGCGCTGGCCGTCGCTTTCGCCGTCCTCGTCGCCTTCGGTCGCTTCGGAGGCCATCTCGCTAGGCGCCTGCTCTTCGCCCGAATCGTCGCCGGTTTCCTCTTCCTCGGTCTCCTCCTCGCCGTCGATATCCTCGGCGTCGTCGGGGTTGTCGGGAAGTTCGTCCATCTGCGTCAGTTCGAGATGCTGGAGCATGTCGAGCGAAAGCGACTGGAAGGCTTTCTGGTCCTCGAGCGAATTGGCGAGAGCGTCGAAATCGCCGCCTGCCTTCTCGTCGATCCACTGGCGCAGCATATCGACGCCCGCGCGCGCCACGTCGGGCACCGGCTCGCCAGTCAGCTTTTCGCGCAGCATCAGCGAGAGCGCGGTCTGTACCGGCACTTCATCGACGGACCCGGCGCGCGAAATCGGGTCGGAGGCCATGCGCATGTCGGTCGCGGCGGAAAGGTTGTCCTTCACCCCGGCATAGCTGTTCGCACCCAGCGCCTCGTAACGTACGCGCTCGACCGCATCGAAGCAGGCGCGCGCGATGGGATCGGCGGGCGCGTGGCGGGCGTGGAGCGATTCGTGGTGGTGGCGCAGGCGCAGCGCGAAGGAATCGGCGTGTCCCCTCGCCTCGACCGCCGCCGATTTGGGCAGGTTGCGCCCCGGCATCGGAACGCGCATCGACTTGCCCGCCATCGAGGGGGCGTCGGCGGTCCAGTTGACCTCGATCTCGGCATCATGCGCAATCGCGCGGCTGGCACCGGCGAGGATGGCCTTGAACTGGTCTGCTGGGGATTCGTCGGACATAGAATGGTCAGCTAGCCTAAGGATGGTTGCGCGGGAAAGCCCACCCGGCTGCGACTAACCTCACCTTCGGTTCGGCAAGTCTCGCTCCCCTCCCGCCTGCGGGAGGGGCCGGGGGTGGGCAATCAGATCGACTGCCCGGTCTTTTCCCAGTCGGCGAGGAATGCCTCGATGCCCTTGTCGGTGAGGACGTGCTTGAACAGGCCGCGAATGACATTGGGCGGCATCGTCGCCACGTCTGCGCCGATCTTGGCTGATTGCAGCACGTGGACCGGATGGCGGATCGAGGCGACGAGAATTTCCGTACCGAAATCGTAATTGTCGTAAATCAGGCGGATGTCCTCGATCAGGTCCATGCCGTCGAAGCCGTTGTCGTCATGCCGTCCGACAAAGGGAGAAACGAAGGTCGCGCCGGCCTTGGCCGCGAGCAGCGCCTGATTGGCCGAGAAGCAAAGCGTGACGTTTACCATCGTTCCGTCGCCGGTCAGCTTCTTGCAGGTCTTGAGGCCGTCGATCGTGAGCGGCACCTTGATGCAGACGTTGTCCGCGATCTTGGTGCAGCACTTCGGCCTGCGCATCATCCCCCTCGTGGTCGAGCGCGACGACTTCGGCGGAGACCGGACCATCGACGATCCCGCAGATTTCCTTCGTCACCTCCATGAAATCGCGGCCCGACTTGTGGATCAGCGAAGGGTTGGTGGTGACGCCATCGAGCAGGCCGGTTGCGGCCAGGTCCTTGATGTCGTCGATTTCGGCGGTGTCGGCGAAGAATTTCACGTCGGGCGCTCCTGCAAATGGATTCGCGCCGCTATAGGCACCTCGCGCCCGCGCTGCCAGCCCCCGCCGCTCAGGTTGCCTTCAATACCGCGATCAGCATCGGATCGTTGGTGCTTTCCGGGTTGGCGCGGATTTCGCTCTCGGCAAGGCCCATCTCAGCCCAGATCGCATTGTCGACATCGGACGAGAGCGCCTGCGCGACGCCCCCGACATCCACGCCAGACAGAGCTGCGATGGCTTGCGAGAGGATCGGGTTGTTGGCAACCTTCATCGCATCGCCGAGCGCCGGGACCATCGCCGAAACCAGCGTGCTGCCCATGTTCTGGCGCAGGAAACCCGTCGCGGCAGTCGGCCCGCCGCCGATAATCGCGGCGGCATCGGTGAACGAGATATTGCGGATCGCATCGGCGACCAGCGGCGCGGCTCGCTCGGCCCCGTCTTCGGCGACGTTGTTGAGCGCTTTTTGCAACTGGTTCTTCACCGGCCCGGACGTGAGCAGGGTGCTGGCGAGCCCGCCACCCCTGAACATCGCGGGAAGGCCAATCCGAGCAACAGAGCTGTCCCAGAAGCCATCCGGCGAGGTCAGGTTGGCAAAGGCGGTCTGGCTGGAAAGCGTGAGGATGCGCTTGATCGCATCGGTCAGGCCGAAACCGGGCACCGACATGCACCCCGGCAAGGCCAGCATCGCCCCGCCCATCGCCAGTCCGCCGAGCATCCTGCGGCGATTGATCGAGCCGTCCTGCATCATTTCCATATCCCGCTCCTTCACGTTTGCCTCCTGCAGTGCCAGATAGTCCGGCAATGGACCGTGTTCGTCTTCTTGTTTTCAATCCGGCACTTGTCGCGCTTGATTATCGCATTCCGGCGGGGATGACGATTGAATTCGGCGCGGTGGTGGTGGCACCGCTGGGGCCGCGCCAGATTGTCGGGATTGCTTGGGAGCCTGAGCGGCTGCCTGCAAAGGAGGTGCCTGCAAGCAAGCTGCGCGCGGTGCTGGAAGTGCTGCCGGTGCCACCCTTGCGCGAATCGCTGCGCCGCCTGATCGAATGGACGGCGGACTATTATTGCGCGCCGATTTCGTCGGTGGCGCGCATGGCGCTCGGAAGCCACGCTGCGCTCAAGGGTGGCGGGACGACGACCGAATACCGCCTGACCGGCCAAATGCCGGAGCGCATGACCCCGCAGCGCGAAATCGCGATGGACGCGCTGCAGGGCGAGCAAGGCACGATCCGCGAACTGGCCGAGGCGGCGGGCGTGTCCGATGGCGTCCTTCGCGGAATGGTAAGCCAGGGCGTCCTCGAAGGGGTGACGGTGGATATCGACCGCCCCTACCCGCGCGCCAATCCCGATCACGACGCGCCAAGGCTTTCGGACGAACAGCAGGCCGCCGCCGACGCCTTCGTCGCGGCAGTACGGGCGCATGAGTTTGCGCCTTTCCTGCTCGATGGCGTCACCGGCTCAGGCAAGACCGAAACCTATTTCGAAGCCGTGGCCGAAGCGATCCGGCAAGACCGGCAAGTGCTGGTCCTGCTCCCTGAAATCGCGCTGACCGAAAACTTCCTGCGCCGTTTCGAGGACCGCTTCGGCGTGGCGCCGGTGCTCTGGCATTCCTCGCTCAAATCGACCGAGCGCCGCCGTGCATGGCGCGCGATCGTGCATGGCGAGGCGCAGGTCGTGGTCGGCGCGCGCTCGGCATTGTTCTTGCCTTATGCGAACCTCGGGCTGATCGTGGTCGATGAGGCGCACGAGGTCTCGTTCAAGCAGGACGACGGCGTGCGTTACAACGCCCGCGATGTCGCGGTAATCCGCGCCCGGTTCGAGAAGGCACCGGTCATCCTTGCCAGCGCGACGCCCGCGCTCGAATCGATGCAGCTAGCCGAGGCGGGCATTTACCGGCGCATCGAATTGCCGAGCCGGTTTGGCGGGGCCAGCTTGCCCGAAATCGAAATCCTCGACCTGCGCGAAGACAAGCCCGCGCCCGGTCACTGGCTCGCCGAGCCGCTGGTCGCCGCGATGCGCGAACGGCTCGAACGCGGTGAGCAATCGCTGCTCTTCCTCAACCGCCGCGGCTATGCGCCGCTCACGCTATGTCGCAACTGCGGCTATCGATTCCAGTGCCCCAACTGCACCGCCTGGCTGGTCGAGCACCGTTTCTCGCGTCGGCTGGCTTGCCACCATTGCGGGCATGACGTGCCGGTGCCCGAAGCCTGCCCCGAATGCGGGACGGTGGACTGCCTGGTCGCCTGCGGCCCCGGTGTCGAGCGCATCGCCGACGAGGTCGCCGAACGCTTCCCCGAGGCGCGGGTCGCGCAGGTGACCTCCGACACGCTCAACAGCCCCGAGAAGATCGGCGATTTCGTTGCCGCCGCCGAAGCGGGCGCGATCGACGTCATCGTCGGCACCCAGCTTGTCACCAAGGGCTATCACTTCCCCGAACTCACGCTTGTCGGCGTGGTCGATGCCGACCTTGGCCTCGAAGGCGGAGACCTGCGTGCGGGCGAGCGCACCTTCCAGCAGATAGCACAGGTCGCAGGCCGCGCGGGCCGCGCCTCCAAACCGGGCGAAGTGCTGATCCAGACGCGCCATCCCGAAGCCGCCGTCATCGCTGCGCTGGCCAACGGCGACCGCGACGCCTTCTACGAAGCCGAAACCGAGGCCCGCCGCCATGCAGGGGCGCCGCCGTTCGGGCGCTGGGCGGCGATTATCGTTTCCTCCGAGGACGAAGCCGAGGCCCGCGATGCCGCCCGCGCTATCGGCGGTTCAGCGCCGAGTCAGCCCGAGATCGCCATCCTTGGCCCCGCCCCTGCCCCGATGGCGCTGCTACGCGGAAGGTATCGCTATCGCCTGCTCATCAACGCCCGCCGCTCCGCCGAATTGCAGAAGTTCATCCGCGCCTGGCTCGATCCGCTGAACTTTCCCTCGTCGGTGCGCATCGGCATAGACATAGACCCCTACAGCTTCGTTTGACCCACATGAGACACCTGCTCCTCGCAATCCTCTTGTCGCTCTGGCTGGCTGTGCCGGCGCAGGCGCGCGAGTGGCTGCGTGCGGAGACGCCGCATTTCACGATCTATTCGGACGGCTATCCGATGGAACTGGAACGCTGGGCGAAGAAACTCGAATGGTTCGACCAGATCCTGCGCCGCGAGATCGGGGCGAAGTCGGCAAGGCCGGTGGGTGAGCCGCTAACGGTTTACCTGCTTGAGGACGCGAAGGCCGTGCAGCAGGTGACCGGGCAGCGCTATCTCGCGGGCATCTATTATCAGTCGAGCGAAGGCCCGTTCCTGATCGCCAACCGCAAGCCGGGGTACCGCAAGGAGGAACTGTCGGGACAGGCGACGCTGTTCCACGAATACGCGCACCACTTCATGTACCGCAATTCCACAGCGGCCTATCCGGCATGGTATCGCGAGGGCTTTGCCGAATATGTCTCGACCGTCGCCTTCGATATCGACCGGCACTACACGTTCGGCGCACCGACCTATCACCGCCTGAAACAGCTGAAGAAACGGGATGTCGCGGTTAATACGCTGCTCAATTCCGAAGTCGACGATATCGAAGCGAAACACCGCGCCAATTTCTACGCATGGTCGTGGCTTCTAACCCACTTACTCAAGTCCGATCCGGCGCGGCCGCGCCAGCTCGATGCCTATCTCGCCGCCTTCGCGCGCGGTGCCTCACCTGAGCAAGCCGCGCAGGTGTTTGGCGATCTCGATGCTCTGGAACAGCAGCTTCGCACCTATGCCGAGACCGACCTGCTTTACCGCCGGTCGCGTGAACCGCTTGGCGAGACGCCCGAGGTCAAGGCCGAAGCGCTTGGCCCGGTCGGCTCGCAGTTGCTTGAACTGCATCTTGCGCGGCAGGTCGGGCAGTCACCTGATGAAGCGCTTGGCGCGCTGCGACAGCTTGCGGCGGCGCATCCGGGCAACGCCGATGTACTTGCCGAGCTGGCCGCCCTCGAACTCCGGATGGCGCTCGCGACGCGCGACCTGACACTGCTGGACGAGGCAGACGCGGCGATTGACCGCGCGTTGGCTACGGACCCGGCGCATCCCGTCGCATCTGTCCTAAAGGCGCAATCGGCGATGCAGCGGTCCCGGATCACGGGGGGCAAAGCGGCAATCGACTGGCGGGCAATCCGCCAGAGGCTGGTGAACGCCTTGCGCGCCGATCCCGACAATGCGTTGGCGATGGCCGAGCTGTTCCGCACCCATCTGAGCGAGCGAAGCCGCCCTTCCCCCTTCGCCTATGCCGCCATCGAACGTGCCTTTGCACTGCAGCCCGAGACCGGGCGCATCCGCACGCTTTATGCGATTTCTCTCGGCCTTCGCGGTCGCTTCGATGAAGCGAAGGCATTGGCGCAGGTGCTGGTTTCAGACCCGCATCGCACCGTCCAGGGCACGCGCGCGCTGGCAACGTTGCGGCGGATGGAAGCCGCATCGCGCGTGCCCGACGAGGGCGAAATCGAGTGACCTGACCCAAGGGGCGCTTGCTGCGTCGGGCACATTGCTGCTTTGCGGCGGTTAATACAGTGATGCCCGGCAAGACCCTCATCCCGATCCTCGGCGATCAGTTGACCCGCACCCTCGCCTCGCTGCGCGGGCAGACAAAGGCGGATTCGGTGATCCTGATGATGGAGCTGCGCGGCAAGGCGACGCGGGTGAAGTATCACAAGCAGAAGCTGGTTCTGGTCTGGTCGGCAATGCGCCACTTTGCCAAGGAGCTGCGCGAGGCCGGGTGGCAGGTCGACTATGTGAAGCTGACCGTCGCGGAGAACACCCAGACCTTCTCCGGCGAGTTCGCGCGTGCTTTGGAACGCCATTCGCCCGAGCGCGTACGGATTGTCGAACCGGCGGAATTTGCGGGCCGCGAGAATGTGCGCGGCTGGCAGGATCGCTTCGGCCTGCCGGTCGAGGTCCTGCCCGATGACCGCTTCCTCTGCGCCATCGACGCGTTCCGCGACTGGGCGGAGGGGCGCGAGACCTTGCGGATGGAGAATTTCTACCGCGAGATGCGCCGCAAAACCGGGCTGCTGATGAACGGCGACATGCCCGAGGGCGGCGAGTGGAATTACGACAAGCAGAACCGCGAACCGCCAAAGGAAGGCTTGGCCCCGCCGTGCGCACCGAAATTCGCGCCCGACAAGATCACGAAGGAAGTCATCGAGCTGGTCGAGAAAGAGTTTTCGGACCATTTCGGCAGCCTTGAAGAGTTCGGCTGGCCGGTCACATCCGATCAGGCGCACGAGGCTCTCGATGCCTTTATCGAAGAGCGGCTTTGCGACTTCGGCACCTATCAGGACGCGATGGTTCATGGGCAAGACGACCTGTTCCACTCGCTGCTTTCGACCTCGATCAACCTCGGCCTGCTAGACCCGGTCGAATGCTGCGAGGCGGCGGAGAAAGCCTATCACGCAGGCGATGCGCCGTTGAACGCAGTCGAGGGTTTCATCCGCCAGATCATCGGCTGGCGCGAGTATATCCGGGGCATGTACTGGCTGCAGATGCCGCAATTCGCCAGGGCCAACGCGCTCAATGCGCAGCGCGGGCTGCCCGAGTTCTACTGGACCGGCGAAACGAAGATGCGCTGCCTGGCCGATTGCGTGCGCTCGACGCGCGAGAATGCCTACGCGCATCACATCCAGCGGCTGATGGTGCTCGGCAACTTTGCGCTGCTCGCAGGGGTGAAGCCGCAAGAGGTCGAAGACTGGTTCCTCGTCGTCTATGCCGATGCCTACGAGTGGGTCGAGTTGCCCAATGTCGCGGCAATGGCGCTCTGGGCAGATGCGGGCAGGCTTGCCTCAAAGCCCTACGCCGCCTCGGGCAATTACATCAACAAGATGAGCGATTACTGCGGCGACTGCGCCTACTCGGTCTCGAAGAAGACCGGCGAAAGCGCCTGTCCGTTCAATGCACTTTACTGGCACTTCCTCGATCGCAATCGCGATAAGCTGGGCGACAACCACCGGCTGGCGCGGACCTATTCGACTTGGGACCGGATGAGCGAGGGCAAGCGGGCGGAGTATCGCGAGAGTGCGAAGGCGTTCCTTGATTCCCTGAAACCGGCGAAGCGAGACTGGGCGCGCGGCTAGCCCTCGCGTTCGCGCTTCAACAGTTCAACTTTGATCTCGCTGCCATAGGCATAACCGCCCAGCCCGCCGTACGCCGCGATCACCCGGTGACAGGGGATCAGCACTGCCACCTTGTTCGCACCATTCGCGCCGCCAACCGCGCGGCTCGCCTTGGGATTGCCCAGCGTCGCCGCCAGTTCGCCATAGGATCGCGTCTCGCCTGGCGGAATTTCTCGCAGGGCTTGCCAAACACGCTGCTGGAACGCGGTGCCCTGCACATCAAGCGGGATGTCGAGGCCGGTTCCGGGGCGCTCGACCGCGTCGGTGACTCGCTCGAACAGCTCGCGGAAATCCGCACCGCTTTCGACCAGTTCGGCCTTCGGGAAGCGCGCGCGCAAGTCTTCTTCGTCCTCGTTGAATGACAAGCAGCAGACGCCGCGCTCGGTTGCTGCCACCAGCATTTGCCCAAGCGAGGTCTTGACCGTGGCCCAGTGGATCGTCCGCCCCTTTCCGCCATCGCGCCAGTCGCTTGCCGTCATGCCCAGCTTTCCTTTCGTATCCGCATAGAAGCGCGAGGGAGATTCGTAGCCCGCCGCATAGATCGCGCCGGTGACATCCCCGCCACCGCTCAAGGCATCGCGCGCCCGTTCCTCACGCAAGGCGCGGGCATAGGCGGCAGGCGAAAGCCCTGTCGCCGCCTTGAACACGCGTTGCAGATGACCCGGCGAATAGTCCGCAATCGCCGCCAGTTCATCGAGCGTGCCGCCCTCACCCGCCTTGATCGCGTCGATCACTGCGCGCACCGCCGCCTCGTCGCGCAGGACATTGCCCGGCAGGCAGCGCTTGCAAGCGCGCAGTCCCGCCGCTGCGGCTTCGGCAATCGTCGCAAAAAAACGCACGTTCTCGCGCCGGGGATGCCGTGCGGCGCAGGACGGGCGGCAATAGATGCCCGTCGAAAGCACCCCGGTTACGAACGCTCCGTCAAACGCGCGATCGCGCCGCTGCACCGCCTGCCAGCGGGCCTCGTCATCCATCTCCGCAAAAGTATTGCATCCGGTCATGCCGCATTCCTAGACGATGACGCCCCACAACGCTTCCCGCATCTTGCGATCAAACCTCAGGCGCATATGATCGCGTAAGTTACATTCACCGCAAGGGGGCAACTGGTGAAGCAATTCCTGCTGGCATGGGCCGCGATCTTCTCTGCCTTATTCAGCGCAGTTCCGGCGCAGGCCGAACAGGCGGATGTCGATGCCGCCGCGCGCGGGGTCGTGCGAATCGTCATCATTGCTTCGGACGGAGAGCGCGCAGCGATCCTCGGCCATGGCACCGGCTTTGCGATCACCCGCAACAAGATCCTCACCAACGCGCATGTCGTAGAAAAGGCGGCGCGCTATGACGATGTTGGCGTCGGCGTGATCCGCGCCGAGGGCGATGATCGCTGGCCTGCCCGGATCATCGCCTATTCACCCGACAACGACCTCGCC